>FR898613.1 GCA_000437215.1 Clostridium sp. CAG:440
AAAAAGAAGCGGAAGAAATTATTTTGGACTATGTCCATTTCATAATGAAAAGTCACCTTCTTTTTCAGTCTCACCAGATAAGCAAATATTTCACTGCTTTGGCTGTGGAGTAGGCGGAAATGTATATACATTTTTATCAAAAATAGAAAATATGAGCTTTATAGAGGCAGTACAAAATCTAGCAGCAAGAGCAAATATAGTACTTCCAACACTAGAAAATAATGCAGATTCAGCTAAAGAGGAATTAAAGGCAAAAGTTTATAAAGTAAATGAATTTACAGCAAAATTTTATCATGAAAATTTATATAAACCAGAAGCCAAAATGGGACAAGAATATGTAAAGAAAAGAAAATTAACCAATGAAACATTAAAAGCGTACCGAATTGGATTTTCAGGCAAATTTGACGAACTTTATAAAGAATTAAAAAAGCAAGGCTTTGGAGAACAAGAAATATTAGAGTCTGGTTTAGTAAATAAAAATGAAAATGGAAAATTTATAGACAGATATAGAAATAGATTAATGTTTCCAATATGTGATGAAAGAGGAAGAGTTATAGCTTTTGGTGGAAGAGTACTAGATGACTCAAAACCTAAATATATAAATTCACCAGAAAATATTGTGTATAGTAAAGGAAGGCATTTATTTGGATTGAATGTTGCAAAAAAACATGGTGGATTAAAAAAAATATTAATTGTAGAAGGATATATGGATGTAATATCATTGCATCAAAGAGGTATAACTAATGTGGTTGCAGCGCTTGGAACAGCATTAACTCAAAATCAAGGATGGCTATTAAGAAGAAGCGCAGAACAAGTAATATTAGGATTTGACTCAGATGGAGCTCGGACAAACAGCAATTTTAAGGTCTATTGAAATATTACAAAACATGGGATGTGACATGAGAGTGTTACAAATGGAAGGTGCAAAAGATCCAGATGAATATGTTATAAAATATGGTAATGTAAGGTTTCAAAATTTAATGGAAAAAGCTCTTTCACTTGTAGAATATAAAGTAAAAATTTTAAAAAAAGATTTAAATTTAGAAAATACAAGTGATAAAATAAAGTTTTTAAACGAAATTGCTAAAATTATTTCATCAGTAGATAATAATATAGAAAAAGAAGTATACATTGAAAACATTTCTAAAACATATAATATTTCAAAGGAAGCAATTTATGCTCAAGTAAACAAATTAACATATTCAAATGTAAAAAGTGAAAAAATCTTAGAAAAAACTAAGCCAGTAATAATACATAAAAAACAGGAAAAAGCAGTATCTGAGAAAATTAAAAATAGAGAAGATACAATTTTATCACTGCTTTTGAATGAGGAAAATAATGTGTATGAAATAATAAAGCAAAATGTAAAGCCAGAAGATTTTAAATATGAAATAGACAAGCTAATAGCAAAGAAATTGTATGAAGAATTTGAAAAAGGAAATAGTAATATAAGTAGCATAATTGATAATTTGACTGAAGAAGAACAAAACCATGTTACAGCAATACTTGCAGAAGATTTTGAAATAGAAAATACAGAAAAAGCAATTGATGACTTATTAAAAAATTATGAAAAAGATAAGTTGCAAGAACGTAAGCAAGAAATAATGGAACTAAGAAAACAAACTTTAGGCAAAGAAGAACAAGAAAACTTATTAAATGAACTTAATGAAATTATATATAAATTAGCAAAAATTAAGTAGGAGGAAAAATAATGGCTAATAAAAAAGAAGATATAGAAGAAACAAAAAAGGTTTCTACTAAAAATAAAGAAGAAGAAAACAAAAAAGAAATTGAAAAAGAAACAAAAACAACAAGAAAAAAACAAATAAAAGAAGAAATAAAAGAAGAAATAAAAAAGAATAGTAAAGGTAAAAAACAAGAAGACAAAAAAGACATAACAAGTGAAGAAGCTAAAAAGGTAAAAGATGAAAAGGTAAATTCTATATTAAAAAAGGCAAAAGAAAAAGGTAAAATAACATATGAAGACTTAGCAAAAGAATTAGATGATGTAGAGCCAGACCAAATAGACCAAGTATTTGATGCATTTGAGGAAATAGGAGTAGATTTACTAAGAGATGATGACTTTGAAGAAGAACCAGATGTTGAAGATTTAAAGGAAGTAGAAAACTTAAAATTAGATGAAATAACAGACACAAGTTATGAAGGAATAAATGTAGATGATCCTGTAAGAATGTATTTAAGAGAAATAGGAAGAATACCACTTTTAACATATGAGCAAGAACTAGATTTAGCCAAAAGAATTTTAGAAGATGATGAAGAAGCAAAACAAAAACTTGCAGAATCAAATTTAAGATTAGTTGTAAGTATTGCAAAAAAATATGTAGGTAGAGGAATGTTATTTTTAGACTTAATACAAGAAGGAAATATGGGATTAATAAAGGCAGTAGAGAAATTTGACTATACCAAAGGTTTTAAATTTAGTACTTACGCTACATGGTGGATAAGACAAGCAATAACAAGAGCTATAGCAGATCAAGCAAGAACAATAAGAATACCAGTTCATATGGTAGAAACAATAAACAAATTAATAAGAACTTCAAGACACTTACTTCAACAATTAGGAAGAGAACCAAGTGTTGAAGAAATAGCAGAAGAAATGGAAATTCCAGTAGAAAAGGTTATGGAAATTCAAAAAATAGCACAAGACCCAGTATCTTTAGAGACACCAATAGGAGAAGAAGATGATAGTCATTTAGGGGACTTTATACAAGATGATGATAGTCCAGCTCCACATGATTCTGCAGCATATACATTACTTAAAGAACAGTTAGAAGAAGTTATGAATACATTAACACCTAGAGAGGCAAAGGTTTTAAAATTAAGATTTGGACTTGAAGATGGAAAAGCAAGAACTCTTGAAGAGGTTGGACGCCAATTTCAAGTAACAAGAGAAAGAATTCGTCAAATAGAAGCAAAAGCTTTAAGAAAATTAAGACATCCAAGTAGAAGTAAAAAACTAAGAGATTATATGGGGTAAAATAAAAACTGATGTAAGGTTGTCTTATATCAGTTTTTATTTATAAACTACTTAATTTAAAAAAATTCACATAATAGACATAAATATTTTGTATAATAAGACATAATTTTTAGGAGATGATAAAATGAATGAAAAGTGCATATTAATAGTAGATGATGAACAAAGAATGAGAAAACTTATAAAAGACTTTTTAAGAGCAAAAGGATTTAGCATTTTAGAAGCAGAAGATGGAGAAAAAGCATTAGAAGTTTTTGAGGAAAATAGAAATAAAATTAGTTTAATATTGTTAGATGTAATGATGCCTAAGCTAGATGGATGGTCTGTTCTAAGACAAATTAGGCAAGACTCAAAAGTTCCAATAATAATGTTAACAGCAAGGGGAGAAGAACAAGATGAATTGTTTGGATTTGAGCTAGGAGTAGATGAATATATATCAAAACCATTTAGTCCTAAAATATTAGTTGCAAGGGTAGAGGCAATATTAAAAAGAACTAATCAAACACAAAGTTTGGCTAAAGATTATGGTGGAATAGAATTAGATAAAGAAGGAAGGACTGTAAAAGTTGATGGTAAGACATTAGAATTAAGCCTAAGAGAATATGAATTATTAACATATTTAATGGAAAATGAAAATATAGCACTTTCAAGAGATAAAATATTAAATAATGTTTGGAATTATGACTATTATGGTGATTCAAGGACAATAGATAGTCATATAAAAAAGATAAGGCATAAATTAGGTAAAAAAGGAAAATACATAAAAACAATGAGAGGCGTTGGTTACAAATTTGAAATAAAATAATTCAAGGAGAAGGTAAATGAAAAAACTAAAAGAAGCATTTAAATCTGTACGAGTAAAGTTGTTTTTAACATTAAGTATTTCTATATTAATTATAATATTATTACTAATAATTATTAATAATGTTGTATTAGAATCATATTACATGTTAAATAAGGAAAATACATTAAAAAATGTATATAATCAAATAAATATATATTATAATAATCAAATGGATGAAGACTATATAGAAGCGGAATTAGAAAAAATATCAATAAAAAATAATTTTGATATTTTAATAAGAAATAATTCACGTGAAAATGTATATAGTTCAGAAAAAAACTTTGTATGGAGTTTTGAGGAAATAAATGCAATAAAAAATAAAATAAGTATTAATGCAGAAGAGATTTTAGAAAAGACAGATACATATACAATGAAGAAATTAAAGGATTATAAAAATGGAATAACTTATATATTTTTTAGTGGCAAATTAGATAATGGTTATACCTTATATTTAAGGATGCCAGTTACTGCAATAGAAGATAGTGTACGTATTTCAAATAACTTTTTATATTTAATTGCAGGTTTTACAATTCTAATTGGAGGAATAATAATACTTGTAGTTTCAAGGAAATTTACTGAACCAATACTTGAATTAAATGACATAGCAAAAAAAATGTCAAAATTAGATTTTAGTCAAAAATATAGAATAACAGATGCAGATGACGAAATAAATAATTTAGGAAAAAGTATAAACATAATGTCAGATAAACTTGAAAAGACTATAAAGCAGTTAAGAAATACTAATATGGAACTAGAAAAGGATATAGAAGAAAAATCTAAAATAGATGAAATGAGAAAAAGTTTTATATCTGATGTATCACATGAACTAAAAACTCCAATTGCTTTGATACAAGGGTATAGTGAAGGACTAATAGAAAATGTTAATACAGATGAAGAAAGTAGAAAATTTTATGCAGAGGTAATTCAAGATGAAATTAACAAAATGGATAAGCTTGTAAAACAGTTGCTAGAATTAATGAAACTTGAATATGGTAAGAGAGAATTTAATAACAAAGTATTTGATATTGTTGAATTAGAAAGTGAAGTTTTAAGAAAATCCAAGGTTATGCTTGAAGAAAAAAATATAAAGGTTGAATTTGAAAATTCTGGAGAAATTGATGTATTTGCAGATGATTTTTATATTGAACAAGTAATAACTAATTATATTACTAATGCTATAAAAAATATAAAAGAGGTTAATAAAAAGAAGATTATTAAAGTTACAAATGAGTTAAATGAAGATAAACAGATTGTAAGAGTTAAAGTTTTTAATACTGGTGATAATATTAAAGAAGAAAATTTAATGAGAATATGGAACAGATTTTATAAAGTTGATGAGTCAAGAAACAGGGCAGATGGTGGAACAGGAATTGGACTTTCTTTTGTAAAAGCTGTTATGAATAATTATGAACAAGATTATGGTGTAATAAATAAAGAAGATGGGGTTGAATTTTTCTTTGATTTAAAGTATACCGGATTAAAAATGTAAATTAAAAACTAAAAAATTGTAACAATTATTGTAAAAAATAAAATATTTTAAAAAATTGCTTGACAAAATAATAAAAAACTATTATAATCTATAAATGTCAGGAGAAACATGCAGGTGTAGTTCAATGGTAGAACCTCAGCCTTC
>FR898614.1 GCA_000437215.1 Clostridium sp. CAG:440
AAGCTAATTATGCCAAAAATAATAATGAGGCATAGTTAGTTTTTGTGCGTTTTAGATAAATTAATGACTATAGAAAATAAATTTGTATATTACTAGCATATTACCTGTATATTACAAATTTAAATGGCAAACAAATATAAAAATACAAGCATTGATATTTCAATGCTTGCAGACGTTTGATAGTAAAAATTACCGAACAATAACAAAAAACCTCGGAAGCCTTGAAACTTCTGAGGTTTGATATTCTTTGCACAAAAGCATATTATCTTTTTGAAAATTGTGGTGCTTTTCTTGCTTTTTTAAGACCGTATTTTTTTCTTTCTTTCATACGAGGATCTCTTGTTAAGAATCCGTTTGTTTTTAAAGATGGTCTGTATTCTGAATTTGCTTCATTTAGAGCTCTTGCTATACCATGACGAATAGCTCCTGCTTGACCTGTAAATCCTCCACCTTTAACTGTACAAATTACATCATATTTTGCAGTTGTATTTGTAACTGTAAGTGGTTGTCTAACTATAACTTTTAATGTTTCTAATCCGAAAAATTCATCAATATCTTTACCATTTATAGTAATTTTTCCAGAACCTTCTACAAGTCTAACTCTTGCAATAGAAGATTTTCTTCTACCTGTACCATAAAAAACTATATTATTATTTGTTTTAGCCATTATTTACTTACCTCCCAAACTTCTGGTTTTTGTGCTTGATTTTCATGTTCTGCTCCAGCATAAACTCTTAATTTTTTAAGACTTTGTCTTCCTAAAGAGTTATGTGGTAACATTCCTTTAACAGCTAAAGTCATAGCTTTTTCTGGATTTGTTTCAAGCATTACTTTTGCTGGAGTTTCTTTCATTCCTCCAATGTAACCTGAGTGGTGTCTGTATACTTTTTGATTTAATTTATTTCCTGTTAAAATAACATCTTTTGCATTGATTATTATAACATGATCACCCATATCAATATTTGGTGTGAATGTTGGTTTGTGTTTTCCTCTTAATAATTTAGCAGCTTCTGTTGCAACTCTACCAAGTGGTTTATTTGCTGCATCGATTATATACCATTTGCTTTCTATTTCGCCTTTTTTTAAGCTATATGTAACATTATTCATGGCAATAACTTCCTCCTATAATTAATTAAATTTATTTTTTATCTATATGAAACTTAAATTTAAAACCACCGGGGAGAAGTTTTAGATTTAAATCATATTCTAACATAACGACAATATTTTATTACAAAATAGCTAATTTGTCAATGATTTTAAAGAAAATTTTTAAAAATGAGTAAAAGTATTGAATAATTTAGTAATTAAATCTATAATATGAAAGTACAATTAATAAAAGGCAGGTGGAAAGGTGATAAGTGAAAAAATAAATAAATCAAAAGAAAAACCAAAAAAAGAGACATTTATTCAAGCAGTTGTAACATTAATTTTTTCTCAGGTTTTAATAAAATTATTAGGATTGGTATATACACTTTATTTAACAAATAGAGAAGGATTTGGGGATAAAGGAAACGGAATTGTAGCAAGTGGCTATCAAATATATGCAATGTTACTTACAATATCATCAATAGGGGTTCCAAATGCAATTTCCAAATTAGTTTCAGAAAGAACAGCAATAGGAGATCATAAAGGAGCACATAGAATATTTAAAATAGCATTTGCAACATTTGCTGTAATTGGATTAGTTGGTAGTTTAGCATTGTTCTTTGGAGCTGGAGTAATAGCAAAATCTTGGCTTCAAATACCAGAAGCAGAAATGACACTAGTTGCATTATCGCCAGCAATATTTTTTGTGGCAATATCATCTGTTATGAGAGGCTATTTTAATGGTAGACAAAGTGTTAAAACTACAGCAAGATCACAAACGTTAGAACAAATATTTAAAACATTACTAACAATAATAATTGTTGAGATTGTTGCATTAGTTTCAAATGTGTCAACAAGCTGGATGGCAGCAGGAGCAAATTTAGCAACAACACTTGCAACATTTTTAGGTTTTGGTTATTTATATTTATATTATAAAACGAAAAGAAGAGAAATAGCAGAAGAGATATCAAATTCAGTAAATTATAAATACGAAAGAGTAAAAACAATAATAAAAAGAATTTTATATGTTTCGATTCCAATAGCATTAACTGCAATAATGTCGTCACTAAATAAAAATATCGATTCATTTACAGTTGTAAGATCATTAAAAGAATTTATGCCAGAAGACATGGCAACTGCACAATATGGAATACTTGGAGGAAAGGTAGATACATTAACAAGTTTACCTTTATCAATAAATGTTGCATTTTCTACTGCTTTAGTTCCTGCAATAGCAGCAGCTAAAGCAAAAAAAGATAATAAAACAATAAAACAAAAAACAACATTTTCATTATTAATATCAATGTTAATTGGTTTACCATGTACAGTAGGAATGTTTATATTTGCACAGCCAATATTAAATTTATTATTCCCAAATGCAAATGCAGGAGCACAAATATTACAAATAAGTTCACTTACAATAATATTTACAATATTAGATCAAACAATAAATGGAGCATTGCAAGGCTATGGAAAATTAATGATACCAACAGTGTCACTTGGGTGCCGGAGTTATTGTAAAACTTATTTTAAATTTAGTTTTAGTTCCAATACCTCAAATAGGAGTAAATGGTGCAGCATGGGCATCTGTTGCATGCCACTTAGTTGCATTTACAATAGCAATAACATCTTTAAAAAGAACAATAAAGCCTAAACTAGGTTTTTCAAAATTTGTTATAAAACCAATAATTGCAACATTTATAATGGGAGTATGCTCATATTACATATATATTTTATTTAGTGGAATAATTGTTGAAAAATTGGCTACAATAGTAGCAATTATAGCAGCTGTAATTATATACATTTTAGCTATTTTTGCATTAAAAGTATTTTCAAAAGAGGAAATATTAACATTGCCAATGGGAAACAAAATCTGCAAAGTGCTTGAAAAATTGAAAATATATTAAATTTTTAGAAAAAAAAGAAGGATTTTAGTTTATTTTGGCGAATAATATTATTGTAGCAACCAAAAATACCGCAAAACATGCGATATAGCTACATAAACTTAAATCTTATAGGAGGTAATTTAAATGAACAAAGCTGAATTAATCGCAGCAATAGCTGCAAAAACAGGAGACACAAAAAAAGCAGCTGAAGCATCAGTAAACGCTTTTGTTGAAGTTGTTACAGAATCTTTAGTAAAAGGAGACAAAGTTCAATTAGTTGGATTTGGATCTTTCGAAGTTAGAAAAAGAGCAGCTAGAAAAGGAAGAAACCCACAAACTAAAGAAGAAATCAAAATACCTGCATCAAAAGCTACAGTATTTAAAGCTGGTAAAGCATTAAAAGATTTAGTAAACAAAAAATAAGAATTTTATATAAATAATATAAATATATGAATTCATATAAGGAGATTTCCAAAACGGAAGTCTCTTTTATTATTGTAACAACTAGTAAGTATTTTATAAATGAAAAAGATTTAACTTGACTATAAAAAATATATATTGTATACTAAAAAGTATACATAAATTGTTGTATGAAGACACTAAGGAGGTCTAATTATGAAAATTAAAACAAATGAGGAATGGGCAAAAAAGATAATTAATGAAGGAAGGTTTCATTTGCGGAAATTATTAGAAGACTATCCAACTGCTAAACCTAGAATAGGGGTTGGGTTTGGCAAAAAGGAATGGCGGTTTATAACAAACAATTTTGAACTGGTAAAAAATGCTGGTTTGCAAGGAAATGTTTCAGTTGAGCTTGCCAAAGACGGAAGCCAATATGTGTATTTTACATATATTTTGCAGAAAGTAAAATAATAGTGTCAACCAAAAAAGTCGGCTTTTTGCCGACTTTTTGGTTTATACATAATAAATTATTTTTCTTTTATATCTAAAGCTATATGAACATCACGTAACTGTTCTTTTTTTACATTGCTTGGAGATCCCATCATTAAATCTTGAGCTTTACTATTTAATGGGAATGCAATAACCTCTCTTATAGATTCTGAATCTGTAAGAAGCATAAGCATTCTATCAAATCCTGGAGCAACTCCTGCATGAGGTGGGGCACCAAATTGGAATGCTGTATATAAAGCACCAAATTTTGTTTTAACTTCTTCTTCAGTGTAACCAGCCATTTCAAATGCTTTTAACATTATATTAATATCATGGTTTCTAACAGCACCTGAAGATAATTCTATACCATTACATACAATATCATACTGATATGCAAGGATATCTAATGGATTTTGTTTTTCTAAAGCTTCTAATCCACCTTGTGGCATAGAAAATGGGTTATGACTAAATGCAATTTTTCCATGTTCATCTAATTCAAACATAGGAAAATCAACAATCCAGCAAAATTGGAATACATCTTTATCAATTAAATTTAATCTATTTCCAAGTTCAGTTCTTATTTGGCCTGCAAGTTCTGTAGCTCTTTTTTCATTATCTGCTATAAAGAAAATTGTATCTTCTTTTTCTAAACTAGCAAGTTCTAGTAATTCTTTTTTATATTCTTCTGGAATAAATTTATCAATAGGACCTTTAAAACTTAAATCTTCTTGAACTTCTAAATAGCCAAGTCCTCCCATACCAATACTTGTTGCATATGCAAGCATTTTTTCGTGGAAACCTTTAGATAGATGCCCTTTAACTTTTATTGCTCTTACAGTTCTATCTATAAATGGCTTAAAAGTACATTTTTTAAAGAAGTCTGATAGGTCTATAATATATAATGGGTTTCTTAAATCTGGTTTATCAGTACCATATTTAACCATAGCTTCTTTATATGCTATTCTAGGGAATGGATATTTTGCAATTTTTTTAGTAGAAAATGTTTTAAAAGTATTGTACATTATTGGCTCAATTGCTTCAAAAACATCTTCTTGAGTTGCATAACTCATTTCCATATCTAATTGATAGAATTCTCCTGGGGCTCTATCTGCTCTTGCATCTTCATCTCTAAAGCATGGGGCAATTTGAAAATATTTATCAATACCAGAAACCATTAATAATTGTTTAAATTGTTGTGGTGCTTGAGGCAATGCATAAAATTTTCCAGGATGTAATCTACTTGGAACTAAGTAGTCTCTTGCACCTTCTGGTGAAGAGTTAGCAAGTATAGGTGTTTGAACTTCTAAAAAACCTTGTTCAATCATTTGACTTCTTAAATATTGTAAAACTTTAGCACGTAAAATTAAATTATTTTTTAACCTATCATTTCTTAAGTCTAAAAATCTATATTGAAGTCTTAAATCTTCTCTAATATCTTGATTTGAATTTACTTCAAATGGCAAATCTTTTGTTCTTTTTCCTAAAACTTTAATTTCTTCTATTTTAATTTCAACCAAACCTGTTTTAATTTTTGGGTTTACTGTTTCTTCATCTCTTTTTCTAACAGTACCTAGAACAGTAACTGAAGATTCAATTGGAATATGTGATGCAAAATCAACATCTGCAGCTTCAGCAGAAGTAACAACTTGAGTTATTCCATACATATCTCTAATATCTAAAAATACAAGACCACCAAGGTCACGAATAGTTTGAACAAAACCAGCTATTCTTACTTTTTTACCAACATCATCTAAGCTAATTTCGTTACAATTGTGAGTTCTGTACTCATTTTCTTTCATAAAAATACCTCCTTAAAATTTAGGCACAAAAAAACGCCCAATGCATAATGCAGGGACGAAATAATTTCCGCGGTGCCACCCAGCTTGAAAATACTTATGTATTTTCCACTTTATTTAAATTGCTTCAATATGTTTTACAAATTAGGTTGACCTAAAAGGGCTTTCAGCCTAAGACCCTTATTCTCTTTTTAGTAACTTCTAAATGCTTTGTATTGTAATAACGCAATAATTATTTTATTTATGTATATTATTTTACATAGTATTTGCCAATTTGTCAAGTATAATTAAGGGAATTTTTTCCATATAAATCTAAAATTTAAACTTGACTTTATAATGAAAAGGAATATAATTAAAAAAATAAAAATAGGAGAAAAAATATGAAACTATTATTTGCAACAGGTAATAATAAAAAATATGAGTTGATGAAAAATCGTCTAAAAGATATAAATCAGATAGAAGTACTAATGCCAAGACAAATAGGTGTAAATATAAAAGTAAATGAAAATGGAAAAACAGCAAAAGAAAATGCTATAAAAAAAGCTATAGAATACTTTAAAGAAACAAAAATGTCTGTTATTGCAGAAGATTCTGGGTTATATATAGATAAATTTTCAAAAGAGGAGCAACCTCGGGCTATATGTGCGAAGAATAAATGAAAAAGAAGATTTAGATGATGAAGAGATTTTAAATTATTATTTAAATAAACTACAAGAAGTGGGTGGGGAATCTATGGCTCATTATCAAACTGGGATTGCAGTGGTTGATAATAAAGGAAAAACTTATGCAATAACAATAGATGAAACACCTTTTTTAATGACAACGAAAAAAAGCAATAATGATTTTATATCTGGAGGAATATTGGATTTAATAAGTTATGACTTGGAATGTAAAAAATATTTTAATGAATTAAATGAAGAAGAAAAGAATAATAGATATAAAGTATTAGACATAAAAACAAGAAATTTAATAAAAAATATTTTATAATTAAACTTATAGTTTAGAACATTAATAAATGTTCATAATAAAAAACAAGATTATAATACTTGTTTTTTTTTATATTACAGTATATAATAATAACCAAATTGAAAAATAGGAGATGATAACATGCAAGAAGTAAGCAAAGAAGAAATATTGCACATAGCAAATTTAGCACGTTTAAACTTAGAAGAAGACGAGATTGAAAAATATCGTGAAAATTTACAAGATATATTAAATTTTGCAAACGTTGTAAATAATGCTCCAGTTGAAGGATTAGATGTAACAATAGGAGCTAATGAAGCAAAAAATGTATTTAGAAAAGATGAAATAAAGGTATTTGAAGATACAGAAAGTTTATTACAAAATGCTCCATCACAAGAGCAAAATATGTTTAAATTACCTAAAGTTATTCAATAAGGAGGAATTATAATGGACATTACTAAATTAACAGTGCATGAGTTACAAGAAAAATTAAAAAACAAAGAATTAACTGTAACACAAATAACTAAAGCATATGTAGATAGAATTAATGAAAAAGAAAAAGATGTACAAGCATTTGTAACAACTTTGACAGATGAAGCTTTAGAAAAAGCACAAAATATACAATCAAAAATTGAAAATGGAGAAATAACAGGAGAGTTTGCAGGTATTCCGATAGGAATAAAAGACAATATGTGTACAAAAGGTGTAAAAACAACATGTTCATCACGTATGTTAGAAAACTTTGTATCACCATATGATGCAACAGTTATAGAAAAATTAAATAATGAAAATATGATTGATTTAGGAAAATTAAATATGGATGAATTTGCAATGGGAGGTTCAACAGAATATTCATATTTTAAGAAAACAAGAAATCCTTGGAATCTAAATAAAGTTCCAGGGGGATCATCAGGAGGTTCTGCAGCGGCAGTTGCGGCAGATATGGTACCATGGGCTTTAGGATCAGATACAGGAGGATCAATTCGTCAACCATCAAGTTTTTGTGGTGTAGTTGGATTAAAACCAACATATGGTTTAGTTTCAAGATATGGTTTAGTTGCATTCGCATCATCACTTGACCAAATAGGACCTATAACCAAAGATGTAAAAGATAGTGCAATGTTATTAAATCTAATTGCAGGGCATGATGAAAAAGATACAACATCAGCTAACATTGAAAAAAAGGATTATACAAAATGCTTACAAAATGATGTTAAAGGCCTAAAAATTGCTGTTCCAAAAGAATTCTTTGGAGAAGGAATAAATAAAGAGGTAAAAAGTAGCTTAGAAGAAGCTATGAAAAAGTATAAGGAATTAGGAGCAACTGTTGAAGAAGTTTCATTAGATATTGCTCAATATGCATTAGCAGCATATTACATTATAGGATGTGCTGAAGCTAGCTCAAACTTAGGTAGATTTGATGGAATTCGTTATGGTTATAGAACAAAAGAATTTAAAGATTTAAGAGAAATATACAAAAAATCTAGAAGTGAAGGATTTGGAGCAGAAGTTAAAAGAAGAATTATTCTTGGAACATATGTATTATCTTCTGGGTATTATGATGCTTACTATAAAAAGGCACAACAAGTACGTACATTGGTTGTAAATAAATTTAATGAAGTGTTTGCAAATTATGATGTAATATTAACACCAACATCACCAACAGTAGCATTCGATATTGGTTCAAAATCAACAAATCCACTAGAAATGTATTTAGCAGATATATGTACTGTATCTGTAAATATTGCAGGACTTCCAGGAATTTCAATTCCATGTGGAATAGATAAAGAAGGTATGCCAATTGGAATGCAATTAATAGGAAATAAATTCCAAGAAGAAACAATACTAAATGCAGCATATACATTTGAGCAAGCAATAGATTTTAGAAATAAATATAAACCAGAATTTAAAGGAGGGGCCAAATAATGTCAAGAGAAGATTATGAAGTAGTAATAGGATTAGAAGTTCATGCAGAACTTTCTACAAAAACAAAAATATTTTGTTCATGTCCAACAGCATTTGGGGC
Organism: Clostridium sp. CAG:440; assembly: GCA_000437215.1. GTDB lineage: Bacteria > Bacillota > Clostridia > TANB77 > CAG-508 > CAG-269. Next base: position 8,649 of record FR898614.1, read on the forward strand.
GGCTCCAAATACACACACATGTCCAATATGTATGGCAATGCCAGGAACATTACCAGTATTAAATGAGAAGGTGGTAGAATATGCTGTAAAAGCAGGACTTGCTACAAATTGTGAAATTTCAAGAAATAGTAAAAATGATAGAAAAAATTATTTTTACCCTGATTTACCAAAAGCATACCAAATATCACAATTTGATAAACCACTTTGTGAACATGGATATGTTGAAATAGACACAAAAGAAGGAAAGAAAAAAATAAGAATAACAAGAATTCATATAGAAGAAGATGCAGGAAAATTAAATCATGATGAATTTGGAGGAGGATCTTTAGTTGATTTAAACAGAGCTGGAGTTCCTTTAATAGAAACAGTTTCTGAACCAGATATTAGAAGTGCTGAGGAAGCTGAAAGTTATCTTAGAAAATTAAAATCAATATTTGAATATATTGAAGTATCAGATTGCAAAATGCAAGAAGGTTCATTAAGAGCAGATGTTAACGTTTCTGTAAAGAAAAAAACAGATACAAAATTAGGTACACGTACAGAAATGAAAAATATGAATTCATTTAGAAGTATAGTAAGAGCTATAGAATATGAAGTAGATAGACAAATAGATATATTAGAAGATGGAGGAACAATTACACAAGAGACATTAAGATGGGATGATGTATCAGGAAAAACATTTCCAATGAGAGATAAAGAAGATGCACAAGATTATAGATATTTTCCAGACCCTGACCTTGTTGCAATAAAATTATCAGAAGAATATATACAAAATATAAAAAATAATTTACCAGAACTTCCAGAAAGCAGAAAACAAAGATATTTAGAAGAATACAATTTATCTGAAAAAGATGCAAAACTTTTAACCTCTTCAAAATATTTATCAGATTTATTTGAAGGAGCAGTTAAAGTATGCAATAATCCAAAAGCAGTAAACAACTGGATTATATCTGATATATCTAGAATTTTAAATGAAACAGAAACAGAACCAATATCAATTCCTTTTGATAGTAATCAATTAGGAAAATTAGTTATATTAATTGATAAAGGAACAATCAGTTCAAGTATTGGTAAAAAAGTATTAGTAGAATTATTTGAAAATCCAAGAGATCCTGAAGATATTATTAAAGAAAAAGGATGGATTCAAATTTCTGACGAGAGTGCAATTAAAGAAGTGGTTATGAAAATCTTAGAATCAAATCCACAATCAATTGCAGACTATAAGGCAGGAAAAGATAAAGCATTAGGATTTTTGGTTGGACAAGCAATGAAGGAAACAAAAGGAAAAGCAAATCCACAAATGTTAAATAAAATGTTCTTGGAAGAATTAAAAAAATAAAAAATTGCCACCG
>FR898615.1 GCA_000437215.1 Clostridium sp. CAG:440
GGAACAGTGGCAATTTTTTAAATAACTTTCTAAAAATCCATCTATTTCTCCATCCATTACAGATTGTACATTTCCTACTTCGTAATTTGTCCTATGGTCTTTTACCATTGTGTATGGACAAAATACATATGACCTTATTTGGCTTCCCCATGCATTTTCCATTTGTATACCTTTAAGATCTTCTATTTTTTCTTTTTGCTCTTTTTCTTTTAGTTCAAATAATTTAGACTTTAACATTTTCATTGCTGTTTCTCTATTTTGTATTTGTGATCTTTCTGATTGACAGCTTACTACTATATTTGTTGGTATGTGTGTTATTCTTACTGCAGATGAAGTTTTGTTTATGTGTTGCCCTCCTGCTCCGTGATGCTCTGTATGTATCTACCCTTAAATCATCTGGATTTATTTGTATTTCTATATCATCTGTAATTTCTGGTAATACTTCTACTGATGCAAATGATGTATGTCTTCTTCCTCCACTATCAAATGGTGATATTCTTACTAATCTATGCACTCCTTTTTCACATTTCATATATCCATACGCATATTCTCCTATTATTTCAAATGTAACGCTTTTTAGTCCAGCCTCTTCACCTTCTAAATAATCAAGCTCTTTTATTTCATAATTACTTTTATTTGCCCATCTTGTATACATCCTATATAGCATTTCTGCCCAATCTTGTGATTCTGTTCCTCCTGCTCCTGGATGTATTGTTATTATTGCATTGTTTAAATCATACTTTCCAGATAACATTGTTTTTATTTCTAATTTTTCTACTTCTTTTTCTAAATTTTTTGTGTTTTTTAAAATCTCTGTTTTTATTTCGCCATCAAAATCTTCTTTCATTAATTGTGTGAGTTCTATTAAATTTTGAGTTTCGTCCTCTAATTTTTTTACAGTATCACATATTTTTTTTATGCTCTTTATTTTTCCTAACACTTTTGTAGAATTTTCATTTTTCCAAAACTCCTCTTTTAATGTTTCCTCTTCTAATTTTTTTAATTCATTTTTTTGTTTACCTATGTCAAAGAGATTCACTCAAATCTTTTATTTTATCTTTTAGGTTATTTATTGTTTTTAAATTTTCTTCTAATTCAACCATTTTCTCACTCTCCTTGGTATATAATACAACATTTAATATAAAAAAACAATATTAAATTTAAAAGGAAGGGAATTTCCCCTTCCTTTTTTTAAGTGAACTTATAAAAGGTCTTATCTCCTTTGCTTTTGTAGCTTTCGCTATCTTTTGCAAATATAAGCATTATAGTAAATGCTGCAAATGCAAAGATTAAAGACAATCCCTCACAAATGATGCCTAAGGTCTTTTTCATTAACCTCACTCCTTTAAGTTAAAATTGGTTATGTTCACCATATATTTATTATATCATATTTAGTTTTATATTTCTACTTGTTTTCTAAAACAAATTTAAGTGTTCTGCTAATATTTTAACTCCTAACAATACTAATATTATTCCACCAAGAAGTTCTGCTTTATTTTCATATTTATCACCAAATCTATTTCCTATTTTCGTTCCAATTACAGATAAAATAAAAGTAATAATTCCTATTAAACTAATTGCAAGAACCAAATTTACATTAAAAAATGCAAATGTTATTCCAACTGCTAATGCATCAATACTTGTTGCTATTGAAAGGATAAGCATTGTTTTAACACTCACATCATCATTATAATTTTTGGTTTCTTTACTAAATGATTCTTTTACCATTTTTATTCCTATAATACTTAATAAAATAAATGCTATCCAATGATCAATATTTGTAACTACACCTTCAAATGTTGTTCCAAGAAAATATCCAAGCAAAAGCATCCATTCCAAGTCCTATGCTTAGTATTATTAATTCTATTAATCCAATTTTTCTACACTCCCTAATTTGCTTTTTAATTCTTCTATTGCTTTTTTTCTTGCACTTATTTCGTTTTTTTCTTTATTTGTTAATTCTGCAAGAGTTTTTCCATTTTCCAACTCAAATATTTCATCAAATCCAAATCCATTATCTCCTCTTACCCCCTGTGCAACATAGCCATCTAAAATTCCTAATGTACATACCGCTTCTTTACCATTTGATAAAGCAATTGCAGTAATAAATTTAATTTTTCTATTTTCTTTAGGAATATTTTTTAATTTATCAATTATTGCTAAATTTCTTTGTCTATCAGTCCCATTAAGCCATCTTTTTGTTTTTACTCCCGGAAATCCATTTAAGCACTCTATCTCTATTCCAGAATCATCTGCAATACACCACTTTCCATTAAGTGCTTTTGATATTTCCATTGCCTTTTTTATTGCATTTTCTCTAAATGTTTCTTTGTCTTCTTCAACTTCTATATTTATTCCAATATCTTTCATTGGAATTATTTTATATTCATCTAAGATTTCCTGTGCTTCTTTTATTTTTCCTTTATTTCCAGAAGCAATTACTATTTCTTTTTTCATCTTATTTCTTCCTTTTTTATGTAAATAATTTTTATATGATTAAAGTTTTGTTACTTTGTAAAATCCTCTTTTCCATATTCGAATTTTTCTATTTCCTTTAGTATAAATCCCATTACCGTAATAGATAATGTTAAAATAATCAAACTTATATTAAGTGCTATTACACTTCCACTCATTCCTGCAAATAATAAAATTGAATAACTTATCATTCTTCCAAAATTCAAAATTACTTCCCTTATTGAGAAAAACTCTGATTATGTTACTCCATGTTTATAAGAATATTTAATTACTGATTGCTTAAATTTGATATCTTGTGTTATACTATTCATGAGAAATACCTCCAATAAAAAGTTTTTGTGGTTAAAAACATTTTATCATATTTTTGGTATTTCTCATTTTTCATTTTTCTTACTGTGACATATCTATTGTAAACCTATACTCATGATTGTTTCAAATTTCACCATATCTTTTTTATTAAAATAAAATCGAAATCCTTTCATCTTTTCTGTTTCATTATTAAATATTATTTCTTTATTTAAATTTACAAGAATGTATGTAGATTTAAAAATAAATGCTCCACTTTCAACTTTAGTATAATCAACTATATCCTCAGCAATATCAACTGTCCATACACCAACATTATTGTCTGCAATAATTCTTTTATTAGTTAAAGTAATTTTTGAATTTGAACTTCCAAGTAATCTACCTGTTTCAGTTCCAAAACAAGTAGGTTTTGCAGTAAAAATCACTTTTTCCCCATCTTGTAATTTTATATTAAATTTGTTCTCTACTTCTGGTAAAGTATTAAGATACGTTATATTCATATTTCCTCCTTATTATTTATTTTTTTCAAAATTAAAATTTTTATCTAAATTTAATTTATATTTTTCTATTGTATGTTTTAATATTTCATTATTATCTATCATTCTAGTTAAACACTCCATATTTAATCTTTTATTTATCTTTTTAACAGTATTAATCCCAAATTATTTTTGTTCTACCTATATTTTTTTCTGGTGCAAAGTAGAATTTTACAAAATCCCCCTCTTTTAAATTATGCTCTTCTTGTTCTGATTTTGTTATTGATACATCTGCAATTGTAATTGTATTATATTCACCATTTTGTATTACCTTATTAAACCATAATAAGCTTATGTCTAATTTATTTCCCTTATCATTTATTTTAGCTACCATTGCTTTTTGTACCCATGCATTTTTTTCAACAAAATTTACTTCTGTTGACATTAATATATTTTTTTGTTCCTCTGTTAATTTTGAAACCATCTCGTCACATTCTTTTTTTCTTTTAAGTCCTAATATAATAACTATTACAACAAAAATCATTACGATACCAAAAACTATAAAATTCATTTTTAATTCCTCCTAATATTTTTTAATATATTATATATTTTTTATTTACTAATAATTTAACAATCTATTTACAACTAATTATCTTTCTTCTTCAATAGATTGTGGTTCAGGTAATTCTTTTATTTTCTTTCTAAAGAAGAATTTACCAAATTTACTTTCTCTAACATAATCACAAAACTGCAATGTTTTAGCCAACATACTTTGTAATTTGCTATTTTTTTGCTTTAATTCATTATTATCATTTTTCAATTCTGTGTTTTCTTGATTTAGTTGTTCTACTTGTTCTGACAACGTTGAATTTTTTTTAGATAAATTTTTATTTTCTTTTTCCTTATTTCTAGCTGTTTTGTATGTTTCATAATATTTTTTCAAAATTGGATTTTGTGGTCTTAAACAAAATCCTTGCTCATACATTTTGCTAAAAATTTCACTTTCAAAATCAAATTCTGGATTTTCTAGAACTTCTGGATTACTTAATTTTTCACATACTTCAAAAAAACTAGTATAAGCATTTGTATATTTATTTTCTAACTCTGGTTGCTTTTCTTCAGCATCATTCATTCTTTTTATATCTCCGTTTGATACCGCACTACGATATCCATACCATTCTATATTTAATTTTGCTTTATTAATTTCACTTGAATTTTTTTGCTTTTTATTATAAATTTTACTTAATAATTCCACATCATTTATTGAAAACTCAATATTAGGAAACTCTTTTTCTAATGCTGATAAACGACTATCTATAATCTCTTTTTCTTCATAACTAGATTCTGCACCAATTTTTACAAAATCAGCAGGATGCCTATTTATTTCTTTACAATAATAATCTCTATTAGACTCCATAGCTCCATTATAGCTCTCTATTAACATTATTATCTGACCATATTTACTCTTATCCATAATATATCAACTCCTATCATTTTTAAAGTACAGACTGTCTATTATAATCTGTAATTCCACTTCCTAATTTTTCATATAATTCTTTAACTTTCAATTCTTTATTTTTTACTGCCTCTATTTCTTTATTAGTAACACCCACAAACTCAACAAACTCTACTTTTCCATTTGGTGTATTTAATGTCTGAAACTTATCATCAGGAACAGTTATAAAACCTGTTATATTAGATTTTTGTTTTGCATCAATTCCTACAGTTTGTCCTGTATATAAATATTCAAATGGATTAAATATTTCACCTTTATTAAATGTACTTCTTGCTATAGTTTGTAAAATTCCACATATACATTTAATTTCTTGCTCTTCATCTTCATCATTGTCTTTTTTTAGCTTAAAAGTAAATTCCATTCCATAACCACTATATTCTGTGTCATCAGTTTCTTTTTCGTATAACTCTGATAATCCATAAGTTACAAAATGCCAATAATTTCCTCCATCATATATACTAATTCCATCCAATGGATCATTTCCTCCAAATTTCCAACTTATGAGTGTTCCATAATGTTTTGGATTTTCTTGGTTTGGATAAATTCTATTACATTCATTTGTTATTGCATCCCATCCACTTGAACTTAATTCTTCTTTTTCTTTCAATTTATTTCCCTCCTTGCATTTTTTTCTTTTTATCAAAATAATTAATAATATAATTGTTAATTATAATCTAAGTATCTAATGAAATGTCGTACCAATCTTGTATTTCTCTTATAATCCATTCTAATCCTCTTCGTCTTTCAATAACAACACTTGAATTTAAGTTTCCAATTGATGTTTCAGGTTTTATCCTTTTTTCAACACAAGCCCAGTGATATCTATAATATAAATCTAACATATCAAGAATTTCATTAACTTCCCTTAATTTACATTTACTTTTAAAATCCTCATATGAATTACTTTCATTAAACAATTTAATAGCATAATTACAATCACATATATTGCTTGCATCAGATATATCTTCTACTAATCCTAATGCCCAAACTAGTGACCAATATGTTTCATATTCCCAATCAATATCAATTGCATCTTGCATTTCATATGTGCCATCTATTAATTTCTTTTCTTTTTTATTTAAACAATCAGATACATTAAATTTTTCTAATAGTTTTGAAATAATTTTAACTGATTCATCGTATTGACCATTATTAATATCACAGGCAAGTTGTATTACTAGAAAACTTGCTAGTGCTCTTTTACAAATTTCGTCCAAACTTTTTATTTTTACTTCATTGCTTGATTCTATACAAGGCAATTCTTCGTAACAAGCAATGTTTTGTTTTTTTATTTTTGAGTTTGAATTCGCTCTTCTAATTATTTTTTCTGACTGCGAATCTTCGATTTTTACTTCTTTTTGAACTTTTGATTGTTCTGTTTTTATTTTATTAAATAAACTCATATTTCTAATTCCTTTCATCTAATTTTTAATTTTTTCTTATCTACACTTTTTGGCTTAATAATTTAATCACTTATATAAACAATAATTATTGACCAATTTGTAGTAAAACTTGATGGTGAACTGCTCCATTTCCTTTTTTTATATATTTTATATCTTCTCCACCGCCTAAAACTAAGGCTGGAGTAAAGAAAAATATATCTTCATAATCGAGCTTTCCTAACTTTTCTACTGCCTGTTTGTATAAATCTTCTCTTAGCACATTTTTTATTATATTTTTATCTAAAATATAATTTTCAAAAAATTCCTGATAAGAATAAGTACAAACTTCAATTTTTTTATAGTGAATATTTAATAATGATATAAATTGTTGTTAATACAATACATATTATTTTATATTTTTTCCTCACAATCTTTTAAATTATTACTATTTTAAATTTGCAAAATTGAATTAGCATAGCTTACTTATAACATTCCTTACGACCCATCACCACACAACATTCAACGTTGCTTGTAAAAGGAAACATATCAACAGGTTGAATTTTAGAAACCTCATATACATCCTCAAACTTTGCCAAATCTCTTACTAAAGTTGCTGGATTGCAGCTAATATACACAAGTCTATCAGGTTTAATTTTCAAAATATTATCAATAGAATGTACATCCAATCCTCTTCTTGGAGGATCAACCATAACAACATCAGGAATAATCTTTTTATTATTAATTAAATCATCCAAAACAACCTCTGTATCACCGCAAATAAAAGTTGCATTATCAATATTGTTTAATTTTGCATTTTCATTTGCATCGCAAACAGCTTGTTCTACAATCTCAACACCATACACTTTTTTTGCATACTTAGACATAAAAAGAGAAATAGTTCCTATACCACAATATAAATCAAATACTATATCGTTTTTATTAATTTTAGCTTGCTTAACTCCTATATTATAAAGTTTTTCTGCTTGAACTGGGTTTACTTGATAAAAAGAAAGAGGAGAAATTTTAAAAATAAACTCGCCTAATTTATCATAAATATAACCATCACCATATAAATTAATGTTTTCATTTCCTAAAATAACATTTGTATTTTTCATATTTACATTTTTAACAATGGTTTTTACATATGGGAATTTATTTGTAATAAATTTTACCAAGTCTTCCTCATTTGGAAACTTTTTCCCATTAATAACCAAAATGCACATAATTTCATTTGTTTTAAACCCAATTTTTATTACAATATGCCTCAATAGCCCTTTGTTAGTTTTTTCATCATAAATACTATTTTTATTTTTTTCCCAATAATTTAAAATTTCTTTTGCAATTTTCTCAGACTGTGGATGTTGAATAAAGCACTTTTCAATTGGTATTATTTCATGTGTTCTATTTGCAAATACCCCTATTTGTGGTTTACCATTTTTGTCAAGTCCCACTGGATATTGTGCTTTGTTTCTGTAATGATATGGATTATCCATACCAATTGTTTCTTCTACTCTTATTTTGTTTTTTAAAGTTTTATTAACTAAACTTTGAACTGCATTTTGCTTCATTTTAAGTGTCTCTTCATATTTTATATGTCTTAAATTACATCCTCCACATCTTTTAAATGTCGCACAATCTGCTTGTACTCTATTTTCAGATTTTTCTATTATTTCTATTATTTTTCCAAAAGCATGTGAAGTTAGTACCTTCACTATTAATATTTTTATTTTTTCACCTTTTATAGCCCCAGGAATAAATATTGTAAAATTATTAATTTTAGCAATACCTTCTCCTTCAAAACCATTATCAATTACATCTACTATATATTCATCATTTTTCTTAATTTCAATTTTTTCCATATTTTCCTCTTCATATTTTTTATATATTATATACAATAATTTATTTATTTTCAAGCTTGCTTTTGACTTTTTATGTTAATTGCATTATAATTAAATTATTAATATTATTGAAAGGAGGAATCACTATGGTTTTGCGGTTAGCTGAACCTGAAGATTTCGAATTGTTCTGCAGTTTATATAACAATTTGGAAAACGAAATGTTATATGGCAATGAACAAAACGAAGTTTGTTTAGATAATGAATTTAATTTTGATGATGAGACTTTAAATGAGTATTCTCCAACATTTAATTCTAAAGATGAATTTTTGGCAATTTTAAATTCAAATGCTGAATTTATCTATTTTGTTGAAGATGATAATAATGTTGTAGGTGTTGTTTATTTTTATATAATAAAAAGATCTACGGCCAAAGTTGTCTCTATTTGTCTTAAAGATAATTCATATATCAAACAAGTCTTCGAGCTTTTGGTAAACTTAAAAGACATTAAGGAATTTCATATATCTCCTACATCTCCTGCAATATGTAGTTTACTAGAAAAAATGCCAGGAGTAGAAAAAGCCTTTAAATTTTACTACAAAGCAAAAAAAATACCAAGATGATATCTTGGTATTTTTTATTAAAAGCTTTTATTTACATATTTTTCAATTATATTGTCATTAATTTGGGCATTAACATCTAATATAACAGCATATATTAAATAATATTCCCATAAAATTAGTTCCTCTTCTGTTTTATCTTTTATTAATGAATAATCCTTTAAATAATTTTTTAAAGCATATGCCTTATTTATCAGGATTTTTCCTTTAATGGTTCTTCTATAATTTTTATTAAAGTAAATAATTTGCTCTATTATAATATATAAAGAAATTATATAAAAAACAATAATAAATCCAATAATAAATGCTGTTAATAAATTTAAAAAACATGCTTTCCTTACAATACTGTATTCTAATTTATCAGCTCTTGCATATTTATATATATAAGAACCATCATCATTCATATAAACACTATAATCTTTTTTATTTTCTACTTCTTCAAAAAGTTTTTGTTTATCTTCTTTAATTTTTAACTCAATATAAACATGACCATCATTTTCTGGCCAAATATGATAATTTTTGAAAGTATATTCATCTAGCTGAATACTAGATATAGAAACTAAAATTGGAATTACTATAGCTATTATTATTTTTAATATTCTAAATAGTTTTCCACCCTTATTTTTTACTATATATTTTCTATTTAAAGTTTCTTTTTCAATAACTTTTTTATATTCATTTTTATCAAAGCTATTAAATCTTATCATTTTTAAAATAAGTTTTTCACTTTCAAGTAAATCAGTTTCATCTTTATTTGTATATATATATCTTTCATTTTCCTGTTTTATATACCCTGCTAATTTTAACTTTAAAATAGTTGCTGATATACTTTTTTTCATATCAACCTCAAATGTTGACGTAAACATTATTATACTTGGTGATATTTTATCAAGGTCGTCTCTATAATATAAGTATTCTTCTTTTTTCTTTATTATCGCATTTTTTCTTATTCTAATTGATTTAAACAGCATTTTCAAAAAGTGTGCTAATACAATCCACATAAATGGTGTAAATGCAAAAATAATTCCAGAATATAATATATATCTTCCAGTATAAATCATATATTCTTTTGAATACTGTTCCTCAAACTTAAATGGTTCAAGATTTATTTCAAAACAAAATACAATATATATTATGCAAATTAATATTAATAATATATTTAGCATTATTTGGTGTTTCTTTTTTGTGGTAACTAAATTTGATTTGTTAATTATTAATATTATTAATGGTATTATAAAAATTCCAATTATTAGTGGCATTTTACCTTTCTCCTTTTTATTAATAAAATTTTATTAAACGATTTTTTAGTTTATTAAAATTATATCATACTTATAATAAAATACAATATTTGAAGAAAAAAACCGCTTCATTTTTGAAACGGCATTAAAGTAAAAAAAAGAAACCTCTTTCGAGGAAAAGAAATATTTTTCTTTTTATGTAGGATATTAACCTACACTAACAGTCAGCACAGCAGGATTGACAACGCCATCTCCTTCATAGTCATATTCCTTATTGTGCCATTTGCGAAGCTCTTCACCGTGTTTCCAGACCTGAGATAAAACATTGACTGCACAACCGTACATAAAACCAGTAACTCCATCGATGTCAGCAGCATGGGATGCTTTATCGGCAATTTTTGCAACCGTAACACCTTCGTGTTTAGCCATGAGGTACTGCATGAACTTTGCCCAGTATTCTGCATAGCGAACTACACATGCGCTGTAGCCGTTCTTAGAGTTAACCTCAACAAAATTGTCCCAGACTTTGCGTGCTTCTTCATCTTTGAACTGAAGTTCTTCGGTCTGCATAGAATGCTTAACCAGTTCTTCAACGTTCTGACGGCGGTATCCAACCTTCAATGCTTTTGCCCTTTCTGCACGGTATTCAGGAGTTTTCATGTACTCCTCGCGTTCCTTTTCGTACTTAATGCGATTTTCCTCCATTTTTTCGTTCCAAAGCTGGACGATTTTTTCAGGAGTAGCATTCTTTGCCGTTGCCGAGACATATGCTCCGTTAAACTCAAACTCAATAGCTTTCAAGCCATTAAAGTTGGAGCCTTCTTCGAAACAACCAGCAACATTCTTGGCAAAAGAATGGATAGTGCAACCGCAAATAGGGTCAATAACCATAATGCCGTTGTTGAGAGACTTTACGCTAAAAGCCTCGCCGTCGTCAAACCGAAAACAAAGAGAACCGTCGCAAGAAAAAACATCTTTAAAACTAACCTGTGTTGCCATAATAATTTCCTCCTTAATTATTGTTGTTTTTTGAAATATGGCTAGCTGACTAATAAAATAAGTCTGCATACCTATATTATACAACAATTTTACATAATTTGCAAATGTATTATGAAAATGATTGATTAAGCCTTTTACAATATCAAATATAATTATTTCTTTTTCAAACTTTTCTTATTTTCTTTTTCTAATTGTTTCAAACTTTTTTTAGGTGTTGGTAAGTCTTCTGGCATAGTACCACCATTTTTTGCAATTACTTCTCTTATATTTTTTCCAATATTATAATGTGTCTTATTTGCTTCTTTTTCGCTACAAATATTATCTTTTTTTAATCTTGATTCAGTCTGTGTGATGCGAAAAAGATTTGCTGCAAGTTCTTCACTTCCCATATTATCTAAAATATCTTCTCTATATCTTAATCCTTTTCTTTTAGCAATGTCATCAGCAGTTTCTCCATTATATAAGCCTTTATAACCTGAATTATGAAATTTATCAAAATTTTTTACGCCTGCATTTTTAGCAGTTTGATTAAGTGAGTAATTTCCTTTTCTAGTTAAATTCCTTTGATAAAATCTTTTTTCATCTTCTGTTAATTCGCTATATTCTTTTTCGCTAATCTCTTGTTTTCTAGTTTGTACTGCAAAATAAGTTTGTGCAAGAGCAATAACCTTTTTTCTAGAATCTCCATTTTGTGCTATTAAGTAGCAAGCATAACGAGTTAATTGATAATCTTGTTGCTCTCTTTGTGCTTCAGAACCTATTTGTACCATTTTGCCGACGTCGGCAAAATGGTCAAACACTGATATATCACTATTTTTGCAGGACTCCATAGCTTTAGAAATAACTTTTTTAAAATTACTCCATTTACTATAATTGAGGCAATTCATTAGTTCTCTAGCATACCAAAATTCAATTCCATTTTCATCAATGTGTTTTATATCTTCAAAAGTTTTATTATTATAATTTTCATTTTTTTCTGGTTTATTCATTGAAAATCATCTCCATTTCTCAATATGTCTTATTTTATTATAGTTTTCTATAAATTACAAGATATTTTGCGAAAATTTGTTTTATTTTTATAAAATATTCTGCCTTGCTTTGTTTCTGTTTTTTGTATTCTTTTTCTGTTCTTTCTCAAATTGTTCTTTTTCTTGTTCTATTTGCTCATGTAATTGAACTTGCCTAATTTTATTTACTCTTTGCATTATATTATTGCAAATTCTTATTTCTTCTGTAATTGGAGTAATTTGCTTTGATATCTCTACAATTTCATTTTCTATTATTTGTTTTTCTTCATCTGTTTTAACTCTTTTATGCTTCTTCCAAAGATTTTCTCGTTTGCTCTTTAATGGATTAGCTTTTTCATAAGCTAACTTTTCAAATTCTAATAAGTCTTGACTTGTATTTATATTATACCTTGCTAAAAATCTTGCTTGATTAGAAAATTCATCCATTTGCTTTATCTCTGATATTAATTCAGGTGTCATTCTTGTCATTTTCAATTTTAAGGTATTTTCTGTATTGATACCAAATAATTTCTCATATTGATATATAAGATAGCCAATAGAGCCTTTATTTTTATAATGTTTTTCTTTTTGTTTATTGTAATTTTCATAAGTTCTAGTAATTAGCACCATAGGATTAGAAGAATAGGGGTATAGGGGCTGTGTTTCTAATATTCTTTTGTAAATATTTTCTTTTGAGTATTTGCTTCCAAATTGCCTTTCAATCCTTGTGTTTCTTTTATATGAATCATGCCTTATAGATAGAGAATTATTTTTATCTGTAATTATATAACCTAAATCTTGAAGTATTTTTATAAATTCATTATAATCTTTTGCATTTGCTATTGCATAATCAATAGAATCTTTCATAAGTTCCTTATATAAACTGCTAGTAGCATACTTATTGTATTTCTCTTCTTGTGATAATACATTTAGTCCATATTCTTCACAAAGTCTATCTGATGTTTTTCTCATAATTGCATAATCTTTTTTCGTATTACAAAATCGTTTACCATCTAAAAAGGAAACAGAGTTTAGCACAAAGTGGTTATGCAAATTATCTGTATTCAAATGTGTTGTAACTACTACTTGAAATTTATCTCCCCATAGTTCTTCAGCAAGTTTCATACCAATCTCATGTGCTTGCTCTGGTGTTATTTCTCCTTTTACAAAAGATTGTACTGCATGAAAGCATTGTATTCCATCTGTTTTGAAAAATTGCTTTTTTACATTTATCATTTCTTGATATGATGTATCAGGCATACAATTTATACCTGATACATATAATCTTTCTTCTGTCTTTTCTCCGATTTATTGCATAGTCTATTGTAATATCTAGTCTGTCTTTTACTTTCCATATTTTTGTTACTGCCATATTTTATTACCACCCACTAACATTTTTGATTTCTGTGGTATAAGATAAACCTCTTCTAATGATAATATAAAGTTTTGTATTTGATTATATAATGTTGCATATTTATTTTCATTCACATAGCCTTTATACTGATTATAAACTCTTGACATTTGATTTAGGTTTGTTGCCATGCCACGAAGTTGTGATAATGTTTCATAAAATTTTTCGTCTGGTTTTTCTTTTAGCTGATAATCTAAAATTATTTTTCTAAAGAATTCTGATTTATTTAATCCCGATTTTCTTACTTTCTCATTTAGTATTCTATTTTCTTCTTCGTTCAAAAAGATATTTATTTTTATATTTCTATTTCTTATAACTTTTCATCTCGCTTTCTGTTTTTGTATTAGGGTTTGGGACTTGTCCCATTCTTACTTGTATTTGTGGCGTGAGTACAAATACGTTGCTTGCTAAATCAATATTTTTAGAATGTACTCACACTTCATATTTGCTAATTATTCGTGATTTACCGAAAATCAGTTATAAATTAAGATAAATTTTTATACATAAATCAACTCGTTATATATAATTTCTTCTGCAATACTTTTAATAGAGTCCATTGCTGATACCCAAGCTAATTGATTTTTTTGTTTCAATTCTTCTGTTATATCTTCTTTTTTTACTAACTCATTTATCATAAAACCTAATCTTTTTTCGGCTATTTCTTGTACTTCTTTTAGATGTTTATTAAGTGTTCCTTTTGTAGACATTATCATATATTCTGCTTTTTTATTTGTTTTTAGATAGTTTAATCTTGCTCTACCATACTTATTTAATTCTAGTTTTTCTTTTTCTAATACTAGATTTGGCATATAATAATCGCCTTGTTTTATATATTCAATTCCATATCTATTTTGTTTTATCTCTTTATTTTCCATTTAATTTTACCTCCATAATTTTATTTTTAACTAACTTTTTCTCGTTCTTTTACACGAATTTCGCCTATAATATGATTATCTTTTTGAATAGGAAAGCTCTTGTCATTAGCAATTAATTCTACGAGTTTGAATAATCTTTCTCCTTTTTCATTTTTGTATTGCATCCTATAATATTTCTTTTGGTAACCCTTTTTAGGTGCGTCTGGTCTATCTAATTCATAGTATGAAACCTCATAATAATCGCTTAATCTGTTCATATATTCTTGTAGTTCTTTCTTATCCATTTGTACTGTTGTAGTAATTGTAGATTCTTCTTTTCCTATGGTGCAAGGAGATGCAAAATCAAACATTCCATATTCTAAAATTTTACAAATTTGCTCAATAAAACTACTTCTAAATTTTATATTTACTAATTCATAGGAGCCTTTTTCGTTTTTATCAATCGTAATATTTTCTATGAATTTTGAAATAAATTCTTGTTTTTCTTCTTTTGTTTTATTACTCCATTGAAGCATTAACATATTATAAAATTCATTAGAACGAATTAATTTTTCTTTTTCTACATCTCTATCAGCCATTATTTGCTGTGGGGAAAAGGTCTGCTTATTTAAGTCTATTGCTTGAATTCTTTTTTCTTCTAACAGATTTAATTTTTCTTTAATTACTCTATATTCTTCAGAGAAATCATTTACTTCTACAATTCCTTTTATATATGCTTCTTTAATTCTATCCTTTTGTTTTTTCAAATTTGCAATTTCTTTATCTAGTTTTGCTGTATCTCGTTCTTTTTTATCTGCTAAAACAGGGAAGAAATATTGCTTTACTGTCATATCATATTCTATTAAATTCATAATTAAATCTATTGTTACATCTTCAATTAAATCTTCTCTTAAATATAGCTTACAGTCTGTGCAATGATAATACATATATTTCTTCTTTTTTCCACCTGCTCCTTTGCAAGTCATTAGCTTACCACATTTAGGACAAATCAACTTTTGCATAAAGATATAAACTCTATCTCTGCAAAATGCTCTTTGATTTTTTTCTTTTTGGGCTTGTACCTCATCAAACATGGCTCTTGAAATAATTGGCTCTACAACATCTCTATAAATAACTGGCTCTTTTCCTTGTTCTTTGCCAACTCTTTTAAACCTTTCATAATCTCCCATATAGATTTTATTGTTTATCATTTTCTCTATGGTGGAATCTTTCCAATTTGCTTTAGTAGATGTTGGTACTCGTTCTTCATTTAGAATATTTGCTATTGTTTGATAGCTTTTGCCTTCAAGATACATATTAAATATTCTAATTACCAAATCTTTTGTAGTTTCATCAATTATCATTTTTTTGCCTTCTCTTTTGTAGCCGAGTGGACACCTATTAGGGATATGACCAGATTTTATTGCACCTGTTAAGCCAAATTTTGTTCTTTCACTAACTATCTCAATTTCTAATTGTGATAATACTGTTAGCATACGCACAAAGAATCTTCCGTTAGCAGTCGAGGTATTTACATCATCTCTATCGCAAACGAGGTAGCAATTGTGCTTTTCTAGGTCTGATATTAGCACTTCTAAATCTCTTACAGACCTTGTAACTCTATCTAGCTTGTAGGCTACAATATAATTGATTTTTCCTGCTCTCATGTCTGTTAGCATTTGCTGAAAAGCTGGTCTGTGTTCCATATCTTTTGCACTAATTCCTGCATCTTTGTAAACCTTGAATATCTCATATTCCTTATACTTACAAAGTTGTTTTAGTTTTTCTTCCTGTTCTCCTAAACTAAATCCGTTCTCTTGCTTGATCTTCTGTACTTACACGAATATAAATTCCTGCCTTTTTTGTTTCTCCATTCATTTTTATAAATACTCCTCCTTCCAAATTATGAATAGAAAGGCAACTAAAAAAGTGCCACATAGCATAGGTTTGGCTATTAGCACTTTAGAGTTTTATATTTATTATTAACTATCTCTTTAATTCTTTTAAAAAAAACAAATAAACCAATATAGTATAATTTTTTTAAACTCTAAAATGTTTTGCCGTTTTCTCCTATGATATGTATTCTTGTAACTTGGACATTGGATACTTTGTCCTTAAATCTGTTACGTAGAAGTAATCATGTTTGTTAAAGAATAACAATAATTTGTTATTTATGATTACTCTATGGGGCTCTACATACGCTAAATTCGTATGTTCAATTATTCTTAAACACCCAGTTATAATTTCGGGTTGTTGTTTAATGGAGTTTATACGACACGCCCACTTGATTTTAGAGTGTAATTCATCACTCATATTGATTTGTTTTTTGATTATGTTTAACATAATATCACAAAAACCTCCTTTTTTCAATAGTTTAAGTCAAAAAAATTCCAACTCCTAAGAGTTGGAATAAGATTTTTGTGTTCATCAAAATTTTTATAGCCTTAAAATTAAGTTATATCAAGGCTTTCAAAAAGTTCGACGAAAATTGCTTGTGGT
>FR898616.1 GCA_000437215.1 Clostridium sp. CAG:440
TTATTAAAACATTTTAAAGTCCGCGTCTTTGTTCTTATTCTTTTTTATCATCTAATAATAAATTTAATATTTTAGGATATATTTCAGAAGCATTTTGCTTCCAATTGTCTACAATCCTTTTTGCACGTTCACGAGAACCTGCAAATGTCTTTACTTCAAAAATTGTTTCATTATTTTCGACTATTTTACATTTTATTGTATAATCATTTTCACTTTTTGGTGTAAATTCAGCAATAACTGAAGATTCTTCTTCTATAGTAGATAATTCTTTTTTAAATAAATTATCAGCTTTTAATTTTACAATACCAGGTAATACTTCTTTTGTAAGAGATAATGCATTTTTGCCTTCAGACGTAATTTTTATAAGTGGTTCTTCGTCTTTTGTATATATACCTACTAGCTTTGAATCGATTAAATCAGTTAAAACTTGTTTATAATAGAAGTAATTAATATTATTTACAGAAGATACTATTTTAAATAAACCATCTTCTATAATATCACTATCTATTTGATTTAATAAATATAGTATTAAAACTTTATTTTCGGCCAAAGTAGTATTATCTGAATTAAATATCATAAATAGCACTCCTTACCTTATTTTTTTGAATTATATCACGTTTATGAAAAAAAGTAAAATAAATTCTTTAAATTTTATAAAAATAGTGATATAATATATGATGCATTAAAGATAGAAAGGAGTTATAAATATGAAAAAAGGAAAAGTAGTATTAGTAGGAACAGGATTTGTAGGAATGAGTATGGCATATTCAATGCTAAACAGAGGAGGCGTTAGTGAACTTGTTTTAATAGATATAGATAAAGATAAAACAATAGGTGAGCAAATGGATTTATCACATGGTTTACCTTTTGCACCACAAAAAATGATAATCAAAGCAGGAGATTATGATGAATGTAAAGATGCTCAAATAGTTGTAATAACAGCAGGAATTGCTCAAAAACCAGGACAAACAAGATTGGAACTTGCTAAAACCAATACAAAAATAATGAAAAGTATAACACAAAGCATAATGGCAAGTGGATTTAATGGAATAATAATTGTTGCAAGTAATCCAGTTGATTTAATGACATATGTTGTAGCAAAAGTTTCTGGTTTACCAAAAAATCAAGTATTTGGTTCAGGTACAGTTTTAGATACTGCACGTTTAAGATATATAATGTCTGGTTATTTAAAGGTATCTAGTAAAAATATACATGCATATATAATGGGGGAACATGGAGATTCTTCATTTGTTCCATGGAATCATGCATATGTTGGATGTAAAAAAGTTACAGATGTAATGGCAGATAATAACCATCCAATGAAAGATTTAGAAAAAATTCACGAAGATGTAGTTAATGCTGCATATGAAATTATAGAGAAGAAGAAGGCAACTTATTATGGAATTGGTATGGCATTAAGTAAAATTGTTAAATCTGTAATTGACAACGATAATTCTATTTTAACAGTATCTACATATTTAAAAGATGGTCAATATGGTCAAGATGATATTTATATAGGTGTCCCAGCAATTATTAATTCTAAAGGTGTTAGGGAATTATTAGAATTAGAATTAAATAAAACAGAACAAGAAAAACTTGATAATAGTTGCAAGATTATTAAAGAAATGAGAGAAGAGTCAATTGATAAAATAATAGAAGAATAAAAATTAAGGCTACTAAACTTTTTAGTAGTCTTTTTTATAAATTATTAATTTAATGATATTTTCTTTATATAATTATAATTATTTTTACATAAAATATAAAAAAAAGTTTAAAACTGGTTGACATACGGCTGAAAGCATTGTATAATATATAAGCATGAGTTTAGCGTTGAAACCAAATGTGGCTACGTCTCTACGGAATTAAGGGATGGAGGGAACTTTGGTGGAGTATGTCATGGCAAAGACCAGGCGGTAAGTTAAGAAAGCTCTGAAATCCGTAAAGTTAGAGCAATCATATGCATAAAAATGTATAAACATAGCACACTTATCCCAAAATCATCATGCATATTGGGATTTTTATATAGGTGATATTCAAAACACCAGAGTGCGTTTTAACTTGCCAACTAGTAATTTTAAACAAAGGCTTAAGTAAAGCCTAAAAACATTATTTTATAAAAGGAGGGAAAATTACAATGGCAAAAAGTACAGTAGTAACTAGCGAAAAAATAAGAATAAGACTAAAAGCTTATGACCATGTAGTTTTAGATCAGTCTGCTGAAAAAATAGTAGATACTGCTAAAAAAACAGGAGCAAAGGTATCAGGTCCTATTCCACTACCAACACAAAAGGAAATAGTAACAATTTTACGTTCTCCACACAAATACAAAGATTCAAGAGAACAATTTGAAATGAGAACACATAAAAGAGTTATCGATATTCTTTACCCAACACAAAAAACAGTTGACAGTCTAATGAAATTAGAATTACCAGCTGGTGTTGATATAGAAATAAAATTATAATCTGCATATAAATGTAGAAACAAAAAACCAAGCTGGTATAACATTTTAAAAATGCAATTTAATATATCAGCCAATAGTTAGGAGGAAAATTTAAAATGAAAAAAGGAATAATCGGAAGAAAAATTGGAATGACACAAATATTTGATGAAAAAGGAAACGTAATTCCAGTAACAGTTATAGAAGCTGGACCATGTGTAGTAGCACAAGTAAAAACAGTAGAAACTGATGGTTATGATGCTATACAATTAGGATTTGGCGAAATTAAAGACAAACATATAAACAAACCAGAAAAAGGACATTTTGCAAAAGCAAAATTGGCAAACAAAAAACATTTAAGAGAATTCAGATTAGATTCATTAGAAGGAATCAAAGTTGGAGATGAACTTAAAGCAGATGTTTTTGAAGCTGGAGATAAAATAGATGTTCAAGGAACATCAAAAGGAAAAGGTTTCCAAGGTGTTATAAAAAGACATGGACAACACAGAGGACCAATGGGACATGGATCTATGTATCATAGAAGACCAGGTTCAATGGGACCAACTTCAACACCAGGTAGAGTATTTAAAGGTAAAAGACTTCCAGGACATATGGGAAGAGTTACAGTTACAATTCAAAACCTAGATGTTGTTAGAGTTGACTTAGATAAAAATGTAATATTAGTAAAAGGAAGTGTTCCTGGAGCAAAAGGAGCAATTCTAAAAGTAAAATCAGCTGTAAAGGCTAGTAAATAATAGGAAGGAGGAAATAAAATCATGCCAAAAGTAGATGTATACGATATAAAAGGTAAAAAAGTTAGTGATGTTGAATTAGCAGATAGTGTATTTGGAATTGAACCAAATGAAGCAGTAGTACATAGCGTACTTGTAAATTATTTAGCTAATCAAAGACAAGGTACACAAAGTACAAAAACAAGAGCAGAAGTTCGTGGTGGTGGTAAAAAACCATGGAGACAAAAAGGAACAGGTAGAGCAAGACAAGGAAGTATTAGAGCTCCACAATGGATAAAAGGTGGTATAGCTTTAGGACCAAAACCTCGTTCATACAAATATACAGTAAATAAAAAAGAAAGAAGACTTGCTATTAAGTCAATATTAAGTTCTAAAGTATTAGAAAAAGAATTAACAGTAGTAGATAAATTAGAATTAGCTGAAATCAAAACAAAAACAATGGTAAAAGCTTTATCAGATTTAAAAGTAGAAGGAACAACATTAATTATCCTTCCAGAACAAAATAAAAATGTTTTAATGTCAGCAAGAAATATTGAAGGTGTAAAAACAATTTTAATAAACAACATTAATGTATTTGATTTATTAAAATACAATAAATTAGTTCTACCTCTAGAAACTGTTAAAAAATTAGAGGAGGTGTACGCATAATGTTACCAGAGGAAATTATAATAAGACCAGTTGTTACAGAAAAAAGTAACGATGAATTACAACAAGGAAAATATACTTTCGAAGTAAACAAAAAAGCGACAAAAGTTCAAATAGCAAATGCTGTTGAAAAACTTTTTGAAGTTAAAGTATTAAAAGTAAATACAATGACTGTAAAAGGAAAAACAAAAAGAGTTGGATACCATGTAGGAAAAACATCAGATTGGAAAAAAGCTATAGTTACTATAGATACAGAATTATCTGAAAAAACTTACTTAGGTAAAGGCGGAAAAGAAGTAAAAATGTCTAAGAAATACAAAGATTCAATTGATGAATTTATGGGAGCTTAGAAAATAATAATTATCGGGAAAGAACCCGGAAAATAAAGAATATCTGCAAATGGAGCAGGAAAAAATCCATTAAAAAATATAAAGGAGAGATTAAATCATGGGAATGAAATCATTTAAACCATATACACCATCTAGAAGAAACATGACTGTATCTACATTTGAAGAAGTTACTAAAAAAACTCCTGAAAAATCTTTATTAGCTACAAAAAAGAAAAATGCAGGAAGAAATTCATATGGTAGAATAACAGTACGTCATCAAGGTGGAGGAAATAGACAAAAATATAGAATAATAGATTTTAAAAGAAATAAAGACAATATGGAAGCTACAGTTATTGGAATTGAATATGATCCAAATCGTAGCAGTAATATAGCTTTAATCCAATATGAAGATGGAGAAAAAGCATATATATTAGCACCACAAGGAATTACGGATGGAAGTAAAGTAGTATCTGGAGAAAGTGTTGATATTAAACCAGGAAACTGTATGCCAATATCAAGTATTCCAGTAGGTACTTTAATTCATAATATAGAATTAAATCCAGGTCAAGGTGGAAAATTAGTTAAAGCTGCAGGTCAAAGTGCACAACTTATGGCTAAAGAAGGAAAATATGCACATGTAAGACTTCCTTCAGGAGAAATGAGATTAATACTTGCAAAATGTAGAGCAACAGTAGGTGTTTTAGGAAACTCAGATCATGAAAATGTTAAATTAGGTAAAGCTGGTAGAAAAAGACATATGGGAATTAGACCAACAGTTAGAGGTTCTGTAATGAACCCAGTAGATCACCCTCATGGTGGTGGTGAAGGTAAAGCACCAGTAGGACACGCTGGACCATTAACTCCTTGGGGTAAACCAGCTCTTGGATATAAGACAAGAAATAAGAAAAAATTATCTAACAAATTTATAGTTAAGAGAAGAAAATAGGAAAAGGAGGAAATATAGGATATGTCAAGATCAAGTAAGAAAAAACCATTCGTAGAAGAAAAATTATTAAAAAGAGTAGAATCTATGAATGAAACTGGAAGTAAAGAAGTTTTAAAGACATGGTCAAGAGCTTCTACAATATATCCACAAATGGTTGGTCATACAATAGCTGTTCATGATGGAAGAAAACATGTTCCAATCTATATAACAGAAGAAATGATTGGCCATAAATTAGGTGAATTTGCTCCTACAAGAACTTTCAAAGGTCATGCTGGAGAAAAAACATCAAATACAAAAAATAATTAAAAGAGAATAAACTTAAAAGTGAAATCAGATTTAATCTGATATCCAATTAATAAGGAGGGAAAAATAGTGGAAGAAACAACAATAGTAAAAGAAGCAAATGCAACTCTTAAATATGCAAGAATATCAGCTAGAAAAGTAAAAATAGTTGCAGACTTAATAAGAGGAAAAGATGTAGATGAAGCTTTAGCAATTGTTAAATTTACACCAAAAGCTTCTTCAGAAATAATTGAAAAACTATTAAAATCAGCTATAGCAAATGCTGAAAATAACCACGAGATGAAAGCAGAAAACCTATATGTTGCTGAAATATATGCAAACCAAGGCCCAACATTAAAAAGAATTAGACCAGCTGCAAAAGGTAGTGCTGTAAGAATAAGAAAAAGAACAAGTCATATAACAATAGTTTTAAAGGAAAGAGATTAATAAGAAAAGGAGGCCAAGTTAGAAATGGGACAAAAAGTACATCCAACAGGTGTGAGAGTTGGAATTATTAAAGATTGGAATTCTAAATGGTATGCAGATTCTAAAAATTTTGCAGATTATTTAGTTGAAGATCAAAAAATCCGTAAATTTTTAAAGAAAAAATTATACGCTGCTGGAATTTCAAAAATAGAGATTGAAAGAACAGCTAAAATAGTTAAAATTAATTTATATACAGCTAAACCAGGAATTGTTATTGGAAAAGGTGGAGCTGGAGCAGATGCAGTTAAACAAGAAGTTGCAAAACTAATAGGTAAAGAGGTTAACTTAAATATTGTTGAAGTTAAACAAGCAGATACAGATGCACAATTAGTTGCTGAAAATATCGCTATGCAATTAGAAAGAAGAATTTCATTCAGAAGAGCTATGAAACAATGTATGCAAAAAGCTCTAAAATCAGGTGCTTTAGGTATAAAAACTGCAGTATCTGGAAGATTAGGTGGAGCTGACATGGCTAGAACTGAATTCTATAAAGAAGGAAATATTCCACTTCAAACTTTAAGAGCTGATATTGATTATGGATTTGCTGAAGCAGATACAACATATGGAAAAATCGGTGTAAAAGTTTGGATATATAAAGGTGAAGTTCTTCCAGCTAAGAAAGTGGAAGGAGGAGACAAATAATGCCATTAATGCCAAAAAGATCAAAATTTAGAAAAATGCAAAAAGGTAGAATGAGAGGAAAAGCAACAAGAGGAAATAAAGTTACAGATGGAGAATATGGAATACAAGCTGTAACAGCTGGTTTAATTACAGGGAACCAAATAGAAGCTGCCCGTATTGCTATGACTCGTTACATAAAAAGAGGTGGTAAAGTTTGGATTAAAATATTCCCAGACAAAC
This sequence comes from Clostridium sp. CAG:440, assembly GCA_000437215.1. Lineage (GTDB taxonomy): Bacteria > Bacillota > Clostridia > TANB77 > CAG-508 > CAG-269. The sequence continues at coordinate 6,739 of FR898616.1, forward strand.
CAATAACATCAAAACCAATTGGTACTCGTATGGGTAAAGGTAAAGGTGCTCCTGAATACTGGGTAGCAGTAGTAAAACCAGGAAGAGTTATGTTCGAAATTTCTGGAGTATCAGAAGATGTTGCTAAAGAAGCATTAAGACTTGCAATGAATAAACTACCAAATAAAACAAAAATAATCACAAGAGAAACTGAAAAGGTAGGTGATAGTGATGAAGATAAATAAAATTAGAGAAATGTCTTCACCAGAGCTAGAAAAAGAATTAGGTGAACTAAAAACAGAATTATTTAAATTAAAATTTAGTTTAGCTACAAATGGATTAGACAATCCAATGAAAATTAAAGAAGTTAGAAGAGATATAGCTAAAATAAATACTGTATTAACAGAAAGAAAAATTGAAGAAGCAAAAAAAGCATAGTTAATACCATATATTTCTAAGAAAGGAGAAATCTAAATGGAAGAAAGAAATCTTCGTAAAGTTATGATAGGAACAGTTGTATCTGATAAAATGGATAAGACTGTAGTTGTAGCTGTTGAAACAAGTGTAAGACATAAAGTTTATAAAAAGACAGTAAAAAGAACATATAAATTAAAAGCACATGATGAAGAAAATGCTTGCAAAGTTGGAGACAAAGTAAAAGTAATGGAAACAAGACCACTTTCTAAAGATAAAAGATGGAGAGTAGTTGAAATTGTGGAGAAAGCAGTAATAAAATAATAGAAATTGAAAGGAGGAACCATAAATGATACAACAACAAACAATATTAAAAGTAGCTGATAACACAGGTGCAAAAGAAATTATGTGCATTAGATGTTTAGGCGGATCTTATAGAAAAACATCTAACATAGGAGATGTAATAGTTGCTTCAGTTAAATCAGCAACACCAGGTGGCGTTGTTAAAAAAGGTGACGTTGTTAAAGCAGTTATAGTAAGATCTAAAAGAGGATTAAGAAGATCAGATGGTTCATATATAAAATTTGACGAAAATGCAGCTGTAATAATCAAAGATGATGGAACACCAAAAGGAACACGTATTTTTGGGCCAGTTGCAAGAGAGTTAAGAGAAAAAGATTATATGAAAATTTTATCTCTAGCTCCAGAAGTTTTATAAAAAGAATATAAAAAAATGGGAAAAGTGATTTGGCAGATGGAAATTTCCTTTAGGAAATTTTCAGATGACGATGAGCGAAGCGAAAGGAGGCAAACCTTATTATGAAAATAAAAAAAGGTGATACAGTTCAAGTTTTATCAGGAAATGATAAAGGTAAAACAGGAGAAGTATTAGAAGTTATACCAAAAACAGGAAAAGTTGTTGTAAAAGGTGCAAATGTTAGAAAAAAACATGTTAAACCTAGAAAACAAGGAGAAGAAGGAGGAATACTATCAGTAGAATGTGGTATGCCAATTTCTAAAGTTAATGTAGTATGCCCAAAATGTGGAAAAACTACAAAAGTTGGTTATAAAGAAGAAAAAGATGAAAAAGTACGTATTTGTAAAAAATGCGGAGCAAAATTAAAATAAAAAAATTTCGATGAAAGAAGCGAAAGGAGGAAAAAAATAAAATGGAAAAACTTAGAGAACAATACGAAAAAGAAGTAATCCCAGCATTAATGAAAAAATTCGAATATAAATCAGTTATGCAAGTTCCAAAACTTGACAAAATTGTTATAAATATAGGATTAGGAGATGTAAAAGAAAATCCTAAATCACTAGAAAATGCAATGAAAGATTTAGAGCAAATTACAGGACAAAGACCAGTTGTAACAAAAGCAAAAAAATCAATTGCTGCATTTAAATTAAGAGAAGGTGTAAATGTAGGTTGTAAAGTAACATTAAGATCAGACAAAATGTATGATTTTGCTTACAAACTATTTAATGTAGCACTTCCAAGAGTAAGAGATTTTAGAGGAGTTTCAGGAAATTCTTTTGATGGTAGAGGAAATTACTCTATGGGTATAAAAGAACAATTAATATTCCCAGAAATTGAATACGATAAAGTTGATAAATTAAGAGGTATGGATATTATCTTCGTAACAACTGCTGAAACAGACGAAGAATCTAAAGAATTATTAAAGCTTTTAGGAATGCCTTTTAATAACTAATTAGTCAAAGAGAAAGGAGATAACTATGGCTAAAAAATCAATGAAAGTTAAACAAGCAAGACCACAAAAATATGCAACTAGAGAATATAATAGATGTAAATTATGTGGTAGACCACATAGCTATATAAGAAAATATGGAATTTGCCGTGTATGTTTTAGAGAATTAGCACATAAAGGTGAAATTCCAGGTGTTAAAAAGGCTAGCTGGTAAGATGCAATTTAAATAAAAATAATAATTAAAAAATTAGAAAAAGGAGGTAAGTAATTAAATGAATATTACAGATCCAATAGCAGATATGTTAACAAGAATAAGAAATGCAAATAGTTCAAAACATAAAACAGTTGATATACCATCATCAAATATAAAATTAGGTATAGCTGAAATCTTATTAAATGAAGGATATATAAAATCTTATGAAGAAATAAAAGATGATGCTCAAGGAATTATAAGAATTACTCTAAAATATGATGAAAAAGGAACAAGAGTAATAGATGGTTTAAAAAGAATTAGTAAACCAGGACTTAGAGTTTATGCATCTAAAGATGAATTACCAAAAGTATTAAATGGTTTAGGTATAGCTATTATATCTACATCACAAGGATTAAAAACAGATAAACAAGCAAGACAATTAGGTGTTGGTGGAGAAGTATTAGCATACATATGGTAATTAAAAAATGAATAAAACTTATGCAAAATTTAACATAGGTAAAATTTTGTAAACCTTAGTTAATTTTAAAAGAAGGAGGAAAAACAAAAATGTCAAGAATAGGAAATAAACCTATTACAGTACCAGATGGTGTAGAAGTAAAAATAGATGGACAAAAAATTACTGTAAAAGGACCAAAAGGAACATTAGAAAGAGAAATTCATGGTAATATATCTTTAGAAATGAATGGAAATGAAATTAATGTTACAAGAAAAGATAACGAAGCATTCAATAGAGGATTACATGGATTAACAAGAACTTTAATAAACAACATGATAATTGGTGTAACACATGAATACACTAAAGAATTACAAATTAATGGTGTTGGTTACAGAGTTCAAAAACAAGGAAATAACTTAAATTTAACTTTAGGATATTCTCATCCAGTAATATTTGAAGCACCACAAGGAATTACTTTTGACGTTCCAAATCCAAATACTATTATAGTAAGAGGAATTGATAAAGAATTAGTTGGTCAAACAGCAGCAGAAGTTAGAACAAAAAGACCACCAGAAGTATATAGAGGTAAAGGTATTAAATATGCTGATGAAGTTATTAGACGTAAAGAAGGAAAAACAGGTAAATAATCCTAAATAGTATTGAAAAATTTGGAAAGGAGTAATAAAATGGTTAAGAAAACAGATAGAAAAATGGAAAGAACAAGAAGACATATAAGAGTTAGAAGAAAAATATCTGGAACACAAGACAGACCAAGATTATGTGTATATAGAAGCAATAGTAATTTATATGTACAAATCATAGATGACGTAGCTGGAAATACTCTAGTATCAGCTTCAACTTTAGATAAAAATGTTAAGACAAAACATGCAAACAAAGAAGCTGCAAAAGAATTAGGTCTACTAATTGCAAAAAAAGCTGCAGAAAAGAAAATTGAAACTGTAGTATTTGACCGTGGAGGATACATATATCACGGAGTTGTTAAAGAATTAGCAGAAGCTGCAAGAGAAGGCGGTTTAAAATTCTAATCTACTTATTTGTAGTAAATTTATAAATAAAACAACCGTAAAGGTACCTTAAACAATAAAAAAAGGAGGGAAATAAAAAACAAATGGAAGAAAAGAGCGAATTAAAAGAAAAAGTTGTTGCTATTAATAGAGTTGCTAAAGTTGTTAAAGGTGGTAGAACTTTTAGATTTAGTGCTGTAGTAGTAGTAGGTGATGAAAATGGTCATGTTGGAGTTGGAAATGGTAAAGCAGCTGAAGTTCCAGATGCAATAAAAAAAGCTATTCAAGAAGCTAAGAAAAACTTAGTAGAAGTTCCAATAGTTGGAACAACAGTACCACATGAATTCATTGGAAAATTTGGTAGTGCAAATGTAATGTTAAAACCAGCTGATGTTGGTACTGGACTTATTGCAGGAGGTAGCGTTAGACCAGTTCTAGAACTTGCTGGATATAGAGATATAAGAACAAAAGTTATTGGAACAAATAATCCAAGAAACGTTGTTTATGCTACAATTGAAGGTTTAAAATCAATGCAAACAATTGAACAAGTAGCTAAAAAAAGAGGAAAAAAAGTAGAAGATATTTTATAAGATTTCACAAAATAAGATAAGGAGGTGCAAACCAAAATGAAACTAGGCGAATTAAAACCAGCTGTACAAAAAACAAAAAGAACTAGAGTTGGACGTGGTGTAGGTTCAGGACTTGGTAAAACATCAGGTAGAGGACATAAAGGACAAAAAGCAAGATCTGGTGGAGGAGTAAGAAGAGGATTTGAAGGTGGTCAAACACCATTATATAGAAGATTACCAAAAAGAGGATTTACAAATATCCATGCTAAAACTTACACAGAAGTAACATTTAAAATGCTAAATAAATCTAAAGCTACAGATGTTACAGCTGAAACTCTATTAGAAGAAGGAATAATAGGAAAAATAAATGACGGTATAGTAATAGTTGCAACAGGAAAATTAGATAAAAAATTAAACGTAAAAGCTAAAAGATTCACAGCAAAAGCTAAAGAAGAAATCGAAGCCCTAGGCGGAAAGGTTGAGGTGATTTAATTGTTTAAAACAATAAAGAACGCTATTTCAACACCTGAAGTAAGAAAAAAACTTTTATACACATTATTATTAGTAGTAATATTTAGATTAGGATGCTATATTACAGTACCAGGAGTAAATAGTATAGCATTAAATGAGGCACTAAGTGCTGGGCAAGATGGTATAGCAGGATTAATAGACATGATATCTGGAGGTGCATTCTCAAGATTTTCACTATTTGCTATGTCAATAACTCCTTACATAACAGCTTCAATTGTTATTCAATTATTAGGAATGATAATTCCTTCACTTGAAAAATTAACAAAAGAAGGTGGAGAAGAAGGAAGAAAGAAAATAAACAGATATACAAAATTATTAACAATTGTTTTAGCAACAGTTGAAGCTATAGGTGTTTATTTATCATATAAATCTTCAGGAATATTCGTAGACGAAAGCTTTTTAACAGCATCCCTAGTTGTTTTTGGCCTAATTGTAGGTACATCAATACTTATGTGGCTAGGTGAACAAATAACAAGTAAAGGAATTGGAAATGGAATTTCAATAATTATACTTGTAGGTATTATATCAGGACTTCCAACAGGAATTTCAACTTTATGGAATTTAATAATGACATCTGAAGGATTTAGTACAGTAGGTTTACTAATAACATTAGGTGTAATTATTGGAGCAATAATATTAGTTGCAGGTGTTGTATTTGTACAACAAGCTGAAAGAAGAGTACCTGTACAATATTCTAAAAAAGTTGTAGGAAGAAAAATGGTTGGTGCACAAAATACACATATACCATTAAAACTTGCTATGGCAGGAGTTATGCCAATAATTTTTGCTAGTAGTTTTATGACATTTCCAGCTATGATTATACAAATATTTGTAAAAGATATAGCTACACAAACAGGGTTCTGGGCAGGAGTTTATAAATTTTCAATTGCAACATCAACATCAAATGTACCAATTGGATATTCTATAGCAAATGCCATTGTATATTTATTATTAATAGTTGGATTTACATATTTTTATACATATGCAACATTCAATCCAGCAGAAATATCAAATAATATTAAGAAAAATGGAGGGTTTATACCAGGAATAAGAGCTGGTAAACCAACAACTGAATATTTATCTTCAGTAATTTCTAAATTAACATTATTTGGAGGAGTATTCCTAGCAATAATTGCTATACTTCCAATGCTACTTAGATTCACAAGTTTAAATATAGCATTTGGTGGAACATCAATATTAATCGTAGTAGGTGTTGCACTAGAAACTGTACAACAATTAGAATCACAATTAGTAATGAGACATTACAAAGGATTCCTAGAAAAATAATAATTATATTTGATGAGGGTATCGGAATTTATAAAGTTCTGATACCTAAATCAGGTTTTAATAACTTTTATAATGTTTATTATAAAATTAAATATTATAAAGGTTATTAAATTAATCTTTAACAAAAGTTAAAAAAGGAGTGTTATTATGATAATTATAATGTTAGGAGCACCAGGTACTGGGAAAGGAACAGTAGCATCAATACTTTCAGAAAAATTAAATATTCCACAGGTCTCAACAGGAGATATTTTCAGAAAAAATATTGCTGAACAAACAGAACTTGGAAAGTTAGCAGATAGCTACATTTCAAAGGGAAATTTAGTTCCAGATGATGTAACAATAAAAATAGTAGAAGATAGATTAAAACAAGATGATGTTAAAGAGGGGATTATATTAGATGGATTCCCAAGAACAATAAAACAAGCAGAAGAATTAGATAAAATATTAGAAAAAGAAAATAAAAAAGTTGATATGGTTATTAATTTAACTACACCAAAAGAGGAAATAATAGAAAGAATTGTAAATAGAAGGGTATGTTCAAATCAAGAATGTAAAGCTGTATATAATATTGTACTTAATCCACCAAAAGTAGAGGGAATTTGTGATAAATGTGGTTCTAAATTATTACAAAGAAAAGATGACAATGTTGAAACAGTAGAATCAAGAATAGACACATATTTAAAAAATACAAGTCCATTAGTAGAATATTATACAAAGCAAAATAAAATATCAACACAACTTGTAAGCAAAACTGTTAATAAGTTAGGGGCAAATGTTGCAAAAGACATACTTGAACAAATAAAATAATTATAAAAATAATTAATTAAAATTAGAAAGTGTGAATAAAAATGGTAACAATAAAATCAGACAGAGAAATTGAATTAATGAAGGAAGCATGTAAAGTTGTAGCTTTAACATACAAAAAATTAGAAGAAGTTATTAAACCTGGGATGTCTACATGGGAATTAGACCAAATAGCTGAAAAGACAATGAGAGATTTGGGAGCATTACCTGCAGAAAAAGGGTATGATCCTGGAATAAGAGGAGTTCCACCATACCCTGCAACACTTTGTGTTTCAATAAATGATGAAGTTATACATGGAGTTCCATCAAAAAATAAAATAATAAAAAATGGAGATATCGTAAGTGTAGACACAGTTGCATTAAAAAATGGATTTAATGGTGATGCTGCAAGAACATTTATTGTAGGTGATGTGCCAAAAGAAACAAGAAGACTTGTAGATGTTACAAAACAAGCATTTTTTGAAGGAATAAAATATGCAAAGCCAGGAAATAGAATAGGTGATATTTGTCACGCAATAGGCGAATATGTTCATTCACAAGGATATAGTGTAGTTAGAGAATTTCAAGGACATGGAATTGGAAGACAAATGCATGAGGATCCTGGAATTCCAAATTACGGAAAAGCTGGAAGGGGAATTAGACTAGAGCCAGGAATGACACTTGCTATAGAACCTATGGTAATACAAGGAAAACCAAACATTTTGGAATTAGATGATGGTTGGACAATAATAACAGAAGATGGAAGTTTAGCAGCACATTATGAAAATACAATTTTAATTACAAAAAAAGAGCCAGAAATATTGACATTACTTTAAATTTAGTATATAATGTAGTAGTTATTAATAAAATTAACAGCATTATGTAAAAATAATGCTTAAGCTCTTTAAGAGGAGGCGAAAAGATTGGCAAAAGAGGATGTTATAGAAGTAGAGGGAACAGTAGTTGAAGCGTTACCTAATACAAACTTTAAGGTAGAACTTGAAAATGGGCACCAAATATTAGCTCATATTTCAGGAAAGCTTAGAATGAACTATATAAAAATTCTACCAGGTGATAAAGTTAAAGTAGAACTTTCACCATATGACCTTACTCGAGGAAGAATTACTTGGAGAGCAAAATAAAACTAAAAATTAACCCAAACAAATAAAATAATAAATAAAGTTGGAGGTGCCAAAAATGAAAGTTAGACCATCAGTAAAACCAATATGTGACAAATGCAAAGTAATAAAAAGAAAAGGTGTAATTAGGGTTATATGTGAAAACCCAAAACACAAACAAAGACAAGGTTAATTCCTTAAATATTTAATTAGTTTAAAACACAAATAAGGTAGCGGCTGTTAAATGCAAAAGCATTTACATATCTATTTGTGTTTATATACATGTTTTAAATAAACTTAAAGAGGCTAGAGTAAACGCTAGTGCATTTCACCTTTAAGCAAATTTAGGACAAACAAAAATAAAACAAAAAAATTGTGGAGGTGCAAAAAGATATGGCTCGTATAGCAGGAGTAGATTTACCTAAAGAAAAAAGAGTAGAAGTAGGACTAACATATATATATGGAATAGGTTTATCAAGTTCTAAAAAAATTCTAGAAAAAGCTGGAATAAATCCAGATACTAGAATAAAAGACTTAACAGATGAAGAGGTTAATAGCATAAGAAAAGTTATTGACGAATCATACAAAGTTGAAGGTGACTTAAGAAGAGAAGTAGCTCTTAACATTAAAAGATTAACAGAAATCGGATGCTACAGAGGATTAAGACACAGAAGAGGTCTTCCAGTAAGAGGACAAAGAACAAAAACTAACGCTAGAACAAGAAAAGGTCCTAGAAAAATGGTTAGCAAAAGCAAAAAATAAGATTTAAAAGTTCAGAATTAAAAATTTTGGATAGAGGAGGAAGAAAGCAAAATGGCTAAAAACGTAACAAGAAAAACAGTAGCTAGAAGAAATAGAAAAAACATCGAAAAAGGTGAAGCTCATATTCATTCTAGTTTTAATAATACAATAGTTACAATTACAGATACTCAAGGAAATGCTATTTCATGGGGAAGTGCTGGAGAACTTGGATTTAAAGGTTCTAGAAAAAGCACACCATTTGCTGCAGGTCAAGTTGCAGAAACAGCAGCTAAAGCAGCTATGGAACATGGATTAAAAACAGTAGAAGTATTTGTTAAAGGACCTGGTTCAGGAAGAGAAGCAGCTATTAGAGCGCTTCAAACAGCAGGTCTAGAAATAAGCGCAATTAAAGACGTAACACCAATACCACACAATGGATGTAGACCACCAAAAAGAAGAAGAGTATAATTTGAAAAATAAAACCTTAAACGAATAATATAGAAAGGAGCAAGACTAACAATGTCAAGATATAAAGACGAACAATGTCGTATATGCCGTAGAGAAGGACAAAAATTGTTCTTAAAAGGTGCAAGATGTTATTCTGATAAATGTAGTATTTCTAGAAGAAACTACGCACCAGGACAACATGGACAAAAAAGAGCAAAACTTTCTGAATACGGTACTCAATTAAGAGAAAAACAAAAAACAAAATCATACTATGGAGTAGGAGAAAAACAATTTAGAAAATATTTCGAAATGGCTTCAAATAAAAAAGGTGTAACAGGTGAAAACTTATTACAAATATTAGAAAGCAGATTAGACAATGTTATTTATAGATTAGGATTTGGACAATCAAGAGCACAAGCTAGACAATTTGTAAATCATGGACAATTCGAAGTTAATGGTAAAAAAGTTGATATTCCATCTTATTTAGTTAAAGCAGGAGATGTAATAACAATTAAAGAAAACAAAAAAGACAATGGTGCAATAAAAGTAAATATGGAAGAAAATGCTGCAAGACCAGTTCCAGCATGGTTAGAAATGGATGCAAAAAATTTAAGTGGTAAAGTAGTAAGATTAGCATCTAGAGAAGATGTAGATCTTCCAATAGAAGAACATTTAATAGTAGAGCTTTACTCAAAATAATAGTTATTAATTATTTAAAAAGATTGAGAATATGTTTCTCATTTAGGAGGTAAAAATGATAGAATTCGAAAAGCCAAATATTGAATGTCTAGAAGTTGATGATACAAAAAATTATGCAAAATTTGTATGTGAGCCATTAGAAAGAGGTTATGGAGTAACAATAGGAAATTCTTTAAGAAGAATATTACTTTCATCACTTCCAGGATGTGCTATCACAAGTGTAAAAATTGATGGAGTATTACATGAATTTTCATGCATTCCAAATGTTGTAGAAGACGTACCAGAAATAATAGTAAACTTAAAAAATGTAAGATTAAAATTTGATGGTAACGAAGAAAAAACACTAAGAATTGAGCATAAAGGCGAAGGCGAAGTTACAGCAGGCGATATTATAACAGATGGAACAGTTGAAATATTAAATCCAGATTTACATATTGCAACAGTATCAGAAGGTGGAAACCTTGTAATGGAAATGACTGCAGATAGAGGTAGAGGATATAATTCTTCAGAGAAAAATAAAAAACCAAATCAAGATATATCTGTACTTCCTATAGATTCAATCTATACTCCAGTAAAAAAGGTAAATTACCAAGTAGAAAATACTAGAGTTGGACAAATGGTTGATTATGATAAATTAACTATAGAAGTATGGACAGATGGAAGTTTAAAATCACATGAAGCTTTAAGCTTAGCTGCTAAAGTAATGACTGGACATTTAGAATTATTTATAGATTTATCTGAAGCTACAAAAAATACACAAATAATGATAGAAAAAGAAGAATCTAAAAAAGAAAAAGTATTAGAAATGTCTATAGAAGAATTAGAATTATCTGTAAGATCATTTAACTGTTTAAAAAGAGCAGGAATTGCAACTGTTGAGGATTTAACAAATAAATCAGAAACAGATATGTTAAAAGTTAGAAATTTAGGAAAGAAATCTTTTGATGAAGTAACAGCAAAACTACATTCATTAGGATTAGATTTTGCTAAAGAAGAAGATTAATAAAACAATAAACTTGATAAATTAATAAGGAAGGTGAAAAAATTGGCTACAAATAGAAAATTAGGTAGAACAACAGATATAAGAATGGCTATGTTAAAAACAATGACAACAGACCTTATATACCATGGAAAAATAGAAACAACTTTACCAAGAGCTAAAGAAGTTAAAGCTATAGCAGATAGCATCATTTCACTTGCAATAAAAGAAAAAGATAACTATGAAATGGTAGATGTTAAAGTTGTTAAGGCTAAATTAGATTCTAAAGGAAACAAAATGACAGAATTAGTAAAAAGCAAAAATGGTAAAGAATATTTAAAAGTTGTTAAAGAAGAAACAACTGAAAAAAGACAAAAAGACATGCCATCTAGATTAAATGCTAGAAGAAAAATAATGAGAAAAATTAATAAAGTTAAAGATAGCGAAGGAAATAATGTTGACCTACCAGCAAAATTATTTAATGAAATAGCTCCAAAATATGCAGGAAAAAATGTTGGAGGATTTACAAGAATAGTTAAAGCTGGACCAAGAAAAGGTGACGGAGCTGAAACTGCTATATTAATGTTAATTTAATTAAGATAGAAAAATCTACTTTAAAGTAGGTTTTTTTATTTTGTAAAAAATAAAATTAAAAAATCTCACTTTTTATATAAAATAAATATAATATATAATGGTGATAAAATGAAAAATATAAAATATGAAAGAGAAAAGGTTTTGAAATATGCTAAAAGATGAGCATATGACAGAAATCCGCAATTTTACAATTTTGACAATGTTGGTGGAGATTGCACAAGTTTTGTATCACAATGTATATTAGCAGGAAGCAATGTAATGAATTATATATTGCTTCACATACTTTTGATTCATATAATAAAAAGATATCAGAGTATGGACTGCGAAAAATAAGATTTATTCATATTGATGGAGTAAGAAATTGGTAAATATTGTTGAATATTAAAAATAATTATGATAAAATCAAAAAAAATAAAATACATAGGTGAACTTAAATGAAAAAAATGATAATCACAATTATAATATTAGCAATAATATTTATAGGAATGGTAATAAATAGACAAATAGAACAAGCAAATGAAATTAAAATAGAAGAAATACAATTAGTAGAAAATTATATGGAAAAAATATATGGATGGAGTGAAATTACAAATCAAGCATTGCCAGAATTTGATAATTTGAATGAGGCAAATACTAAATGGTTATGGGGGATTGTTAGAAAAAACATTGAAGAAGAAGAAATAACATATGAAACAATAAATGAAAAAGTAAAAGAATTGTATGGAGAAGAATTAACTACAAAATACCCTAAAGAGGGAACGGAATTTATAAAATATAATGAAGAAACAAATGATTATATACCATCAGAAATAGAATTAGATGCTAATGATGACAGATTTTATATTAATAAAATTACTAAAATAAAAAATGGGTATACAGCTGAAATTGTTGAATATTTGGTGGATTATACAGATTCTGATAACAATAATATATATTTAAAAAATTTAAATGGAGAAATTGTTGAAAAATTAACTGGAGAAGAAACAAAACAAGAAGTAACACAAAAGGTAAAAGAAAAAATAGATAAATTTACAAAGAAAAAAGCAACTTTAAAGAAATTAAATGATGAAAAAGTTGTAATTCAAAAAGTAGAAAAGGAAAATTAAAATGCTAGAAATATTAGAAAAATGTACCCTATGTCCACATGAATGTAAGGTAAACAGAAAAAATGGAAAAATTGGCAGATGCAAGTCAAAAGACACAGTAAAAATTGCCCTATATTCAACACATAACTTTGAAGAACCGTGTATAAGTGGTAATAATGGTTCTGGAACAGTATTTTTTTCTAATTGCAATTTAAATTGCATATATTGCCAAAATTATGAAATAAGCCAAAAGCGGCAAAGGAAAAGAAATATCAATAGAAGAATTAGCTGATATTTTTATAAAACAACAAAAAAGAGGAGTAGAGAACATAAATTTAGTAACTCCAACAAGCTATGTGCCGCAAATAATAGAAGCAATAAAAATTGCAAAAAAAGATGGATTAAAATTACCAATTGTATATAATACAAATGCTTATGAAAATGTAGAAACATTGAGACTTTTAGAAGGCTATATTGATATTTATTTGCCTGATTTAAAGTATTATTATAATGATCTTGGAAAAAAATATTCAAAAGTAGATAATTATTTCGATGTTGCAACAAATGCTATAAAAGAAATGTATAGGCAAGTTGGACAACCTTTGTTAGATGAAAATGGTATAATGAAAAAAGGATTAATGATAAGACATTTAATACTACCAAATGAAATAGAAAATACAAAAGAGGTTCTTAAGTGGATTAAGCAAAATCTGGATAATAAAGTCTTTGTAAGTATTATGGCACAGTACTTTCCCACATATATGGCTAAAAATGTGGAAAAATTAAACCGAAAGCTAACTTTACAGGAATATCAAGCAATTGAAGATTTTGTTTTTAGTTTGGATTTGGAAAATGGTTATATGCAAGACTTAGGAGAACATGAGGAAGAATATGTTCCAAAATGGGAATTTTAAAAAAAGTAAAAATTATTAATAAAAAATTAAATGTAACTATAAAATTTATTTATAGAGATGGGAGAAAAAAATGAAAATAAAAGTAATTGCATCAACAAAAGTAGGATATGAATTACCAAAAGAAGAAGCGGTAGATTTTTCAGGAAAATCAGCAGGAATTTGTTATTTACCAGATACTCTTGAGACATTATTTTCTGAAGATAAAGAAAAAACTCAAAAAAGAGCAAATGGAACATTAAAATCAGGACATCATAGTGTGTTTGGACATCCAACATATAATTTAAGTTTAGAAGGAATTCCTAAAATTTTAGCTATGATATTAAACAATGAAAAAATGTATAATACATCAGAAAAATCAGCGAGATATACAAAAATGCAACCATCAAAAGAAGAAAAAGAATTGTATGAAAAATGGATAGAAATATATAAAGATTGTATATCACAAAAATATCCAAAAATAGACGAAAAAAGGGTTCAAAAGTTGGCACAGGAAAATGCAAGATATTTAATAAGTGTATTTACACCAGCAACTGTAATGGAATATACGGTAAATTTTGGACAATTAAATTATATAGTTCATTTTTTTGAAAATTACATAGATGATGAAACAAAAACAAGCAAATTTGATATAAAGTTAAAGGAAGTTTTTAAAGAATTCTTAAAAGAATTGCCTGATTTAAAAATAGAAGGGTTAAATGCAGATATGAAAAAAAGAGGGTTATCTTTTTTTGCAAATAGAAAAGACAGAAAAGAAGAATTTGGAGAAAATTATTCAACTACATATGAAGGAAGTTTTGCAGAACTTGCACAAGCACAGAGACATAGAACTTTGTATTATGAAGTAAATTTTTTAGATACATTTAAATATTATGTTCCACCAATAATTAGAGGAACAAGTCTAGAAAAAGAATGGTTAAAAGATATATCATCATTACAAGATTATTATCCACAAGGAATGCTTTTGAAAATAAACGAAAGAGGAACGGTAGAAAATTTTGTATTAAAATGTACAGAACGTCTATGTGGAGCTGCTCAATTAGAAATTACTGAACAAACAAATATAACAATGAATAAATATTTAGAAGCAGTTAAGGAAAATAATAAAGAGGTTTATGAATATTTGCTACCATATTCTAAAGGAGCACGTTGTACCTTTCCAGGATGGAAGTGTACAAGTCCATGTGTGTTTGGAGGGAAAGATGCATTAAACAGATTAGTTTAAAAAATGCCAACGATTCCGGGTTTAAATGACAATTTATT
>FR898617.1 GCA_000437215.1 Clostridium sp. CAG:440
GAAATCAACTTACGGACTTAAAAGTTCGTAAGTTTTTATTTTTATATAATAGTCTTCAAAAAAGAGGAAAAATTATAAAAACGATAAAGACAATATTATCTCAACATTGTCTTTATCATTTAATTATTATCCGTTAATTTGCTAAACAAATCTTTAAATATTTCATTTGCATTTAAATAATTAACAAATTTAATGCTATGCCTGTTTTCGGTTAGTTTGAATGTATTATCAGCATTTATAAGTGGACAACTAACATCCATTGTATTAAACCAATTTTTATTTATCATATATGCTATTACACTAATATCCCATAGTGGCCATCTTTTAGTAGGGCCATAGGCTCTATTATAAAATCTATAGCATAAATAATCGCATAATTCGTTCTTGCCTTTTAATTCACTTTCTAATTCGTATATTGATGTCATTAGATTCGATGTTATAGGAGAACAAGGCATAACAGTAAGTTTAACTTTTGATTCAAAAACTACTTTTACCGCTTCTACATCTTGATCAAAATTGAAATCTTTATTAGTACCAAATAAAAAGTTACTTCCTAACCATACAATTTCTATCTTATCAACAATATCTGGGTTAGATTTTAATGCTAATGCTATATTTGTTAAACACCCTATTGCTAATATATATGTTTTTTTATTTTTGTTAGCAATTTCAATTATTTTATCAACTGCTGAATTTCTTTCATTATATCCATTTTTTAAATAATCACGGGAACCTTTAAATATAATAGATTTATCTTTTAGACCTAATAAATCAAATACTTTACATGCTTCATTGTAACTGGCATCTATAGAATCAGAAACTGTTCCTTGCCATTTTTCATGTCTAAAAGGTGCTATTGTTATAGCATTAATGTTGAATATTTCTTTGCTTTTTAGTAAGTAAGATAATGCGAATTGGTCATCTGCTTCATTATATGTATCTGTATCCAAAATTACATTATATTTATTTTTTTCACAGATTAAACTATATATTTCTTTCCATCCATTTACTATTGGAATATTTAAACTATAATTCTCATTATATCTTGTTTTCATTAAAAAACATTCTATTCCTGCGTTTAATATGTATTTACATTTATCTGCTTCATCATCAAACATAATATCAATACTATTTTCAATACACTCCGGACTTTTATCTCTGCTTTTTGTAAATACTAATTTATCATATTTTATACCTTTTTCATTTAACCAATTTATAGTTACTAATTCATGATTT
The DNA here is from genome assembly GCA_000437215.1 of Clostridium sp. CAG:440. Classification (GTDB taxonomy): domain Bacteria; phylum Bacillota; class Clostridia; order TANB77; family CAG-508; genus CAG-269. Next base: position 1,237 of record FR898617.1, read on the forward strand.
TTAAAAAAATGATTTGATCTATGTGTTATTAAAAATATCTCGTTTTCTTCATATAATTTATTAATATATTCCTTAGCATCTTCTATTAAATCGAATTTTTCAGCCATTCTATCCATATTATTGCAGATAAAATCTTCTATTTCTTCTGAGCTCCAATCAAACATTCCTTCAGTAATGTGTTTAGCTTTTTTATTTATAATTCCTTTATTTCTTTTATTTTTATCTTCTTTTTCAAATTCTTCTAAAAATGTTTTATCTAAATCTGCTATTACATTATCAATATCTATTCCAATTCTCATATAACAACCTCCAATATAAAATAAAGTTTTAATCTATAAAAATTATATATTATATTACAATTTTTTTCCATACTCACTTGAAAATATTTAGAGAAATGATACAATGAATTTATCAGAGAGATTTAATCAAATCTTATAGTCTTA
>FR898618.1 GCA_000437215.1 Clostridium sp. CAG:440
TTAAACCCGGAACCGTGGCAACCCGGAACCGTGGCAATTTTTTATTCATATAATATAGAAAGTTTATTTATAATAAAATAGGCTTTCTATATTTTTTTTAGAGGTGACAAGATGAATAAAATAGTAGTATTAAAATTTGGAGGGAGTTCTGTTGCAGATGATGAAAAACTAAATATTGTAGCACAAAAGGTAATAGAATATTATAAAAATGGAAATGAAGTTGTTGTAGTTTTATCAGCACAAGGAAAAACAACAGACAAACTAATTAAAGAGGCTAGAACCTTATCAAAAGAACCAAACAAAAGAGAAGAGTCGATGCTTGTTTCAGTAGGAGAGCAAATATCAATAGCAAAACTTGGAATATTATTAAATGAATTGGGGTATAATGCTATATCTTTAACAGGATGGCAGGCAGGTATAAAATCAAATTATAGTAGTAAAAATGCTATAATAGAAGGAATAGAACCTTCTAGAATTTATAATGAATTAAATAAAGGAAAAATAGTTATAATTGCAGGATTTCAAGCTATTGATGAAAACAATGATATTTCAACACTTGGAAGGGGAGGGTCTGATACAACAGCAGTTGCAGTTGCGGCGGCTATAAATGCTGATAAATGTTATATATTTTCTGATGTTGATCGGTGTATACACAGCAGACCCTAATAAAGTAAAAGATGCATATAAACTTCAAAACATATCTTATAAAGAGATGCTTGATATTTCAAATGAAGGTGCAAAAGTGCTTCATAATAGAAGCATAGAAATAGGAAAAAAATTTAATATACCAATCATTACAAAATCTACATTTAATGATGAAAAAGGAACTGTAATTTCTAAAAAAATTGAAGAAAATACAGTAAAAAGTATAGTAAAAAAAGATGTTTCAAAAATTTCTATTATTGGAGAAGGAATAATGAGAAATACCAATTTAATGGAAAAAATTATTAAAATAATAGACGAATATAAATTAGAAGTTTTGCGTTTAGAAATAACTGATCTTAAAATTTGTATTATTTTTAAAGAATTAGTTGATGACATAATTTTGGAAAAAATTCATAAAGAAATTTTTCATAAAATTCGCTCTTGATAATTATGTAAATAAATGATATAATGTATGCATGACTTAATTAGTCTTATAATATTTCATAAGGAGGATTTTTTACTATGAATGAGACAAATAATACTTTTACACTTGAGAAAAGTTTTAGCGAATGTTTAATGAAGAGTCAGGAGGAGGCTGAGCGGTTAGGTCTAAAAAATACCCCTACAATCATTGTCTTGAAGACATTGCTCGAAACAGAAAACAGCTATATGTATGAATTTTTTAGCTTTACACATGTCAAGTGGAGCAAGGTAAAAAATGCAATGCAAGAACATGTGAAAAAATATGTTGCCGAAAAGCACGAGGAGGAAGGATACATTTTAAAAGCGGCATTGGATGAAAAAGAGTTACAGTTTAAAATGAGTGAAGACCTTTATTGTTCTGTAATTGAGGCAGGATCAATTACAGAAAATAAGGTTACTGATGAGGTAACATTTATACTTTCAATGCTTTCACGTGACATTGAAAAACAAGTTGTAAACTTTTTTAGAGACGTTAAACGTGATACAACAGCTGTTTTGGTATATTTTCAGGGAATATTATTTGCTAGTGTTTTAACTGATTCTCAGATTTACCAGCAATTGCTTAATGAAGATGAACAAGAATATGAAGAGCAGGATTATCAAAATTCCAATGTTACGGTTGTGACAGAAGATGGTCTTAAAATTCCAAAGGTAATTGAAAAAAGTGTTACATTACTTAAGTGCAATGAGCAGGATGCTTTAATTCTTGGAAGAGAAGAAGAAACCCAAAAATTGATGAAAATTCTTTTAAAGTGTAAAAAGAAAAATGCAATTTTAGTTGGCAAACCTGGAGTTGGCAAAACTGCTATTGTTGAGCATTTGGTTTATAAGATTGCTAGAGGCGAATGCCCTAATGAACTAAAAAACAAGAAAGTGCTCTCACTTGATGTAAATTCATTAATTGCAGGTACAACATTAAGAGGTATGGCAGAAGAAAGATTTGCAAAACTTGTGGAGTTTCTTGAAAAAGAATCTGACGTAATATTGTTTGTGGATGAAATCCACAACATGATTGGCGCTGGAACGCAAGTAGATGACACACATGATTTGGCAAATTCATTAAAACCAATTCTTGCAAGAGAAAATATCAGTGTAATAGGTTGCACAACAGAGCAAGAATACAAGAGAATCTTCGAAAAAGACAAGGCATTTAAACGTCGTTTTGAAACCGTGGAAGTTAAAGAACCATCATTTGATGAGGTGTACCCAATGATTAAAGCACAAATTGAAAGGCTAAAGTCCTTCCATAGTGTAGAAATCAAGAAAAAAAACGTTGAATACATTATTATGATGGCTGCATGCTTTAACTTTGAAACATGCAATCCAGACAGAACTCTTGACTTAATTGATAAGGCAATGGCAACTGCAAAAATGCAAGGAAAAAAAGAGGTGACACGGGAGGTTGTAATTAACAATTTTGAAAGTAATTTCAAGTTGTTTAATAAACTGCCAAAAGACCAAAAGTTTTCAACTGCATATCATGAAGCCGGCCATTATCTTGTAAACAGGTATAGCAAAAATAGGAGAAAGCTCTTAGCAATTAGCTGTATTCCTGCAGAAGATTATCTTGGGGTAACTGTATATGACTCAAATGAAGACGAATTGCTTTATTGGGATAATAATGCGTGTATTGAAAATATTGCACTTGATTTAGGTGGAAGAATTGCTGAAAAGATGTACACAGATAGTTATTCCATTGGAGCAAGAAGTGATTTGAAAAATGCAACAAATATGGCAAGAGATATGGTTGTTAAATATGGTTTGACTACAAAATTTTCAAAACGTAATGTAGAAAGAAATGTAAGTGAAAATATGAAAAATGAAATAAATACTGAAGTTGACCAAATCATTGACGAAGCACATAAATTGGCAACCCAAATTTTAAGGGAACATAAAAATGTTTTAAAAAGTCTCGCTACAGAGCTTTATAAAAAAGGAATTCTTATCGGTAAAGAAGTTGAAAAAATTTGTCACGAAGAAGAAGAAAAAACAAAATGGAAACAGGAGGAAAATGTAAAAAATCCATAAAAGGACTTAAAAGAAGAAACCAGCTAATTGCTGGTTTTTTCTTTTAAAATAAAAAAATTAAAACTTTTGTTTGACATTTTTTTGTTTGTATGATATGATATGCAAAAATAGAAAAAAGGAGTTGTCAAAACATGCCTAGAAAAAAAGAAGAATTAAATAAAAGAGAAAAAGCAATATTAAAATTCATTGAAAAACAAATAATGACAGACGGTTATCCACCATCTGTAAGAGAAATAGGAAAAGCAGTAGGATTAAGTTCAACAGCTACAGTACATGGTTATTTAGCTAGATTAGATGAAAAAGGTTACATAAAAAAGCAAGACAAAAAAGGAAGAACTTTACGTTTATTAAAAGGTGGTTCAGGAGAAGAAAAAATAAAATCTAGCAAAGATTTTTATACACAAAAAGAATTAGTAGAAGTGCCAATAATAGGAAGAATAACTGCAGGAGAGCCAATTTTAGCAGTGGAAAATGTAACAGACACATTCCCAATTCCAATCGACTTTGTTGGAAATTCAGAAAGCTTTATGCTTACAGTAAGAGGAGAAAGTATGATAGAAGCTGGAATATTAGATGGCGATTATATTTTAGTAAAAAAACAAAGTAATGCAAATAATGGAGAAATTGTTGTAGCATTAATAGGAGAAGAGGCAACTGTAAAAACATTTTATAAAGAAAAAGATCATATTAGGTTACAACCAGAAAACAGCACAATGGACCCAATAATTGTTCCTACATGTGAAATTTTAGGAAAAGTCGCAGGAGTATTTAGAAAAATGTAGCATTTCTATACATAAAAATTTTAAAACATTTATAATATATGAAATAAAAATATAATAATATAAAAAGAAGCTCTAATTTTGTAAAATTTAGAACTTCTTTTTTACTTTAAATTTTTAATCTCTTGATCTTCCAAAAAGTCTAAGTAATTTTAAGAAAATGTTAATAAAATCTAAATACAATTCCATAGCTCCATATACATACAATTTATCTTGATTTAGGTTAGGATCTTGAGAAAGCATTTTTAATTTGTTCATATCATAAACAGTAATACCAAAGAACAAAATTAACATTATCCAAGTTAAAGCAATATCAACCATTGTATTGCCAACAAAAAGATTTATAATGCTAGCTATAATTCCAACAAAAAGTGTTGTAAATAGAATAGTAGACCAGTTACTTAAATCTTTATTTGTTTTGTAGCCAATAAATGCTAATATGCCAAATAGTGCTGAAGTTACAACAAATATAAGACCAATAGAAGTTAAGTCATATATAGCAAATATTGAAGAAAGTGTTACACCATTTAAAAATGCATATATGAAATACAAAATTCCAACAACAGTAGGTGATAACTTCTTAAACAATAAACTAAAAACTAATACAGCTATTAGTTCTATAATTGCTACAACAGCAAATCCGCCAGATAGTGCAAGCTTAAAGCATAATCCACTTGAATATGTGTACCATGCAACAATTGCAGTACCTAATAATCCTAAAAACATCCAGAAAAATGTTTTTGTGAAAAATTTGTTATCTGTATTTTCTCCCATAATTTCCTCCTTTTTAAAAGTAGTAAATTAATTATACTATTAATATTTTACAAATGCAATATTTTTCTTTACCAGCTGCAATAATTATAGTATAATCGTTATAAATCTTTAGTATATTAGTTAAAAATAAAAAATGTGTGGAGGAAAAAATGTCAAACGTAAAATGGACAGACGAACAAAAACAAGCAATATATGAAAAAAATACCAATATCTTGGTTGCGGCAGCAGCAGGAAGTGGAAAAACCGCTGTTTTAGTAGAAAGAATAATAAACAAAATAATAAATGATAATGTAGACATAGACAAATTATTGGTTGTTACATTTACAAATGCAGCCGCATCTGAAATGAAACAAAGAGTACTTGATGCAATATATAAAAAATTAAATGAAAATCCAGAAAATGAGAATTTGCAAAAGCAAATATTACTTTTAAACAAAGCAAATATCTGTACAATAGATTCATTTTGTTTAGATGTAGTAAGAAATAATTTTTTTGAACTAAAAAATGTTTCGCCCAATTTTAGAATAGCAGATACAGCAGAAATTGATATATTAGAACAAGAAGTAATTGAAAATATATTTGAACAAAAATATGACAATCAAGACAAAGATTTTTTGGAATTAATAAATACATACACAAGTTATAAAGATGACTCGCCATTAAAGGATTTAATTTTAAAAATAGTTAAAGAAATTAGTAGTATGCCATTTCCAGAAAAATGGCTAGATGAACATATAGAAATGTTCAATTTGGAAAACAGACTAGAAGATGATTTTTCTAACACACCATGGGGGCATATTTTATTAGAAGATATAGAAGAAGAAATAACAGATGATTTAGAAATATTAAAAAATTTAAAAAAAGAATTGCAAGATCAACTAGACCTAGAAAAGGTTCAAATAGTTATAGGACAAGATATTAATAATTTAGAAATTTTAAAAGCAAATATAAATAATTGGGATAAAGCATTTACAACATTTCAAACAATGACATTTGAAAAATGGCCAAGAATAAATGCCAATAATGAATTTAAAGAAGAAGCAAAAGAAATAAGAGACAGTGTTAAAAAAAAATTTAAGGCAAAACTTGAAAAAATATTGTTAAGTGATTCAAAACAATCAAATTTGGACATTTATGATATGTATAAAATATTAAAAAAACTACAAAATCTAATTTTAGAATTTAAGCTTCAATTTTCTAAGAAAAAACAAGAAAAAAATATTGTTGATTTTAGTGATATAGAGCATTTTGCATTAGAAATATTGCTTAAAGAAGATGATAATAATAACTTAGTAAAAACAGATGTTGCCAAAAGATATCAAGAAAAATTTGTAGAAATTGCAATAGATGAATATCAAGATAGTAACTTAGTACAAGAATATATAATGACTGCTATTTCAAATGGTAAAAATTTATTTATGGTTGGAGATGTAAAGCAAAGTATATATAAATTTAGGCAGGCAATGCCAGAGTTATTTTTAAGTAAATATAATACATATAAAAATACTATAACAAATAATGATGATAATTTAAAAATTCAGTTGTTTAAAAATTTTAGAAGTAGAGAAAATATATTGGACTTCACAAACTTAATTTTTCAAAATATTATGAGTGAGAACTTAGGGAATGTAAATTATAATCATGAAGAATATTTAAATCTAGGAGCAACAGACTATAAAAAGCCGGAACAAAACTTAAATACAGAAGTTTATTTAATAGATACAAAAGAAAAACAAGACGAAGAGGAACAAGAAGAGCATTATGAAGATATAGAATTAGAAGCAAAATTTGTTGCAAAAAAAATTAAAGAACTTATAGACAATAAATTTCAGGTGTATGATAGAAAAAAAGAATGTTTTAGAGACATTAAATATAGTGATATAGCAATACTTTTAAGAAGTACAAAGCAAAAAGCAAATATATTTGAACAAGAAATAATTAACCAAAAAATGGATGTATTTTCAGACACATCACAAGAATACTTGGATTCTATTGAAATTCAAACAATAATATCATTATTAAAAATAATAGATAATCCAATGCAAGATATACCATTAGTTACAGTTCTTAGGTCAAATATAGGAAAATTTACAGATAATGATTTAGTAACAATTAGATTAAATGATAAATATGACGATTTTTACACATGTTTATTAAAATCTAGAATAAGTGTTGAAGGAGAATTAAAAGAAAAAATAGAAACATTTTTAAGTAATTTAAAAATGTGGCAAGAAGAACAAGAATATCTTGCTTTAGATGAGTTAATTTGGAAAATATACTCAGATACAGGCTTTTATAACTATTGTGGATTAATGCCAAATGGAAATTTAAGACAAGCAAATTTAAGAGCATTGTTTGAAAGAGCAAAACAATATGAACAGGCAAGTTTTAAGGGATTATATAATTTTATAAAATTTATAGACAAACTTAAATTAGGAAGTGGAGACTTAGGATCTGCAAAATTAATAGGAGAGAATGATAATGTTATTAGAATAATGAGTATACATAAAAGTAAGGGGCTAGAATTTCCAGTTGTTTTTTTAGCAAATGTGGGAAAACAATTCAATATGCAGAGTTTAAAAATAGATCCAATTTTATTACATAGCAAGCTTGGAATAGGAATGAAATACATAAACCATAATATTCAAGTAGAATATGATACAAATGCTAAAATTGCTGTAAAAAACAAATTAATACAAGAAAGCATATCAGAAGAAATGCGTGTTTTATATGTTGCATTAACAAGGGCAAAAGAAAAGCTAATAATTACAGGAATTAGCAAAGACTATGAAAAAGATATAGAAAAAATAAAAAAGCAAGTTCAAATATATGGAAAAGTCGAAAATAAAATAAATCCAATATTGCTAAAAAAATGCAAATCATATCTTGATTGGATTATGCTTGTTAGTGTGTATAACAAATTTGATTTTGAAAAAATAGCAAATATAGAAGTATTGGAAAAAAATAAACTAAATACTAATTCAAAAGAAGAAGTAGTAGAGAAAATAAATATTCAAGAAAAATTATCAAATAACAAGCAAGATGAAAAAAAGTTAAAACAGATAAAAGAAGAAATAGAGTATAAATATAAATTTATTCAATCAAGTATAACTCCTACAAAAACCTCGGTTAGCGAAATTAAATTAAACAATCAAGAAAAAATAAATAGTATAGAATTAACTAAGCCTAAATTTATAAATAATGATGAAGAAAAGCAGGTAAGTCCAGCAAGAAAAGGAAGCCTTGTGCATATGTGTATGCAATATTTAAACCCTAAAATAGACTATTTAGAAAATAATGTAAAAGAGTTAATAAATAATTTGTATGAAAAAAACATAATAACATTAAAAGAAATGCAAGCAATTAATCCATTTAAAATTTTGCAATTTACAAAGTCTAAAATATGGCAACAAATGAAAACGGCCACAAAAATTTATAGAGAAAAACCGTTTTATATTGAGGTTGAAGCAAATAAAATAAATTCTAATAATAATCTGGACAAAGTGTTAGTACAGGGAATTATTGACTTATATTACATAACAAAAGACGATGAATTAGTACTTGTAGATTATAAAACAGACTATGTCCAAAATGAGGAAGAACTAATAAGCAAATATAAAGTGCAATTAGACTTATATAAAGTTGCCTTAGAACAAGCATTACAAAGAAAAGTAGATAAAATATATATTTATTCGGTATATTTAAATAAAGAAATTGACATAAACTTATGAAAAGTGCTATAATAAAATATGCATAAAATTTACTACAAGGGAGAGTTACATCATGGCAGAAAACAAGAAGATAGGAAAATACGACTTTATTGAGTATTTTGATGATGCAAATGTCTACAAAGTATCAGTAAATAATATTTATAAGCTGATTAGTGCTGATGGCGAGGTTTTGCTTGAGGCAGAGTATATCAGTGATCCGATACTTATTTGCAATAAATATTTCCAGGTAGTTTTTAAAGATTCTAATTGGAAGTATGGACTTGCATATGTAAATGGTTATGTTATTGTTAAGCCGAAATATGACTATATGAAATATTTTGGCCGTAGCAGATACCATGTTACTGTAGGAGGAAACATTGGCATTGTCACTGCAACTGGGGAAGAACTAATATCTCCCAAATAAAGCTTTTGCGCCTGCAAAGGCTTTATTTTTTTGTAATAAAACTTAGAAACTTGAAAATTAGGTACTTTTTTGATATAATACACATATAAGTGTTATACAAAAATTATAAAAATAAAAAAGAACGGAGAAAAATATGGATAAATTAAAAAAATATTTTATATATATTTTATTATTAGTAGGTTTTTTTATACTATCTAATTTTTTAATAAATGTAGGATTAAATTCAACATATAAAAAAATAACAAGAAAAGAGGACAATTTATCACAAGTAGTAATATATCAAGAAGAAGCAACTTTTGTAAATGGAAGAATAAAAGGAATCGTTAGTAATACATCAACTATAAATGATAAATACATAAAATTTGACTTTTATTCAGAAAGAAATGTAAAATTAGGGAGCAAATATATAGAAATTGATAAAACAAAAGTTGATATGCCAATAGAAATTTATTTTAAATTAAGGGATGTATCTTATTATACAATAACAACAGTTAATGAAAAAGATAAAGCAGGAGAAATTGATTTGATTCCAAAAGATTTGACAAAACCAGAAGTATTAGTTGGAACAGCAATAGCAATGCTAATATTTTGGTAGAGTTTAGACATTGGGACGGAGTTTTTGTCTTAAGGT
>FR898619.1 GCA_000437215.1 Clostridium sp. CAG:440
TATAATATAAAAAAGCTATATTATAAATATTTTATTTACAATATAGCTTATATTTATTCTTATTAATTTCTTGATTCAACAATAAGTTTTATACCAGTTCTATCTTCTCCCTCCACTTCAACTTCTGCAAATGCTGGTATACAAACAAGGTCAACACCTGCTGGTGCTACAAAACCTCTTGCAATAGCCACTGCCTTTACTGCTTGATTTAATGCTCCTGCTCCAATTGCTTGCATTTCTGCTTTACTTGATTCTTTTACTAATCCAGCTATAGCTCCTGCTACTGAATTAGGATTTGATTTTGATGAAATCTTTAAAATTTCCATTTTCTTTTGCCTCCTAAAAATTTATTTTTTGCTATAATCTTTATTGCGTTTTCAATTTTACAATATTTGGAAATATTTGTAAATAGTTTTTTGGTAATTTTTTACAGTTTTCATTTGCATTTTTATTTATTTTTCGACATTTTAAGTACTTAATTTGCCAAAATAAAAAGTATATTACCAAACATGGTATTATACTTTTTTATTTTTAAGCCTGTATTCTTTTTATTTTTTTTACTTTATTATTTTTATCATCAATATCAAATAAAACTCCATTTAGCATACAATCCCCATCTGCTATTTTATACCTTTCAGGAAGCGTAGTTTCAAACCTTTTTATTGATGCTAAAATATTCATTCCAATTACAGAATTTATAGGGCCTGTCATTCCAATATCTGTTATATAACCTGTACCTTTTGGTAATATTCTTTCATCAGCAGTTTGAACATGTGTATGTGTACCAAAAATTGCCGTAACCTTTCCATCTAAAAAATGTCCCATAGCTATTTTTTCAGCAGTTGCTTCTGCATGAAAATCTATAATTATTATATCAGTTTTGCTTTTTATTTCTTCTAATATTTTTTTTACAACTAAAAATGGATTTTCTGAAAGAACATTAATATCAACTCTTCCAATTAGATTTATAACAGCTATTTTCTTTCCTTTACATTCAAAAATGTTATAACCCTTTCCTACAACATCTTCTGGATAATTCGCTGGTCTAATAAGTTTTGGATGATCTATAAATTTAAAAATATCTTTCTTCCCCCATGTATGATTCCCCATTGTTATTACATCAATATTTTGTTGTAATATATCATTAAAATTTTTTTCTGTAATTCCCATTCCTTCTGCTACGTTTTCGCCATTACATATAATAAAATCTACATTTTCATCTTTTACTATCTTGGGTAATTTAAGTTTTAATTCCCTTATTGCACAATTTCCAACTAAGTCTCCAATTGCTAAAATTTTCATTTATTTCCCTCTTTCTAATAAGAAACTATTTATTTTCAAGCTTTAATTCACTTTCAATTATTGTCATTATAATTTTTACAGTTTTTTCTAAATCATTATTTTTTAACACATAATCATATAAATTTATTCTTGACTCTTCATAATCAAATCTATTTAATCTTAAAATAACTTCTTGTGGACTTGGTTTATCAATTCTTGTTTCTAATCTTCTTTTTAATTCCTCTTTTGGCACTCTTAAAAAGATTGTTACAACTTTTGTATCATTTTTCAAAAGATCAATTAAATGTTCTGTTCCATTAACATCTATGTCTTTTACAATTATTTTACCACTTGCAATTTTTTCATTTAACAATTTTCTTGAGGTTCCATAATAGTTATCATGATGAATGTCATATTCGTAAAATTCATTATTTGCAATCATCTCCTCAAATTCTGCCTTTGAAACAAAATGGTAAGTTCCACCTTTTACATCTCCTTCTCTCATTGGTCTAGATGTAAAAGATGGAAGTGATTCTACATTTTCCATCCTTTTTATTAGTTCTTTTTTTATTGTATCTTTTCCTGCTCCTGCTACTCCAGATAATATTACTAGCATATAGTTACCTTCCCTTCAGCTATTTCATTTGCAGCAAGTGTAACTGGTGACTCTTCTTTAACATCTGTAAGCACCTTTGCTCCTGCAGCAATTTGTCTTGCTCTTTTTGAAGTAGCTATAACTAATTCATATCTGTTTTTTGATTTTGTTAGCAATTCACTAACACTTGGTTTTACCATCATAATTTTTTCCTCCTAAAAATTAATTTTCTTCTTGATCTATGTCTTTATCTACTCTTCCTGCAACAGTTTCTGGTTGAACAGCTGATAATATTATGTGCCCTGAATCCATAATTAAAACTGCCCTTGTCCTTCTTCCATATGTTGCATCTACTGCTGTCTTATTATCTTTTGCTTCTTGTACCATTCTTTTTATTGGTGCAGATTCTGGACTAACAATTGCAACAATTCTTTGTGCAGAAACAATGTTTCCAAAACCTATATTTACTAATTGCATAAAATCACTCCTTTTATTCAATATTTTGTATTTGTTCTCTTATGTTTTCTAGTTCAGTTTTTATATCAATTACATTATTGGTAATTTCTAAGTTATTTGCTTTAGAACCTATTGTGTTTGTTTCTCTATTCATCTCTTGTATTAAAAAATCTAATTTTTTTCCTACTGCTTGATCAGTATTAATCAAATTTCTAAATTGTCCTATGTGACTTTTAAGCCTTGTTACTTCTTCTTGTACTGAACATTTATCTGCATATATTACAACTTCTTGTGCAATTCTTGTTTTATCTATTTCTTCTGTTTTTAATAATTCTTTTATTCTTTCTTCTAATTTTACTACATATTCTTCAATAAGTCCAGTAGATTTAGCTGATATTTCCATTGTTTTATTTTCAACATATTCCAATCTTTGTAATAAATCACAAGATATTTTTTCACCTTCTTGTTTTCTCATATTAACTAAATTGTCTATAGCATTATTAACTGTATTTAATAATTCATTTTTTATAGTTTCATCATCACTATTTGATTTAATAGTTAATACATCTGGAAATTTTGAAATATCTGTAACCTCAATATTTGCTAATATATTTTCTTCTTTAGCTAAATTTTTAAGTTCTTTTATATACATTTTTGCAATTTCTTTATTAATTTTTATTTCATTTGCTTCACTACTGCTATTTTCATAAGTTATAAATACATCTATTTTTCCTCTTGATATTTTTGACAATATTTGTTTTTTTACATCTTCTTCTAAATAACTTATTACTCTTGGCATTTTTATATTTACATCTGAATATCTATGATTTACGCTCTTTATTTCCACCTGATATTGTCTTAACCCCATTTGCATAGTACTTTTACCATAACCTGTCATACTTTTAATCATTTAATTTTACCTCTTCTTTTCTTGGTCTTCCTCTTTTTCTTTTTGGCTTTTCTTCTACTTTCTCTTCATCATTTAATGTTTTTTTACCTTCATCTTTTTTTGCATCTTTGTTTTCAACAGAATCACTTTTCTTTTTAACAGTTTTTTTAGTTTTATTCTCTGTTATTGGTTCATCTTCTTGTGTAACTATTTTTTTAGGTCTTCCTCTTTTCTTCGGTTTATTTTCTACATTTGCAATAACTTCATTTTTTTCTTTATTTGCACTTTTTTCATCTTTATTTTTTTCTTTACTTAAAGCTTCTTTATTTACTTTGTTTTGGCTTTTACTTATTTTATCTGTTTTAACAGTTTTAGTTGTTGTTTTCTTTTTTCCTTTTGGCAATTTTTCTTTTGATGTTTTTGTGTTTTTTAATTCTTTTTTATTAGATTCTTCATTTTTTTCTTGTTCTTCATCTTCTTTTTTCCTTTTTGTTGCTTCTTTTTTTACCGGTTCATCTTTTTTTACAATTTCAGGAATATCACTTAAGCTATTTAAATACTCCTTCTTACCTTTAGTATAAATTAATATAGATTTTAATACATAATATATTGAAAAAATATATGAAGATGTTAGCATATATAATTTAAAATCTAAATTATACACTTTAATTACATATGAAACAGACAAGCTATGTGCAGCAACAACAATAAGCTCTATAAAATGTGCTAAATATTTTCCACTTTCTTTTTTGTATGCAATTTCTAATAAAATAAGACTTATTCCTAGTAGTATTGTTGTCATTACTTGCATTATTTTTTCAAATGTAAAAGAATCAAATTTACCATATGATACATTAATTCCCATTAAATACACCATTATTAATATTGCAATAATTAAATTATAAAATATATTTTTTAGTAAATTTTTATTAGCTTCTTTAGAAATTTTTGTATTAGAATCTTTAATTACTACATTTTGATTTAAATTCTTTTCTTCTGTTTTGTTTTTCATTTATTTCCCTCACTTCTATATTTCTAATTCATACATTATGTTACTTAATACATTTAATGCAACAGTTTCTGTTCTTAAAATTCTATTTCCTAATGTAATTACTTTTGCTCCACTTTCCTCTAAAAGTTTTACATCATCTTCATCTAGCCCACCTTCTGGGCCAATAATTATGCCAATATTTTTTTGATTATATTCTTTTATTTTTTTTAATTCACTTTTTAATGTTCTTTCTTTTTCTTTTTCATATGCTACAAGTATAATATCATAATTTTGTATTATATTGCAAATTAATTTTACATTTGTTATATTGTTTATTTTTGGTATAATATCTCTTTTACATTGTTTTGCAGCTACTTCAGCAATCTTTTGCCATCTTTGTATTTTCTTTTCTTTATCTTTTTCATTTAATTTTACAATACATCTCTTCATTTCAACTGGTGTAATATCATATGCCCCAAGTTCAACTGATTTTTGTATTATATATTCCATTTTATCTGCTTTAGGTAACCCTTGAAATATTGTAACTTTAATATCAGTTTCTACATTACTTCTTAAGTTTTCCAATATATTACATTCAATTTCTTCTTTTTCTATTTTATTTATTTCACATAAATAATTTTTGCTTGTTTCACTATTACATATTTCAATATGTTCACCTTTTTGACATCTTAGAACATTTTTTATATGATTCACATCTTGTCCGAGTAATATAAATTTTATTTTCTTTTATTTGCTCTGATTTAACAAAAAACTTTGGCATTTTTGCTCCTTTTTTTATTTTATTTTTACTTTGCTATTATATCACATATTTTTAAAATTTGCCACAAAAAAAGAAATTATATGTATATTTTCTCATATAATCTCCTTTTTTTACACTTTATTAATAATTTTCAGCTTTAATTTCAAAATATGCTTTTGGATGGCTACATACAGGACATATTTCTGGAGCTTTCTTTCCAATTACTATATGTCCGCAATTTCTGCATTTCCAAATTCTATCTCCATCTTTACTAAATACCAAATCACCTTTTACGTTTTCTAGTAATTTTTTGTATCTTTCTTCATGCTCTTTTTCTATTTTTCCAACAGCCTCAAATAAATATGCGATATGATCAAATCCTTCTTCTTTGGCTTCTTTTGCCATTTTTACATACATATCTGTCCATTCGAAGTTTTCTCCTTGTGCTGCTGCTTTTAAGTTTTCTTCTGTAGATGGTATTTCTCCTCCGTTTAATAATTTAAACCACATTTTTGCATGTTCTTTC
Organism: Clostridium sp. CAG:440; assembly: GCA_000437215.1. GTDB lineage: Bacteria > Bacillota > Clostridia > TANB77 > CAG-508 > CAG-269. The sequence continues at coordinate 5,499 of FR898619.1, forward strand.
TCATTATCAGCTGTTTCTTGAAATATAGCAGCAATTTGTTCATATCCTTCTTTTTTTGCCTTACTTGCAAAATATGTATATTTATTTCTTGCTTGTGATTCTCCTGCAAATGCTTCCATTAAATTTTTTTCAGTTTTTGTTCCTTTTATGTTTTCCATATAAAATACCTCCTAATTAATTTATTATTTTATAACATATATTTACAAATTTTTCAAGATATTTTATAAGTTTTACTTTTCCTAAGTGCCAAAATAATATAAAAAATAAGTAAAAATATACTATTTACTGAAAATAGCAATATTAAAAATACAGAAAAATTTTGTGATATACATCCTGTATCATATGCCATACTAATCATCAACATGAATGCTGTATTATATGGAAGTAAGCCTGGTACAGCACAAGATAATCCATCAAATATATTTGCTTTTTCTATTTGTGTTTTATTTTTAAAGCATTTATTTATAAACTTACTAATTAATGACATTGCTGCAGTATTATTTGCTACCATTAATACTGACAATATAATAATTGCAATTCCTAAAAAATTACTCTTTTTTTCACTTTTTAAATTTTTATTAGCTATATTTTCCAATGTTTCCTCTGGAATAAATCCTGTTAATATAAATAAAAAAATCCAAAATATTATTACTCCAAATACTCCTTCTATTCCTGTTACAATGCAACTATTAGAGCATAGTAATTCTTCTATATTAATAAATCCAAACAATACAGCTATTACAATAGCAGCCATATCGCATACAAGTAAAACCGAAATAATATCTTTTTTCTTTATAAGTAATATTGCCATTATTATAAATGTTAACATCATTACTAAAGGAGACAATGAATAGTTATATTCTAACACTATAGTATTATTAGGTATAAAATAATATCCTAATATAATATAAACTATACAAGATAATCCAAAACAAATTAATGAAATCTTTGCTCTTTGTTTTAATGTTTCATATAATTCTACTTTCATTGTATTTATTGAAATTATAGTAGTATCAGATATTGGCGATAAATTATCTCCAAAAAAACTCCCACAGACTATTGCTCCTAATATTAAAGCAGGATTACAATTTATTATTGTAGTTAATGGTAAAAATATTGGAACTGCCATTGAAATTGTTCCTGTTGACGTTCCAATAGAAGTTGAAACCAAACAACAAATTATAAAAACAATTAGAGGAAAAAATCTAACGTCTATTCCCATATTAATAAATAACATTAAAAATGCATTAGACACTCCTGTACTTTTTAGTATACTAGACAATATTCCTGCTAATACAAAAATTATTATACAATTTATTAAAACATTATTTTTTAAATGTTGAATACATTTTTCTCCAAATTCCCCCTTATTTTTGGTTAAAACAAATGCTAAAAACATAGAGAAAAAGCCACCTATCCAAAATGTTTTTAATGATGCTTTATTATTTATAACAAAAAAAATTATACATATAATAAAAAAGACAATTGGCATAAACATTAAATGATTTTGTTTTTTTGATTCGATATTTTTGTTCATATAATTACTCCATATTTTATATTTTTTCTAAAAGCTCCTTATAAGTTTTATTTATATTTTTCTTAGGGATATTATGTATTTCATTAGCATCTGTTATAAAATATTCACATAACATTCCTTTAAGAATTTTCTTGTCATTTAAAGTAATTCCTTGAAAATTTTCTATAATCCTATCATATAATGTAATAGAATTTAATTGTTTTTTAGGTGTCCAATTTCTATACTCATATTCTGAATAATCTTCATCTAATTCGAATACATTTTCCTCTTTTATTTTGTTTTCTACTTCTTCTGTTAACAATAAAATATTTTTTCTTCTTCTAATAATATTTTTGGTTGATATTTCTTCTATTCTAAAGCATTCTTTAAGTTTTTCTTCAATATTACATGGGCAATAGTTTAAATATTTTAACATGGTAATTTTCCATTTTGCATGTGGTGGATATTTATTATTATATACAAATAATAAGTCTAATAAATTTTCTAATCCTTGATTTAAGAGTTCTTCACCATTATATATATATCCTCTTTCTATTACTTTTAACGGATTAATTTTTACACTCCAATTAATTCTTGATAATAAATGAGATAATAAATTTTTTCTATACTCTTTGGGAAACGTTGTTTTTCTATCTATTAATTCCTTTATTTTTCCATTTCTATCAAATACTATTTCTGATGCATAACCATATGCTTCCTTTTTTGTATCTGGCCAGTCATTTTTTTCTTCCTCATCTAATATTTGTTGGTGCATATTTATTTCCATTATTATCTCTTCTCCATTTTGTTTTTCAACTGGAATATAAAAGGAAAATGGTTGCAACCAATTGGGTATATTTTTTCTATTAACATTTAGAAAAATTCCAATATCAATATCTGAAAATTGGTCTATAAAATCTTTATATTCTGTATTTGCTAATCCTCCCAAATAAACTATACCTTCTACCTCTGGTTTACTTTTTAGTTTTTCTGTTATTTCTTCAATTCTTTTTCTAATAATGGGTTTAATATTTTTGGTTTTTATTTCAGGTATCATGTAATTTTCTCCTTAACTATTAGTACAATTTTTTATTTTTTTATATAATCAATTTTTACTCCTTCTTTAGTGTCTTGTATTACAATTCCTTTTTTTAACAATTCTTCTCTTATTTCATCGGCCTTTTGCCACTGTTTATTTTTTCTTGCTTCTTCTCTCTTAGCAATTAAATTTTCTATATCACAATTCAAACTTTTTTTTATAATATTTTTTTCTTTTTCTTCTCTAATTTTTATTTTTTCTAATGAAATATCCAATCCCATAATTTCATCCATTTGTGAAATTAAATCAGAATATTTTTTTGACTTATTTTCTTTTCTTGCAATCTCCCATATTATACTTAATGCTTTAGCAGAATCTAAATCATCATTCATAGCATCCATAAACATTTCTTTATACTTTTGTATTTCTTCTTTACTAACCTCTCCATTTGATAAACTATGAATTTTTATATTTTTTCTTAACCTATTCAAACCTATTTTAGCAGACTCTAGACCCTTAAAAGTAAAATTTAGAGGTGTTCTATAATTAGAATTTAAACAAAAATATCTATAATCTATTGCATCAAAACCTCTTTTTTCTAAATCTGCTATTGTATAAACATTTCCCAAACTTTTTGCCATCTTTCCATTATCGACTAATAAAAACTCTCCATGCATCCAATAATTTGCAGGAATTTTACCTGAATACCCTATTGATTGAGCAATTTCATTTTCATGATGTATTGGTATATGATCTACCCCTCCTGTATGAATGTCAAATTGTTCCCCTAAATATTTTCTACTCATAGCAGAACACTCTATATGCCATCCTGGATAACTTTTTCCCCATGGGCTATCCCACTGCATTATATGATTTTGGGGAGCTTTTTTCCATATAGCAAAATCCTGTGGATTTCTTTTTTCATTATCTACATTAACACGGGCACCTGCCTTTTCGCCTTGCAAATTTTTGCCTGATAAAATCCCATAATTAGGTAATTTACTTATATCAAAATATAATCCTGTACTTGTTTCATACGCATAACCATTCTCCATAATTTTTTTTACATATTCAATCATGTCTGGTATATGCTCAGTTGCTTTAGCTATAATATCTGGTTTTTTTATATTTAATTTTTCCAAATCTTTTAGGAACGCCTTTGTATAATAATTTGCTATTTCATATGGTGATTTGTGTTCTCTTTCCGAAGCTTTTTGCATTTTATCTTCTCCATTATCACCATCAGATACTAAGTGTCCTACATCTGTTATATTCATTACATGTTTTAGCTTATAACCATTAGCAATTATAGTTTTACTTAATATATCCATGAAAATGTATGTTCTTAAATTTCCAATATGTGCATAATTATAAACAGTTGGTCCACAAGAATACATTCTTATTTCTTTGTCATTTATAGATTTTAGCTCTTCCTTTTTCTTTGTTAAAGTATTAAATACCTTCATTTATACACGCTCCTTATAATAAGATTGTATCTAATCTTTTTAATTATATTCATATTTTTTTATTTTATTAGATTTTACATTCTTCTTTAAAAAATAGTTCATCAACTGTTTTTATATCTAAATCAAATATTTGTTGTATTTTCTTCATTTCATCTAGATAAAATTCTTCTTGACCTTCTAATTTTTTATTTAAAGAATTAATATCTATCTCCATTTTCTTAGATAATTGCTGGCTTGTAATATTTTTAATTTCCATTAATTTTTTAATTCTTTTTCCTACAATTTCTGGTTCCATTTTTCCTCCTTTTTGTTTCCTATTAGTGAACATGTTACATTATTTTACAAATATTGTCAATATTTTTTTTAATATTTGTTATTTATTTTTGTTTACAAATAAATAATTAAATGCTATAATTTGATTAATATAAATTAGGGAGTGATTGATTTGGACGAAATTTTTGCTAAAAGACTTGCAGAAATTATAAAAAATTCTAATTTAAGTTATGAAACCATTGCCAAAGATTTAGGTTTTAGAACCAAAAGTACAATATGGAAATATGCAAATTGTAAAACTGTAAATATTGGACCTTCTGCAATTTGCCGTATAGCAAATTATTTTAAAGTTTCTCCTTCTTGGCTTGCTGGTTTTACTGATGATAAATATTATAATACTGATTTTAATAAATAAATTTATATATTTTTTTGGAATGATTTGTTATATCATTCTTTTTTTATACCTTTTAAAAAAATTCTAATGGATTTTGATATTTTCCGATTTATTCTAATTCCTAAATGTAAATGTGTACCTGTAGTTGCTCCATTTGTTGGATTTCCTAAATTATCTTTATATTGATTCCCTGGTACTCCATATACATTTTTTGGTCCAACTTTCCCTATTACTTGCCCTTGCTTTACTTCTTGCCCTAATTCTACAATAAAATTAGGATCACTATGGCAATAAGATACTTTAAAATCATCAAATGAAAGTGTTATTGTATAACCTCCTGCACCTAAAAAACTTCTAAATGTTATAGTTCCATCATTTACAGCTATAAACTTTGTTCCTTCTGGTGCTGGAATATCAATACCAGAATGTGAGCTAGATGCGCCACTTGTTGGAGATACTCTTTTTCCAAAATATGAACTTATTTTATTGTAACCAGGTATTGGCCATATAAAACCATTAGGATTTAATATTATTTCTTCACCTAATTTTAAATCATCATTATTAGGGTTATAATTTCCTTGAATTGTTGGGATAAAAAATATTGATATAAATATGATTAATGAAAAAAGTAATAATAAAAATTTTTTGAAATATGTAATGATAAAAAATCACCTCGAAATAAATTAGTTTTAAAATTAATTTTTGAATAAAAAAATGGCAGGGGTAGAAGGACTCGAACCCTCACAGGCGGTTTTGGAGACCGATGTGCTACCATTGACACTATACCCCTACATAAAAATTATTTTTGACGAATTTGATTATAACACATATTTTTTTAATTGTATATATTTTTTTAAAATTTTATAAAATTTTTGCCAATAAAGTTAAAAAAAAATGAGAAAATATTAATTTTAAACAATAATTATTTTCTCATTTTTTTATTATTCATTATAATTATAATTCATATTAATTAAGGAATTATTATTAGCATTTATAGATACGCTTTCCCATTCACTTTCACTTCCTCTGTAATAAAATATAGCATTTTGCAAGTCTATAAATGTATTTGTTCCAATAGATTTTATACCTCTTTCTAAAACTATTTCTATTTTATTTTCTCTTGAATTATACCATGGCGTTAATCTATAATTTGATCCATCATTACTATTATATTCAAATCCTTCCCCTGTTCCTTTTGTAAACGTAACCTTAGTTACTGCATTACATATTTCAAAAGCAGAT
>FR898620.1 GCA_000437215.1 Clostridium sp. CAG:440
GTGTCTTTTCTCCATCTATGTTTTGAACTGTTTGGAACATTTTTGTAGGCTCATCTTTGCTTACATAATCATTAGTTCCAAGTTGTCCATAACCATTGTAGCCCCATCCATATACACTTCCATTTGATTTTAAAGCAATAAAATTATTATAACCAGCTACCACCTTTGGATATGTTGTTCCTTGACTTCCATTTACATTAACTTTTACAGCTGAATATATACTATTATCTGAATTATATAATTTTATAAATGTTGTTCCATTAGATACCGCTGTAATAATTCCTGTATCACTATCAACTTTTGCAACACTTTCATCCATTGATTTAAATGTACATGTTGAATTTTTTATGTTATCTGTTAATAAGTTTAATTTCATTGATACATCATATTTTATTTTGCTTGTATCTCCGGCATTTTTTAAATTAATAATATTATTTTGGTCTACATTTACTTTTAATCCTGTTAATTCCCATTCCTTTGTACGATTTTCTACTGTTCCATTACCAATTTCTCCATTTCCATTGTAGCCAACAGTATAAATATAGCCTTTATCATCAACTATAATTCCAGTTTGCTTTCCTGTTGATCTTGTCAATGCCATTGCAATAATTTTCTTATTTTCTTGTGTTTTATATAAGTATTTTCTAGTGCTTGTTGATTGAGTAAAATTTTGTGCACATGATGCATAACCTGTAACATATAAACCATTTTCATTTTTGGTTGCAAATGTAGCATATCCTGCTGAATATATATGATTTACATTTTTTAGTTGCGCTGAAGAACTGTCTAACATTGGAACAATAACACTTTTATTTTGAGTATCTTTAGTTGCCAATTGTCCATAATTATTTTGTCCAACAGCATATACATCTCCACTATCTGTAATTAATGATGTGCTATATATATTACAGCTTATTTCTTTTACCCCTGTAAGAATTCCTGAACCAGTTTTACTAACCATTTGAGTTGGCACATAAATATCTGTTGTATTTCCTAATCCTAATTGTCCTTCTCCATTTCTTCCAACTGCCCAAACACTTCCATCTGCTGCAATCATTGCAATATGGCTTTCACCAGAAGCAAGTTGCATAATATTAGGTATTTTACTCATTTTACAAGGCACATAATTTGCCAAAGATGATGTTGCATTATTTCCATATTCTCCATAACTGTTAAGTCCCCATGACCAAACTGTTCCATCCTTTTTTAATGCATGCATAGTAGAGCTTCCTGCAGAAATAGCAATAACATCAGATATATTGGCTTTTTTAAATGTATTTGAACTTGTTGTTGTTCCATCTGCTAATTGTCCATAACCATTATTACCAGACATCCAAACTGTTCCATCATTTTTTAAAATTGCAGTAAACTGATATCCTGCTGCTACATCTATAGCATTTTCAACATTTGTCTTTGTTGGTTCAAGCCTACTAGAAGTATCTCCTGTTCCTAGCTGACCGTTTCCGTTATATCCCCATACATATGTTGTACCATCTGACTTAAGTGCAACAAAATGATTTTCTCCTGCTGCAACTTTAGGGTATGTTACACCATCATTCTCATTAACATTTACTTTTACTGTTCCATATATTTTATTTGTTTTATCTGAAATTCTTATATATGTTGTTCCAACTCCTACACCAATAACTTTATTATTGCTAACAGTTGCAACATCTGTGTCTAGTGATTCATAAGTCAAATCTATTGTAAAATCTTTGTTTATTAAACTTAAACCATAAGCAAAATATGGTTCAATATATTTTGTCTCATTTGCTTTTAAATTTATTATTGCATTATCATCAAGAATTTTATAATCACTTATGCTATAAGGCTTATACATATATGATGTATCTGTTGTTCCATTTCCTAATTCTCCATTTCCACTATAACCAACTGTAAATATTCTACCAATTTCATCAACATATGCTGTTGTTTGTAAAGTTGCATGTTTTGTAATTGCTATATTTTTAACTTCACAATCAATGTTGACCTTTGTCAATCTTTTTACTGTTGAGCTATTTCCTTGAATTAAGTGTCCATATTTATTATTTCCTACAGCCATAACAGTTCCGTCTTCTGTTATAACTACACTATTACTTCCTTGTGCATAAATTTCTTTAACATTTTTTATTTGACTTCCAGATTTATCTGTCATTGGTATTAAATAACTTTTAGAAGTTGAAGTACCATCTGCTAATTGATAATAGCCATTATACCCTGTTGCATAAACATATCCGTCATTTGTTAAAACCATTGTATGATTTATACCAGCTGAAACGCTTTTTGCATTAGACATTTCACCTGTTCCATTTAAATTTTTCATTTTGCTCCATGTATTAATATCACTTGTTGTATTAATTCCTAATTGACCATCTGAATTTTTTCCTGAAACAAAAACTTGTCCATTTTCTGTAAGTGCTAGCGTGTGATTTTCTCCTATTGCTATTTGCTTAATGTTTTGCAATGTTGTCTTTGTAGGTAATGTTCTTGATTTTTTATCTCCAAATCCCATTTGACCATATCCATTATAACCCCATGTATATACTTCATTGTCATTTGTAATAGCATACATTGTATGTGTTCCAGAAAAAATTGATTTTATATTATTTAAAAATCCTGTTCCATCTTCATTTTTTACTTGTACAAAGTTTAGTTTATTTTCAGTATCTCCAACACCTAATTCACCATCTGCATTATATCCTGTCATCCATACAGTTCCATCTTTTTTCAAAGCTGCTGTATAATAATATCCTGCAACCACATCAATTACATTGTCAATATTTGAATATACCGGTGTTGAATAGTTTGTAGTGTTTCCTGTTCCTAAATTTCCATACCCATTATATCCCCATGAATACACTTTTCCATCAGCAGTCAAGGCTGCAAAATGATTTGCTCCTCCTACTATTTTTGCATTTGTAATTTGATTTTTTAATATTTCATTGCTTTTGCTGCTAACATCTATGCTAGAAATTGGATTTAGAGCATTTTTTAAATTTTTTATAAAATTAATACCTTGCTCACTTCCAAGCCCAAAAAGCAATGTTGAAATCAATAACATCGCAATTGCTGAAATAATTAAATTTTTCTCTGTTCTTTTTCCTTTGCTTATTTTCATTGTTCATTCTCCTTATACAAGTAATATATATATATTTATTATACTTATTTTTTTATTTTAATTTCAACTAATGTATTTTTATATAATATTATATATATACTATATATACTTACGGATAAAATAGTTTTAAAGTTCGTACTACATTTTTTGACATTTTATTTAACTTTATGTTACAAATAAGCAATTTAAAGTTAAATTTACTAGGGAATTAGCTAATATTTGCCATTTATAATTTTTATATTTACTTTTTATGTAAATTATGATAAAATATAAAAGTATTAATTTTATTTAAAGACTCTTTAAATTATTTTGATAAAGAAAGGAAGTTTTAAAAATGAAGTTTTCCATTGAACCTCTTGACTTGCATCATTATGAGGTATTTATGCTTCATCCAATACAAGGAAAAATATTTGGAAAAACTCAAGAAAAAACATATATGGGATCTGCTACAATTAGTCTAGATGGTACTAATGTTAATATATATTGCGAAAATAAACGAATGAAAAAATACTCTGAAATCTTAGGGAAACAAGCATATTCATATTATTCAAACAAAATTGGAATATAAATTTAATTAAATAAACACGACAAATAAACTTGTAAAATGCCTTTTTTTAAAATCTGCATTTTCAAGTTTTATTTTTTAAATTAAACATTTTTTTGTACAATTAACAAACCTTATGAAAGGTCTTTTTATTTTTTATATTATACAGTTATCATTAAGTGTTAAATTGGGTAACACCTAATGATAACTTAAATTATCTTATCCCAATTATAAGATAATCTTACTGATTTCCGATATATTAGATTGGGGCTAATATACCAAAATATCAGTTAAATAAACTCTCATCCCAATTTTTGAAAATTTATTTTTATGTTCTATAACTATATTCTTCATTATTATAGTCAACTTTAAAGTTTTCATCTTTATCATGTATTATAATATTAACTGTTTTTTGATCTAATTTTTTACTTATTGATTTAGATAATACTACTTTATATTCATCTTCATTATATTTTTTATAGTATTTGTTTAAATCTAATACTCTATCATCTTTTGTAACTTTTTCTTTACCAATTAGTACTTTTTGACCATCTTCTTCAAGATAAATCTTAACATTTTTTCTACGTTTTATAAGTACTATGATTATTAAACTAATTCCAGCTAGAGCAAGTATTATAGCAAATAGATTTAATATATTTTTTAAATTTTCCATCACATCTGTTGGTGAATTTTGATTATTATTAGTTATTCCTATTGCTTCTGGTTCTTTGCTCTTTTCTTGATTACTATCTTGTTTTTTATCTTCATCTTTTAATATATTATCTTGTGTATTTTGATTACTTTCTTCTACTTTATCTTCTGTATTTGAAGGTACATACATAATAGTATTAGAAGTATTACGTTTTGCATTATTTTTGCTATTTGATTGGTTATTACCTTGGTTGTTGTTTTTTTGATTATCGTCTGTTTTGTTATCTGTTTGATTATTGCCTGGTTTGTTATCTGTTTGGTTATTATCTGAATCTGGAGTGCTTGGGGTTGCATCCTTTTCAACATATACACCAAATTTATTATCAAAACCTCCATAATTTACAGTAATTACTTGATAACCCTCTTTATTACTATCATATCCTGATACCATATCTTTTGTTATTTTTACAACAGTCACACCACTATCTTTTGTTACATTTAATGTTGCTCCTGTTAAATCTAAGCTTTCACCCTTTTTGTAAGTTGTTTTATTAGGTAAATCTTTTATAGATACACCTAATAGTCTATCTTCTACATTTACAGTATACTTATAAGTATTATCTTTAAAAGTTACAGTAATTGTCTTTGTACCTGGGGTTGTACTATCAAATCCACTTACAATATCTTTTGTTAAATTATACTTATTACCTAGTTTTCCACTAGCATATACCTCAGTAATTGATCCTCCAGTTAAATCAAGTGTGTCACCAATTATATATTGTTTTTTTGTAGGAGAAACAAATTTCATTTCTTTAATATAATCTTCCCCTACTGTAACACTAAAGTATCCTGTGTATGTGTTTTGCTTATCATCTTTATATGTAACAGTTATCATTTGTTGTCCTGGTGTAGTTTTTTCGTATCCTGTTATCATATCTTTTGTTATTTTTTCATTTCTTATTGTTCCATCTTCCATTACTACTTTTATGCTACTTCCTGCTAAGTTTAAATCTTCTCCATATTTGTAATTTGTTTTAGTAGGTGGTATTACTTCTATATGATTTACATTATTTATTACTGCTACTTCGAAAATTTTACTAAATCCTTCATATGTTACAGTGATTTTTTTAATACCTGGGGTTGTACTATCAAATCCACTTACCATATTTTTTGTTAATGAAATAGTATTTCCATTTACTCCACTTGCCATTACTTCTGTAATACTTCCTCCTGCTAAGCTTAAGCTTTCATTTATTTTATATTCATTCTTAGTAGGCGGTGTTAATTTAATATCTTTAATATAATCTTTTATTGTAACACTCGTTTTTAATGATTTTTCATTATATATTATTGTTAATTCTTGGTCTCCTAATTTTTGTGGATTATAGCCTGATATCATTCCTGTAGTTACAGGAATATTCTCAGTTTTTCCACTATTATATTTTACATTTATGCTTAAATTGCTTAAATCCAAGTTATCTCCATACTTATATATCTTTTTAAAATCTTTATCATTTAAAGATATCTCACTAATTGTATCTTTTACTGTTACTACAAAGTCTTTAGTATATGTTTTATCATCTACATATGTAATTGTTACATTTTGTTTTCCAATTTTTGTTGATGTATAACCACTTATCATACTACTTGTTACTATTATTTCTTCAGGCTTACTTGGGTTTGAAGCCATTATTTTAGTAATCTTTGCTCCATCTAAGTTTAAACTTTCTCCATAGTTATATTCTACTTTGCTTGGAGGTGTAATAATTACGCTTTGTACATAATCTATAACTTCAACATTAATTGTAGTAATAGTTTGTCCTTCATACTCTATTTTTACAACTTGGCTACCTAATTTATTTTTTTCATACCCTTTAATCATGTCTTGAGTTACAGGTATTGTAACATCTCCACTTAATTTATGAATATTTAATTTTAAATTAGATATTTTAAAATCTTCTCCATATTTGTATTTAGTCTCTGGTATACCTTGTAATTCAATACCAGTAATTGTATCTTTTACATTTACATCAAATGTTTTTGTTTTTCCTTCATATGTTACTTTTATTGTTTGTATTCCTGATTGGTTAGGATTAAATGTACTTAATGTTACACTATCATCTGTTAATGGAACTGCTGCTACTGCTGCTCCACTTGCCATTACTTTTTGTACACTTCCTCCAGTTAGGTCTAAACTTTCTCCATATTGATATTCTGTTTTATCTGGATTTACTAAAATTATATCTTTCACATAATCTTTTACAGTTACTTTAAATGTTGCTTCTTCTCCTCCATATGTAACTTTTATTGTTTGCTCTCCTAATTTTTCTTTGTCATAGCCACTTACCATATCTTCAGTCACTGGAATTTCTATTGTTCCACTTCCCTTTACAACACTTATTGTAGCTCCTGTTAAGTCTAAATCTTCTCCATAATTATATTCTGTTTTATCTGGATTAGCTTTTATACTTATACTTTCTACACTATCTTTTACAGAAACATCATATGTTGTTGTTTT
>FR898621.1 GCA_000437215.1 Clostridium sp. CAG:440
TCTGTTTGCGGAACGATTTGTATTATACTATGGTTTTTTATCTTTGTCAACACTTTTTTAAAAATTTTTCAAAAAATATTTTTTTACTATTTTTGTCACTTTTTAAGCAGTTTTTTAACCAAAAATAAAAACAACCTAAATAGTATTTTAATACCTTTTTTATTAAAAGTCAATACTATTTAAATTGTTTTTTATTATTTTATTAAAATATATTTTACATTCTTTGTTTTACAGCTTCATATACAACAATTCCTGCAGAAACAGACGCATTTAAAGATGTTACTTTTCCTTTCATTGGTATTTTTACTAAGAAGTCACAATTTTTCTTTACTTTTTCGCTCATTCCTTTTCCTTCATTTCCAATAACTATTCCAATTGCCCCTCTGTAATCTTGATTATAATAATATTTATTAGTAGAAATATCTGTACCACATATCCATAATCCATTATCTTTTAATTCTTGAAGACTATCTGATATATTTGTAACTCTTGCAATTTTCATATGTTCAACAGCCCCGCATGAAACTTTATTTACTGTACTATTTACACAAGCCGCTCTTCTTTTTGGAATTATAATACCATGTACCCCTGCCGTTTCAGCTGTTCTTATTATTGAACCTAAATTATGTGGATCTTCTATTCCATCTAATATTAGTACAAATGGTTCTTCATTTCTTTGTTTTGCTGTATTTATTATATCTTCTATTTGACAATATTCAAATGGTGGAACAATTGCAATAACCCCTTGATAGTTTTGTGTTTGTGCCATTTCTTGCATTTGTCTTTTATCTTTTTCTACTATTATAATTCTTTTTTCTTTTGCCATAGCTATTATTTTATTTATTGATCCATGTTTTTCACCACTTGTTATAAAAATTTTATTTATATCTTTTCCACTTTCTAATAATTCAAGCACAGAATTTCTGCCTTCTACTTGGTCATCAAATCTTAGTTCTTCTTGTTTTTCATTATCTTGTCTTTTATATTCTTTTTTATAATTTGTTTTTTTATTATTTTTCATTTTTTCTTATATAATCAACTTTATAAAACATATTTTTAAATTGATTAATTCCTTTCTTCTATTTTTTCTTGTTTTTATTCATCATCTAATTTTAATACAGATAAAAATGCTTCTTGTGGTATTTCTACATTTCCAATTTCACGCATTTTCTTTTTACCTCTTTTTTGTTTTTCCAATAATTTTTTCTTTCTTGTAATATCTCCTCCATAGCATTTTGCAAGTACATCTTTCCTCATTGCTGAAATTGTTTCCCTTGCTATAATTTGTCCACCTATTGCAGCTTGAATTGGAATTTTAAACAATTTTCTTGGAATAACAGTTTTTAATTTTTCTACCATTTTCTTTCCCCTGTCATAACTGCTATCTTTATGTACAATAAATGATAATGCATCTACTGGTTCACCATTTATATAAATATCAAGTTTTACTAAGTTTGACCTTCTATATTCTTTAAATTCATAATCTAATGATGCATAGCCTTTTGTTTTTGATTTTAAATTATCAAAAAAGTCATAAATTATTTCGTTTAATGGCATTTCATAAGTTAATGTAACACGATTTTCATCTAAATATTTCATGTCAATATATATTCCACGTCTTCTTTGACATAAATCCATAATATTTCCAACATACTCTTTTGGTGTCAAAATATTTGCTGTTACAAATGGTTCTTCCATATATGAAATTTCTTGGGCTGTCGGTAAGTCTTCTGGATTATATAATTCTATTACTTCCCCTGTAGTTTTATATACCTTATATATAACAGATGGTGCTGTAGTTATTAGTCCTAAATCAAATTCTCTGTCTAATCTTTCTTCTATTATTTCTAAATGTAATAATCCTAAAAAGCCACATCTAAACCCAAATCCTAATGCGACTGAATTTTCTGGTTCAAATTCAAGTGCAGCATCATTTAGTTTTAATTTTTCTAACGCTTCTTTTAAGTCTTCATATTGGCTTCCATCTACTGGGTATAAGCCACAATACACCATTGGTGTAACCTTTTTATAGCCTTTTAGTGGTTTGTCTGCTGGATTGTTATTTAATGTTACTGTATCTCCAACATGAATGTCTGATAAGTTTTTTATACTTGCTGCAATATACCCAACTTCTCCTGCTTTTAATTCATTTGTTGGCATATATGAACCTGGCACAAAATACCCTACTTCTGAAACAGTAAACACCCTGTTTGCTGCCATTAATTTTATCTCATCACCTACTTTAACTTTTCCATCCATTATTCTTACATATGCAACGGCACCTTTATAATTATCATAATATGAATCAAATATTAAACACTTAGTTTTTTCGTTTTCATTTCCTTTTGGTGCTGGAAGATCTGTTACAATTCTTTCTAATACTTCTTCCATATTTAGACCAGATTTTGCAGAAACACATGGTGCATCTTGTGCTGGAATTCCTATTATATCTTCTATTTCCTGTTTTACTTCTTCTGGTCTTGCATTTGGCAAGTCAATTTTATTTATTACCGGTAATATTTCCAAATTATTGTCTATTGCTAGATATACGTTTGCAAGTGTTTGAGCCTCTACTCCTTGGCTTGCATCCACAACCAATATTGCTCCATCACACGCAGCCAAGCTTCTAGATACTTCATAATTAAAATCAACATGTCCTGGTGTATCTATTAAATTAAATGTGTATTCTTGTCCATCTTTAGCTTTGTATTTCATTCTAACAGATTGTGATTTTATAGTTATTCCTCTTTCTTTTTCAATTTCCATATTATCTAATATTTGACTTTCCATTTCTCTTTTAGATAATACACCCGTCATTTCTATAAGTCTGTCTGCCAATGTTGATTTTCCATGATCAATGTGAGCAATAATGCTAAAATTTCTAATATATTTTTGTCTGTCTTCCATATTTCCTCCTTAATATATTAGATATTTTAGCATAAACATTCTAAAATCTCAATAGTTTTCAGTTCCTTTATATAAATTGTATACATTTGTATAACCCATTCTTCTCATTATTCTTTGAGATTTTTTACTTCTAATTCCATTTCCGCAATATACAATTATTGTTTGATTTTTATTAGGTAATATTTTTTTTGCTTTTGAATATATCTCATATTCAGGAAGTACAATCGCACCTTCCAAATGCCCCTCATTGTATTCTTGTGGGCTTCTTATATCTATTAGTATCGCACCTTGCATTTGCATATTTTTTAATTGTTCCATCGTTATGTCATTTGGTTCCATATATCTTTGACATCTATCATATCCGCAGCATCTGTTTTGATATCTACAACATAATTTCATTTTATCATCCCTTTATTTATAAATATCTATTATATTATATTAATTTTATTTATTTTTGCTATTATTTTATTAATAATTTAATTTTATTTTTACTTTATGTTTCCTTTTTTAAGTAATTATATTGTTGATATCTAGTTATTTTTTAATTGTGGATATTGTGGAAAACTCTGTGAATAACTATAAATAGACATTATTCGTCCATATTTTATTCACAATTGTTTTGTTGATAAAATGTATATTACATTTATTGCCAATTTTACGTAGAAAATTATGTGTACCTATTTTATTATTTTATATATTATAAACTATAAAAAAAGATGAAATTATGTTAGATATTAAATTTTACATCATAACATAATTTCATCTTTTCTTTTACAACTCTTTAGTTTAACTATATAGTTTACACTTTTATGCTGTTTCTTTTTTAGTATTTTGTGGTATTTGCCTTTTCTTATTTTTTATTTCCTTTTGTTCGTTTTTATTTACATTTTCAATAATTTTTGGCTCTGCCTTATTCAATACAGTCTCTTTTGTTACAATACATTTTTCTATATTTGGATTTGATGGTATTTCAAACATTATGTCTCTCATAATTTCTTCTATTATTGAACGCAATCCTCTTGCTCCTGTTTTTCTTTCTATTGCTTTTTCAACAATGGCGTTTAAAGCTTCATCTTCAAATTCCAATTCTACTCCATCAATTTCAAATAATTTTGTATATTGTTTTACTAATGCATTTTTTGGCTCTTTTAATATTTTTATTAAAGCTTCTTTGTCTAAATCTTTTAATGTTGCAACTATTGGAAGCCTTCCTATAAATTCAGGTATTAGTCCAAATTTTAATAAATCTTGTGGCAATAATTCTTGGAATATTTCATATTTGTTTATGTCTTTTTGGCTTTCTATTTTTGTTCCAAAACCTATTGCTTTTTGGCCTGTTCTATCTTTTATAATATTTTCTAAACCTTCAAAAGCCCCTCCACATATAAATAAAATATTTTCTGTATTTATTTGTATCAATTCTTGGTTTGGATGTTTTCTTCCTCCTTGTGGTGGCACTGATGCAACTGTTCCTTCTATTATTTTTAATAAAGATTGTTGAACTCCTTCTCCACTTACATCACGTGTAATTGATACATTTTCAGATTTTCTTGTAATTTTATCTATTTCATCTATATATATAATTCCTTTTTCAGCTTTCTCTACATCTCCATCAGCTGCTTGTATTAATTTTAATAAAATATTTTCAACATCTTCTCCAACATATCCTGCTTCTGTAAGTGTTGTTGCATCTGCAATTGCAAATGGAACATTTAGTATTTTAGCTAATGTTTTTGCAAGTAATGTTTTTCCACAACCAGTTGGTCCTAGTAACAATATATTACTTTTTTGTATTTCTACATCATTTATGTCTTTTTCCTCTTCATGCATTATTCTTTTATAATGATTGTATACTGCAACTGATAAAGATTTTTTTGCATCTTCTTGACCTATTACATATTCGTCTAATATTTTCTTTATTTCTTGTGGATTAGGTATTTCTTCTCCTAATTCATATTTTTCATTTTCTTCATCATATATTTCAGCTTCTATTATGCTGTTGCATAAGTCAATGCACTCATCACATATATATACTCCTGGCCCTGCAACTATTTTTCTAACACTTTCTTGTGCTTTACCACAAAAAGAACATCTAACATTCTTTGGTGTATCATTTTTTGCCATAAACTTCTCCTTTAATATTCTTTTAAATTAAATTCTTTTTTCCATTATTCCATCAATTAGTCCATATTTTAATGCTTCTTCAGCTGTCATGTAATGGTCTCTTTCAGTATCTTTTTCAATTACTTCAATTGGTTGACCTGTTTTTTCACTTAATAATTTATTTAATTTTTCTCTTGTTTTTACCATATGATCTGCATGTATTTTTATTTCTGTTGTTTGTCCAGAAATTCCGCCACCTCCAATTAATGGTTGATGTATTAATATTTCTGAATTTGGAGTTGCAAATCTTTTTCCTTTTTCTCCATTTGCAAGTAATACTGCACCAAAACTTGCAGCAAGACCAACACAGATTGTTGATACAGGACATTTAATATAATTCATTGTATCTACAATTCCCATTCCGTCTGTAATTGACCCTCCTGGTGAATTTATATATAAAAATATTTCTTTATCTGGATCTTCTGATTCTAAGAATAATAATTGTGCAATTACTAAGCTTGCTGATGTTGCATTAACATCTTCTCCTAAAAATATTATTCTGTCTTTTAATAATCTTGAAAAAATATCGTATGATCTTTCTCCTTTACTTGTTTGTTCAATAACATATGGCACTAAGCTATTTTTTTCTAACATAATTTTCCTCCTTAAAATGTTTTTTATTGAATTACGCTTATTATATACTAAGTATTTTTTGTTTGCAAGTTTTTATTGTCTATTTAAAGAAAAAATTGGAGTAAGACATTTTTACCCCAACTTTTATTCCTTTTAATTATTTTATTTTTGCATTTTTAACTAAAAATTCTATTGCTTCTTGTGATTCTATTCCTTCTTTTATGTAATTTTTAACATTTTCATTTGCTTTTAATTCTTCAGCAGTTTTTCCGTAATTTTTAGCCATTTCTTCTAATTTTTCATTTATTTTTTCTTCTGATGCTTCTATTTTTTCTGCTTTTACTATTGCTTCTAATGCTAGTCTTGATTTTATAGCTTCAATTGCTTGTGGTTCATATTCTTTTTTTACTTCTTCAGCAGTTTTTCCCATCATTTGAAGATATTGTTCTAATTTTAATCCTTGATATGATAATCTTGTTTCTATATCTTTTAACATGTTTTGTGTTTCTGTTTCAATCATTCCTTGTGGTATTTCTACTTTCATGTCTTCACATACAGCTTTTATAACAGCTTCTTCTGTTTCATATTTTGCTTTTTCTTTATTTTGTTTTTCTTTCTTTTCTTTTATGTCTTTTTTTAATTCTTCTAATGTGTCGAATTCACTAACATCTTTTGCAAATTCGTCATCTAGTTTTGGTAATTCTTTTTTCTTAATTTCATGTAATTTTACTTTAAATGTAGCATCTTTTCCTGCTAAATCTTTTGAGAAATATTCATCAGGGAATTTTACATTTATATCTTTTTCTTCATCCATTTTCATTCCAATTATTTGATCTTCAAATCCAGGTATAAATGTATTGCTTCCTATTTCTAATTCATGTCCTTCAGCTTTTCCTCCATCAAAAGCAACTCCATCAACAAATCCTTCAAAATCAATTACTGTTGTATCACCTTTTTCTACTGGTCTGTTTTCAACATTTACTAATCTTGAATTATGTTCTTGCATATGATGTAATTCATGGTCTATATCTTCGTCAGTTACATTATACTCTATTTTTTTAATTTCTATACCTTTATATTTTCCAAGTTCTACTTCTGGTTTTGTTTGCATTACTGCTGTAAATATAAGGTCTTTTCCTTTTTCTATTTGTGTAATGTCTATTTCTGGTCTACTTACTATTTCTAAGTTATTTTCTTTAACTGCTTCTTCTAATACTTCTGGAGCTAATTCATTAAAAGCATCTTCGTAAAAAATTTCTTTTCCATAATATTTTTCTACTATTTGTAATGGTGCTTTTCCTTTTCTAAATCCAGGTATATTAAAATATTTTGCACTTTGGAAGTATACTTTTTTTATTGCCTCCTCAAATTTTTGTGCTTCTACTGTTAATTCTATTTTTACTTCATTTGCGTTTTTTGTTTTTTCAACTTTACATTTCATATTTTTCAATCCTTTCTAATTTCATATAGCTTTTATATTATAACACATTTTTCCTATTTTGCAAGGAAATTTTTATATTTTTTAAAAAATACTTGTTTTTTTTATATTTATGTGTTAAACTTGTTATTAGTCAATTTTATTTAAAAATATTAGGAGGTGCAATAGATTATGGCAAAATGCGCAATTTGTGATAAAACAGCAAGTCATGGAAATAAACTTAGCATTACTCGTTCACATATAAGTAAAAGATCACCAAGAACTTGGAAACCAAATTTAAGAAGTGTTAAAGCTGAAATAAATGGTGAAGTTAAAAGAATTCATGTATGTGCTAAATGTTTAAAAGATGGAAAAGTTAAAAGAGCCTAAGCTCTTTTTTTTATTCCTTTATTCCAAATATAAGTTTTACAAATCCCCTTAAAAATTTAGGGACTTTTTTTACAACAACCTTCATATGTATTCCTCCTTTATATAGATTTTATTTTCATTTAACAAGCTAGCCAAATAAAACCTACGCAAATAACTGTTAATCCTATTAAAAATAACCAACCAGTAATTGGAAGTAATAATACCAAAAGTATTCCTAATCCTAAGCCAATTAATACAACTCCACATGTCTTTCTTAAAAAACCTATCATATTTTTCCCCCCAATCACTTATAATTTTAATAGATTAATATTTTATTTTTCATAATATAATATTAATCTTTATCTTTATTTGTTCCTATTTATGTTAAATATTGTTATTGACTATTTTTTTAGTTTAATTTAGAATATAAACTAAAGTGAGGAATATATATGAAAAAAAATGATGTAATAAATATAATTAATATTTTAAAAAATACATATCCAGATGCAAAATGCAGCTTAGATTTTACAACTCCATTTGAACTTGTTGTTGCTGTTTCACTTTCTGCTCAATGCACTGATGATAGAGTAAATAAAACAACTCCAATATTATTTAAGGAATGTAAAACAATAGAAGATTATGCAAATATTGATTTAAATGAACTTGAACAAATAATCCACCCTTGTGGTTTTTACAAAAATAAAGCAAAAAACATAAAAAAATGTGCTAATCAAATACTAGAAAACTTTAATGGGACTGTTCCACAAACAATTTCAGAACTTATGACTTTAGCAGGAATTGGAAGAAAAAGTGCAAATGTTATTATGTTAGAAGCTTTTCATAAACCTGTTCGGAATAGCTGTAGATACACATGCTAAAAGAATTTCCAATTTGATTGGCTTAAGTAAAAATAAAGAACCAGAAAAAATTGAACAAGATTTATTAAAAAAAGTTCCAAATAATGAGTTAGAATACATAAACCACCTATTTATGTGGCATGGAAGAAATACATGTATTGCTCGAAACCCAAAGTGTGAAAATTGTTCAATTAATAAATATTGTAATTTTTATATGAATAAAACAAAGTAAAATACAAATACTACCATAAAAGAGGTGGTTTTTTGACAAATATTAACTGTTCAAATAATTGTATTTATCAAAAAGATGGCAAATGTCAGTATTCTTCTATTACTTTATCTAAATTTTCTTCAAATTCTAATTGTGCATATTTTGTAGAAAACAATAAAAAAATCATTGACAAAAAAAAATTATAAGTATATATTTTATATATATTATTTATAGGAGGTTTTTTTATGTTAAAAAATAAGTTAAAAGCTTTATTAATTATGCTTATTGTTGGTATGCTTGTTTTTTCTCCTTTTGTATTTGCAGAAGACGAAAACACTAATGATGTTGAATTAATTTCAGAAGAAAATGGTGTTCCTGTTGAGGAAAGAGAAGATAACCAAACAACTACAGACGAATATTTAAACAATATGAAAAAAGAAGATGTTTATTTAATGGGAGATGAAATTACTATAGATTACATAGTAGATGGAAATCTATTTGTTTTAGCAAATAAAGTAAACATTAATTCTCAAATTGTTGGAAATGCATTTATATGTGCAAAAGATGTAAATATTTCAACACAAGGTTATATATCAAACAGCCTTTTTGTTACAGCAAATAATCTAAATGTAGATGGTGTAACTTATGATGTATATGCTACATGTAAAAATGCAAAAATTTCAGGTTATGTATATAGAGATTTTAAATGTGCATCAGAAGATTTGAATATTTTTGGAACAATAGGAAGAAATGCATATATTTCATCAAAAAATATTAATTTTTCACAAAATGTAGAAGCAGTACCAGATGGTGATAATGCAGATCAAGCAGATGTAAGTGTTGCAACAGTTCAAGGAAAAATTATGGGGAATTTAAATTATTCTTCTTCAAAAGAAATTCAAATACCTGAATCAACTGTTGATGGTGAAGTAAAATTTGAGCAAGAAAAAATTTCTAATTCTATGAATTTTGGTACTTATATAATAGCTCTTATCTCTACTTTATTATTAGTACTTGCAGTTTATGGATTATTTAAATGGCTTTCTCCTAAATTTATAGATGAAACAAATTCTTTATTAACAAACAAAATTGGTTCATCTATTGGATTTGGAATATTAAGCCTAATAGTTATACCAGTAGTAGCTGCAGCATTAATTTTCTTAAATATTACAAGACCTATATCAATTGTATTACTTTTAACATATATTGTATTATTACTTTTAAGTATTCCAGTATTTACAATTGCACTAAACAACATTATATGTACTAAATTAAAAATATCTAAAACATGGCCAAAAATTGGTATGTTATTAGTTACTTTTCTTGTTATGTGGCTATTAACAATAATCCCATTTGTTGGAGCTTTAGTAGGTATTATATATACAGTTTTAGGTTTAGGAATTATAACAAAAAAGTTACTTCCAAAAAAATCTAAAAAATAGATACTAAAAAAACACTATTTAAAATAGTGTTTTTTTAGTTTATTTTTATTGTTTCAATTCATCTATTATTATTTTATAATCTTTTGCAATTAAAATTGCCGTACCTGCAACTAAAATATTAGCCCCAGCCTCTTTTACTTTTGGAGCAGTAATTAAATTTATTCCTCCATCTGCTTCTATATCAACTTCCAAATTATTTTTTTCTATGTATTTTTTTAATAAAAAAATTTTTTCTACCATATCTGTAAGAAGTGTTTGTCCACCTTTTCCGGGTTCTACAGTCATTACTAAAACGGTATGAATAAATGGCAAATATTCATATATTTCTTCTATTTTTGTATTTGGTTTTATTGCTATTCCTACTTTGCAATTATTTTGTTTTATATAATTTATTAATTCCATTACTTCTTGTTTATTTTTGCATGCTTCCAAATGAAAAGTTATTATATTAGGTTCAACTGCTAAAAAGTCATCAATTGCCTCTTTTACATCATCTACCATTAAATGTATGTCTAATGGTAAATTAGATATTCTTTTTATATATGATGCATACTCACGCATTTTTTCATATGTGTTATTTTCTACAAATTTTCCATCCATTACATCAATATGGAAATAATTAGTTTTTGCCTTTTCTAATGCAAAAAAAGTCTCTGATTCTTGGCCTTTTTTTACACTTAAAATTGATGTTGAAATTTCTACCATTTTCTTTCCTCCTTTTGTTTTAATTCATTATATATTTTGCAAAATCTTTCATATCTTCCTTTATCTATTATTCCATTTTTTACATCCTGCTTTATTCCACATTCTGTTTCTTTAATATGTGAACATCCAATGTATTTACAGTTAGTATTATCAAATTCTTTAAAATATTTATATAAATCTTTACTTTCAATTTCACTTATTTCAAATGTTGAAAATCCAGGAGTATCTGCAATATATGTATTTTCATTTATTTTATACAACTTAACTTGTGTTGTAGTATTCTTTCCTCTTTTATTTTTTATGCTAATTTCGCCTTCTTCTGTTATACTATATTTAAAAATAGCATTTATTAGTGTCGATTTTCCAACCCCAGAATTTCCAGAAAAGGCATTAATGTTTCCTTGCATAATATCAATTAATTCTTTAATTCCATTTCCTTCTTTTGCCTTAGTTTCTAAAACTTTATAGCCTATTTTTTTATATACATTTTTTATTTTTTCAAATTCTTGTTTGTCATCTAAATCTGTTTTATTTAATACTATAATAGCATTTACATTTAAATAATTTGCATATGCTAATTGCTTGTCAAGTAATAATAAATCTGGTTTTGGCTGTTTACTAGATACTACAAATATTAACTGAGTTAAATTCGCCATTTTAGGTCTTTTTATATATACATTTCTACTATGTATTTTTTCAATTACTGCCTTTTTATTTTCTTTATCTGTTATTTCTATTTCAACAATGTCACCTACTACTGGGCTTATTTCCTCTTTTTTTATTTTACCTCTTGCAACAGCTTCATATATATACTCATTTACTTGTATTTTATATAAATTTGATATATTCTCTATTACTAATCCCTGCATTTTTCCCTCATTTTCTTTTATATTTACTAATCAAGGAACGACTAATTTTCATCGTTCCTTGATTTTTATTATGGTATTTTGATAGTTTTTTCTGTTCCTGCAAAATTAATTGTTTTTGTAGATATTGCACCACCTGCATTAACTGTTACTGTTTGAGTTCCTTTTCCGTCAACTTGTATACTTAAATCTGTTTGGTTTTTATCAATATTTGTTCTAGTTTGAACTACTGTTCCACCAACTGATACTGACACATCTACTTTTTTATTTACTGTTTGTTGTGATGTAGTTGTTGTATTGGTTGCATTTGATGAATTTGTAACATTACTGCTATTTGTTGTACTTTCTGTGTATCCTCCTGTTAATGATTTAACATTTATTACTAAATTTATAGTATTACTTGCTTCGTAATTATTTACTGTAATAGTAATTTTTGAATCTTTCTCAACTGTGCTTCCTGGTTCAACACTTTGTTTTAATACAACACCTTTTGCTTTACTTGAGTTTTCTTCATATACAGTATTTATAGATGTTATACCAATAGCTTTTAATGCTGCCTTGGCATCTTCCTCGCTTTTATCTAATACACTTACCATTGTAACTTTTTCAGTTCCTGTACTTACATGAATTTTTACAGTATCTCCTGCAAATGCATCTGCATCAGCTTCTGTTTCTTGACTAATTACATAACCTTCTTCAACTTTTTTGCTTGCTTCTTCTACTATTTCATATTTTAATTTTGCTTCTTCTAAAGCTTTAACAGCCTCATCTTGTTTCATTCCAACAACTTTTGGAACTTTAGTTTTTTCTTGTCCTTTACTAATTACAACTTTTACTTGGCTTCCTTCTTTTACTTTAAAGTTTGCTTGATATGGTGGTTCTTGGCTAATTACCTTTCCTTCTTCAACATCTTTATTGTATTCTTCTTTTTCTAGTTCATATTTTAAATTTGCTTTTTTTAGTGTTTCTTCTGCTTCTTGTGCTGTCATTCCAGTAATATTTGGTAATTCTACTTCTTTAGGATTTGTTGCACCTAAGAATAGCATTGTTCCCCCAAATGCTATGAAGAATAATAAAATTACCCCTATAAATATACTTAATTTTTTATGTTCTTTAATGAAAGCAATAAATTTATTATCTGAATTTTTATCTTCTTTAGAGCCACGTTTATTTTCTTCTAATTCACTTATATTTATTCTTTGAGTTTTGGCTGTTTCATCATAGTCTTTTTCTTCTACAAAATTTCCATTTGGATTTTTTAAACATGCCCTTAAATCTTGTAACATTTCTGTACTTGTTTGATATCTAAGTGTTGGATCTTTTTTTAGAGCTTTCATTATTATTTTATTTACTGAACTTGGAATATTAGGGTTTATTTCTTTTGGTTCTACAGGTTCTTCTTGCATATGTTTTAATGCAACTGATACTGGTGTATCTGCATCAAATGGTACTCTTCCTGTTAACATTTCATACATTACTACCCCTAATGAATATATATCAGATTTTGCATCTGTATACCCTCCTCTTGCATGCTCTGGTGAAAAATAATGTACTGAACCTATTGTTGTACCAAATGCAGTTATTGTTGAGTTTGATACTGCTTTTGCAATTCCAAAATCTGTTACTTTTGCAATGCCGTCTTCTGTTATTATTATGTTATGAGGTTTTATATCTCTATGTATAATATTATTTTTATGTGCCATTTCAAGTGCTGACGCAATTTGTATTGCAACATTAATTGACCATTTCCATGGCAATGGTCCTTGTTCCTCTACTATAATTTCTTTTAAGGTTTTTCCTTGTATTAATTCCATAACAATATAATACAAATTTCCTTCAACACCAACATCATATATAGATACAATATTTGGATGTGTAAGTCTTGCTGCAGATTGTGCCTCTGCCTCAAATCTTCTTATAAATTCTTCATCTGTTGTAAACTCATCTCTTAAAATTTTTACAGCTACATATCTGTTAAGTACTGTACACTTTGCTTTATATACTGTAGCCATTCCACCATTTCCTATTTTTTCTATAATTTCATATCGATTTCCGAAGTAATTTTCCTTCTAAATTCATATTTAATCTCTCCTTAATATGTTTTTAATGTAGACTGCTATATATTTTTTATTACTATAACTGTTATATTATCAAATCCACCATTTTCTAATGCTTTTTCTACCAATCTTTTTGGTATTTGCTCTAAATTTTCTTCTTTAACTGTTTTATACAAATCTTCTTTTTTTACTAAATTTGTTAAGCCGTCTGTTGTCATTAATAACACATCATCTTTTAAAAAACCTTTTATCATTACGTCTGGCTCTACAAATGCATTACATCCGAAGAGCTTTCATTAACATATTTTTTTGTGGATGATGAGCTGCTTCTTCTTCTGTTATTTTACCATCTTTTACTAGTTTTTGTACATAACTATGATCTTGTGTTAATTTTCTTATAAAATCTTTTCTTATTCTATATATTCTACTATCTCCCACATGTCCAATATATGCCTTATTATTATATATTAAACATATATCTAAAGTAGTACCCATTCCATTTAATTCTTTATTTTCTTTTGATTTTTCATATACAACCATATTTGCATATTCTAAACTACTTGCAACAAGCTGTATTATGCTTTCTTTGTCTTTGTCTGCTTGTGCAAAATTGTTTTCTATATAATTTTTTGCAGATTTTATTGCTAAACTACTTGCTATTTCTCCACCATTATAGCCACCCATTCCATCAGCAATTATATATAACTGTACTTCATCTAATGATTCTGATATATAGTAGGAATCTTCATTTATTTCTCTTACCTTACCAACATCTGATTTAGCATATGCTTTTATCATTTTTTCACCTCTGTTTTTAACGTCTATTTATTCTTCTTACTTTATATCATAATTTTAATTATTTTGCAATTACTTTAATAAAAAAAATACCAAAGGTAATATTGTAATTTGTTACAATTCTTACCTTCGGTATTTTTTATTTTTGTTTCTTTTCTTCTAATTTTATTTTTGTTAATTTATTTTCAAATTTATTTACAATAACTGCTAATGCAAAGACATATGCAATAAATACTAAAGCTACTGTATATTTGCCAAATGGTATTTGTGTAATTGCAAATATTGCAAACAATACCGCCTCTGTAACTACTAAAGCAAATACTGTCTTGAAAATAACTTTCAAAGCATTTAATTTTCTATATCTTATAGCCATATATACTAAAATAATTATACTAGAAACTCCAAATGCCAAGAAATAATGATTTAAAATATCTATTATTCTTGTTTGTGGAATAGTTTGTATTTCTTGTGAATCAGCTTCTAATGCTATTTGATATTTTTCGTTTATTTTATTTACCAAATTTGTTTTTTGTTCATCTGTTATATTATTTGTAGATATTAAAACTGTGTCCCCATACTCATCTACATCTTGAACTACAACATCTTGTCCATCAAATATTTCATTTGTTATTTCTTTAATATCTGTTTTTTTATATTCTTTCCCAATCTCTAATTTTATTTCTTGATGTTCTTTATATTTTAATTCCTTATTAAATCCTTTTGTTAATGCTAATATTAATCCCATAACTAGAACTAAGACAATTAATAAAATTTGTGTTAATTTACTTTTTTTAATTTGTTTCATTTATAATACCTCCTACTTTTCTTGGCTTGTCTTTAATAAATTTTTTGTTACTAATAAATTATATATTATTATTAAAGTAATTCCCCAGAACATTACCATTCCAAAGCTGCTTGTTGGTATCCATCCCATAAAACAAAATGTTATTGCTAAAATTGCAATTGGTATTATTTTTATTACCATATCTTTTATTGACATATTTATTATATGTTTTATATCTGCCTTTTTATCACTTTGATGTCTTTTTATATCATTTAGAATTTTATTTTCAAAAACATAATTCATTACTAATATTACAAAAATTGCAGCTATTCCCTCAATTGATAATACAACATTTGTATATCTTATTGTTAATAAAAGTATTGATACTAATCCTACATATGATATTATTGCTAATAATCCATTTGATTTATATCTAATAAACAATACTATTAATGCTATTAATGCAATAACAGTTACCACAATTATAACTGCTGCAACTGTATCTTCTGTTACAGTAGATTTTACAAATGTATCACTTTGTAATGTATATTCAACTGGCATATTTTTATTTTCAAGTACTGCTGCCATTTGGTTTGCTTGTTTTACATTTTCTTGTAATGTTTTTGTATCTGTTGCAGCTTGTCCAACTGACAAATGCATTATACCATCTGTTATTGGTTCTTCAAAATCTGTACTCATTACATCTGTTCCATCTATTTGCATTGTTATTGTTTTTTTAGTTGTTTGTGAACTGCTATCACTATTTTCTGAAGATTCTGAACTTTCTTCACTGCTTGTATTGTCTTGTGGTACATATGTTTTTGTAATTTCTTCTAATTTTTTCTTTCCATCTTTATTAAATTCTATTGTAAAATATATATTTGTGCCACTTGATGTTGTACTTCTTACAACATTACTTGCTTTTATGTCATCATTTGTAAGTAACACTTCTTTTGTATTTGTATCTATTATTTCAAATTTACCAACAGTTGTTAGATTGCTAACAACATTATCTGTTTGGCTGTTGTCAGTCAATTCTACAACAATTTCTCCTGTTTGTTCATTTAATTTTATTATATAATTTTCTACACCTAATTTTTTTAATCTTTTTTCTATAATTTCTTTTGAAGTTTTATAATTATCTAATGTTTTCACATCATCTGTATTTTTTTGTACAGTTTCCTTTGTATAACCTTTTTCACTAATTTCTTCATCTGTTGCACTTTCTACTTTGTTTCCATTAGAATCTTTTATAACCTCAGTAGTTTCATCACTTACTTTTAAAACAATATTTCTTGTTCCATTTAAATCCATTGCTAAAGAATAATCTTTTACTTTATTTTCCATTATATTTTTTTCTTGCACATATACACCTACAAATGCAACCATTGTAACTAATATTATAAAAAATGTAATTGTAATTACTTTTAGTTTGTTTTTCTTCATTTTATTTTTCTCCTTCTACTTTTTTTATTATAATAATTTTGTATCATTAATTACTAATTCAAACCATATTTTTAAATATTTTGCTGCATATTTACTCATCATTGTTCTTGCCATAAATATTTCAAAATAATCCAATACTGGACAAATATTGTTGTCTATAGTTAAATCTAATAATATTTTTCTTTTTGCCACATCTAGTTTTAATTCTGCATTTGTAACTGCATAATTAACTCTATCATGTATATCAAATGTTGATATATTTTTATTTACCACTCTATCTCTGTGTACATCTGACTTATCTGCTAAAATTAGTGCTGCAGATATTTCACTTACAGCTGTCCCTGTATTTTCATCATGATTTCCTATAGCCATCATTATTTGTGTTCTTTCTTCTACTGGCATTCCCATTTGTTTTAATATTTCAAAACTTAGTATTGCACCACTATGTGCATGATCAACTCTGTTTACACAATTTCCTATATCATGTAAATAACCTGCAATTCTTGCAAGCTCTACTGTTCTATCTGGATACCCTAGTTTTTCCAGAATATCTCCTGCTCTTTTTGAAACTATAGATATATGTCTATGGCTGTGTTCTGTGTAGCCGTAGTCCATCTAATTGTTGCTGTGCTCCTAGTATTAGAGCTTCTACTTCTGGATTATTTTTTACATCTTGTAAAGTTATCATTCGTTTCCTCCTATTTTTAGTCTTTTTAAATTTTATATTAAAATTTTAAAAATATCAACTGTTTTTACTAAAAAACTTAATATTATTTATTTTGCTTATTTACTCCAATTATACCACCTAAAATTCCAAATACAATTCCAACGATTATTAATATAATTGCTTGTAAATTCAATCCAAATTCCCAATTTAGTATGCTTGATATTGTATATATTATTAATATGTAGAATCCTCCTATTATTCCTCCATTTAACAATCCATTTTTTCCTATTTTCATGCTTGAAATTGAACTTCCTATTAATATACTTATTGCTGTTATTATTATAATTACTGGATTTATTATATCTTCTTTTACATTACTATATGTTAAAATTATTGAAAATATTAGTAAAAATACTATTGTTGCAATTAATGATATAAATATTCCTTTTGCTATGTTTTTTATAAATTTATTTTCCTTTTCCATAGTATTTTCTCCTTTTTAATTTTATTTATTATAATTTATATTAATTATAATAAAAAATAGAACTTTTTCAGTTCTATTTAATATGTGTCTATTTTTACTTTTATTTTTTCTACAGGACCATATATTTTTTCCACTTCTATTTTAGTAACTTGGCTATCATCTCTAAAAGCCATTTTATTTAATGCATCTAATACTATTTTTATAATATTGTCTATGTCTGGTTTCTTTGTTGGACTTATTTTATTTTCTAGCATTTGCTCAGTTTGCTTTTTGCTTGTACTTTTAGGTGGTTCAAAATATGCTTCTATTTTTATTATTATTCTTCCTTCTAATGTTTCATACCTTGGATATTTTACTTTAAAATATTGTTTTATTAGCATTTCATAATCCTTAGTATTTCCTGGTGTATATGCCCTTCCAGTTAATGTATTTACCCTTGGTCTTGCTTTTCCTGTAATTTTACCTGGTACTTCAAATTCGTACATTTTCTTATCTCCTGTTATTTTTTTGTTATTTTATCATTTAATTTAAAAAAATACAATAATAAAAAGCATCAATTTTTACTGATGCTTTTTGCTGTTGTAACCTATATTTACTATTTTAAATTATCAACTTTTAATACATATTTATAAGCCCCACTATTTTGTGCTAAACTAACCAATTTATCTATTCTATTTTGTGCACCTTTTAAATCTTTGTTTACAAAATTATAAATTGTATTAATTCCTTCATTGTCAAATTGATTCATTCCATTTGATAAAGTATTTGCTCCTTCTTTTAAAGTGTTTGCTCCCTCTTTTAGTTGATTTGAACTATTTTTTATAACTTCTGTATTTGAATTTAAAGTATCAATTCCATTTTTTAGTTCTTTAGAACCACTTAAAAGTGTTGAAGTACCCTGACTTAAACTATTTGCACCTGTTGATAAAGTATTAGAACCACTTTCTAATTTGTTTAATCCACTTTGTAGTTCTGGAGAACTATTTACAAGTTGATTAATTCCTGTTGTTACTTGTGTTGATACTCCTTGTAACGTTTTTAATGATGTTTTTAAATCATTTAACCCTGATACAACTTGCTTTGTTTCCTCTTCTATAGCTTTATTATAAGCAGTTCTTTCTGTTCCAACATTTTTGTTTAATGTTTTTATTTGTGTATCTAATGTTTTTATTTGTTTTAATAATTCAGTTTTTTCTGTTCCATTTTCTAATAAATTTACTGTTTTTTCTAAAGTTGACTTTGTTTTTTCTAATTCAGAAATTGTACTTTGGGTAGAAACACCTAATTTTTTTAATGCAGCAGATGTATCTGACTTTTCTGATGTACTATTTGTAATTGTAGTTATAGAGTTATCTACAGCAGTAGACATTTTTGATAAACCTCCATCTATTCCATTTACACCTTTTTGTATTTGACCAATTGCTGAAATTATAGTACTAAGGTTACTTTTTAACTCTGTAATACCACTTGCAAGTGTAGTACTACCTTCTGCTATTTTTTTAGTATTTTTATTAACAGTAGATATTCCTTCGTTTATTTTAGAATAATTATTGCTAACAGAATTTACACCATTTGCATATGTTGCAAGTCCTGTATTAAACTCTCCAATTTTTTCTGAATATGTTGTAGTTCCTTCTTGTAGTTGTTTTGTTCCTTCTACTAATTGTGTACTAGCTTTTTTTAAATTTTGACTGTCTGTATATAAACTGTTAAATTCATCTAAAAAATCTAAATCGCTATCAAAAACATTTGATTCTATATACATGTATATATTTTCTAATTCAAAGTCTGTTGTATATGCCTGAATTGTTATATTTTCAGGTATTTCCACATCACTTAAATCTAAACTTTTTTGCATACCAGGCATACTAATTCCTATTACAACAGAATTATTGCCATTGTCTATTATTTTTCCACTTGATATTGTAACATTTTGAAATTTTTTATTATTTAATATTGTACCACAAGCCACAATATATGGAGTATACATTTCTACTTTTTGACCATTTATTTCTTCAATTTTTTTATCTTTATTTGTAAGTTTTATTTTTATTTTTACTTTTCCTGATTTGCCATTTAACTCATCTATAGATATCTCATTATCATCTAAATAATATTTTATTTGTGTTTGTATAGGCATTTCATCTGTTTTTTCTTCTCCACTTGCCTCTTTACTATATACTTCTCCTAATGTATTTACTTTACAATACATTGTCTCTTTTTTAGATGTTGCATAAATTGGCATTGTATATATACCACATAAAGTTATTATTGACATTATGCATATAATTTTTTTCACAATTTTATTCATAATTAACTTACTTCCTTTCTTTAACTTCTCACAACTTTTTTCATGCCCCATGTTGTTTTACAAATAATTTTGTCAAAACACATTAAAAATGTAGGTAATACTAAAATTACACTTAACATACTTATTACTGCCCCTCTTGATATTAAAATACATAATGAACTTATCATTTCTATTTGTGAATAAACACCTACACCAAATGTTGCACCAAAGAAGCATAATCCACTTACTACAATTGAACTTATAGATGTTCCAAGAGCATAATCCATTGCTTCTTTTTTGCTTAAATTTTCTTTTCTTTTTGCTATATATTTATTTGTTATTAAAATTGCATAATCTATTGTTGCTCCAAGCTGTATAGTTCCAATTACAATTGATGCAACAAAAGGTACTTGATCTCCCATATATGCTGGTATTCCCATATTTATAAATATTGCAAATTCTATTACTATTATTAAAATAATAGGTAATGATATAGATTGCAAAACTATAAACATTAAAGCAAAAATTACTGCAATTGAAAATGTGTTTACACTATTAAAATCATGATTTGCAATTTCTACTAAATCCTTCATAAGAGGACCTTCCCCTGCCATTAATGCATTTTCGTCATATGATTTTATTATGTTATTTACTTGCTCAATTTGACTATTTAGTTCATCTGTTGCATTTTCATATTTTGAACTTATAATTATCATTTGATATTTATCACTTGTAAACATTTTTAATATACTTTCTGGTAAAAACTCTGCTGGCATATTTAGTTTATTTGTTATTTTTGAATAACTTAAACTAAACTCTAATCCATCCAAATTATCAATTTTATCTAACATTTCAGAAATTTTATCATCAGATATATTTTTATCTATTAATACCAATTGTGTTGAAACCATATTAAAATCATTTGAAAGTTTATCATTTGCTTGAACACTTGGTAATGTTTTTGGTAATCCACTCATTAGATTGTAATAACTTTGCGTATTTGTATAGCCATAAATAGCAAATGGAAGAATTATTATAAATAAAATTGTTATTACTTTAGAATGACTTAACACAAAATTCTTAACGCCTGTAAATTTAGGTAATATTTCCTTATGTGTTGTTTTAGCAATTAATTTATCAAATACAAGAATTAGTGATGGAAGTATTGTTACTGTTGATATAACTCCTAATGCAACCCCTTTTGCCATAACTAAACCTATATCTTTTCCAAGTGTTAAACTCATTGTGCACAATGCCAAAAATCCAGCAATTGTTGTAAGCGAACTTCCAACAACTGATTTTAAAGTATCTGCAATTGCAAGTGCCATAGCTTTATCATTATTGTCCTGTGTTAATTTCTGATGTTTGTAACTATGATATAAGAAAATTCCAAAATCCATAGTTACTCCTAATTGTAAAACTGCACTTATAGCTTTTGTTATATAAGAAATTTCTCCAAATATAATATTAGAACCAAGATTATATAACACAGAAATTCCTATATTTCCTAATAAAATAACAGGTAAAATATATGAATCTAAAGCAACTGCCAAAATTATAGCACATAAAATTACAGCAATTATTACATATATAATTACTTCTGAATTACATATGTTTTTTATGTCAAGGTTTGTTGCTGACATTCCACTTATTTTACAATTTTCATCTGTTATGTCACGTAATTTTTGAATAGCATCTAGTGTCCTATCTTCTGCAATTCCATCTTGGAATGTTACTAAAATTGCAGTTGTCCCATCTTCTTTATAAATTTTATTAAGAACTTCATCTGGTAACATATAAGTAGGAATCTGACTTCCTGTTATATCTGTTATTCCTATTACGTCTCCAACAGAATCGATATTTCTTATATCTTCTTCTAACTTAAGTAAATTGCTTTGTGGCATATCTTTTACAAGTACTATTGAAAATGAGCCCATTTTAAAGTCCTGTGATAAAATGTTTTCACCTTTTACAGTTTCTATGTCACTTGGTAAATATGATAAAATATCATAATTAACCCTTGTAGCAAACATACCATAAATTGATGGTATGCATAAAATTACAGCTAAAATTAAGATTATTATCTTATGTTTGCATACAAATTCACCAAATCTTTTCATTTAATCCTCCTTTTATTGACTGTTAGTCATTTTTAATTTTATACATTTTAACATTTTTATGACCACAAGTCAATATTTTTTTTAATATTATTGACTATTTTTTTTATTTGTGATAATGTAAATTAAATATAAGAGTTTATTTATTAGTGAATTGAGGTATATTTATGAAAAAATCGGATGAAAAGAAAAAAATAAAAGAAGAAACTTTGCTAAAATCTGCCTTTAATTTATTTACAAAAAAAGGGTTTAAAGAAACTTCCATTCAAGATATTGCAGATACCGCTGGTGTTGGAAAAGGAACGTTTTATTTATATTTTAAAGATAAATATGATATACAAAATAAATTAATTGAAAAAAAATCTCAAAAATTATTTTCTGATGCTGTTAAGGCTTTAAAGAAAACAAATATCGAAAATTTTGATGAACAAATTATTTTTGTCATTGAACATATTATTGATGAATTAAATAAAAATCATATTTTATTAAAATTTATTTCTAAGAATCTTTCATTAGGAATTTATAATCAAGCTGTTACTAAAATTGCAGACTTAAAATATTCTGATGATGATTCTATTTATAGCATTTTTATGAATGGTATAAAACAAAATAATATAAAGTTAAAATGTCCAGAAGCTACTTTATTCATGATCATTGAACTTGCAAGTTCAACTTGTTTTAATTCTATTTTATATAATATACCATTGACAATTGAAGAATTTAAACCTATTTTGTTCGAAGAAATAAAAAAATTATTGAACCCAAATTAGAGTTAATGGAAATTCTAAAAATTTGACAAAATTTCTAAAAGTCATAACAAAAACAATTTAAACATTAAGAAAAAAATGGGATTTGGAAAGATAAAAAAAAGTTAAGGAGTTAGAAATAAATTTCTAACTCCTTAACTTTTTAATTACTTTGTTCTATTTTTGCTCTTATTGATAGTATTTTATTTTTATAACCATTAATTGATTTTTTTAAGTCATATATTTGTTGCTTATATAATTTTTCAAGAAGATACTTGTACTTTTATAGCCCCTGAAAAACAGTTATAACAAGAAGAACAAGAAAAAGATTATGAAATAGAATTATAAATACTACTATAAAATATGAAAAGAGGGTCCCTTAAAAAGGTTCCCTCTCCTCTTGGTTTTTGTTCAGTTATTTTTCAGTTTTTTGTAGCCTTAGGCTTAATCATTCCGGAGTCTATCATATCAACGATAAATTGCAGTTTGTAAGAATATTGCAAAGGATTACCATCTTCGTCATTGTTTTTAGTATCCTCCAAGTTCACAGTGCAGTATTCATCGCATACATCGATATCTTTGATTATGCCGTTGTTAGTATCAATACCGTGAACCCATGCGTACTGATCGCAATCACATGTAACCAAAATCTCTCTCTTTGTAAAGAAAACCATCAAGCCTTCATTTGAAATAACGAGATTTGGTTTCCGCAGCAGAAATCTAAAAATATCATACTGCAGAATGGCAATGCGTTCGCCAGTATTTTTTGTAAAATATGCCACGGTATCAGGTCCTGTGTATTCCCATTCCATGTCCCTCTTATTAAGTGAAAAACGCTTTCCGCGGTCTGCCGTAGAAACCGTGATACTCCTAATAAAAGAATTGAGTCTGCTTTTAGGCATAACCATTGCATCTTCACTACAACGATATACAACGATTGGGAACTCTTCAGCATACTGATATACAGTATTGCAGGCAGTAAAAACCAGTGCATTGTCAGCAAATTCCTGCCAGTTTTTGTCAGTAATCAAGCTTTCATCAGCTGAAGTAACAAACGTATTTTCTCTGATGTCCTCTTCAGAAAACTCGACTATCCGCTCTACCTTTGGGAAAGGCTCGAACACTTCTCTTTTCATAGCGTAACCTCCTAAAAATCTTACTACAGGTTTTGCCACAAATCGTTAAATATCTGAACCACTACTTAACTCTTATGTGACGCTTACAACATATTCCTTAGAATATGAGGGTATTATACCATAATTTACATAAACATGCAATATTTTTTTGAAATTGTTTGACAAATATAAAAATAATGCTATACCAATAATAGCTTAAGTAAAGTAACCATTCATAAAATAAACGCCCTCTCTTTCCTAAAGATTTCCTTTATGAAAAGGTACAGAAAATAAAAAAAAATAAGCCCATTTGGAGCAAAAATATAAGACTCTCAATTTCTTGAAAGTCTTAATATTACTGGCTGGGCTGGCTAGATTCGAACTAGCGCATGCCAGAGTCAAAGTCGTACCTTTCATTTTATACTTAATGATTTTTAAAATTATTTTTTATCGTTTAAAGTGGCTATTTATCAGTATTTTATAGATGTAAAATACAAAAATATTTTAATTTCAATACTTTCGCAAAATTAAATTTTCAAACGAAATTGTTTGACATTTGTTTGACAAAATTTATAAAAGTCATAACAAAATCTTACTTATTGATATCATCATTTTAATATTAAGCATTATAAAAGTCAATGCAAATAATTACTTTATTTTGATTTATTATTGCCTTATTTTCAATTGTGGTGGCTAATTGAATAATATAAACACTAACTACTTGTAGTTTTAAAGCTATAGGTAGTTTTTTATGTTTAAAAGAGAAATGCAATAGCCTCTATAAAAGCTATTTGGTGTGATGAGCCGATGCTATAAAGTTCATTCGTATTTGTATAAGTAGTCTAATTATACAAAGTGCGTGAGTGAGATTTTAGAACACAGACTCACAATAATAAAAGAGTATTCGGTGGCATATTTGATATGGATTTGTAATTGTAAAAAGTTTGGGCAAGTATGAACAAGATACTTAAATGTATCAGCAATTATAGTAACTATAATGTTACTTACTAGACTACCTATGAAACGAGGCGAACGACCGACGGTTTCTGGCTTTATAGGTGTAATAATTCTATTTTTTACAACTGGGATTATTACACCTAATTCACTTTAGCTCTCTCCCTCTGGTTTCTACTTTGAACTGCTAAAGTGAATACAAAAAAGCATAAGTGCTTTTTTGTTGTGAGGAAAAAATTTATTTTTTTCTCACATTCATAAAAATTGCGATAAGCATTTTTTATGAAATAACCTAAAAATGCGAGTAGTAATTTTTAGGTTTAGGGTGTGGGGTTGCAAAACCCTGCCATACGACAAACTTGTTTGTCTAGTATGTTAGACATTCAAAGAATATCTTGAGCGAAGAAGGAGGTGCAAGAAGATATGAGCTATGCTATTATACGAAATGATAAATTAACAAGAGTGAATGCACAGGGATCATACATTCACAATGATAGAAGATCAAAAGGTCATTCTAATAAAGATATTGACCCTACAAGAACACATCTTAATTTTTGGTGTAAGAAAAATGAACTAACATATATAAAAGAATTTGATAAAATGAAAAAGAAATATGATTTAAAAGGCACTATTAGAAGTAATAGTAATATCATGTGTGAAATGATAATTACTTCTGATAATGCTTTTTTTAATAAA
Organism: Clostridium sp. CAG:440; assembly: GCA_000437215.1. GTDB lineage: Bacteria > Bacillota > Clostridia > TANB77 > CAG-508 > CAG-269. The sequence goes on from FR898621.1 coordinate 25,662, forward strand.
ATTGGTTTAGAAGAAACAAAACGATATTTCAAAGAAAGTTATAAATTTGTATGTAATTACAAAAATCTTGGAGAAAAATATATTGTGTCAGCAGCAGTACATTTGGATGAAACTACACCACATATGCATTTAGTATATATACCAATAATTCATACAAAAGATAAAGAAGGAAATGACACTGAAAAAATATGTTGTAGAGATTTTTGGAAAGGCAGAGATAGTTACAGACAATTACAAAATGCTTTTCATAAATATATAACTTCAAAAGGTTTTGATTTAGAACGAGGTTTACCAGTTGAAGAAACTGGAGTTAAACACGAAAAAATAGAAGATTTAAAGAAATTGACTAATTTTGAAAATACTAAAAAGGTATTAGATAATATAAAACTAGAATTACCAGAAACACCAAATATAAATGATATTAAACTAATAAAACTTAATAGAGAAAAAGTAGAAAATGAAATTATTAAACCTAAAGATGATAAAATTATGGAATTGTATCAAGAAAATCTAAAATTGCATAATGAATTATCAAAACAAGTAAATTTAGTTAATAAGGCTGAAAAATACCAAAAAGAAAGAAATTCCATACTTGCTGACAATAGAGAACTTCATAAGCAAGTAGACAATATTAAAGCAGAATATAAGGAAAAAGAATTTGATATTGAATGGAAATATAAAAGTAAAATTAAGTCTTTAGAAAAAGAAAATAATCATTTGCACAAAATAATAGATAAATTCTATGAAACTGTTGATAAATTTATAGTTTGGATTTGCCATAAATTTGGAATTGGCAAATCTAAAGAATTAGTTAGAAATTTTGAAGAAGAAACTCGCTCTTTTATCGACCCAGTAAAACAAATACAACATGAAGAAAGAGAAAAAGAATGTGATTTGGAGCTCTAATTTACTAATAAAGACCATTTTATTAATGGTCTTTATTACATATTTTGAGAGTAAAATATTCAAAGAACTTTATATCATTCATGTATTCAGGATGCCATTGAACTGCAATTATATTTTTATTTTCAATGGCTTCTATAATTCCATCATCACTTTTAGCAACTACATTGAAACCTTTTGCAACTTCTTTTATTGCTTGATGATGTAATGAGTTTATTAGCATTTGTTCTGTATTATAACAATTATATAGAAAAGATTCTTTTTCAAATTTTACATTATGTCTTTCTTCTTTAGATAATTTGTGATATGGAATATCTTGATATAAACTACCACCAAAGCAAACATTTATAGCCTGTATTCCTCTACAAATACCTAATATAGGTTTATTAACATTATTAAATGCTTTTATTATTGCAAAATCTAATGTATCAATTTCTTCTGTCATCTTATGTATTTCAGCAATAGGTTGTTCATCATAATTTTTAGGATTTATATCTATTGCACTTCCTATAACAATTAACCCATTACAAATATTAACAACTTCTTCTAAATTAGTTAATGAAGTAACTGGAAATAATAATACATTAAGTTTTTCAAATATATCTTTAAATTCTTTATCTATATAATATTTTTCAGATCCTTTTTCAGATAATCCATATCTCCCGAGTTATTGCTAATATCATATTATTCTCCTAAAATTCATTATATTATTTACGAAAAATCAATTTAATCTTACTAATAATTTTACTAAAGAATGATTCTTTGTAAGTAGCCATTTCTGTATTTTCTTTTTGCGTTTCAACATATTCAGTAGGCTTTTGTCTATCTTTAAATATATTATCAGGGTTATATTTTTCTCTTAATTCTTCTTGATATTTTATTTCATTGTTGCTCAATGTTTTTTCTAATTTAACTCTTTCTATATCATCACATATAAAATCTTTATATAATACTGTCAAAATTTCTTTTGTAGTTGGTAATAAGTTTTGTTTTTCTAATGGTAGCGATTTATCAATAGTCCAATTATATTCTTGTGATTTATTATTTTCAAAGTAACTAATAAATTTCTTTGGTATTCTAGCTTTCAAGTTTGGTGCCATATATTTTAATATTTCATTTATTTGATAAAGTGAATTTGAATATTCTATATTTTCCATACTATTCTCCTTTTTCTTCTGATTTATCTTTGTCATTTTCTCTATCAGGGTGTAACCATTTTCCTATTTTATCTTTTAATGATAACGAACTTTTCTCTACAGTTTCTGTTCTTTGTTCTGATGCAATTTGCTCTAAAGCTTCTTTATCAGCTAAATATCGTAAATCTTCTATTTCTTGTCTATGGCGATATAATCCTAATTCTTCTAATAAATATGTTTCAACATCTTCTTGACTATGACTTTTAGCATATTCTGCATATTCTTGTGATTGGACAACTGGCACTAAAGCCTTAATTTCATCACCCTTCAAGCGACATAGTTTGTGCATACAAAGAGCATCTAAATCTTCTCTTCCTTTTGAAGTATCAAGAATTTCTAAATAAAATTTAGGTACAATTTCTCCGTTTAAGGTTAGTTTCTAACTCACTTATTTGGACATTCCAAAATTCTGCTGGATATTTACTTCCTTCAAGTATACAGCTTTCTCCATGTAATCCTTCTCTTTGTAAATATTCTGTATATTCTTTTTGAAATTGTCTTGCCATTTCATCACGATGATCTACTAATTGTTTATTCATAAGATCTTCTTGAGTTAATTGGTCTAATAATACAAATGATAATCCTCTATCTTTAAACATAAAACTATAATCACTTGAAATTGCAACATTCCCTTTTTGCATTTCAGTATATAATGCTTTTATCAATTCACTGCTTTGTTCGTTTGTAGATATTAAATCAAAATTTCCACCACCATTGAATCCTGCATACCATAGAGCAACTACTTCAGGAGAATCTACATTAGCACCTAATTTTGACATAAATTCTTCATTACGTTTTCTATCATCATTATTGATATATCTATCCATAATTTCATGTCTTTCCTCTTCGGTTTTTCTCATTAAACTAGCATAGTTCCATTCATCATTTGTTAACCAAACTTTTCCATCACTAAATTCCATTAAATTAATGGCTTGAGGATTTTCTACAATTTCTCCATTAAACGGATGATTTTTATTTTTATCTATAATCTTTTTAGGTTTCATCTGTTCTGTACCTGTATAACCAGATTCATGTTCAGCATAAAAACCATATCCTGCATTAAATCCAACTAATTTGCCATCTCTTTTTAAGACTTCTTGTCCATGATAAGCATATCTACCCATATTTATTTCTCCTTTGCTTTAAAATACTACTCATTTATTGTGTATTTTTATGTAATTTATATCACAGCACTTTACTTTTTACAATAAATATGACAACCAAAATAGATTTGTCATAAAAATTTAATATTTTTGTAATATTTCTTCTCTGTTAAATTCTTCTTCTATAAATTGTGCTTGTTCTTTTGTTAAGTTATTATTTATAATTGCTAATTTTAACAATGATTTTATATTCTCCCATTTCATACATTTTGAATGTCCTTTTACAGTTAATTCAACATAGTCTACAATTTCTTCAAATATATAGTATGGTACACAAAATTCTTTATTTGATTGCTCCATCTTGTACTTCTCCTTTTTCAATGTAATTAAGTATAAAAATATAATAAAGTGTTAACACTTATAAATATAACACAGAAAAATATTAAAATCAATACATAGAAAATTTATGGAGTGATTTAGATATGTCATTGATTGCAAGATTTGATGGAAATATGAATGTAATAGGGAGATTACTAAAAGAATATAGAATAAAGAAGGATTTATCTTATGAAAAGCTATCTGCAAAACTAGAGTTAATGGGAATTAGTATTCATAAGCAAAGTCTATATGATATTGAAAATAACAAAAGAACAGTAAAAGATTATGAATTATTTGGTATTGCTCATGTTTTAGGAATAGATGTTAATGATTTATTAAAAGATATAAAAAATAAATTTTAAAAATTGGAGTTAAATGTGAATTTAAAAAAATCATTTGACATATAATATAATTGATGTTATAATAACATTAGCTAGCAAATTCGTTTGAAGACACGAAATTGCACGAGATATATTTCGCAGATATATCTCTTTTTTATTTTTAAATATAAAAGAAAAAGCAGGGTCGCAGTCCCTGCCACAAAGATTATTCTTTGTTTTTCTCTTGGCTTTCATCATTGTCATTACTTAATAGTAATAATACGATTAATCGCCAGATTAATTCATATGAAGACACTACGTTGCACCTCCTTCCTCAAAGATTTCCTTTGAAAAGGATGTTTTCATTATAATAGAAAATCTACTAAAATACAACAGACTTTAACATATTTTACAAAATTTATTTATTTTCAATCATCCAATTATATAAAGTATCTTCATCTAGTTTACCCTTTTTAAATAATTTAATTTTCTCTTGTGCTTCTTTCTTCCATTTATCAAAATCTTTCTTTAATTGCTTATTTTCTTTGTTTCTATAAACAGTCATAACTTTTTGCTGATATGTTCTTCTATAAAGTAATAATGCTGGGTTACTTTCAAGACTTTTTTTATAAGTTTCACTTGCTCCTTTATCTCTACAAGTAGAACTACCATCAACATTTTTCAAATCACAATAAATTTCATTTTGTCTAAAAGTCGGTATGAAATATCTACCACAAATTTGACAAGTTTTAATTGGTAAATTCTCTTGTCTTACTAATTGATCTAATATAGTAAAGCAAATACTTCTTAATTTTGTACTTGTATAAACATCATGTAATTCTAATTTTGGATTCTTTTCATTTATACCTTTTATTAGATTTTCTATACTTTCATTATGATGATAGTTATGTATGTTTATATAATTATCTAAAATAACCTCTACATCTTGTGAATATGTATAAAATTTGTTGTGTTTAATTGTATAAGCAACAAATTTTGAATATGTACTATGTTCTTTTAATTCTTCATTTCCATTTAAGTTATATACAAAATCTACACATTTTTTGAAATTATCTTGCCATTCTAATAGGTCATCTAGGCTTGTGTTATAGATATCTTCTAACATTTTTATAAATTCTACATCTGTTATGCATTCATCAGTTTTTGAATATATGTAAGGTGTATATTCTTTTATTAATTCAAAACCATAAGCATAAAAAAATGTATTATATGCAGATTCAAAAGATGAAAAGTCAGCATTTAAAAAATTTATTAACAATAAGCCTATACTTTCTGCATAATGAATATAAATAGTTGAAGGTTGTCTAATAACTTCCTTTTTCTTATTTAATTTTGTTTTTGAAATATCTTTTTCTAATTCTAAATATACTCTTGTTTCATCTTTCTTTTTTTCTTCATCATTTTCTTTGTCTGTATCTTTTCTTAATACATTATATAATTATAGTTATGATATCAATAAGTAGGTTAATTTTAGTTGTTATGAAAAGAAAGGAGTATTTATGAATATAACAGCAAACCTATTTATACAACATGGTTTATACTATGTTATTTTAAGTTACAGAGATAGTAACAATAAAAGAAAACAAAAATGGATTCCAACAGGAATTACAGAAAAAGGAAATAACAAAAGACTAGCAAATCAAAAGTTAGATGAAATTAAACAAAATTATAAAGATTATTTACCAACAGAATCTACTTTTGAAACTGATGAGGCAGAAAAATATTTTGAAGTATATCTAAATGAGTGGCTAGAATCATATAAACATAGAATTGAAGAAAACACATACAATTCTTATAAAACTGTAGTTACCAAAACAACAGAGTTTTTTAAACGGAAAAAATATTAAATTAAAAGATTTAAAACCTGTTCATATACAAAAATTCTATGACTCTTTATATGCTAAAGGACTAAATGGAAATTCTATATTACATTATCATGCTAATATTAGAAAGGCTTTAGATACTGCAATGAAACTTGATATTATTCCTACTAACCCTGCTGATAAAATTGAAAGACCAAAGAAAAATCAATTTATTGGCGCCCATTATACTTTAGAAGAATTACAAATACTTTTTGAAAAATCTAAAAATGATCCATTAGAACTAGTAATACTAATTGCAAGTTTTTATGGGTTAAGAAGAAGTGAAGTTTTAGGTTTAAAATGGTCTGCTTTTGACTTTACTAACAATACAATAACAATTAAACACAAAGTCATTGAGGCAATTGTAGATGATAAAAGAACATTGCTTTTAAAAGACAAAACAAAGAACAAATCAAGTTATAGGTCTTTACCTTTAATTCAAGAAATTAAAGAGGCTTTACTTGAACACAAAAAGAAAATTGAAAACAATAAAAAAGTATGTGGAAATAGTTATATGAAAGAATATAAAGATTATATTTTTATAGATAGTGTTGGCAAAATATTTAGACCAGAATATATAACTGACCATTTTTCATTACTACTAAAAAATCAAAATTTAAGACATATTCGTTTTCACGATTTAAGACATTCTTGTGCTAGTTTATTATTAGCGAAAAATGTTCCTATGAAAGCAATACAAGAGTGGCTAGGTCATTCCACCTATTCTACTACTGCAAATTTATATACACATTTAGAAAGTAATACTAAAAATGTTTCTGCTAATGTTTTAGCAAATGCAATTAGTTTTGCATAAAAAAATTATTATATTTAAACCCACTCACGAAAATAAAATTAAAATGCTTAATATTAGATTATAAAAATTGATTTTGCAAATTTGTTTGACATTTTGTTTGAAATATAAAAAAATAAACAACTTTCAAAAACTGAAAGTCGCTATTTTCTATGGCTGGGCTGGCTAGATTCGAACTAGCGCATGCCAGAGTCAAAGTCTGGTGCCTTACCGCTTGGCTACAGCCCAATATAAAATTAAATGGGGTGGAAGATGGGACTCGAACCCACGGTCTCCAGTGCCACAAACTGGCGCGTTAACCAACTACGCTACATCCACCATTATTGTAGCTCTTTGTGAGCACATTTAATATTTTACCCTATATCTACCCCATTTGTCAACTATTTTATAAAATTTTTTATTATTTTTTATTCATCAACTGTTGTTGTTGTACTTAAACTACTTGGATCAATTCCATATTGTTTATACATCCAGCTTGTATAATCAAAAGGTGTTAATGTTTCTGGTAAACCATAATCAACTCCATTTGTTTCTACTCTAATTGATGTAATTTTAGGTGGGTTAACTGGTGTGCTTGCTTCTGAATTACTGCTACTTTCTGCATCACTTGAAGTATCAGCTGCTTTTACCTCAACTTCTTCAATTTTATGAACAACATCTAATCCTTGGATTACCTTTCCAAAACCTGTATATTGTCCATTTAAATATGATGCCGCTTTAGTAACTATAAAAAATTGACAACTTCCTGAATTATATGATTCTTCTGTAAGTGATGAGGATTTTTTGGTATAATCACTTCTTGCCATTGCAAGAGTTCCTTCTTCCATTTTTACTGTATTTTTTACATTATTAGCACTAAATTCACCTTTGATTGTATATTTTGTATCTTCACCGTCATCTTTTAAATTGCTTATTTTAGCAGAACCTGTTCCATCCCCATTTGGGTCTCCACCTTGTATCATAAAATCTTTTATAATTCTATGAAATGTTAATCCATCATAAAATCCTCTATTTGCAAGAGCTATAAAATTTGATACTGTTTGTGGTGCTTGGTCTGGATAAAGTTCTAATTTTATTGTTCCAAAATTTTCTACTTCCATTGTTGCAACTGGATTATCAATTTTTAAATTGATTTTTTTATAATATCCAAATACTAACACTCCTATTAAAACTACTATTACGATTAATGCTATCGCCCATATTATTTTGCTTGAATTTTTCATTACTTTTCTCCCTTTCTTTTTATATTTTAATTAAATTATAATATTATCGAATACAAATTGTTCTTGCATTCTTTTTAATGCTTGTTTTATGGTTTTTGCCCTAACTTCTCCAATTCCATCAACATCATCTAAACTTTCTATATCAGCTGCTAAGATATGTTGAAATGATTTAAAAGATTCTACCAAATTTTCTACAATATTGCTTGGCATTCTTGGAATTTTATTTAATATTCTATAGCCTTTTGGGTATACTCCAATCTCATCATAATTATCAAAATTTTCATACCCTAAAATTTTAGCAATTGTAATTGGTTTTGTCAATTCTTCATATTGAATTTCAGAAAGCTCGCTTAATATTTCATCTGCTGTCCTTTTTTTCTTTTTGTGTGCCATATAATCTTTTATTATTAACATTTCTTCTTTTTCTAAGTCTCCAACAAGCTCTTCTAATTGCATTCTTACTAGCCTTCCATCATTTCCAAGTTCATATATATTTTCTTCTATTTCGTCTGCAATTCTCATTACCATTTCTGCTCTTTGTATTGCAACTATAACATTTTGTAGTGTTACTATATCATTAAATTCATATTCATTTAATATATTTAATTTACTATCAAATACCTTTTTATATTTTTCAAGTGTTTGAATTGCTTGATTTGCTTTATTTAATACTGTGTCTGTATTTTCTAATATATATCTATCATTTCCTTTAAATACTGTTATTATATTTCTTCTTTGTGATATACTAATTACTAGTTCTCCTGTTTGTTTTGCTGTTCTTTCTGCAGTTCTATGTCTTGTACCTGTTTCTAATGTTTGTATTTCGTGTGATGGTATAAGTTGGGCATTTGCAAATAAAATTTTTCTTAAATCTCCACTAAGAACTATTGCTCCATCCATTTTTGCTAACTCATATAATTTAGATGATGTGTAATCTTCATTTATTGTAAATCCACCATCTACTACTTTTTTTATAATGTCATTATTATCTGTTATTAGCAATAATGCTCCCGTTTTGGCCCTTAATATATTTTCAAGTCCATCTCTTATTGGTGTTCCTGGAGCTATTAATTTTAAGATATTTGTTATGCTACTGTCTTTGCTTTTTCTCAAAATTTAAACCTCTTTTCTATTTTAGTCCAATTTTTTTCATTGCCTCATTTATATTCTTAACGCCTATTATATCTAATTTAAATTTATCTTTCAATACCTTTTTATTACTTTCTGGAATAATACATGTCTTAAATCCGAGTTTTTCTGCTTCTTTAAGCCTTTTTTCGATCATATTTATTCTTCTAACTTCTCCTGTTAATCCAACTTCTCCCATTACAACTACATCTTTTGGTATTGAAATATTTTTAAAACTAGAACATGTACATAAAACAACCCCTAAATCAACTGCTGGCTCATTTATTTTTATTCCACCAACTACATTTAAATATACATCTTGTTCTCCTAAATGAAGGCCTGCACGTTTTTCTAAAACAGCAATTAATACGGCAAGTCTGTTATAGTCAAAACCATTTGCAGTTCTTTTTGGATAGCCAAATACACTTTGTGCTGTTAAACTTTGAATTTCTATTAACATTGGTCTTGTTCCTTCCATAGAACAAATTATACAAGACCCTGCAGGATTATCTTCCCTTTCTGAAATAAGAATTTCTGATGGATTTAGTATTTCACACATTCCTTCTTCTTTCATTTCAAACATTCCAATTTCATTTGTAGACCCAAACCTGTTTTTTACTCCTCTTAATATTCTATATGAAAAATATCTTTCTCCTTCTAAATATAAAACAGTATCTACCATATGTTCCAATACTCTTGGACCTGCAATTGTTCCATCTTTTGTTACATGCCCTATTATGATTGTTGTTATTGCACTTGATTTACATACTCTCATTATTTGTGAGGTAATCTCCCTTACCTGGCTTACACTTCCGTGCTGCTGCTGTAATATCTTCTGAGTACATTGTTTGAATAGAATCTATTATTACAAGTTTTGGGTTAAGTTCTATTATAGATTGATTAATTATGTCTATATCAGTTTCTCCTAAAAATAATATATTATCATTATTTATTCCTAGTCTATCTGCCCTTAATTTTATTTGCTCCGCAGATTCTTCCCCTGAAACATATAATACTTGTCCATCTTTTGCAATCTTGTTACAAATTTGAAGTATTAATGTTGATTTACCAATACCTGGCTCTCCACCTAAAAGTGTTAACGAACCTTTTACAAGGCCTCCTCCTAAAACTCTATCTAACTCTCCAAAACCTGTTGGTATTTTTATTGTGTCTTTTGCTTCATATGTGTTTAATTTTTGTGGTGTAATTTTTTCTTTTGGCTTTGAAGTTGCTGTTTTGGTTTCTACAATTTTTTGTTCAAAAAAACTATTCCAACTATTGCATGCGGGACACCTCCCAAGCCATTTTGCTGATTCATTTCCACATTCATTGCAAACAAATATTGTTTTTGCTTTTGCCATGTCTTCTCCTTTTTTTTATTTTGTTATAATACAAAAAAAGTATAGCACAATTTTTATTTTTATGCTACGCTTTTTTATTTTTTTTACATTTTATTCTTTTTTCCAAATGATATTTCTTGAAATAAGAAATCATGAACTTTTTCCCATGTAATTTCTTGATGTAAAAATTCGTTTATTTCATCTTCAACTTTTTGTTGATATGGTGTAAGTTCTACTTTTATTTCTTTTTTCCAATCTACAGGTTGTAACCAAAAAGCTTTGAATTTTGACCAAAATCCTTGTTTTGCTGGTAAATTAGTTCCAACATTTTGTAAATTATTTGCACCAATTCCTTCAACTCCACCGGCATAATTGGTTGTTGTTTCTTGGTCATTTATATTTCCTATTTCTACTCCTCCAAATACACCATTTACTTCTTTTATATCTGCCATAACTATTTCCTCCTTTGTATTTTTGACCTTTGTTATATTTATACTATAATGGTAAATATTTATCAAGCTTTTTTATATTAAATATTTATTACATTTTTGTTACTTTTCCATTACAATGTCCCCAAAATATATGAGTTTTCCACTTTTTGGCATGTTACTGTTAATATCTTGTTTTCTATATTCTTTGTTGACTTGCATTTTACAAGTATGTAATTTTTTGTATGGCCTTGGTATATTCCTTGCTTTTCTTCTTCAAATAAAACTTCTACTTTTTTTCCAATATAGCTTTCATTATATTCTTTTTCATTTTTGTCTGATAACTCTATAAGTTTTTTACTTCTTTCTTCTTTTACATTTCCATCTATTTGATTTTTGTTCTTAGCTGCAATTGTACCTTTTCTTGGCGAATATTTAAATACATGCATTTTATAAAATTTTATTTGTTCTAAAAATTTATATGTTTTATTAAACTCTTCTTCTGATTCTTCCGGAAAACCAACAATTATATCTGTTGTAAGTATAACATCACTATATGCTTTTCTTAACCTATTTACTATTGTTATAAATTGCTCAGTTGTGTACCTTCTATTCATTCTTTTTAGTGTTTCGTCACATCCACTTTGTAGTGACAAATGAAAATGATGACATATTTTATCTAATTTTTTTAATCTTTCTACAAATTCTTCTGTTATTAATAATGGTTCTATTGAACCTAGTCTTATTCTTTCAATCCCATCTATTTTATTTATATCTTCTAATAAATTTATTAATTTATAATCTTCTTTAAAGTCCTTTCCATATGATGCTATATGTATTCCTGTTATTACTACTTCTTTTATTCCTGTTTTAGCTATTTTTTCTATTTCCTCTATTACTGTTTTAGGATTTCTGCTTCTTACTCTTCCTCTTGCATATGGTATAATACAATATGAACAAAATCTATCACAACCATCTTGTACTTTTATTACTGCTCTTGTTTTTTCTGTATATGTTACTTCTCCAAAATCTACAAAATCCCTTTTTTGCATTACATCTTCTATTTCTATTATTTTGTTTTTTTCGTTTATATATTTTTCTACATAATCTACTATGTTCTTTTTTTCATTATTTCCAAGAACTATGTCAATTTCATCTATTTTTTCTAATTCTTCTTTTGCAACTTGAGCATAACATCCACATGCAACTATTATTGCTTTTTCGTTAATTTCCTTTACTCTTCTTAGCATTTGTCTAGATTTCCTATCTGACATATTGGTTACAGTACATGTATTTACTATGTATATATCTGCTTTTTCTTCTTTTTCTACTACTTCATAACCTTTATTTATAAACTTTTCGCACATTGCATTTGTTTCATATTGGTTTACTTTACACCCAAGTGTAATAAATGCTACTTTTTTATTTTCCATTTTCTATCACCTTTTAATTTGAAAAAAGCAGAATTTAATCTGCCCTTTTTTTATTTTATCTTCTTGTTTTTGCTTCTAATGCATCTAAATTATCTAATGCCTTTCCTGTTCCAAGTGCTACACAAGAAACAGTGTCTTGTGCTATCATTACATTTATTCCTGTTTTTTCTTGTAAAAGCTTATCTAATCCATCAACTAAACATCCTCCACCTGTCATGTAAATTCCTTTATCACTTATGTCTGCTGCAAGTTCTGGTGGTGTTCTTTCAAGTACACTATGAACTGCATCTACAATCATCATTGCTGGTTCTATTAAAGCTTCCAACATTTCACTTGAATGTATTGTTATTGTTTTTGGAAGTCCTGTTATTAAGTCTCTTCCTCTTATGTCCATTTCTGTGTCTTGTATTTTTGGGTATACACACCCTACATTTACTTTAAGGTCTTCTGCTGTTCTTTCACCTATCATCATATTGTGTTTTTTCTTTATATATTTTACTATATATTCGTCAAATTTGTCTCCTGCTACTTTTAATGAAGAGCTAACAACTGATCCTCCTAATGATATTACTGCAATATCTGTTGTTCCTCCTCCAATATCAACTACCATATTTCCACATGGTTTGGCTATATCTATTCCAGCTCCAATTGCAGCTGCTATTGGTTCTTCTATTAAATATACTTTTCTTGCCCCTGCTTGTGTTGCTGCATCTATTACTGCCTTTTTTTCTACTTCTGTAACTCTTGAAGGTATACATATCATTATTCTTGGAGCAAATATGAATCTGCCACAAATTTTACTTATAAAATGTTTTAACATTTTTTCTGTTACTGTATAGTCTGATATTACCCCTTCTCTTAATGGTCTTGTAGCTACTATGTTTCCTGGTGTTCTTCCAAGCATTCTTCTTGCCTCTTGTCCAACTGCTACAACTTCTCCTGTTGTATTATCTACTGCCACTACTGATGGTTCTCTTAAAACAATTCCTTTTCCTTTTACATATGCTATTACTGTTGCTGTACCTAAATCTATTCCTATATCTTGTCCTAAATCAAACTTAAACATATAACCTTCTACCCTTTCCAAGCTTTTTGTTACATTTTTATTTCAAATGTATTGCAATTATATTACATTTTCATTTAATTATCAAGGGGTTTTGTTATCTTTTTAAATTTTTAATTTATAATTTGCTATATAACAATTATATTATTAACTATAACCATTGTTCTAACTTTGCTTTTATGTTATGATTACTTTATTTATTCCTTGTATTAGCAATACTTTTTTATAATTTTTACACAAACTCCTCCCAAACTAAATTTGCTAAATCTAAACCTTTATTAGTTAATTTTATAAAATTGCCATCAACCATCAAAAGCTTTTCATTTACTAATTTTTCTAATTCATTTCTAAACAAAAATATTGGATTACAAGCAAACTTCTCTTTAAACTTTAAAATAGACACACCATCTAATTTTCTTAAATTTAAAAGCATATATTCTTTTTGCATATCTTCTTTATTTTGTACTTCGTGAACTATTTTTTCATTAAAATTATTTATATATTTTTCCATGCTTTCAACATTTGAATATCTTTTATTTTCAAAATAAGAATGTGCAGCAGCTCCAATTCCAATGTATTCTTTTTGCTCCCAACAATTCATATTATGTTTTGACTCTTTTTCTTTTTTTGCAAAATTTGAAATTTCATAATGTTTGTAACCATTTAACTCTAATGTATTTTTTACATACCAGTACATTTTTCGTTCTTCATCTTCGCTTGGCAACTCTAAATCATTATTTTCTACTTTTTTATATAATACTGTTCCTTCTTCTAAAATTAAAGAATATACAGAAACATGATTTGGATTAAGTTTTATAATTTCTTCCAAACTTTTCTTTATATCTAAAATTTTTTGCTTAGGTAACCCTATCATTAAATCTATATTAATATTGTCAAATTTTTTTTTTACAATATTATATGCCTCTAAAAATTCTTCAAAAGTATGAATTCTTCCTATTTCTTTTAACAAATTATTATTTGTACTTTGCAGTCCTATACTTATTCTATTTATTCCGCTTTTTTTATAATCTTTAATTTTACTATTTGTAATTGTTCCTGGATTTACTTCTATTGTAATTTCTATATTATTAAATTTTGTTTCATTATTTTGCAATTTTTGTTTTAATTTTGCTAAAATCTCTACTATATATTTACTATCTATATATGATGGTGTTCCTCCTCCTATATATATAGTTGTAATATTATAGTTTTCTAAATTATAGCTCTCTATTTCTTTTATAACTGTTTTTATATATTCTTCTACATTTTTACAATTATTTGCATATGACACAAAATCGCAATAATAACATTTCTTTTTACAAAATGGTATATGAATGTATATTCCTAACTCTTTTTTATTCAAACCAATCCCTCTTTTAATCTTCGTTTGCTATTTCTATTATTTTTTTTAGTCTATAATTTACGCCAGATTTTCCTACTGGATTTTTTAAAAGCTTTCCAAGTTCCAAAAGTGGCATGTCTGGATTTTCTAGCCTTAAATTTGCTATTTCTTTTAAATTGTCTTCTAATTTGTTAAATTTTCCATTTTGCTGTAATTTTCTTATTGCATCTATTTGTTCTACAGATGCATTTAAAGTTTTGTTTAAATTTGCAGCTTTACAATTTACTAGTCTGTTTACTTTACCTCTCATTTGCCTTTGAACTCTAATATCTTCAAATTTCATTACTGCTTTATTAGCACCAATAAAAGCCAAAAATTTTGATATTTCTTCTCCTTCTTTTATATAGATTGACTTATTTTTCTGGCTATCTAATTTTTTAAAATTTATATTGTATTTTTTTAGAATTTCTAGTACTATTTCCTCATTTTCTTGGTTAGAAAATCTTATTTCTAAATGATATTTATTGTCAGGATTATTGATAGACCCCGCTCCTAAAAAGACACCTTTTACTAATGATTTTTCATTTTTTTCATCTAGGTTTTCTTGAATTTTTAAAATTAACTTTTTGTCTATTATTTCTATTTCATTAAATTCACTATTTTTTAGCTTTATAACAAAAGACTTTCCTTCCATTTCTATTTTATAGTCTATTTTTAAATTACTAAGTAATTTTGCAAACCTATTTATATTATACTGGCTTTCTGTTGCATACCTAATTTTATTACCTACTACAGAACTATTGTTGGAGATTAAATAGCCTATAAATTCATATTTTACTTGTATTTTGTTTGCCAAATTATTTACCTTGCTTAATTCTTCTTTTACATCTGAAGAAAACGACATTTTAGCCACCTACCTTTGTAACAACAATTCTGTCATTATCATATAAGTCCTTTTTTGAGTATGTGTTTATGTATTGTAAATTTTCTTTTATTAAATCCATAACATCTTTTTTTTGGTCATACCCAATTTCTAAGCATAAATACCCTCCAAGTTTTAAATAATCAATTGCTTCATTTACTATTTTTTTATAAAATACTAGTCCATCTTTTCCACCATCTAGTGCAATAATTGGTTCATTTTGCACATCTTTTGATAATTTTTTTATTACATCTTTTTTTATATATGGCGGATTTGATACTATAATATCATATTTTTCTTTTCCAAGTTTATTAAATAAATCAGATTTTACAAATGTTATTTGATTTTCTACATTATTGTTTTTAGCATTTTTCTTTGCTACCATTAGTGCTTCTTTACTTATATCAACAGCTGTAATTTGACTATTTTCTATATATTTTGCAAGTGATACTGCAATACTTCCGCTTCCTGTACATAAATCTAGTATTTTTTTTGCATTTATTCTTTTTGCAATTGATATTACTTCTTCTACTAAAACTTCTGTATCTTGCCTTGGTATTAATACATTCTCATTTACATAAAAGCTCAATTTCATAAATTCTTTTTGGTGTGTAATATGTTCAATTGGTATTCCATTTTTTACTTTTTCTATATTTTTAAAATATTTTTCTAATATTTTTTCATTAATTATTTGGTTATCATGTACTAAAAGATAAGTTCTTGGTTTGTTTAGTATATCTTGCATAAGTAATCTTGCTTTTATTTTGGGACTGTCTAAGTTTTCACCTTTTAACATTATTGTTCCTTTTTCTAGTGCTTGTTTAATTGTCATATTACCACCTTCTTTTCTTTTTGATATATTTTATCATAAATTTTTTAAAATTTCTACAAAATAAATTTTCTAATTTAAAAAACAAAAAAACCCCGCCTTAGCCGTAGTTGCCGAATTTTTAAGGACCTGCTCTTCACAAACAGGTGGGTTCCTACCAAAATACTCCTGGGCTTCTCACTATATAATGTGAGCTTGCACGCCATACTTTGAGATCGGTCCCTCTTTAAACTTGTAGGTTCTAAAAATTCTAATGTACGTACTATGCAGGGAAAATTATTAACTTATTTAATTATTAATCTTATTTTAGCATATCTATTTAGCTCTTACAAATTATTTTTATTTGTAAATTTTTATTTATTATTAGTTTTTATTATTTTATCTCTCTTTTTCATATATTATTCTCTTTAATTTATATTTTTTTCAATTTGATTTTATATAAAAAATATGCTAAAATTATTTTAATATTTGCGGGGATTAACCTCGTTTTTTTATTTTTCCATAATTATTGTAGTTGGTCCATCATTTATTAAACTTACTTTCATTTTTGCACCAAATACTCCTGTTTCAACTTTTACTATTTTTTCTTTACATTTTTCTATTATATATTCATACATTTTATTTGCTTCTTCTGGTCTTGCCGCTTCTATAAAAGATGGTCTATTACCATTTTTTGTATCTCCATATAATGTAAATTGTGATACAAGTAAAAGTTCACCATTTACATCTTTTAATGATAAATTCATTTTTTCTTGTTCATCCTCAAATATTCTTAAATTTATTAATTTGTTAACAAGATAATCAGCCTCTTTTTTAGTATCATTTTCTTTTACTCCTATTAACACCATAAAACCTTTATTAATTTTTCCTACTACTTTTCCATCTACTTCTACTTTTGCTTTTTCTACTTTTTGCACTATAAACTTCATTTTATTATTTATAATTCAATTTTTGAATTATTTCTCCTTACTTTTTTAATTTTTTATAATTTTATCATATTTTTTTAAATAAATCTATTGTTTTGTGAAATACTATTTTTAAGGAGGTTTGCAATGGAAAATAATAATTTAGATATTTTAGATGAAATAAACAAAGGTGCAACTATGGGAATGGATGCCATTTCTTATGTTTCTGAAAAGGTTGGAGACGAAACTTTTAGTAAGGTTTTAGATGGTGAATATAATAAATATAAAGATATATCTAGAAGAGTAAACAATTTGTATTCAAATTATAGTGACAAAGAACCTCATGAAACAAATGCTATGAATAAAATGATGACATGGTATGGAATTCAAATGAATACTATAACTGATAAAAGTAATTCTAAAATTTCAGAGCTTTTAATGCAGGGGACTAATATGGGAATTATTGAAGGACGTAGATTGCTTAATCAAAATCAAGAAAATATTGCAACAGATGTTAAAAATATTTTAAATGATTTTGTTGTTATGCAAGAAGATAGTGTAGAAACTTTAAAAAAATATTTATAGCATAAAAACCCCTCATTATTAAACTTCTTTTGTCTAATAAGTGAGGGGCTTTTTATTTTAATTTATTCTTTTATTTCTTTTGATAATTTATTAATTGCTTTTGTTTCTATTCTAGATACATATGAACGCGATATTCCCATAGATTTTGCTATTTCATTTTGGGTTTTTGGTTTATGTCCATCTAGTCCAAATCTTAATTCTATTATTGTTTTTTCTCTATCTTTTAAAATGTTTTTCATCTTTTCATATAAAAGTTTTACTTTCATTTTTAGGTCTACTTCATCATCAATACTTCTTTCGTTATTTTCTAACACTTCTTGTAGTGTTACAACATTGTCATCTTTATCTTTTCCAATTGGTTCATTTAAATAAACTTCTGCATTTAGTTTTTTTGTTGCTCTTAAATGCATAAGAATTTCATTATCTATACATCTAGAAACATATGTAGAAAGTCTTGAGCCTTTTTCTATGCTAAAGCTTTTTACTCCTTTTATTAAACCAATTGTACCTATTGAAATTAGGTCATCTTGGTCAACTTTTGTATTACTATATTTTTTAGCAACATGTGCTACTAACCTTAAGTTTCTTTCAATAAGCATATTTCTTGCTTCTTCATCTCCATTTACCATTTTTTCAAGGCATATAATTTCTTCTTCTTTGGTAAGTGGTTCTGGGAATAAACTACTTCCGTGATATATAGCCAACTGCAAATACTGCTGTTTTTAGAAATTGCAAAAGCCCTGTTATTCCAATGCTACAAAGTGCTGCTAACATAAATGCACCTCCATTTTCCTATATACAAAAATTATATGTATAAAGAAAATAAAAGTGCATGACCACTAAAAATATTTTTTATTTATAATTTTACTCTTGTTTTTTATATTTTTCATATATTTCAGTTACTCTATTTACACTTAATTCTAAATAAGAAAGAATATCTACAAGTTCATCTACTTCTATTACATCTATACCATCTAGTTTTCTTTTTAATTTTTCTTTTGGCATTTTTATTTGCTCAGCTAATATCTCATCTGTAATTGCTCTTATTCTCATTTCTTTTTTTATTTCTTCTAAAGTATTTTTATAGTTCATTTTTTATCACCTACTTTTGTGTTTTTTGCTATTATACCACTATCTATTTTAAAAAATTGTCGAAACATGTCGACAATTATATTTTTTTAGTATAAAAATACTTATAAGTTTACTTCTTTATATAATCAATTGCTTCTTCTATTGTATCTACTATTTTATACATATTTTTATCAGATTCATTTATAAATTTTTTTTCATACATTTCATCTAACATCTTAAAAAATTCATTGTAGTAGCCAAATAAATTTACAATTACAATTTTATTATTGTGCTCTCCTGCTCTTTTGGTTTCTATACTTGATAATATTTCATATGTAGTTCCTATTCCTCCTGGCATAAATAAACAAACGTCTGAATTTTTTATTGATTCATCTGTTCTTTCGTTTATTGTATTTGTAACAATTTGAATTTCATCTTTTATATCTTTTGCATATTTTAAATATATTTTTGGAAGTGTTAATATTATTTTAGAATTTTTCTTTTCTTTCATTTTTTTATATAAATTTCCAATCATTCCTCTTAAATCTGCACAGCATACAACATCAAAATTATTTTCTACAATTAAATCAACTAATTTTTCTCCCTCTATTTTATATTTTTCTTCTATATTTTCACTTACTGATCCACCTATAAATATCTTCATTTTTTAAACCCTCTTTACTAAAATTTATTTTATTTTATCACATTTTAATATAATATTTCTACCAATTTGTTCATATTTTTTATTAAAGGAGTTTTAATTAATGAGTTTAATTATAAATTTTTTTAAAGGAATAGCTATTGGTGCTGGTGCAATATTGCCTGGCATTAGTAGTGGTGTTTTATGTGTAATATTTGGAATTTATGAAAAATTGTTAGATAGTGTTTTAAGTTTTTTTAAAAATATTAAGCAAAATGCAAAATTTTTGTTTCCAATTGTTTTAGGTGGAATATTTGGAGTTTTAATATTTAGTAAAATTTTAAATTATCTGTTATATGCATACCCACTTCAAACAAAATCAACATTTGTTGGTCTAATTTTAAGTAGTATTCCAAAGCTTTTAAAAGATGTAAATAATAAACATAAATTTAAGCTTAGATATGCATTTTATTTAATATTTGCATTAACTATTGGAATAATAACGGTTTTACTTGAAAAACATATTGTTGTTAGTTCTTCTTCATATGAATTTAATTATTTTTACCTTATATTATGTGGCTTTTTAATGTCTATTGGTGTAATTGTTCCTGGAGTTAGTAGCACAATTATTTTAATGCTACTTGGTGTTTATAGTGCTTATTTGACATCTGTTTCAAGTGTGTATCTACCAATACTTGTTCCTATGGGCATTGGTTTAATAATTGGTTCTTTAATTTTTATGAAAATTACAAAAGTTTTGCTTAATAAATTTTATGCTCAAACTTTTTATACAATTATAGGTTTTACTCTTGGTTCAATTTTTGTAATTTGGCCAGAATTTACTTTTGACTTAAATGGCATTATATCTTTTTTATGTATGATGGTTGGTCCTATACTTGCAAGTTTTAACTTAAACTAAATTTACTCTTATTTTTAAATTAATAAAGGGACTTTTCACAGCCCCTTTATTATCATAAGATTAAATGGTTTAATTATGTATTTCGCAAAATACAATTAAATCACAAATATTTTTTTTATTTTTTTCTTCTTATTATCCAATCTTTTTCACATTTTATTGGCAATTTTATCATTACTTTTTGCCCTTTTACTCCTGGGCTAATTTCTCCTATTTCTTTTTGTGTATCATAATCCCATAATTTTTCTATTTCAAATGTATATGCATCTATTTTATTTGGTATTATAATTTCTAAAGTATCTCCTACATGTAATTTATTTTTTATTTCTACTATAGACTTTTCTTGTTTATATTCAACTACTTTTGCTCCAAATTCATAGTCTTCATTATATTGTCTTCCTGCATATTCTTGTATATCTTTATTGTTTCTATCATTAAAATAAAATGTTGTAAGTCCTCTTGTTTTTACTTTGTCTAGTTCTTTTAAATATTTTGTATAATCATAATTTTTAGGATTTTTTATATAGTCATCAATTGCATTTCTGTATGCATTTATTACACTTGCTAAGTAGTATTCTGTTTTTAGTCTTCCTTCTATTTTTAAGCTATCTACTCCCATATCTACTATTTCTGGTATTTCTTTTATTAGGCATAAATCTTTTGAAGAAAATATGCTTGTTCCATACTCATTTGTTTCTATTGGCATAAGTTCACCTGGGTTATTTTTTTCTTCTGCATATAAATTATAGCTCCATCTGCAGCTTTGTGCACAATCTCCTAAATTTGCACTCCTACATGCTAAAAAATCACTTAAAAAACATCTTCCAGAAAACGCAAAACATATTGCTCCATGTATAAATATTTCTACTTCCATATCTTTTGGCTTGTTTTCCATTATATATTTTAGCTGATTTTTGTTAAGTTCTCTTGCCATTATCATTCTTTTTCCACCATTTTTGTACCAAAAATTGCAATCATGTAAACTTACAATATTGGCTTGTGTACTTACATTTATTGGAATACTTGGTGCATATTTTTTAAATACCTCCATTATCCCTCCATCTGCTATTATTACACCATCTGGTTTTAGCTCTTCTAATGTTTTTGCCATATTTATTATTTCTTCATATTTTTCATCCCATGCAAATATATTAATTGTTACATATACTTTTTTTCCAATTTTATGAGCATATTTTATCGTGTTTACTAAATCATCATCTTTCATGTCTGCTCTTGTCCTTAATGATAACGATGATGTACCACAATATACTGCATCTGCTCCGTATAAAAATGCTATTTTTGCTTTTTCAAATGACCCAGCTGGTGCTAATAATTCTATTTTTTTCATATTATTACTTCCTTTTATTTATTTTAACGTTTTTTATTATATCACATTATGATATATTTTACAAATACTAAAAAATGTGGTATAATAAAGTATCGGTAAATAACCAATTATAGAAAGGAAGTTTTTTAAATGAACAAAAACATTATACGGATCGTCCAGACAGTAAAAGGTATACTGATGCTTATAGGAGCAGCAGCACTTATCTTGAGTATG
This sequence comes from Clostridium sp. CAG:440, assembly GCA_000437215.1. Lineage (GTDB taxonomy): Bacteria > Bacillota > Clostridia > TANB77 > CAG-508 > CAG-269. The sequence goes on from FR898621.1 coordinate 47,642, forward strand.
GTTTACACCATACGTGGACTTTTTAAGTCCCAAGACACATTAAATGCTGCAGCGAAATCCCAAAGCTCGGCAGCAGACTCAGAACCAAAATCATCTGGTTTTTTGACAAAATCTGATAGTAGTTCGTCAAGTAGTACATCTTCCATTTATCCAATTTCTTATGAAACACCAAATGGAGTTCTTCTTATTAGTGAAGAAGATATTGTTGATGCAGCTTTAGTGGCTGAACATGAAATGGCTGCTAACAGAGATGAGTATTCTCAAGGATATGTAGACACTATTCAGCGGTATGTTGCAAGCACAATATTTAACCGTGCAGCATACTTACAAATCTCTGTAAAAGAGGCAATTACTCAAGAGGGGCAGTATCTTGATCTTTATTCATTGGATTACTACCCTCCTGAAAGGACACTAAACAATGTTCTTTCAGTAGCAAAAGGAGAATTTAATTCCAATGGTGCTGTAATCGAAATGAGCTTTATATCCACAAATGATATATCTGAAGCTCAGGAAATTATGGAAGAACAGATTGGTTCTCCTGTAATTCCGGTAAAAGCAATTGAAATGGCAGATGGCAGACTATGGATGACAGCTGCAATAAACAATACTTTTATGGAATAATCCTTAACCCCCACCATGTTTTTGGTGGGGGTATTTCTTTTTATTTTTCTTCTTTTAAATTTTTTCTTCTTAATTGTCCACATGCAGCATCTATATCTGAACCAAGTTCCCTTCTAATTGTTGCAACAATTCCATGATCATTTAAATAATCTCTAAATTTAATAATATTTTCATTTGAACTTTTTGTATATTCTCCATTTTCTATTTTATTTATTGGAATTAAATTTACATGACATAACATACCTTTTAATAATTTTACAAGTCTTTTTGCATCTTCCAAATTATCATTATTATCTTTTGCTAAAGCATATTCAAAAGATATTCTTCTATTTGTTACCTTTATATAATCTTTACATGCTTGTATTAATTCTTCAATATTGTAAGCATTATTTACAGGCATCATACTACTACGTTTTTCATTTGTTGTTGCATGAAGTGATATTGATAATGTACATTGTGTATTTTGCTCTGCTAGTTTGTATATCATTGGAACTAAACCACTTGTAGAAATACTTATATGTCTTGCGCCAATATTTAATCCCTTTGGATTATTTATAATTTTTACAGCATTTATTACATTATCAAAATTATCTAGTGGTTCTCCTATTCCCATAAATACAATATTAGAAATTCTTATGTTTTCATCTTGTTCTACTGCTAAAATTTGTTCCACTATTTCTCCACTAGTTAAACTTCTTACAAATTTAATTCCTGTTGAAGCACAAAATTTGCAGCCCATTTTGCACCCTATTTGTGAAGATACACAAATGCTATAACCATGATGATAACTCATTAAAACTGTTTCTATTGCATTACCATCTAATACATCAAATAAATATTTTTTTGTTCCATCTGATGATTCTTGTTTTTTTAATATTTTAAAATTACATATAGTATAATTTTCTTTTAGTTTTTCTCTTAATTCCAAAGACAAATTTGTCATATCATCAAAACTTTTTACTTTATCTTGATACAACCATTTAAAAATTTGCTCTGCTCTAAAAGTTTTTTCTCCTATGCTTTTTAGCTCTTCTTTTAATTCTTCTAAATTATAATCTTTTATATTTTTCATTTTTCCATTCCTTTTCTATATATGAAATTTTCTTACAATTACTTCTTTTATATCTTTTGCACTTAGACTTAAACTTAATATTAAATTCACTCCAGATATTGTGGTTGCAATAATACTTAATGTTTTATCTTGTACCAGATTTTCATATACCAAAAATATTGGTATTGTACTTACTATAACAATTAACAACTGATACACCGCATATTTTATATATTTTTTGTGGCTTATTACTGTTAATATTAACATTGTTATATTTGCAATTATTATTATTATTGGAATTGATAAATTTACAGACCATGCTTTAAAACCTGTTTTATAATCTATATATACTGTTAAAAGCGATATTGCAATTGTTTGTATTAAAACATGTCCTGCAATATTTATGTTTTTATTTATCGAATATAAAACAGTTACCCAAATATATATAATTCCAGCATTGCAAAGCCCTGCCCAATGAATATTTGGAGTTGTCATTCTATTTAAAAATACTAAAAATATTCCTAAAAAAACTGATATTATTATTGATATTTTTATAATCAAGTCCATATTTTTTGCATTAATTTTTTGTGGATATAGCATCTAAAACACCATTACTTTCTATTCTTACTTTTATTCCATTTTGGGTTAAAAACTCAAAAAATCTTTTTTCTATACTATTGTCCTGTAAAATTGATGTAAATGTAAATACAATGTCATTTTCATATGTACATGCTGAACATTTTATTTTTTCTACAGGCTCTGGCGCAATTAACATGAAAAAGTCTTCTATATATTTTTGGTATTTACCTATTATACCAATTCTACCAATATTTGAAAATGTTATTGTTGTATATTTTCTAATTTCAATGTAACTAAGTCTTACCAATATTTTTTTTAGTGATAATGGTATAACCCTTACAAATGGATTGTTTCCAAGTTTTACATTTGCTGACATTGTTTTTATTATTTCTTCTTGTGTTAATCTTTTTTTGAAATCTTCTTTTACAAATTTTAAAATTTTATCAAATGTTGTTAAATTATCTTTTTGTATTTGTGCTTCTAATGTGATATATGAAAAAAAGTTTGATATTGTTTTTGATTGGAAATATTTTTTTAAGTTTACTGGTATACATAGTTTTATTGGTTTTTTTCCATTATTTTTTTTATAATTTTCTTCATATATTGAATAAATTAGTACTGCACTTAAATATTGTGTTACTGTACAATTGTTTTTTTTGCATTTTTCCTTTAAATCATTTGAATCTATTATTTCGTGTATTGCTGAAACTGCTCCTAATTTTATTTTTTCTCCTTTTAATATATATGCTTTTTTTGATGATGCATTTGTTTTTGCTTTTTTATCATAATTTTTTATGTAGCTATCTTCTGAATCATATTCTATTTTTCTACTTGTTCTTATTTCTTCTTCAAACTCTTTTGGATGTGTTAATTCTAAATATGTATAAATTATTTCTTTAAAAAATTGTGTTCCACTATTTCCATCTGTTAAAGAATGAAATATGTCTATATTTATTTTATTTTGGAAATATGTTACTTTAAATAAATAATTGTTGTTTGTTTTAGGATTTATATATTTACATGGGTATTCACGTTCTTTTTCTACTATTGGATCTTTTAAATTTTCTTCAAAATAGTTCCAAAAAAATCCATCTTTCATTCTTACTTTAAATGATTGGTATTTTTCTAGTGCCATTAATACTGCTTTTTGTAATATTTTTGGATGCACCTTTTCTTTTAAAATAGCAGATAACCTAAATACTGTACTATATTTTTTTCCTGCTGATATTGGAAATATTTTGGCAGAATTGTCAAGCTTTCTCCAATATAGTCTATTTTCTTTTTTCATTTTACTTACCTTTCTTTTAGTACAAAGTTATTTTTTATTGTATGTCACATACAAGATCTTGATATGCTTTTAATTGCAATTCGTCTTGTTTGTTTATATTATTTATAATCCATATATGTGGTGCTTGTTCATATTCTTTTATTTGTATGTCTATTCCTTCTTTTTTCGCTTTTTCTTGCAATAAATGTGTATCTGGATTTAATATATCATATGTTCCTGTATATATTATTACATTTTTTAGCTTAGATAATGGCCCATTTATTGGGTTTACTAAATAGCTTTTCATTCCTTCTTCATCTCTTGCATATGAAATCCCTGCTATTAATAGTTTTTCTTTGTTTAAATCTTTATCATTTTTTTGCACTTCTTTTATTTTTTCATTTGTAAGTGTTACATTTAGCCATGGTGATATTAGAATTGTTTTTGATGGTAATTGTATATTATTTTGACTTATTTTTTCTGCAAGTGCAAGTGTTATTCCACCTCCTGCTGAATCCCCCATCATTACTAAATTTTTCGCATCAACTTTTGATATTATTTCTTTATATAATGGTTCTACCATATTAAACACATCTTTATATGTATATTTAGGAGTTAATGGATAGTCTGGCATTACTATTGTTGATTTTGTATCATTGGCAAGCTTTTCTAAAAAATCCCAGTGTAAGGTTGTTGCTTCTGCCACATATGCTCCTCCGTGAAAATATAATATTACTTTTTTACTTAGTTGTTCTGTTTTAGGTTTTATTATAAATATTTTTCTAGACATAAATTCTTTTGTCTCAATATCACAACTTTCATTTGCTTTTTGTGGTATTTTTGTTTCTATGTCCATTATCATATAATAGCCAAATATCATTACTATTATTGTAATTATTATTGCTATTAAGTTTATTATTATTCTTTTTATCATTTTCTTCTTTCCTTTTATTTTATAGCATTATTTTACCATGATTTAACTAAAAAGAAAATAGATTATAAAAAAAAAGAAGCTAGAAAATTAACAGCTTTAGTTTAATTATATATTCTTCCCAGGGCTCCCCATTATAAGAAAATGTAATTCGTACCTCATACATTTTCTAAAACGGTCCCCACTTGCCCTTCACAGAATATATAATTAAACTAGAGATTTGTAAATTTTTTCTAGTCTTCAGTTTTATACTACATACATTATTTCATTGTTTGGAAAATATTTTTTCATTTGCTCTCTTAAATAACTTTCCCCATCTTTTCTTAAATCTGCTTTATACATATATTTTCCTTTTCCTCTTCCTGTCATTATTTCTTTATTGTATAGATTAATAGCATTTGGAAATGCTTCTTCATTTATTTTTGTATGAACAAAACTATATGTCATAAATATTATTTCAAAAAAAACATCTTTTTTTACTTTGGGGCTTAACTTGCTTTCTAATTCTTGTATTAATTTTAAATATAATTCTTTCCAATTTTCTACCATTATTACTGGTGCTATCAATATTCCTATTTCATAACCAGCTTCTTTTAGCTTGTTTATTGCTTCTATTCTTCCCTTTAACCTAGATGTTCCAAATTCTACTTTATTTATTATTTCTTCTGGGTTTACACTCATTCTTATTGTAACTTTTCCATTATGATCTACATTTAATATATCATCTACCATATCAAATTTTGTTGGAAATGTTAGTCTTCCATTTGGAGTATTTTTAAAATTTTCTATTGTCCATGGCAAATTATTTGTTATTGTATTTTCTAATATTAAGTCACTATTGCTACCTATTTCAAATGTTAGTGCTTTATCTGATTTTTGAGCTGTTTTTATTATTTTATCTAACATTTTTTCTCTATTTACAAATAGTCGTAAATATGCACATTTATTGTAATTACATACTAAATAACAATACATACAAGCTGCTGTACATCCAGAAGATGTATATGGCACCAAATAGTCTGATGTTTTATGGTTTGGCACAAAGTTATGTGTCTTTCTTACACCTATTATTAAATTTCTTTTCATATCCATAAAGTCTTTATTTTGCCTTTTTCTCATTTCTTCTATATTGTTATGATTTTCTATAATTACTTTGGGTGTATCTTCATATTTTTTTAATAAATATTTTCCTAGCTCATAATTTTCTATTTCTTTTTCATAAAAAATACCTTTCGGTTTAAACATTTTTATCACCATAAATATTTTAACCAAAAAGTATTTTTTTATTTATCCAAATATTCCTTTTTTCTTTACAGGTGGTTGTTCATTCATTGTTTTTGCAAGCTCAACTAATAATTCTCTTTGTTCTTTCGTTAGTCTTTTTGGTGTTTGAACATTTACTGTAAATATAAAATCTCCTTGTGAAGATCCATTTATTGTTTTAAATCCTTTATTTCTTATGCTAAATTTTGTTCCTGTTTGTGTGCCTTCTGGTATTTTATATTTTTCTTTACTTCCATCACACATTGGAATTTCTAATTCTGCTCCTAATGTAGCTTGAGTAATTGTAACTGGAATATCACATAATACATTATTTCCTTTTCTAGAATAAATACTATGTTTTTTTACTCCAACTGTAATATATAAGTCTCCTTTTGGTCCACCTTTTTGTCCTGGTTCGCCTTCTCCTCTTAGCACAACTGTTTGACCATTATCAATACCTGCTGGAATTTTTACTTTTATTTTAGGTTGTTTTCTAACTGTTCCTTTTCCACGGCAGTTATCACATGGTTCTTTTATTACTTCACCTGTTCCATGACATGTAGAACATGTTCTTGTTGTTTGCATTTGACCTAATATTGTTTTTTGGACTTGTCTTATTTGACCAGTACCATTACATTCTGGACATTTCATTGGATTTGTTCCAGGTTTTGCACCTGTTCCATGACATATAGTACATTCTTCATTTCTATTTATTATTACTTGTTTTTCTACCCCTAAAAATGATTCTTCAAATGTAATATCCATATGTAAATTTAAGTCTGCACCTTTTTTTGGTCCATTAGTTGGTCTTCTTGTTTTTCCTCCAAATCCACCACCAAAAAATGATGAAAATATATCTCCTAAGTCGCCAAAATCAGAAAAGCCATCAAAACCAGAACCTGTATAAGAATAATATCCTCCCTGCCCAAATGGTCCTTGGCCTCCTCCAAACCCTTGTGGTCCATCAGGTCCAAATTGATCATACATTTTTCTTTTTTGTGAGTCTGATAATGTCTCATATGCCTCGTTTACTTCTTTAAATTTGGCTTCTGCTTCTTCCTTATTGTCTGGATTAGCATCAGGATGATATTTTTTTGCAAGTTTACGATATGCCTTTTTTAATTCTTCATCTGTTGCATTTTTATCAACACCCAATACCTCATAATAATCTCTTTTTCCTGCCATCTTTTCCTTTCACTCCAATTCACTTGGTCTATCTCCATCCAAAAAAAATTAACATATTTTTTTTGGATGGTAACCATATTCTTTTTTAATTAAAGTAAAAACTTCGTAGCTTAACAAAGTAAGACGAAGTTTTTATTAAATTTTATTTGTCATCTCCATTTTCTACTTTATAGTCTGCATCATATACATTTCCATTTTCATCTGTTTTTGGTCCTTCTTGGCTAGCATCTGCACCTTGTGCTCCATTTGGATTTGCATTTTTGTATAGTTGTTCACTCATTTCATAGAATACTTTTGTTAATTTTTCAGTAGCTTCTTTAATTTTTTCTGTGTCGTTTGTTTCTAATGCTTTTTTAGTATTATCTATTTCTGTTTCTACTTTTGCTTTTTCTTCTGCACTTATTTTATCTCCTAATTCTCCTAATGTTTTTTCACTATTATATACTAAACTTTCAGCATTATTTTTAACTTCAATTTCTTCTTTTTTCTTTTTGTCTTCTTGAGCATGTGCCTCTGCATCTTTTACAGCTTTATCTATGTCTTCATCTGTAAGATTTGTTGATGCTGTTATTGATACATTTTGGCTGTTTCCTGTTGCCATATCTTTTGCAGATACATGTACTATACCATTTGCATCTATATCAAATGTTACTTCAATTTGTGGTACTCCTCTTGGTGCTGCTGGTATTCCTGTTAATTGGAATCTTCCTAATGTTTTATTATATGCAGCCATTTCTCTTTCACCTTGTAATACGTGTACTTCTACTGATGTTTGACCATCTGCTGCTGTAGAGAATATTTGTGATTTTTTAGTTGGTATTGTTGTGTTTCTTTCTATTAATTTTGTAAATACTCCTCCATATGTTTCAATTCCTAGTGATAATGGTGTTACATCTAATAATACTAAATCTTTTACATCTCCTGAAAGAACACCACCTTGAATTGCTGCACCAATTGCAACACATTCATCTGGATTTATTCCTTTATCTGCCTCTTTTCCTATTAATCTTTTTACTAGTTCTTGAACAGCTGGAACTCTTGTAGATCCACCAACTAATAATACTTTGTGTATATCATTTACACTTAATCCAGCATCTTTTAATGCATTGTTTACTGGTGTTACTGTTGATTCTACTAAATCATGAATTAATTCTTCAAATTTAGATCTTGTAAGTGTTATGTCTAAATGTTTTGGTCCTGTAGAATCTGCTGTTATAAATGGTAAGTTAATTTGTGTTTGTTGAACTCCAGATAGCTCTATTTTTGCTTTTTCTGCTGCTTCTTTTAGTCTTTGCATTGCCATTTTATCTGTTTTTAAATCAATTCCATTTGATTTTTTGAATTCATCTACTAAATAATTAATTATTGCTTCATCAAAGTCATCTCCACCTAAATGTGTATTACCATTTGTAGCTAAAACTTCGAATACTCCATCACCAATATCTAGTATAGATACATCAAATGTTCCTCCACCTAAATCATATATTAATATTTTTTGATCTTGTTCTTTATCCATTCCATATGCAAGTGCTGCTGCTGTTGGTTCGTTGATTATTCTTAATACTTCTAGTCCTGCAATTTTACCAGCATCTTTTGTTGCTTGTCTTTGGCTGTCATTAAAGTATGCTGGAACAGTAATAACTGCTTGTGTTACTTTTTGTCCTAAATAATTTTCTGCATCTGCTTTTAATTTTTGTAATATCATTGCAGATATTTCTTGTGGTGTAAATGTATCACCTTCTATTTTAACTTTGTCTGCTGTTCCCATTTTTCTTTTTATTGATATAACTGTATTATCTGGATTTGTAACAGCTTGACGTTTTGCTATTTGTCCTACTAATCTTTCTCCATTTTTTGAAAATGCTACTACTGATGGTGTTGTTCTGTTACCTTCAGCGTTTGGTATAACAACTGGCTCTCCTCCTTCCATAACAGCTACACATGAATTTGTTGTTCCTAAGTCAATTCCTATAATTTTTCCCATAATTTTATACTTCCTTTCTTTTGAGGTCTTTCCTCTTTAATTTATATTTTAAAATTTAATAACTTTTTTAATTTGCAACTACAACCATAGAATGTCTTATAACTTTACTTCCTATTTTGTAGCCTTTTCTATATTCTTGTGCTATTTCTTTTTCGCCTAAATTTTCATCTTGGATGCTACTAACTGCTTCGTGTAATTCTGGATCAAATGTTTCTCCTACTGTTTTTATTTCTTCTACTCCTTTTGATTTTAATACATCTTTAAATTGTTTTAACACAAGTTCTATTCCCTTTTTATAATCTTCATCTTTAGTTTCTACTTTTGCTGCATTTTCTAAATTGTCTAATACTGGTAACATTGTTTCTACAACGTCTGCAAGTATTGAGTTATATAAGCTTTCTCTTTCTTTTTGACTTCTTTTTTTGTAGTTTTCAAATTCTGCAAGTACTCTTTTATATCTGTCTGTTAATTCTTCAAGTTCTTTTTCTTTAGCTGGTTTTGTTTCTCGTTTTGTTTCCTGCTTTTTTTCTAATTTTTCTTCTTGTTTTATATTTTCATTTTTTTCTTCCTTTTTCTTTTCTGACATAGTTTACCTCTTTTCTTTAATTATTTTGATTGTTTTCATCTAGTTTTTTACTTATATATTTCATTACTGAAATTACTTTAGAGTAGTCCATTCTTTTAGGTCCTATTATTCCTATTGTTCCTAAGTCTTTGTTTCCTACTTTGTGTTTAAATGTTACAATACTAAAATCCTTTAGCTCATCTTTTTCGTTTTCATTTCCTATATACACATTTATATCTTGTGCAAATCCCGAATTTAACATATCTTGCATCAACTCTTTTGTGTCTAATACATTTACAAAGTTTTTTGCGACCTCTAGGCTATTAAATTCAGGTAAGTCAAATGATTTATTTGTTCCTTCTAAATATATTTTACTGTCTTCTTCTATTACTTTTTTTATTTGCTCTATTATTGGTTTTATTACATTTACACTGTATGTCATTTCATCAAATAAGTAATCTTCTAATGGTCCTTTTATTGTTTCTAATGGTTTTCCTTTTAGTTTTTGATTAAACATATAATTTACTGTTTCTACTTGTTTTTCAGTTATGTCCTCATCAAATTTTATTATTGTTTCTTTTACTAATCCTGATTCTGTTAGTATTACCGCCATTATCATTCTTTGTCCTAATGGAACAAATTTTATTTCTTCTATTATTTGTTCATCATTTTTTGGTCCTATTGATAGTGTTGTATAATGTGTTACTTCAGAAATTGTATTTGCTGCTATTTTTGTTAGTTCTTCTATTTCATTTACTTTTGTTTCTAATTTTGAACTAATGTATTTTATTTCTTCTAAACTTATGTCGTCATCTTTCATTAATTCGTCTACATAGTACCTATAGCCTTTTTCTGATGGTATTCTTCCTGAAGATGTATGTGTTTTGTCTAAATAGCCTTTTTTTTCTAAGTCAGCCATTTCGTTTCTTATTGTTGCACTACTATAATTTAGTCCATAATTATTTGTTAATGCATTAGAGCTTACTGGTTCTGCTGTATTTATATACTCTTCTACAATTGCTTGTAATACTTTCTTTTTTCTATCATCTAGCATTTTACCACCCCTTTTAGCACTCTTTTTGTTCGATTGCTAACTTAATATATATTATAACCATTTTTAGCACTTGTCAATACCTTTTGCTAAAAAAATTGTGAATTTTTTGTGAATTTTTTCTAAAATAAAAAAAACGTAAGATTTCTCTTACGCTATATTTTATTTTTATCCGTTATATGCTGTTGATAAATAAATTATTACACATACAATATCTATAATTCCCAATGCCAATCCTGTAACTGCCATCCATTTTCCATTTTCTTTTTCTTCTTTATATGAATTTAATGCATAACCACCTGTTATCACTGCTGCTATTCCTAATGGTAATCCACATACTAATAATCCAACTAATGAACATATAAAACTTGCAAGTGCATATGAATTTACTTTTTTTTCTTGTACAGTTTCATTGTTTGTTACAACTTCTGCTTCTTTTACACTTTCTTCTTTGTTTTCAACTTTTTCCTTATTTTCTTCCATAACAATCTCCTTTTATTTTTTATGTATTTATATTAACATTTATAATATTTTTTGTCAATTAAATCAAAGATGTAAATTTTTTACTTTTGGTGTATATCTATTTGTGTGTATGGTATTGTTATATTGTTTTCATCTAATGTTGTTTTTACAATTCTTAATGCATATCTTTTTAAAGGCAACTTTTGCTCTGGTTGGCACCAAATCATCACTCTATATATAACTGCTGAATCCGCAAATTCATTTATTCCTAGATATTTTGCATCTCTTATTTCTTTATTTTCTTTTATTTGCAAAACAATTTTGTCTATTATAGTTTCTATTTTGTCTGTTTTTTCCTCGTATGGAATTGGTATGTCGATAATTAATTGTTCTGATAATCTTAATGCTTTAACTATATTTCTATTTGCAATTACCAAAACATTTTCTGTATTTACATCTTTTAATTTTGTAGATTTTACTCCAAGTTCTACTACTTTTCCTTCAACATCATCTATTTTTATAACATCCCCTACTGAAAAATAACTATCTATTATAATATTAAATCCCATAATAATATCTTTTAATGCATCTTGAAGTGATAGTCCTACTATTGCTGACACAATTCCAACTCCCGCTATGACTGAACTTACATTGAATCCTAATAATTGTAAAACAAATAATGTTGCAATTATTATAATAATATAATTAATTATATGATTTGTAAGTTTTATATATGTAATTACTTTCCTATAACCTTTATCTCTTGTCTTTTCCACCTTTTTTATTGCTTTGTTAAAAATTCTACTTTTTACTTTTAATATTACTATTGATATTATTATTGTTATTATTACCAACAATACATGCTTATTGGCTAGTATTTCATTTATTTTTTCTAGGTTCATATTTATCTCTCCTTGAAAAATATTATATATTAATTTTTTATTTTTTACAATATTAAATATGATTACTTGCTAAAGTAAAATTAAAATGATAAAATTTTTTTATATTCTTATTAAAGAGGAAGTGAAATAATGGAAGAAAAAAAATCTTTAAAAATAATTTTATCAACTTTCTTTCTAATATTAGCTATTATTGTTATTATTATTATGACTTATTATATTTATATAACTAAAAAGGAATCTAACAAAGAAATTGATGATCTTAAAGAAAATGCTATTGGGATGCAATCTACAATAACCGATTTACGAGCAAAAATAAACACTGGTACATATGTAATAGAAAATAACACCTTAACGTGTAATGCAAGCAAAGAAGAAATTTACGCTGGTGGTACATCTATAAAAGATACAAATGCAATTTTTGAATTTAAAATAATAAATAATAATAATATTGAGTTTGATACTACCCAAAATATATCTGACAAATTTGAATTAAATAAAAATTTTTCATATAGTGTAAAATAAATTATTGTGATATATACGGGTACATGCTTAATAATAAGATTTGGAGTTGATTAAATGAAAATAGGAATAGATATAGATAATGTAATATCAAACTTTAACGATACTTTACTAAAAGAATATTTATTGCATGATAAAACCTTAAGAAATTCAGGCGTAATAAACAAAAATGCTGACTATATTAGAAATGGTATGTTTGATTGGACCGAAAATGAAGAACTTACTTTTTATAAAAAGAATATAGAAAGAATGGCTCAAAATTTAGGAGTTATTGAAGGTGCTAAAGAATATATAGATAAATTACATAAAGATGGTCATTTTATTTATATTATTACAGGAAGAGATAATGGAGAATATACAGATCCTTACAATATGACAAAAAAATGGCTTGATAAAAATAATATTTATTATGATAACTTAATTTTAACAAATGCTTATGACAAACATGCTAAATCTTTAAAATGTATTGAGCATAATATTGATATTATGATTGATGATTCAGTTAATATATGTAATGATTGTATTTCCAATGGTATAACAACTATTTTAATGGATACACCATATAACAAATATTCAAATATACCAAGAGTTAAAAGTTGGAAAGAATTTTATGAATATGTTTCTAATTAAAAAAAGACAAGTATACTATAATTTTAATAACAAAAATAGAAGAATAAATAATTATCCCCCAGATATGCTGGGGGAATTTTAATTTTTATTTTAATAATTTTATACATTATAATTTAATTATTGTTTAATTTTTCATTGTCTTCTTCTCTTCCATATTTATAATTATTCTAGAATAAATCAAAACCAATATGGCTATAACCGCTAATAATCCCTTAAAAAATACCATATTATCTATTATTCCTACAATTAATATTAAAGAAAATCCAATAAATCTTGATGAACATGTTAAAATTGAGTTAAACATTACATGTTCTACATCATACTGTTCAATGTTGCATTCTTTTATTAAATCCCCTTTTTGTGTGTTATATATTGCATCAAAAATACATAATCCTGTTGTACAAGCAAAATTATAAATTATTAAAGTTATTTTATCTATATCAATAACTAATCCCATAGCTCCTATAAAAATCAAGCTAGAAACTGCAAATAATATATATTTTGCATTACTCTTATTATAAAATTTTTTATATAAATACATAACTGCAATTTGAAAAATTGAAAAAATAGTTGTTAAAATTCCTAAATTTAAAGATGTTTTAAATGTCATTATTGTAATAATCGTTACTAGCGTCTTCATAGGATCTTCTACTATTCCATATAATAAATTTGATTTATAGTATTTATGTACTTTTAATCCTTTTTTTGTTTTTATTGTATTTATGTAATTTTTCAAACTAAATTTTGTTGTTTTAACATTAACTTTGCTATCTATTTTTATTTGAAAAGACAAAACTATTTGAATTATTGACAATGCTAAAACATATATTGCAATTTTTGTAAAAGAGTATAATTCTATTGTTGACCCTAATATGATAGGTGCAACTATATTTACTATTGTACTTGCTATTTTCTTTGTTGCCATATAACTTTTCCTATTTTCATTATTAGTTATTTCTACAAATATTATTTCATGAGCTGACCAATATAATGTTTCTGATATACCACAAAATATTGCAACTATTACAAACATATTTGATAATTTATTCCCTAATAATACTATAAATAAAATAAATATTGCTCTTATTATTATTCCTAAAGATAATATTTTTGCTTTATTATATTTTCCGTTTTTTATAAATTTACCAATGAATATAGAACCCATTGCATGTATAAAGTTAATAATCATATAATATAATGATACTTGTGTTATATTGTCATTTGTTATTTTTAGTAAATATGCTACTAAAAATGTTTGTGCAAATAATGCTGTTATCGTATATATTAAATCACTTGCAATTAAAAATATTGCGTTTTTTCCTAACTTCTCTTTGTTCATAATTTTTCCCCTATTTATTTCAATTAAGTTTCTATAATATATTTATTTTCACATTTCATATGGTTTAAAATCAAATTCCAATATATTGATAAAGTTCTCCTGGCTCAGTGTATGCTTAAATCTGTCAACACTTAATCTTTGAGTATTATTATCTGAAATTGGATAAATATTCATATGCAAATTAGTATTTTTACTAAATATACCATTACTTTCACAGTTTTTCAACAAATTAAAAAAATATTCACAAAATTTTATTACAATTATGAAAATATATGCAATTTGATTAAATTTTAATAAAAATATGTGAAATTTTGTTGTTTTATAGTATAATAATTCTAAAACTTTTATACAATATATGAAAAGATTATGGTAGAATTAAAAATAATTAATTTTAAATGGATAATTATTTATATGAATATTCTAATGTTCAATATTTAGAATATTATAGAAAATTAACAAAAGTTCCAGTTGAAACACTATCAAAATATCAAACAGGTTATTTAGAGAACATAATTGAAAAAATATCTAGTCTTGTAAAAAATATTAAAAGATTGTAATCACACAAATATATTTACATAGTTCAAATAAGCAAAAATATGATGCAGTTAATAAATTAAATTATTTGTTTTAATTAGAAACCAATGTAATAATATAGTGATAAAATCTAAAATAGCAGTGTTGTAAGAGCGTTACATCCACTGCTATTTCTGTGTTCTAATTGGAGCCTTAACTATACACGTTTACGAAATTAAGACTATAAGATTTGATTAAATCTCTCTGATAGATTTATTATATCATTTTATTAGATATTTTCAAGGGAGTATAGAAAAAAATGTCTAAATATAGTATAATTTATTTGTAAGAAAATAATATGTGGAGTAGATTAAGATGAAAAAAAACAACATTAATTTTATATTTGGATTATTAGACAGGAAAAAAGTTGCTTTATGCTTGTTTATTGAGGCCTTTTTAGATTTTATTTACTACGTTATTCCTTATACTTTTGCTCTTTTTTTAACAATGCCTTTTACTATTGAAAAAGCAGTAATTGTTGCTTCGATATTTATTGCTTCTAAATCAGTTAGATGTTTTGTGTTATATTTAGAGAGAAAAGTTATGGATAATTATTTATATGATTACTCTAATGTTCAATATTTAGAATACTACAAAAAATTAACTAAAGTGCCTGTAGAAACTTTATCTAAGTACCAAACAGGATATTTAGAGAATATAATAGAAAAGATATCTGAGTTAGTTAAAAAGATTCTTAGTGCAGAATATATAGGAATATTATTATCTTTTGGATTTTTCTTTCTTACTGTATTTCAACAATCAAAAATTTTATTTGTAACATCGTTAGTATTAAGTATTTTATGTGTTATGATAAGTGTATACATATTAAAAAAATCAAATAAACATGTTGAAGATTTATATGATAAAGAATATGAGTATTCATCTGTATATCAAGACTTTATTAGTAATATTAGAACTGTTAAAGCATTAAATGATAACAAATATTTTGAAAAAATCATATCAAAAGAAGGAAACGAATGTTATAAAAAACAAAACAAGTATGTTAAATGCTATTCATTAGAAGAATTAATAAGAAACATTTTAATAGTGATACCATTTGCATTAGCAATTATAAAGGCAGTTATAGATTTATCTAATGGAATTGATACACTAGGAATAATTACATTTTATATATCTATTTATTTAGAAATGGGATTTATATTTGATGAATTATCTGGAACAATTGTTAGTGGATTTGAATTAAAAGCATTAAAGAAAAAATGTATTCAATTATTTAGTAAATTAGATGAAAGAGAATTATTAACTAATTTTAATAAAATAGAATTATCAAATATAGCTTTAAAATATAAAGAATCTAATTTTAATATTAAAGTTGATAATATGGTAATAAAAAATAAAGATAAAATTTCAATAACTGGGAAGTCTGGTCAAGGAAAAACATCTATAATCAACTTGATTTTAGGAAATATAACTACTTATAAAGGAAATGCTAAAATAGATGAAAATAATATGAGAGATTATAGACTTGACATAGGAGTTGTAAGTCAAGAAATAGAATTATTTAATATGACTATAAAAGAAAATTTATGTTTAGATAAGAGTATTTCAGATGAAAAAATAATAAATTATTTAAAAGAATTAGAACTAGATGAAATTCTAATGTTTGAAGATGGAATATATACCATAGTTGGTGAAAAAGGATTAAAACTTTCAACTGGTCAAAAAAGAAGAATAAATATTTTAAGAAGTTATCTAATGGAAAAAGATGTTTATATTTTAGATGAGCCTACATCTAATTTAGATAAACATACTGAAGAAATTGTAGTGGATTTTATATTAAAACACTTTAAAGATAAAACATTAATAATTGCTACACATAATGAAAAAATAAATGAAATATGTAATAAGTTTTATCACTTTGATAACCATAAATTATTATTAAAAGACAATGCTTAGTTGGCATTGTCTTTATAATTTTCAATATGAGGTATATATTTTTTTAGCGTATTATTTTGTGTCTTTAAAAATTCGATTTTAGTTCCAATTGCCTGTTCATCTTCAAAATATCCAAGATGATGAAATTTATTTTTTACTTTGATTAAGCAATTAATATTTTCTTCTAGTGCTTTAACAATATTTTCTATAATATATTCTTCTTTTTTAGGCTTTGGTTCTTCTTTAACTTCTGGAAATTTAATCTCATATCCTATAATTAAATTTCTAATATATTCAGACTGAGATAAATTTAATTTTGAAGAATCTCTTTTTAAAATAAACTTCTCATCATCACTTAAAAATACATTAACTTTATTATTTCTTATTCTCATAATTTGAAATCTCCTTTCTAAAAATTTAAGGGTATGGGAATTCCCA
>FR898622.1 GCA_000437215.1 Clostridium sp. CAG:440
TTCCTTTTTTATTTTCTATTGCCTTTCCTTGATTTGTTACAAGTCCTCCTTTTATTTCTACTACTCCATTTTCTGTATTGTTATATATCGCACTATAACCCTCATAATAATATGTTGCTTGTACTGTTCCTCCCTCTATTTCTACCTTACTACTACTTGTGTTATATATTGCATATGTTGAAGCATTTACTGTTCCTCCTGTCATTTTAATAGTTCCTTCTCCTTTATTGTCAATTGTTTTACTTACTGCACTTATATTTCCACTAAGTATTTGAAGAAGTCCTGAATTTTGTACAACACTGTTACCAGACTTTTTCACATTAAATGAAGCCCCATCTATTTTTAAATTTGCACCCTCATTATTGGTGATTATATTTCCAATAGAGCTTATAAATGTTCCGCCACCTTCAATAGTTAAATTACCATTATTATTTATATAGCTATTTACTAAAGTTGTAATTGAAAAGCCTGCCATATCTATATTTATAATTTTTTCTTTTGAAATATTTAATGCTTCTGGAGAAATTTGATTTCTTAAAACAGTTATTTTTGTTTCTTCACCATCAATGCAGGCATCTATTGCATCTTGCATTTTTTTATATGTAACAACTTTTCCATCTTTTGTAATAGAAGCTATATCTGGTATTTGTTTTGTTAATGTCCATACTTCATTGTTATTTTCCATATTACTTATAATCTCAGAATCCTTTGGAATATTTATAGAATTTGCAAAAACAGGTGGATTTCCAATTATTTTTCCATCATAAAAGTTTAATATTCCAGAATTCATATTAATTTTTCCATTTATTTCAGGAACTGTATTTGGTTCTTTATCATCATCTTCTCCCAATTGTATAGTACCTGTTCCTGAATTTGTTATTCCATTTAAAACATTTCCTGACTTAATATATACAGTTGCACTATTTTTATTATTTATATTATTTATAGTTGAATTCTCTATAAAAATATTTCCAGAACCTTCAAATGATACATTTGATCTTGTTGAATTAATAATATTTACAATTCCTGTTCCTCTATTTGTCAATCCATTAGAGCCTTTAATATTATTTAAATTAACAGTTCCTTCTTTATAATTTATAATATTACCAATTGTAGCATTATTTATATCAAAGTCTTTTGAAGAATAATTTTCTATATAAGAAATTGTTCCCGCTTCTATAGTCAAATTTCCATTTTCTCTATTATATAATCTGCTAATATTACCTCCAGATATAACACTTTCTTTTTCACTATAATTTTGTAAATCTGCATTAATTGTTCCGCCCATTATTTCTAAATTTCCATTCTCATTACAAATTGATTTTGTAATAGCAATGTTTGATATCTGTGTTATTCCTAATTTATTATAAATGCCATACTCACCTGTTGAAATATTTACACTATTGCATATATATGTTCCCTCATTGTATATAGCATAACTATAGCCATTAGTAGCTAATACCTCTGTATTTTCATTTGTTACTAACTTACCTGCATTGTATATTGTTGATTTTCTATAATATTTACCACTAGAATAATAGCCACCTTTTGTTGTCTGAATCTTCACATCATTTATAGTTAGTTGTGCATCCTTATCATTATAAATTGTACTATCTGAAGTATTAAGTATCAAAGCTGTTTTAATTGTTTCTCCTTCTCTAGAAACAATATTAAGTTTTCCACTATTCTTTATAGCATATTCACTTGCATGACTGGTAATTTGTTTACCATCTAAATTTATTGTCACATTTTTTGTACTATCTATTATTAATGTCTCTTGTAATTCATTTGGAATTACCAAATAAATAATGTCATTTTCTTTTGCTTTATCAACAGCCTCTTGTAAAGTTGAATAATAAATATGCCCAATTCTTGCTGAATAATCCGCAAGTCTTCCTAAAATTGCAACTTCACCATTATCTTCTACTGTTGTTATTGCACTATAATCAGTAGGTGTAGCTGTTACATCACCTTTAATTGCTTTATTTGCTTTTATTATACCATCATAAAAGTTAAATGTTCCATCATTTAAAATCCCATTTATTTGTCCTATTATTTCTGGTCTTATAATGCTTACATCACTATCATCTGAACCTAAAATTATAGTTGCTCCTTCATTATTTTTTATTGCAATATTATTTTCACTTGTTATTTTTCCTATTTTATTTTCATCAGTTGATGAATCTATTATACTTAATGTTCCATTATTTTCTATTGTACACATATTATATAAATTATTACTTATTGTATTTCCGTTTAAATCTAAGGTTATATTTTGTCCTGAGTACACATTGCATGTTTCTTCTGTGTCTCTTAACAATTGTATTGTAGCTTTTGTTCCATCTTTTAAACATTGCTCTATTGCATCTTGAACACTTGGATATATAACATTTGTTTCTACAATTTTAGCAATTCCTTCAGTTATACTGCATTTTAGTACCTGCTGTGTTTTATTTGAGGCATTATCTGTAGCAATAACCCACAAATACCAATCTCCCAATTCTGTTACTTTTTTTGTTATTTCATCATCTGTTACATCTTTCCAATCTTCTCCTGTTGGTTCAACATCCTTACTTGATGACCAACCATATTTTTGACTTGCTAGTTGACTTCCTCCCTCATCATTTACATTAACTTGTATTTTTATCGTTGCCGTTCCATCTTTTAGCATTTTATCACCAGTATTTTTTAATATAATTTTTGGAGCTTCTTTATCAATATTTTTTACTGTATATTTTTCTGTAACAGCTTTATTTCCATTTTTTGCTTCAGCAATAATTTGAGTATTACTAGATATTGCTCTTTCAACCTTATTTTCTGTGACTGTATTTTCAGCTTCATCTGATAATTTATAGGTCTTATTTGTTAAACTATTTCCATACTCTATTGTCACTTTAACATCTTTATTTGTCCATGTATCATTATTAGGAACGGCTGTAATTTGTATTTTGTCACTTTCAACTTTGCTTATTAAATCATTTTCATTAACATCGCCTTTTAAACTCCATATTTTTCCATCTCTTACATAATATAAAGTATTATTTGATAAGTTCAAAGCAAAAACATCTGTAAAGCTAGTAAGTCTTTCATATTCGTTTTCAGTATATGTTGTTTGATTATTTCCCAAATTAGAAGTAACATTTAATTCTTTTAGATTCACCAAACCAACCCTTATATTTAATTGTGTTAAATATTTATCTGAACTAATTATATTATTGTCTTGCAAATCTTTATTGCTTAATTCTCCAGAATAATCACCTGATTTTAATCTTTTTCCTTCTCCTTCTGCTCTTTTAGAATTTAATGTATCTTGTAATTGTGATAACTCTGTCATTATTTGTGAATCTGTAGCTTTATCTACCATCCCACTTTTACCAGAAAAAGTTGCAACCATTATACTTGCTATTATAAGCATCACTACAATAGTTACTACTAAAGCTATCATTGTTACACCTTTTTGTTTTTTAAACTGTTCCATAATAATTTTCCCTTCTTTAATATAATAATTACTTATATTTTATATAAATATAAACGTTCAATCAATATCTGCTTTTATAGATTTATAAAGTAATATAACATATTCTTAGGGCATAAATTATTATCAGTTTTTTTCTATCTTATTAAATCTTTATTACATTTTCATTTCAAAAAGCAAAAAGAGCATGCTTTTACATGCTCAATGTTATATTTCCGTAATAAATTTTACTTTTTAATTAAATTACTCCTAATTTTTTTGCAAACTGTTTTCCCTTTTTTATCATTTTTCTTTTTGCTTTGTTCTCGTTTTCTAAATACATCATCATTATTCCTGTTGTTACTAATCCACCAATAAACATACCTTTTACAAATTTCATTTTACCACCTCTATTTGATTTTATTTTGCCTAATTTTATTATGCTTTATTTTTAGAATTAATATACTCTTTTATAATGGAATATATTTCATGAATAGCAATAATTGCTAAAAAAATTCCGAAAATATTTCTTTAAATCTTTTACATTTGTATATATTGCTAAATTGGCACCAACTATAGCTCCCAATACTCCAAAAATGGAAATTATTGTTGCAAGTTTTAAATCTATATTTTTATTTTTAAAATTTACTATTATAGCCACTATTGATGTTGGTATAAAAAATATTAAATTTGCCCCTTGAGCTATGTGTTGCTCAATTCCTAACATAAATGTTAATAGGAAAATTAGTACTGTTCCTCCACCCATTCCAATGCCACTAATTATTCCTGATATCGTTCCAATTAAAATTTCTAACATAATAAAAACCTACTTTTTAGTAGGTTTTCCATTTTTGTTAATTTAATTCATGTAATTTGCATTATATTCACTAATATTTATGCTATCTTTGTATAAATTTTATGCAGTAATCATCTTGTAGGAAATATAAATTAAAAATCCAGTAAATACAATTTTTAAAATTCTTTCAGGTAATTTTTTTAGTAATTTGGAACCAAAAAAGCCACCAATTGCACCTCCAATACCGCACAAAGCTCCAACTTTCCAGTCTATATAATGACCTTTATAATAAAAAATGCTACTTGTAATAACCATCATAAGAATACAAAAAATTGATGTCCCTCTTGCTTTTTTTGATGGCACATCTAACAAATAAACAAATGCTGGAACTAAAATCATTCCACCACCAGTAGAAAAAAAACCACTTATAAAACCAGCAAATAAGCCAACTAATGCTTTTTTTATCATAAAATTCTCACCTTAATTTTATAATTGCCAATTTTTTAAAAAATAAACATAAAATTTACCACCATAAGGTTAATGAAAAAATAGCAATATATATCATTTTTGCACCTTGGTGTCGCAACCAACTAAATTTAAATGTTAGTTGCTCCAATTCGCACTCGTGCTAACAGCACTCGTTTGGTCGCTTACGCAGTGCATCAAAATAATATATATTGCTATCTTCCAACTTAAAACAGTGATATATTTTTAATTTTCTGGTGGTATATAATACTTTGTTCCTACCATTTTATCTGGAAGATATTGTTGTTCCACATAATGTCCTGGAAAATCATGTGGATATAAATAGCCTTGATGGTATCCAAACTGTTCCATACCTTTTGCTGGTGCATTTCTAATATGCATTGGAACTTCTCCTGTATCTTTATTTGCAACATCTTCCATTGCTTTATTTATTGCATTATAGCTTGCATTTGATTTTGGAGAAGTCGCCACATAAACAGCCGCTTCTGCAAGTATAATTCTTGCTTCTGGCATTCCAACCATATGCACAGCTTGCATTGCACTATTTGCAACCACTAAAGCATTTGGATTTGCCATTCCAACATCTTCTGCTGCTGCTATAACTATTCTTCTTGCTAAAAACATTGGGTCTTCTCCTCCATTTAGTGCTCTTGCTAAATAAAATATTGCAGCATCTGGGTCTGTTCCTCTCATTGATTTTATAAATGCACTTATATTGTCATAATGACTATCTCCATTTTTATCAAATATTGCTTTTTTACTTTGTACACTATTTTTTATTACATCATCTGTTATGTTTATATAGCCATCTTTGTCCATTTGTGTAGTTAATACTGCAACTTCAAGCCCATTTAATGCTGTTCTTACATCTCCATTACAAATTGATGCTAATTTTTCTAGTGTTTTGTCTTCTATTTTAATGTTATATTCTCCAAGTCCGTCTTTTCTTTCTAAAGAATTTTTTAGTATTTGATATATATTTTCTTTAGTTAATGGTTCTAGTTTTATTACCATTGATCTTGATATTAAGGCTTTGTTTACTTCAAAATATGGATTTTCTGTTGTAGCTCCTATTAATATTATTGTTCCATTTTCAACAAATGGTAATAGTGCATCTTGTTGCAATTTATTAAATCTATGTATTTCGTCTATAAATAATATGCTCTTTCCTATTGGATTTAGCATAAAATTTTTTGTTTCTTCTATTACCTTTTTTATATCATTTACTCCTGCTGTTACTGCATTAATTTTATAAAACTTGTATTTTGTTGTTTGGCTTATTACTCTGGCAAGTGATGTTTTTCCGCATCCTGGAGGTCCAAATAATATTATGCTAGATAGCCTATCTGCTTTTATTGTCCTATATAATATTTTGTCCTTTGCAAGTACATGTTCTTGCCCTACATATTCTTCTAATGTTTTTGGTCTCATTCTATATGCCAATGGTTCATTACTATTCATTTTATCACCTTTATTTTGATAATTCTAATAATCCTTTTTTAATTATTTCTTCTAATGTCATTTCCTTTATGTCTAATTTTTCTAATTTCTTTTCTATTTCCTTTTTGTTATAGCCTAATACTTGAAGGGCTGATATTGCTTCATTTACTTTATCATTGTTTTTAATTGCTTCTTGTATTTTACTTGTTTTGTTATTTTCTTCTTTAACTTTACTATTTATTTCCTCTATTTGTTGTTGTTGTTTTATTTTGTCTTTTAATTCAAGTATAATTCTTTTTGCTGATTTTGGGCCTATTCCTGGAATTCCAGTTAATACTTTTATATCTTCTGAAATAACTGCAATTGCAAATTCTGATGGCTCACATACTGCAAGCATTGTTAATGCTGTTTTTGCTCCTACTCCACTAACTGATATTAATAGTTCAAACATTCTAAGCTCTTCTAATGTATTAAATCCAAATATGCTTATATCATCTTCTCTTACTCTATAATAGGTGTAAACTTTTACTTCTTTACCTATATTACCAAGTTTTTCTATTCCAACATCTGACATGTTTACTTTATAGCCTAGTCCTCCAACGTCTATTACCACAAAACCTGTCATTTTCATTTCTAATATTCCTTTTATATATGCTAACATTTTATTCCTCACTTTTTTAATTTCTTTGCTCATTATATGATTGAAATAATAAAAAGTCAATAGACTTTAGATATTTTTACGAACTTTTTTTCGTATATATCTAAAGTCTATTTTTTACATATTATAAAAATAAGTTGCCTCTAAATCTGCTTCATGCATTAATAATGCTAATGGGTATTTTTTATATGCTGCCCCAATTGTATTGTAAAGTTCCTTTGGTTCTGTATATCCCATATGCCAGCGAATTGAATATTTTTCTTCTGGTGTAAGTTTTATGTATTCTGTAATCATCATTACTGATTTTTCGCCATGTCCATATGGAATTGTATCATCTATTGTGTAATATGGAACCTTTTCCCATACTCCTAATTCGTTTTTAGCATTTCTATAATCCACTTTATAAAAGTTTGCTTTACATAGATCATGCAATAATGGTACCAATATCAATGTTTCTTTATTTACATTTATTGGCTCTATATTATGTTCTACTTTATGTTTTAATATTTCATAAACTTTCATACTGTGTTCTACAAGCCCACCTTCGTGATCTCCATGAAATCTAGTACTTGCCGGTGCTTTAAAAAAATCTGTTTTTTCTATAAATTGTATTAAATCATCTATTCCTTCTCTTTTTACTTGTCTTAATAAATTTAAAAATTCCTCTTTCATTATATTTTATCCTTTCACATTTCTTTTTGCTTTTCTTCTATATTTTTATTCCATCTTTCTTGAACCATCTTTTTTCTTTCTAAACTCATATGTTTTTGCAATAATTTAACTCCATTTTCTTTTTGCATGGCCCCAATAAAAAGTCCTTGATTCTCCAAATTAATTAGTGTTCTTAGATCTACTTCCATAAATTGATTATTTTTACTAGATGATAAATATGCCTTTATTTCATCTTTATATATGCTATATATACACATTGAATATTGCTTTTCTTCAGTATCTTGTATTTTTCTATAACAATTACAATAATATATATTTCTTTTATCATATTGGCCTGCTGTTTTATAAAATACACCTCTGTAATGTTTATATAATTCAATATATTCTAATTGTTCATTAAATCTACTTATATCTTTATCATTTATTACTGTTTCTAATAGTTTATCTGGTGGTAAATCTTTTACTTTATTTGTCAAATCTCTTATTTTTTCATCCATATATTCAGAGCTATCATTTACATAGCCTAATTGTCTTTGGATTTCATAAATTTCTTCATTGCTAAACACATCTAAATTTTCCTCAGCACAATCATACCCTTGTGCAAAACTTGTTGTTCTTGATTTTGTTTGAATATTACTTAAATCTTGTTGTAAGTCTGCCTTTATGTTCTTTCCATCACTAAATTGTATAATGTTATAAATATGTTTGTCTCCTCCATTAGGTGTACTTATATAGCTTTTTATTCCAAACTCACTATAAATACTTTTACATAAATATGCTAAACTTACACAAACAATTTTCTTTTTCTGTGCAACAGAATCAACATTATACTTTGCAAATTTAGCCATTTTGTAAATTTTATCTTTTGTTTTGCTATTTCCAAAAAAATATTTTTCATCAAATGCCTTCATTTTTCCAAGTTCTAAATATATATACATAGCCATCTTTTTTTCTTTTTCTATCTTATTCCCAGTAAATGTAGGCATATTTTGCTTTAAATATTGTACGATTTCCTTTTTAGTCATTATTTAATCACTTTCTCCATGCTTTTATTCTTTCTATTGCCTCTATAGTATTTTCTTTTGTTCCAAATGCTGTTAATCTAAAGTATCCTTCTCCATGTGGTCCAAATCCACTTCCTGGTGTTCCAACAACATTTACATTTTCTAATAATTCATCAAAAAATTCCCAAGAAGTCATATTTTCTGGTACTTTTAGCCACACATATGGGGAATTTACTCCACCATATGTTGTAAATCCAGCTTCTTCTAATCCTTGCTTTATTATTTTAGCATTTTCCATATAATAATTTATGTTTTCTTGTATCTGTCTTCTTCCATCCATACTGTATGTTGCCTCTGCTGCCTTTTGAACAATGTATGACACTCCATTAAATTTTGTACATGTTCTTCTATTCCATAATTTATTTAAGCTTACTTCCTTTCCATCTTTTGTATAGCCTTTTAATTGTTTTGGAACTACAACATATGCACATCTAACTCCAGTAAAACCAGCTGTTTTTGAGAAACTTCTAAATTCTATACATACATCTTTTGCACCTTCTATTTCGTAAATACTATGTGGTATATCTTTTTCAGTAATATATGCTTCATATGCAGAATCATATAATATTATAGAATTATTTTCTTTTGCATAATCTACCCATTTTTTTAGTTCTTCTTTGCTAAGTACAGTACCTGTTGGATTGTTTGGGAAACACAAATATATCATGTCTACTTTCTTATTTGGTAATTCTGGTTTAAAATTATTTTTAGATGTTACTGGTAAATAAACGATATTTTCATATATACCTTGTTTGCTATTAAATTTTCCGCTTCTTCCTGACATTACATTTGTGTCTAAATATACTGGATATACAGGGTCTGTTATTGCAACCACATTATCTTTAGCAAAGATGTCTACAATATTACCACAATCACATTTTGCTCCATCTGACACAAAGATCTCATCTTTATCTATTGTAATTCCCCTTTTTTTATAGTCATTTTCTACTATTGCGTTTCTTAAAAAATCATATCCTTGTTCTGGTCCATATCCTTTAAATCCTTCTTTTGTTCCAATTTCATCTACTGCTTTATGCATTGCCTCTAAAACTGCTGGAACTATTGGTTTTGTTACATCCCCAATCCCAAGTTTTATAACCTTTTTATCAGGATTCTCTTCTATATATTTTGCAACCTTTTTTGCTATTGTAGAAAATAGGTAACTATCTTGTAGTTCTAAAAAGTTTTCATTTATATAACTCATCTTTTTATCATCCTTTCTTATATTTCTAGTTTTCCTTCAAATACAGTAACTGCAGGTCCTGTCATATATACGTGATTATCTTTGCTACTCCATTCAATTTGTAAATTTCCACCTAGCAATTCTATATTTACATTTCTTGAAGTTAATCCATTTAAATTGCAAGCAACTGCTGTTGCACATGCTCCTGTTCCGCAAGCTAAAGTTTCTCCTGCACCTCTTTCCCATACTCGCATTTTTATGTTTTGTTTGTCTACAATTTCTATAAATTCCACATTTGTTTTGTTAGGAAATGCTTTATTTATTTCTAATACTTTTCCATATTTTTCTACATCAAATTCTTTTACATTTTCTACAACTGTTATTGCATGTGGATTTCCCATAGATACGCATGTAAATGTAAATTCTTTGTCAATTGCTTTTAATTTTAAATTTTGTACTGGCATTTCTTCCGATATTACAGGTATTTTACTTGCCTCTAATATTGGCTCTCCCATGTCTACTCTTGCTGTTTGTACTTTTCCATCTTTTGTGTTTAGATTTAATGTTTTAATTCCAGCAAGTGTTTCTATGGTAACAATTTGTTTAGTAGTTAATCCTTTGTCATATACAAACTTTCCTACACATCTTATACCATTGCCACACATTTCTGCTTCACTTCCATCAGAATTAAACATTCTCATTTTAAAGTCTGCAACCTTACTTTCACATATTAAAATAAGTCCATCTGAGCCTATTCCAAAGTGTCTGTTGCTGACAAATTTAGCTAGAGTTGTTATGTTTTCTATTTTTTGATGAATTGCATCCATATAAACATAATCATTCCCTAGCCCATGCATTTTTGTGAATTTTATCATAATTTCCACCTTCTTTTAAGGTAATAATAAAGAATAGAATATAGTTATATTCTATTCTTTTGCATTTTATCATATTCATTTTTGTTTGTAAAGATTATTCTTTATATTGGCAAAATCAAATATTTAGTATATAATTTAGATGACTATTATTTATTAATTATTTAAAATTAGTCAAATTTAAATAAATTTAAATTGTATTTTTATTAAATAAATTTTAGAAAAGAGGTATTATGAAAATATTTAAAAAAATACTACTAATATTACTAATCATTATATTAGTAATTATATCTATTCTATTTATAATAGGATTTAGTAGTTATTCAAAAGTATTAAAAGAAAAACCCCTAATAGACAGAATAACCGAAATAACTAGCAAAGAAAACTATGTTAAATTTGATAGCATGAGCAAAAATTATATAAATGCTGTAATTGCCATAGAAGACCACAGATATTATGATCATGGAGCAGTAGACTTTATTGCACTTGCAAGGGCATTATTTACTAACATTAGAGATAAAGAATTTGATGAAGGTGGAAGTACAATAACACAACAAGTTTCAAAAAACATATTCTTCAACCAAGAAAAAAGTATATCACGAAAGCTTGGCGAAGCATTTGGTGCATTTGACCTAGAAAAAAATTATTCTAAAAATGAAATATTTGAACTATACGTAAATACTGCCTACTTTGGAGATGGCTACTATGGAATATATGCTGCAAGCCATGGCTATTATAATAAAGATCCAAAAGACCTAACATTAGATGAATCCTCAATGTTAGCTGGAGTTCCAAATGCCCCATCAGTCTATGCTCCAACAGTAAATATAGGACTTGCTCGTCAAAGACAAAAACAGGTATTAAATAGTATGTTAACATATGGCTACATATCAGAAAAAGATAAAAGTGATGTATTAAACAACATAAAATAATTGCCAACGGTTCCGGGTTTAAATGGCAATTATTTCTAAATTATAAACTATTATTTATAATATTTTTCTATTACCCTCATATAATTTTATGAGGGATTTTTTATGAAACGTTTTCTATATAAAAAACATAAATTTATATATTTTATAATTTTAGTATTAATTGGAATGACCTTGTCTTTTTTATCAACATACCAATTTTCATTTGCAATTGAATTATCTTCCACTTCTATAATTGATGAAACATTTAAGGAAAAATTTTTAAGTTTAAGTAAATCTAAACAAAAAATTGCCTATCTTACTTTTGATGATGGCCCTACATTAAAAGCTACACCTAAAATTCTAGATATTTTAAAAGAAGAAGATGTTGTTGCAACATTTTTTGTTGTAGGTAAACATGTTAAAGAAACTCCAGAATTAGTTAAAAGAGCATATGATGAAGGGCATTTTATTGCTAATCATGGTTACAACCATAATAATTCAAAACTATATAAAAATGATGATAGTTTTATAAATGAAATTAAAAATACTGATATTGAAATAGGAAATGCAATTCGGTGTTTCAAATTATTGCTCACATGTATTTAGATTTCCCAATGGCTACATGTCGCCAAATAATAAATCTCAAAAGAAAAATGCTGTAAAACTTCTGGAAAAACTAAATTATGCATATGTAGATTGGAATTGCTTGAATAAAGATTCTGAAAGAAAATGTAGTAAATATCAATTACTTAATAATTTGAAAAAAACATCTAAAAATAAAGGAACTCTAGTAATTCTTATGCACGATACTAATGATGTAAGCCAAACTACTGAAGTTTTAAAAGACTCTATTAATTATCTAAAAGAACAGGGCTACACATTTCAAAATTTTTATAGTCTTTTTAAATAAAAATTGCCACGGTTCCGGGTTTAAATGGCAAACCATGGCAATTTTTTTATCTTAACTTTATATGTACATCTTCTAATTGTTTTTCTGTTACAACTGATGGCGCTCTCATAAGTAAATCTCTTGCTTTTTTGTTTTTTGGAAATGCAATTACTTCTCTTATATTTTGGGAATTTTCAATTAACATTACCATTCTATCTACACCAGGTGCTGCACCTGCATGTGGTGGGGTTCCATATTGGAATGCATTATACAATGCTCCAAATCTGTCTTTTACATCCTCTTCTGTATAACCTGCAATTTCAAATGCTCTAACCATTATTTCTGGATTATGATTTCTTACAGCTCCTGAGGCCATCTCATAACCATTACATACTAAATCGTATTGATATGCCAAAATATCTAATGGATTTTTATTATTTAATGCATCTAGCCCACCTTGTGGCATTGAAAATGGATTATGACTAAAGTCTATTGTTCCTTCATCTGATAATTCATACATTGGGAAATCAACTATAAAGCAGAATCTATATACATCTTTTTCTAATAAGTCTAATCTCTTACCTAATTCTATTCTAACTAAACCAGCAATTTTTTGAGCTTTGGCAAATTCGTCTGCTATAAAGAATACAGCATCATTTTCTTTTACTCCAATTTCTAATTTTAACTGTTCTTTTATTTCATCTGTAATAAATTTTGCAATTCCACCTTGTATGCTTCCATCTTCTTCAAATTTTGTCCATGCTAGGCCTTTTGCTCCAACTTCATCTGTCATAGCAAATTCACCCATTTTATCAAAGAATTTTCTTCCTTGTTTTGCTCCTTTTGGTACTACAATTGCCTTTATTGTCTTATTCTCAAATGCCTTAAATTCAGAGCCTTCAAAACATTTAGTTGCATCTTTTATTATTAAAGGATTTCTTAAATCAGGTTTATCTATTCCATACTTCTCCATTGCTTCCTTGTAAGGAATTCTTATAAATGGTCCCTTGTCAACTTTCCAATTTGTAAATTTTTCAAATGTATATGGTACAACTTCTTCCATAACCTTAAAAACATCTTCTTGTGTTGCAAAACTCATCTCATAATCTAATTGATAAAACTCACCTGGAGCTCTATCAGCTCTTGGGTCTTCATCTCTAAAGCATGGTGCGATTTGATAATATTTGTTAAATCCAGATACCATTAGCAATTGTTTAAATTGTTGTGGTGCCTGTGGAAGGGCATAAAATTCCCCTGGGTTTAATCTACTAGGTACTAAATAATCTCTTGCACCTTCTGGTGAGGAATTTGCAAGTATTGGTGTTTGAATTTCTGTAAATCCAAGTTCATCCATTTTATCTCTTAATGTTTTTAGTATTTTTGAACGAAGTAAAATATTATTATGTAATTTTTCATTTCTTAAATCTAAAAATCTATATTCTAATCTTAAATCTTCTCTTACCTCTTGATCTGTATTTATTTCAAATGGTAATATATTTTTACATTTTCCTAAAACTTCCAAACTTTGTGCAACAACTTCTATTTCACCTGTTGGAATTTTAGAATTTTTACTAGTTCTTTCCACAACTTTTCCGCTTTATGTGGATACAGCTTTCTGTATTAAATTCCTTTGCTTGTTCTTGTAACTTTTCGTCATTTATTACAATTTGTGTAATTCCAAATTCATCTCTTAAATCTATAAAAATCATTCCACCTAAGTTTCTTATTTTTTGAATCCATCCGGCAAGTTCAACTACTTCTCCTACATTTTTTATATTTAATTCACCACATGTTTTTGTTCTGTACATATTATGTTCCTCCTTAAATTTACAATATAATATCACATTTTTTCTTATAATTCAATTGTTAAAGTTATATTTATATATTGAAATTTCACTTTTTTAATGCTATCATAAAATTAGAGTTTTTACAAAGGAGAAATGCAATGAAAAATGAATTATTTGATTTTTATGATAAAACAAATTTAAAATCATATAACTTAGATGAAAAAATGAGATATCAATTAAATATGTTAGATACATTAGATGTTTTTACAAGAAAACATAGCGAAAATGTTGCAAGTTTAACATGTAGAATATGTGAATATTTACATTGTACAAAGGGCTTTACAGAATATTGCACAATTTGTGCATATCTTCATGATATTGGTAAATTATACATTCCACCACAAATTTTACAAAAGCCAGGAAGACTTACCGATGAGGAATTTGAAATAATGAAAACACATACAACAATTGGTTATGATATATGTATGAAAGACCTAAAACTAAGACCATATGCGGCAGGCCCTTTATATCACCACGAAGCATTAAACGGCACAGGTTACCCACAAGGACTAACCAAAAAAGATATTCCTTATGAAGCCCAGATAATAACAGTTGCAGATGAATATGATGCAATTGTAAGCAAGCGTCAATACAAAACCCATATTGGTATTTCAGACACATTAAAATTAATTATAGAAAATGCCCAACCGGGAAAAGGCTTAGATAAATCAAGTGCTCTTAGTGAAATTTCATCAATTGCAAAACTTGGAAAAGTAAATCCAATTATTGTAAAATGTTTATTTAAAGTTGTTTTAGATGACATTTATTATGAAATCACATGTACACAATCTTATCTTGATGATATTCAAGATGATTTAAATAGATTTAAACAAATTGAGAAATACGAAATAAAAATGAATGAGGCTAAAACTGAAAAGAAAAAAAATTATTATATGGAAGGAATTAAAATTCTTCTAAAAAAAGAAGAAACTTTTGAGGATTATAAAAGACTTTATTCCGAATATTCTGAAGCATATACCAAAAGAAAAGCAATTATTGATAATCTTTGGCATGAAGCAAAAATCATCAAAAAATTAAAGGTATAAAAAATTGCCACGGTTCCGGGTTTGGATGGCAATAAAATGCCACTGGTTCCGGGTTTAGATGGCAATAAATTATCACTTGCCTAGGTATAAATAAAAATAATATATGAGTTTGAAGAACCGCGTAAGCGACCAAACGAGTGCATAGCACGAGTGCGAGTTGGAGCAACCAACATATAAAATTCTAATTTTGTTGGTTGCGACACCAAGGTTCAAAAACCATAAATTATTTTTGTTTGTAACTGGGAAAACGATAATTTATTGCCATCCAAACCCGGAACTAGTGGCATTTTATTGCCATTTAAACCCGGAACCGTGGCAACCGTGGTAATTTTTATTTTATCATCATTATTCTAAATCCAACTGATTTATCAAATATTTTTGAATCATTATATTGTATAGAACTTGCAATTGACCCTTTATTACTATAATTTCCTCCTCTTGAAGTTTGTGTTCCACCTTCTAAAGTCCATTCTGATACATTTCCTGCTAAATCATAAATATTTAAAATCCCATTTTGCCCTGTTTTTTTAATTTCATTAGAATAATTACCCAAATTTTCATTAAAATTCAAAATATCACTTTTACTAAGACTTGTATTTTCTTCTATAAACTTACATACTAAATCCCACTGCATTCCAAACATCAAACTTATTTCACAATTATTATTTAATTCTTGTTTATAGTTATTTAATACTGTTTCTGCTTGAGGTAATGTAGTATAATTATATACAAACAAATCTTTTTGGCTCTTAGGAATAGCAGTTAAGCTAGAAGTATAATCTCCTCCTGTTTTTTTTGTTTCAATTCCGGCCTCATATCTTGAAATATAAAAACCTTCATGTTCCTTAATACTTTGCATTGCCTTATTTTTTAAATTGGCATAATCATTTTTATTTAATATTCCACATCCGTCATACCATAAATCTTTTGAAGAATCGTTTCTATAGTCTTTTGTATATTCTATTAATGCCTTTTCTACTTCTTCTGATGTTACAGCATCTATTGTTTCTCCAGTTTTATCTGCAATTTTCAAAACTTCTTTTGGAACAGGAATCCAAACAAATTCATTACCATTTATTTTTTCATTGCCACTTGAATCTTTTATAACAAGCCCCTTACTTATTTTATTCATTGTTGGTAATTTACTTACTTTAAATCCCTGTGGAATATATGCCGTTTTGCCATCTTCATCTACATATGTTCCATCATTTTCATACACAGGAGACCATGAAGATTCATTTTCTTCATTTAGTGATAAATATATTACTTGATTGGCATTGTTTGTTCCATTTCCTTGGTAATAGCCTTCATATGCATTTGCACTTTCTAAAAATTCTTGTTTTTTTGTATCATCTAATTCTAGTCCATTTTCGTCATACTTGCAATCATCTGGAACATCTGTAATTTTGTTGTTTAATTTTTTCCATGTAAATGATGGATTTTGAACATTATCTTCTGTTTCTTTTTTTGATATTGTTATATTATTGCTTGTATCTCTTCCTTCATATGTATAACCATCTGGTATTTTTATTCCATCTACATATCTTAAATCAATTTTTTCACTATCTTTGTCTTGATTTGTATAATATGTTTTATCATCTATTTTTATTCCATCTAAATAAAATATATTGTGACTTTTTTCATTTATAATATAAAGATCCTTTGTAGTCAATTTTCCTTCACTATCTTCATAATTATCTTCATAACCTTTTCCATAATTTAATGTTAAGTTTTCTAATGCTGATAAATCAATTACATAAAAAACATCTCCGTCATTTTCTCCTAATGCATCTTTTATATTATTAAAATCCTCTTCATTTTTCGTAATATCTATTTGTTCTTGTTCTGATGCTGGAATTTTTCCATATGTCGCGTAATATGCTGAAATTTTATCAGTTAAATTTTCTATATCTGTATACATATTTGTTAAAGCTTCTACGTGTTTTGTATCTTTAGCACTGTAAACTAATATTGATGTAATAATTCCAAGTATAATAATTGCTGCTGCCAAACTAATTAAAGATACACCCTTTTCCTGCTTTAATAAATTTTTCATCTTTAGAATCTCCTCTCTTCTTATCAGAATTGATATTTTTTCTTTAGTATAGTTTACTATTATTTACTATTATTTTCAATAGTTTAATTATAATTTTGTCTGAGTTAGTCTGTAAATTTCCATTTTTCTTTTACATTTTTTATCTTCTAATAAAACAATCAGCCATAAATACATTATAATTAAAAAAATAGCTATATTTTTAAAATAATATATTGAAACACTTGAAATAGCAGTTAGTACAATAGTTGTAATTATTGCTATTTCATTTGTATAATTATATGATTTTTGAATTCCAAATTTAATATGTAATAATTCTTTTAAAATTCTTCCTCCATCTAATGGATACACTGGAAGTAGGTTAAACACAGCTAAAATTAAATTAGCATATATCATTTGTAATTTCATATTTTCATTAATATTTAAGTAAAAAATTATAAACATTAATAATAAATTAATTAATGGTCCTGCAAGTGCAACAAAT
Organism: Clostridium sp. CAG:440; assembly: GCA_000437215.1. GTDB lineage: Bacteria > Bacillota > Clostridia > TANB77 > CAG-508 > CAG-269. Next base: position 17,856 of record FR898622.1, read on the forward strand.
ATTTTTTTTAATGATAACATATTTCCATTTTTTATTTTCTTGTTATATTCATAAACATTTATTTTAAATGAAATTGAAAAGCCAAAAGGCATTATTTCTAATTTTTCAGGTTTCATTTTTATTAAAATTCCTGCCAACAAATGTGCTAATTCATGAATTAATGCAAATATCATTATTAAGGCATAAATTTGTATTTGCTTTGTTAAATAAAATAAAATTATTATAATAAAAATTTTCAAATCAATTCTAAATCTCACTATATTCCCCTAACTAAAATTACAAATCTAATATTTTTTGTGGATCTATTGTTTTTTCCAAAAACCTTATTTCAAAATGCAAATGTGGTCCTGTTGAATTTCCAGTAGACCCTACTTCTGCTATTTCTTGGCCTTGTACAACTTTATCACCTTGTTTTACATATAAACTATTACAATGTGCATAAACTACGCTTACTTCACCAATTTGAATTTTCAAATGATTCCCATAGTCCCCTTCAGAAGATGCCATTACAACTTCGCCATCTGTTGCTGCCTTAATTTTTGTCCCAAGATTTGCAGCAATATCAGTTCCTGTATGATTTTTAGGAATTGTTGATTTGCTCACCTCTCTTTGGCCATAGCCAGAAGTTATAATTCCTTCTATTGGTTTAATAAAAGATGTAGTATTTTTTACATTTAAAATCACCTGTTCTTCTTCAGAAAGAGGTTTTGCTTCTGAAGTACTTGTGTTTTCATTTTCTTTACTTTGATTTGCAGTCTGCTCATTTTCATTGCTACCACCTATATTTTGATTATTTGACTCACTTTCCAAATTATTTGTTAACGAATTTTGATTTACATCATTATTATCATTTTGGTTTTCATTTTCATTTGTATTATTTGTTTCTTGACTACTATTAGAATTAAAAAAAGCCATAACTCCATTTTTAGTATTATCATATATTTGCATAAAATTAGTATCATATGAAAGAATTTCCTTTGCCTTATTTATAAAATCATCGGAAAATATGTAATTATTATTTTGAACAGTATAAACAATTAAATAAATAAGCAAACATGCTACAATTTGTAAAATCAGCTTTTTTAATAATTTTATATCTTTTTTTCCATCATTATTAACATTTAAAGTTGCTGTTGGTCTTACCTCACCACTATGTCTTCTTTCATAAATTTCTTCAGCTCGTCTTATTTTTTCTTCTACAGACAATGTCCTTTCCATATTCTACACCTCTTCCTTAGTTTCTTTCTAAACTATATGCCAAAATATTTTGTTTTATGTTTAAAATTACTAAAAAAGCTAACCAATAAAACTTTATAAAATATCGTTTTATTAATTAGCTAAAATATAAAATCTATTTAAATACATAACAAAATCAAACCTTCAATAATAGCAATTGCAGTAGAAAAATATGCATATTTTTTTAATTTTTTATTTTTCTTCCATTCTGTTTTTTTCTTAAAAACACTATTTTTATCATTTGACTCTATTTTAGAAATATAATTGCTAACAATCATTTCCGCTTCTTTTAACATATAATCACTTTCTTTTTTTGAAGAATCTTTAGATAAACTTTTCTTACTTCCATCAACTCTTTCTAAATTTTTTATTTTCTTGTTAGCTTTTAACACAACAAAAGCCTCTTCAACTATATTAGATGGCAAGTTTTTTAAAACAACCATGTTTTTCATATTACTAACTTCCATATAAACCTCCCTAAAATTTATGTACTAAATATAGTTTTTCCAATAATTCCAAGGTTATACAAAAAATAGACATTGGGACGGGGATTTTGTCTTAAGGTTTGCAGCCTGCTATCACCAACTTAAGGTTAAACGGCAATAAATGGTC
>FR898623.1 GCA_000437215.1 Clostridium sp. CAG:440
TTCATACCCATTCCTCCAATCATTTCAACAAATTACTATTTATCTTTTATATTTTCCTTATCTTTCTTAATCTGCTTACTATATCTGTCTTCCTCTGAAAAAATACAACCACAATACTTTTGCATATACAATCCAAGTTTTCTTGCTTTAGCTTGTCCTTCTCTAAAGCCAACTCTAAAATCCCTATACAAAAATTCAATATCATACTTTTTAGCCATCATTTTAGCAACCTCAACTAGAGCATCATGGTTTTGATATGGACTAACTAATAATGTTGTAGAAAAAGCAGTATATCCATTTTCTTTAGCATATTTTGCTGTCTGCTCTAATCTTACATAATAGCAATAATTTTTACATCTATTATTTAAATCATTTACAACATTTTTACAAAACTCATCTAATCCATAATTTTCCTCAAAAATTGCATTAACATTTATCATTTTAGTATATTCTTTTAAGCAATCTCTTCTTGCCTTATATTCCATGTATGGATGTATATTAGGATTAAACCAATATACCGTTGGCTCTATATTTTCTTTTCTCAATGAATCAATGCAATACACACTACATGGTGCACAACATGTATGTAATAATAATTTCATTTTCTTCTCCTAACCGATGTATTCATATCCCATATGCTTATATGCGGGAGGCAATACTTGTCTTCCCCTTAAAGTTCTTGCTATAAACCCAAGTTGAATTAAATATGGTTCATATACATCTTCTATTGTATCTACTTCTTCTCCAATTGTTGCAGCAAGTGCCTCTATTCCAACTGGTCTTCCCATATATTGTACTATCATACAATCTAATATCTTTCTGTCTATTTCATCTAAACCTAAATCATCAATTTCTAATTTGTTTAATGCATGTTTAGCTATTTTCAAGGTAATATTTCCATCACCTAAAACAGCTGCATAATCTCTTACTCTTTTTAATAATCTATTTGCTATTCTTGGTGTCCCCCTTGACCTTCTAGCAATTTCTATTGCTGCTTCATTATCTATTTCAACACCTAGTATTTTGCTTGACCTTTTTACAATAGTTGTTAAGTCTTCTACTGTATATAGCTCTAATCTATTTACAATTCCAAATCTATCTCTTAATGGTGTTGTAAGTGAACCTGCTTTTGTAGTTGCTCCAATTAATGTAAATTTAGGCAAATCTAACCTTATTGATTTAGCACTTGGTCCCTTTCCTATTATAATGTCTAATGTATAATCTTCTAATGCTGGGTATAAAATTTCTTCTACATTTTTACTTAATCTATGAATTTCATCTATAAATAAAACATCAAATTCTGAAAGATTTGTAAGTAATGCTGCTAAATCGCCAGGCTTTTCTATTGCTGGTCCAGATGTAATTTTTATATTAGAATTCATTTCATTTGCTATTATATTAGACAATGTTGTTTTTCCAAGTCCTGGTGGTCCATATAATAGAACATGATCTAAAGCCTCACCTCTTTTTTTTGCTGCTTCAATGTATATTTTCATATTTTCTTTTACTTTTGTTTGTCCTATATATTCATTTAAAGTTTGGGGTCTTAATGTATTTTCTAATCTTTCTTCTCCACTTCCCTCAAGCTCAGGACTAATTAATTTATTATCATCCATTTAACTTCCTACTTTCATTTTTTGTTATTTATTTTTTAATAAATTATTAATACTTATAGAAATTGATATATCTAATTCTTTTTTCATATTGTTATAATAGTTTTCTAGCTTTTCTTTTTCCTCTTGGCTTAGAGTATCTAAATCTACCTTTTTGCCAGTAGAAATTTCATACCAATTTTCATCAAAATAATATTTGTCATTTATTATTCTTTCGTTATTTAAACATACATAATCTTTATTTTCAAACATATTTGTTCCAAGAGATATGCCGTCTTCTATTTCAGATAAATAGCATAATGTTGGCTTTATGTCTAGCTTACTTACTGGTTTTGAAATTTCTATATGATTGTTCTTTCCTGGTAATTTTAGTCCACACAAAACCTTAGTGTAATTTAATTTTATGTCTATATCATTTAACTCTGGATTTAACTGCTTTAAAAAGTCTATTAGTTCTTCATCATACATACTTATTCCATTATGGTCGCCATATTGTATATTGCTTATTTGTGCAACTGATAACATATTATTTGAAAAATCAAAATATAAATTGTCTGCATATAATAAAATTGAAATTAATGTATCAATAATAATTGTAGTTACTATTTTTATTTAGTTGTACCATTTTTTCTCCTTATTTTAGAACATTTTTAACATTTAAATTATACCTTTAAAATACTTTTATGTCTAGTAAATTTATTAATAATTTTAGCATATACTTATTTATAGGAGAGAATTTAAAAATTGTAATATTAAAGGGAGGTTTTTTATGAATGATTTTAAACAATTAGATATTTCGGATTTTATGTGTAATCCATTTTCAAAAATTGGTTCTCGGATGGATGCTTATTACTTCTGGAAATAAAAAAATTTTTAACACTATGACTGCATCTTGGGGATCTTTTCGGTTTTATGTGGGGAAAAAATGTTGTTTTTACTTTTATTAGACCTGGACGATATACAAAAGAATTTGTTGATAATAATGAAAAATTTTCATTGTGTTTTTTTGATGAAAACTATAAAAAAGTTTTGTCTTATCTTCGGAAGCCATAGTGGCAGATATGAAAATAAAATAAAAAAATCAGGTCTTATTCCAACTTTTTTAGATGATATTCCTTGCTTTTATCAATCAAATTTAGTACTTATTTGCAAAAAATTATATAAACAAGATTTAACCCCTTCTTGCTTTTTTAATAAAGATTTAGATGAAAAATGGTATCCTTTAAAAGATTATCATTGTATGTATGTTTCCGAAATTGAACATGTTTATACAAAATAAAAAAATAGAAAATAGAATTTCTAATAAGAAATTCTATTTTTTATTTTATGCTCTTGGATGAGCTTTTTTATATATATTTTTTAATCCTTCATCTTGAAATTGCATATATACTTGTGTTGAAGATATATCTGAATGTCCAAGCATTGTTTGAATTGCTTTTAAATCTGCTCCATTTTGTAAAAGATGTGTTGCAAATGAGTGTCTTAAAACATGTGGTGTTATATCTTTTGTTATATGAGCTTGTTCTTTATAATATTTTATTATTTTCCAGAATCCTTGTCTTGTTAATCTTTTACCATTTATATTTACAAATAAAGATTTTTCTGATTCGTCTTTAATTAAAATACCTCTTGCATTTTCAATATATTCTTTTAAAGCTTTTAAAGACATTGTACCTAAAGGAATATTTCTTTGCTTACTTCCATTTTTGCATGTTACATATCCTTCTTCTATATTTACATCTTCTAAGTTTAAAGAGATTATTTCTGTAACTCTCATTCCTGTAGCATATGCGAATTCTAACATTGCTTTATCTCTTATTCCTTTTAAATCAACATCTTTTGGTTGTTCTAATAATAATGCAACCTCTTTTGATGTTAGTACACTTGGTACTCTTTTTTCTATTTTTGGAGATTGTATTTGGTCTGTTGGGTCTTGCTCAACTTTTTTGTTTTTTAATTCATATTGATAAAAAGATCTAATTGATGCAATACATCTTGATATTGTTGATGCTTTTTTTCCTATACTTTGAAGGTGTTCTATGTATTCTTTCATGTCTTCTTTAGTTATGTTGCTATAATCTTTACCTTTTTGATTTAAGTATTCTTTAAACTGTTTTATATCTCTTTTATATGATTGCAATGTATTATCTGATAATTTTTTATCATTTTCTAAAAATTCAAAAAAAAGTTTTAATTGTTTTTCCATTATTATTCCCCTATCTGACTTTAAAATTATATATTTACATAAACTATATATGTTATATCAAACATTTGACAAATTGTAAATAGTTTTTACAAATATTTTACAATTATTTTCAGCAAATTATTTGATACAAATACCTCTACCACTGATGATAAACAAAGTAGTATTGTCATTAGTGCTGAAAAAATTGTATGTCTTATTATTTCTATTTTTACATTTTCTTTTCTTTTATCTTTTACTATTGATTTATAAAGTTTAAAACCACTAACACTTATTGCTAAAATTGCTGGTATAAAAATAACTGTTTGCAAAAGCATATTTGAAAAAACAAAAGCTAACCCCTTTGCAATTCCAATTGTACTTATAAATGTTGAAATTGTATACCCTAGACAAAAACCTCTATATATTAGTATTCCAAATACAATTGGAATACCTATTACTGTTGTTCCAAAAAACCATAAGCTAAGTGCAAGTATTAGGTTTTTTATTATACTAGTTTTTAATAGTTCACCACTATCTATATTAGGATTTTCTTTAAATTTTTGTATAAATGTTGTAATATAATTTTGAACACTATCAAATTCATCATTTTTTATATTGTTTACAAATAATACCCCTAAAAAAATTCCTATTATAAATAATAATGTTACTATTATATATTCTTTGCTATTACTTGCAATATGGTTAACAATTATGTCCTTTAACTTTAGTGTTTTTTTGATGTTTTTCATTAAAAATCTCCTTATCTTACACGTACTTTTCTTTATACATAATGTGTATTCGATAAGGACATTTTTAGAACTTATTTTTTTACCTCTACTTTTCCGTAGTTTCCTCCTCCACCTGAGTGAACTTGCATTTTACCGCTTCTTGCATTATCAATACTTACAGCAACTTTTTTTCCAACAACTTGTTCTAAATCATCTACTGATAATTTATGAAGTATGTTCATTTCTGTATTAAATGTATCTAATAATTTTTCTATTGTTTTTCCTCCAACTCCAGGTATAAACTGTAATGGTATTTGATATATATATGGTGGTCTATTGCTTGGACTTTTAGACTCTTTTTTATCTTTTATAAGCTCTATTCTATCAAAAACCCCAAAAGTAACATTATCTCCTCCACACTTTGGACATTTACTTACTGGAACTTTTGTCTCTATTGATGTATTACAATCATCGCAAAATGTTCTATGGTATTTACCAAGTTTTGGATCTAATCCATAATTTGCAATTACTTTTCTTCCATCTTCATTTTTTAGTGCTTTAACAATCTCTTTAAATGATATATCTTCTACTAGCATTTTATTATATTCCCTTGCAATTTTAGGAAGAGAATGTGCATCTGAATTTGTTACAAACGTTTTATTTTCAAGTTCTGATATTGTGTCTGCCAAATATGTATCAGAACTTAGTCCAAGCTCTACAGCAAATATTTTATTATATTTTTCTTTAAATATGTTTTCTAGTCTGTCTGTGCAATTTCCATAATAACTTTTATGAGGCGTAAATATATGTGCAGGAATTAAAATTCCATTATATCTTTCTACCATATCTATTAAGTCATAACCTGAAAGGTCACTTCTTTGAGTACTTAGTGTAATATTTTTTAAATGCATGCTTAATTCTTTTGAAAATCCTTTTATATCACTTAAATGTGGGAAAAAGCATATGTTATGTGCACTTCCCTTTTTTCCATTTCTTCCGATTTCTGATGTTTCTACTTCACTTCCTAAAAGGATGCATACCTTATCTTGATATATAATTCCGCCATCTTTTAATTCATAAGCTTCTCCTGTTTTTAAAAATTTTTCTATATCTTCAATTACATATGGTGATGCACAATCTATTATTCCACAGACATTTATTCCTTTTCTTTCGGCACATTCTTTTGCAATATTAGCAAAATTCAAACTTCTTGCCGCAGTTATTTTTATTGGTTTTCCGTTTTCAGCTCTTCCTATATGTATATGTAAATCTGCAAAAATTTCGTACATTTATATTCCTCTTTTCTTTTATTTTAAACAATTTAAGCGACACTTAAATGTCGCTTTTTCTTTTGTACATTTATTAAATTATCTTTCTTCTTCATACTTCTCCATACTTGCTTTTTGTAATGCACCAAATTTTTCTCGTGTTGTTTTTGAAAATAGTGGAGCATTTCTTACACTTTTTGTACGTTCTACTTCCATGTTCATTGCTTTTTCATATTTTCCTACAAATGATATAAATTCTGGAATATCTCTAGAATTATCATGTCCTTTTTTTAGTGAAGCAAAACCATTTGCTGATACTGCACCTAAACTCATACTTCTACCTCCAACATCATATTTACAAATTCATGAAATTTGTCTAAATATATATTATTTACATCTTTTAAATTAGCTCTTTCTAATTGGATTAATGCATCTTCTGGTCTAAACCCTGCTCTTTCTGGTCTGTCTAATAACATACCTCCAAATTGATCTACTAATTCCAATATATCACTTTCAGGCTCTCTAGGTCTGGTATCGCTGTATCTATTTACTCCTTCACATATTCTACAAAACCTTGGGTCAAAACCTATATTTAATAAATAGTCAGCACCTTCTTTTGCATATGTATGAAGTTTTCCTATTTTTTGAGCATTATCTACTTTTTTACAGTTGCATAGCAAACATGCTGTTAATACTAGATCTTTATCAACATCTAAATTCATGTATTCTATAAACATTCTTGCTATTTCTGTTTTAAATATTACAGATTTATCAAAAAATATTGTTTCTCCTCTTCTTTCTTTTAGGAGTTTTTGTAATCTATATATTATGTCCATTTTGGTTAACAAATCTTTATCTTTGTCCATTATGTAACTTTGGAACTCTCCCATAATTTCCTCCTATGCGACTTTCATTTGGTTTAATTATATTCTATAATATTTCTTTTTTCAATATAATATTTAAATTGTATTACAAATGTAATATTTTTGTAATATTTTGTATGAATTATAATAATTTATTAGTTTAATTATAATTCTGTGAAGGGCCAAGTGGAGACCATTTTAGAAAATGTTTAAGGTACGAATTACATCATTTTTATTGCGTTTCTTGCAAGTTCGTCACATCTATTATTAAACTCGTTATCTGCATGACCTTTAACTTTTATAAAATTAACTTTATGGACTTTTGTAAGATTATATAATTCTTGCCATAGCTCTTTGTTTTTTACTGGTTCTTTACTGCTATTTACCCAATTATTTTTTAACCATCCATATATCCATCCTTTGTCAAATGCATTTACTACATATGCACTATCACTATATAAATCGACCTCACATGGAAACTTTAAAAGTTTTAATCCCTCTATTACAGCTGTTAATTCCATTACATTATTTGTTGTATTTTCTTTATTTCCAAATATTTCTTTTTTATTTCCTTTATACATAAGTATGCTACCCCATCCCCCTGGTCCAGGATTTCCAGAGCATGCGCCATCTGTATATATAATAACTTTTTCCATATTTTTCCTTTCTATTGTTTTTTTACATATTTTATGATAATATTATAACAATAAATTTATTTTTGTACAATATAAAATTATAAAACAAATTATAGAAAAAAATTAAAATTTATAGTTATGATTATAAACGTAAATATTAATAGAAGGGAAGTTTATTTATGGCTAATGTTTTAGGAGTAATTGCAGAATATAATCCATTTCATAATGGGCATTTTTATCATTTAGAGAAATCAAAAAAAGATACAGGTTCAAATTATTCAATTGCTGTAATTAGTGGAAATTTTACTCAACGCCGGATCTTGTTCTATAATTGATAAATGGTCAAAAACTGAAATGGCTTTAAATTCACGGTATAGATTTAGTTATAGAACTTCCTGTTTTATATTCTATATCTAGTGCAGAAAACTTTGCCGATGGCGCAATCAAAATTTTAAATTCTTTAAAAATAGTAGATTATGTGTCTTTTGGAAGTGAAACACCAAACCTTGCTGCCTTAGATCATATTGCAAATATATTATATAATGAACCAAAAGAATATAAAGCATTATTATCTATTGAACTTGGCAAAGGATTATCATTTCCCAAAGCCAGAGAAAATGCATTAATGATGTATTTAAATGACACAAAAAATGTAAAACAAATTATGTCATCACCAAACAATATATTGGGTATTGAATATTTAAAGGCTTTAAAACATTATAAAAGTTCAATCCAAGCACATACAATAGGCAGGTTTGAAGCAGACTACAATAGTAAAAAATTTAGTGGAAATATTGCAAGTAGCACAGCAATTAGAAATATAATCAAAAATAATGGTTTTGAAATTTTACCAAAATTACTTCCAGAACCATCTTACTCAATTTTAATGAGAAATATAAAACTTGGACATGCAGTAACAGATTTATCAGCCTTTGAAAAGGAAATTATATATTCCTTAAGAAAAATGTCAATAGAAGAAATTAGAAACTTACCAGACGTTTCTGAAGGACTAGAATTTTCTATTAAAAATGCTGCAAATGAATGTAATAGTATAATTGAATTTTTAGATATAATAAAATCTAAAAGGTATACAACAACACGTCTTCAAAGAATATTACTTTATACTATTTTGGGTATAACAAAAAAAGATATGGAAATTTCTAAAAAAATAACTCCATATATTAGGGTATTAGGATTTAATGAAAAAGGAAAATATTTACTTTCTGAAATAACAAAAGCAAATCCAAAACTTAATATTATTACCTCTGTTAAAAAATTTATTGATTCTAATAATAATAATAATTTAGACTTAATGCTTAGCAAAGATATTTGGGCTACTAATGTTTATACATTAGGCTATGAATATGGTTCTTTTGCCAATTTAGATTTTACACATAAATTAATTATTGCCAACGGTTCCGGGTTTAAATGGCAATAAATTGCCAACAGTTCCGGGTTTGAATGGCAATTTTTCACTAAAATAAAATGCTTGAATGGCAGTAATATATTATTTTTTGCACCTTGGTGTCGCAACCAATCAAATAAAAATTAATTGTTGGTTGCTCCAATTCGCACTCGTGCAAGCACTCGTTTGGTCGCTTACGCGGTACTACAAAATAATATATTATTGCCATCCAAACCCGGAACCAGTGACAATTTATTGCCATTTAAACCCGGAACCGTTGGCAATTTTTATTTTGTTATCCATTTTACAAGATTTAAATTTGTTGGTTCTAATATCATTTCATGTTTTGGCATTACTCTGAATGTATAACCATAATTTCCTCCTGTTGTAAGTTCTATTTTTGCTACATAATAATATTTTTTCGTTTCTTCATCTTGTTTTTCTAATTTCATAGGTATAATGCTAACATTTTCTACTATACCATTATCTAAAATTTTACCATAATAAACTTCTACATCTATATTTTCTTGGTTTATATTAGGTAATTCTACTTCACATCTAACTTCAATGTTGTTTCCAGCATCTATTGTTATATTGTCTAAATTATTTACTTGGGTAATTTTTATATCTTTCCAATTACTTGCTATGTCTTTTTTCCACATATTAAATGCTGCAACATTGTCTATATCTTCATAATATGTTTTTGTTAAATTACATAGTGGAATATATAAGTTATTTGTATAATCAACTAACATTCTTGCTGTACTGTATTTTCCTCCTGTTGATATGATAGAATTTTTCATTGTTTCTATCCATTTTGATGACATTCCATCTTTATCTTTATTATAATACATTGGTACTATTTTGCTTTCTAGAGTACGATATAAGCTTTCGCTATCTGCATTATCTTGTGCTTCATATGAATCAAATTCTGCATTTGTTCCAATTGTCCAGCCATTATATTGATTATATCCTTCTGCCCACCATCCATCTAATACACTAAAGTTTATTACTCCATTTACTGATGCTTTTTGTCCACTTGTTCCTGATGCTTCCATTGGTCTTCTTGGATTATTTAGCCATACATCTACACCACTAACTAAATATCTTGACATTGCAATATTGTAATTTTCTAATAAGAATATTTTTCCTTTGAATTGTGGCATCATTGATACTTCATGTATATATTTTATTAAATCTTGTCCTTCTTTATCTGCTGGATGTGCTTTACCTGCAAATATTATTTGTACAGGTCTTTCTTGGTTGTTTAATATTTGTGTTATTCTTTCTAAATCTCTAAATATTAAGGTTGCTCTTTTATATGTTGCAAATCTTCTTGCAAATCCAATTGTTAATGCATTTGGATTTATTTTTGACACTATGTCATTTATTTTTTCATAACTATAACCAGAACGTCTTAATCTATTTACAGTACTATCTTTCACTAAATTTAACAATTTTTCTTTTCTTTGCATATGTGCTTCCCATAACTCTTGATCTGGTATATCTTTTACTTTTTCCCATGTTTTATCTAAATGTATATTATCTTGCCAGTATGGAATTAAATATTTATTATATAATTCTTTTAGCCTTGGTGATAGCCATGAGCATGTGTGTATTCCATTTGTTACATATGTTATTGGTGATTCGTTTGCAGCAATTTCTGGCCATACTTCTCCAAATAATTCCCTAGATACTGCTCCATGTAATTTACTTACACCATTTTTCTTTCCTGCAATTTTTAATGCAAGAATACCCATGTTAAATCCTGGCTCTAAGTCTTGGGTCGGTTTCATTCCAAGTTTTAAAAATTCTTCTTTTGAAATTCCAAGTCTTGGCCAAAAATCTTTAAAGTATTTTTCTACTAAGTCTAATGGAAATATATCATTTCCTGCTGGTACTGGTGTATGTGTTGTAAATACTGTTTTTGAACTAGCTATGTCTTTGGCAACATCAAATGATACTTGTTTTTCTTTTATAGTATTTTTTATTATTTCTAATGTTAAAAATGCTGAATGTCCCTCATTCATATGGTAAACTGTTGGCTTTAACCCTAAAGTTCTAAGTAAATTTACTCCAGCCATTCCTAAAACAATTTCTTGTCTTATTCTCATTTCTTGGTCTCCACCATATAGTCTTAATGTTACATCTCTATCTTCTTCATTATTTTTTTCTATGTCTGAATCTAATAAATATAATTTTACTCTTCCAACATTTATTTGCCATACTTTTAAGTATAGTCTTCTTTTAGGAAATTTAACATATATTATTAAATCTTCTCCATTTTGGTCTTTTACAGCATTTATAGGTAAATCATATAAATCTATATTATTATATTCGGTTTCTTGTCCGCCATATCCATTTATTTTTTGATGGAAATAACCATTTTTATATAATAATCCTACAGCTACTAATGGTATTCCTAAATCACTTGCTGATTTAAGATGATCTCCTGATAAAATCCCAAGTCCACCAGAATAAATTGGAATAGTTTGATCTAGCCCATATTCTGCTGAAAAATATGCAATTAAGTCATTTTTATTTTCTGGATATTTATTAGAAAACCATGTATTTTTGCTTTTCATGTAATTTTCAAAGTTATCTACTAATTTATCATATTCTTTTAAAAACATTGCATTTTTTGACGCATTGTCTAATTTTTCTTGTGATACCCTTTTTAAAAATTTTACTGGATTTTTTTCTGATTCTTCCCATAAATCTTTGTCTATTTTTTGAAATAATCTTAAAAATTCGGTGTTCCATGACCACCATAGGTTATTTGATATTTCTGATAATTTTTCTATTCTTTTTGGTAATTGTGGATTTACTGTGATTCTATTGAATACGTACACTTTTTTGTTCCTCCTTTGTATTTTAAATCTTTTGTCTTAATTGTAAATTGATATTTATATTATCTATTAAAGATTAAAATTTGTCAAATGTTTTTATAAATTTATAGCAAAAAATCTGTTAAATTATAATATAATTCAACAGACTTACAGCAAATTCGCTGTATAAAATAATATATTGTTCGTATTATAACAAGATGGCTGGGGTACTGTGATTCGAACACAGGAATGTCGGAGTCAGAGTCCGATGCCTTACCGCTTGGCGATACCCCAATATAAAAGATAAATTATATACCTTTTATATTATAACAGTATAATTTAAAAATTCAAGACTTTTTCGTATTTTTCATAATTTGGACAATACTTTTCTAATATTTTATAAAAACCCTTTGCATGTGTTTTATATTTTAAATGACAATATTGATGTAAAACTATATAATCAATTATCTCTCTTTTATACATTACAACTGTTGGATCTATTATAATATTTTTACCATCACATTTTCCAAAATCATTTTTTAATTTTTCTATTTTATAATCTTCAGGAGCAAATCCTAACATTATTCTTGTTTTTTCCATAGCTCTTTCTATTTCAACCTTGGCTATTGATTCATACATTTTTTCTATTGCTAAATCCAACATTTGTGTATTGTTCATCTTTTTATATTTGTTTTGAAGTGTTAATTTTATTGTGTCATCTTCAACATCTAGCATAGCAATTTTAACATTTTTATATACTATTTTTACTCTATAATCATTTCCAAGAACTTTTACAGGATGTCTTTCTATTACTTTTATATCATTATTTTTTACTCTTACTAAATTCATTTTTAACCCTCCAATAACAAATATTAGTTTCGCGAATTGTTGTTCGTTTTTTACTGTTGTCATTTTATAACTTTATATAAAATTTGTCAAGAGTTTTTTATAATTTTTTCAAATTTTTGTTCGTATATTTTTTTACAAAATTTAAATAAAAAAATATATTCTGTATAAGGCATGTGCAGAGCCTTTATAAGAATATATTTTTATAATCTTAAATTTTAATTACCTGTTCCCATGGCAATTCTTTTTTTCCAAAATGACCATAATTGGTTGTTTGTTTATATATAGGATTTTGCAATTGTAAATAATTTATAATTCCTCTTGGAGTTAAATCAAATTTATTGTTTATTTTATTTACAATCTCTTCTTCTGGTAATGTTGAAGTTCCAAATGTATCAACATAAACAGACACTGGTTTTGCTACTCCAATTGCATAAGCTAACTGAATTTCGCATTTTTTAGCATACCCATTTGCAACTACATTTTTAGCAATTAACCTTGCCATATAAGATGCTGACCTATCTACTTTTGTTGCATCTTTTCCAGAAAATGCACCACCACCATGTCTTGCATAGCCACCATAAGTATCTACTATTATTTTTCTTCCTGTCAAACCGCTATCTCCTAATGGTCCACCTATTACAAATCTTCCTGTGGGATTTATAAAATATTTGGTTTTATCATCTAAAAGTTCTTTAGGAACAACTGCATTTATAACATATTCTTTTATGTCTTTTTTTAATTGATCTAAATTTGCATCTTCTTTGTGCTGGGTTGATACTACTATTGTATCTATTCTTTTTGGAACACTTCCTTCATATTCTACTGTTACTTGTACTTTTCCATCTGGTCTTAAATATTCTATTATATTTTGCTTTCTAACATCTGTTAGTCTTTTGGATAATTTATGTGCTAAAGAAATTGGAAGAGGCATTAATTCTTCTGTTTCATCACATGCAAAACCGAAACATTAACCCTTGGTCACCTGCACCTTCTGACAAAATATGTTTTCCCTCTTTATCTTCTAATGACTTGTCCACACCAAGTGCAATGTCTTGAGACTGTTTTGACATATTTATTATTACTTTGCATGTTTTATAATCTATATCTGTTTTTTCATTATCATAGCCCACTTCTTTTATTGTGTCTCTTACTATTTGCTCAATATTTATATTAGCATTTGAGGTTATTTCACCTGTTATATAAATTTCACCTTTTCCTGCTACTGTTTCACATGCTACCCTTGAATTTTTATCTTGCTCTAAACATGCATCTAAAATACTATCTGATATATAATCACATAATTTGTCTGGATGCCCTTCTGTTACACTTTCTGATGTAAATAATTTTTTCATATATTTTCTTCCTTTCATTTTTTATTTTTATACTAAAAAAACCTTTATACTTATAACAAGTACAAAGGTTTTTTAATCATCATCCAAAGCGTACTTGCTTTGTCGGTATTAGCACCTAATTTAATAGGTTGCTGTGGAGTCATAAAGCCGATTCTCTCGTCCACTCTTGATAATATATATTTTTTTATTTCATTGCTTCTTCTACTGCTACTGCAACTGCAACTGTTGCACCAACCATAGGGTTATTTCCCATACCAATTAATCCCATCATTTCTACGTGTGCTGGAACTGATGAACTTCCTGCAAATTGAGCATCTGAGTGCATTCTTCCCATAGTATCTGTCATACCATATGATGCAGGTCCTGCGGCCATGTTATCTGGATGTAATGTTCTTCCTGTTCCTCCACCTGAAGCTACAGAGAAGTATTTTTTACCAGCTTCAATTCTTTCTTTTTTATATGTACCAGCAACTGGATGTTGGAATCTTGTAGGGTTTGTTGAGTTACCTGTAATAGATACATCAACATCTTCTAACCACATTATAGCTACACCTTCTCTAACATCATTTGCTCCATAACATTTTACTTTTGCTCTTTCTCCATCTGAGTATGGTATTTCTTCAACTACTTTTACTTTGTTTTTAAAGAAATCAAATTCTGTTTTTACAT
>FR898624.1:0-6308 GCA_000437215.1 Clostridium sp. CAG:440
GCCATTTAAACCCGGAACCGTTGGCAATTTTTTTAGCATAATTTTGTACAAGCCACATATAATTAATTAAATTATTTTACAAAGGAGAGATGTTGTATGTGGCATACCATGGAAAAAAGAGACGTGCTTGATAAGCTAAACACAAATGAGATAACTCGGTTTATTAGATGATGAAGTAAAAATATTAAAAGAAAAGTATGGGGCTAATAAATTAAAAGATAAACCTAAAGAGAGTTTATTTGTCAGGTTTATTAAACAGTTTAATGATTTTATGATTATTATTTTAATAATTAGTTCTATTGTTTCGGTAATTGTTTCTAACATGCAAGGGGAAAATGACTATATAGATTCAATAATTATTATTACGATTGTTATTTTAAATGCTATTATGGGACTTGTTCAAGAGACTAAGGCTGAAAAGTCTATTGAAAGTTTAAAAAAGATGACACCACAAATTTCTAAAGTACTTAGAAATAGTAAAGTACAAGAGGTAGATGCAAATGAATTGGTGCCAGGTGATATTATTATTTTAGAGGCTGGAAATTATGTACCTGCAGACTGTAGACTAATTGAAAGTTTTAATTTAAAAATTGAGGAGTCAAGCCTTACAGGGGAAACAGAACCTGTGGAAAAAATAACAAATAAATTAAAACAAAGTAATGTTCCTATAGGAGATATGAAAAATATGGCTTTTATGGCTACAGTTGTCGTTAATGGACATGCAAAGGCTGTTGTAACTGAAACTGGAATGAATACAAAAGTTGGTAAAATTGCCAATATGATAATAGAAGATGAAGCACCAGAAACACCAATACAAAGAAAGCTTGCTCAAGTTGGTAAAGTTTTGGGCACAACTTGTTTGGTTATATGTGGAGTTATATTTATAATAGGTTTATTAAAAAATATAGAACCAGTGGAGATGTTTATGACATCTGTTGGACTTGCAGTTGCTGCTATTCCTGAAGGATTACCTGCTATTGTTACTATTGTGTTATCAATAGGTGTTACTAAAATGGCAAAGAAAAATAGTATTATAAGAAAATTGCCAGCTGTAGAAACATTAGGAAGCAGTAGTGTTATTTGCTCAGATAAAACAGGAACTTTAACACAAAATAAAATGGAAGTTGTAGAAATAAATTCAAAAAATAAAGCATTAACATCAATGCTTGCATGCATGTGTACAGATTGTGATGTTAATTATAAAGAAAATAAACCACAAATACAAGGCGAGGCAACAGAAGTTGCAATTGTACAAAATGCATTTAAGTTAGGCTTTTTAAAAGATGATTTATATAATAAATTTCCAAGAGTCAGTGAAATACCATTTGATTCAACAAGGAAAATGATGACAACAATTCATAAAATAAATGGAAAATATTTAGCAATTACAAAAGGAGCACCAGATGTATTAATAAAAAAATGTACACATATAAACCAAGAAACATCAATAGATAATTTTAGGCAAAGTGGCTTAAGCAATAGTCAAACACAAACAATACAAAATGAAAATTTAAAAATGGCACAAAAAGCATTAAGAGTTTTGGGGGTTGCATATAAATATTTAGAAAACTTACCAGCAAAATTAGACCAAGAGGTTATAGAAAATAACATGACATTTGTTGGACTAATAGGAATGATAGATCCACCAAGGCCAGGTGTAAAAGAGGCAATAAATACATGTAGAAAAGCTGGAATAAAAACTGTTATGATAACAGGAGACCATATAGCAACAGCAAAATCTATAGCAAAAGAACTAAATATACTAAAAAATGGAGAAAAAGCAATAACAGGGCAAGAACTTGATCAAATGACAGATGAAACATTAAAAGATGAAATAAAAAATGCATCTGTATTTGCAAGAGTAAGTCCAGAACATAAAGTAAGAATAGTAAAGGCATGGCAAAAAACAGGAGCAGTGGTTGCTATGACAGGAGACGGAGTAAATGATAGCCCAGCTTTAAAAAATGCAGATATAGGAATTGCTATGGGAAAAACGGGAACAGATGTTGCAAAAAATGCAAGTGATATGATTTTGGCAGATGACAATTTTATAACAATAGTAGAGGCTGTAAAACAAGGAAGAAATATATATGATAACATAAAAAAAGCAATACATTTTTTATTAGCAACAAATATAGGAGAAATTGTAACAATATTTATGGGTCTTGTATTAGGATTTAAATCACCATTACTTGCAATACAATTATTATGGGTAAATTTAGTAACAGACTCATTACCTGCAATTGCACTTGGGCTTGAACCAGCAGAAAAAGATATAATGAATAGAAAACCGGTAAATTCAAGAAAAGGATTATTTGCTGATGGTTTATGGTCAAAAATAATAACAGAAGGAATACTAATTGGGGCACTTACACTTGTTGCATTTAGCATAGGAAATAAATGGTATGGATTAGAAGTTGGAAGAACAATGGCGTTTGTTGCAATAGGAGTACTTGAACTTGTACATAGCTTTAACATAAAAAGCGACAAATCAATATTTAAAGTAGGAATATTAGAAAATAAATTTTTATTAGGAAGTTTTATACTTGGGGTATTTGTTCAAACAATAGTTGTCATAATTCCAATGTTGGCAAACATATTTAAACTTGTTCCATTAAATTTTATACAATGGGGTATTACACTATTAATTTCAATAATTCCAATACCTGTAATAGAATTGCAAAAAAAGATAAATGCATCAAGATTGGAAAATGTTATAGACAATGGGACGGGGATTTTGTCTAAGTCAAGAGGTTGACATATTGCGCGTATTAAACTATAATATTTGATATACATAAGCCAGGGCTTATTTTATACAGACGGGTTTCCAACACAAATTAATTAATTGGAGGAAAAATTATGTCAGAAAAAAACAAAATACCAAAAGAAACAATTGCCTCATTTTTGTCGCAAAATACATGCTTTGATGTTACTGCAAATGATCTTACAATGCTTGAAGATGGAGCGGCTTATGGAGGAAAATATGATATTTATGTTGCACAGCAAGAATGGTGTACTTTAATTGCAGTTGTTTTTAGCAAAGGTGCAATAACATATCACACAATAATTGCTCCAAGCTTTTTGGAAAAATCTAATAAAAGCAGTATAACAAAAGACATGAAGTTTGAAGAAATTTTAGACAAAATGAGAGAAGGCAATTGGTTTGAAGTAAACAAACATTGTGTTGCACGGATTGATAAACAGCATTACTTATCTGGTTATGGGGTACTTGCATATCAGTATGACAGTGTATTGCTGGTTGCAATTTCAGGCAAAGATGGAAAATTCGTATTGGAAAAAGTTGAATTCTGAAAAAATAGCACATCTATTTAGGTGTGCTATTTTTTTATAAATATTTCAAAATTCCCTTTAAAAAAAAGGCAAAATGTTATACAATATAGAAAAATGTAAAATAGGAGAGGAAAATGAATAAAAAGTGGCAAGTATATAATGTAAATGAAGCACAAGTAGAAGAAATAATAAATAACAATAATGTAAATAAACTAATAGCAACAATATTATCAAATAGAGGCATAACAAACCAAAAAGATATTGACATATTTTTAAACCCAACAAGACAAGATTTTCATAATCCATACCAAATGCCAGACATGGAAATTGCAGTAGAAAGAATAATAAAGGCAATAGAAAATAAAGAGAAAATAATTATATATGGAGACTATGATGTAGACGGAATAACAAGCATAACAGTATTAAAAAGCTTCTTAAAAGACAGAGGAATAGATGCAAAATATTACATACCAAATAGAATAGAAGAAGGATATGGACTAAATATACCAGCAGTAGAAAAAATAGCTAAAGAAAAGTATGATTTAATGATAACAGTTGATTGTGGAATATCATGTATAGAAGAAATAAGAAGAGCAAATGAATTAGGGGTACAAACAATAGTAACAGATCACCACGAAGTTGGAGAAAGTTTGCCAGAAGCACTAGCAGTAGTAGATTGTAAAAGAAAAGATAATAAATATCCATTTAGGGAACTTGCAGGAGTTGGGGTTGTATTTAAATTAATACAAGCACTTTCAATAAAACTTAACCTAGAAGAAAAAGAATATTTAAAATATCTGGACATTGTATGTATAGGAACAATATCAGACATAGTACCATTGGTAGATGAAAATAGAGTTATTTCAAAATTAGGACTAATGCTTGTAAAACAAACAAAAAATATGGGATTAAGATCAATATTAAATGCGTCAGGTTATAAAAAAATAGACTCTGGAGCAATTTCATTTGGAGTAGCACCAAGGCTAAATGCATGTGGAAGAATGGGACATGCAGATGAAGCATTAAAAATATTTTTATCAAATAATGTAAATGAAGTATATGACCTAACAGCATCTCTAAATGATTTTAACAGGTTAAGACAAGAAACAGAAAAACACATATATGAAGATGCAATTAAACAAATAGAAGAAAATAATGAAGATAAAAACAGAGCAATAATTTTAGCTGGAAATAATTGGCATCATGGTGTAATAGGAATAGTAGCTTCAAAAATTACAGAAATGTATTTTAAACCAAGTATATTATTATGCTTAGAAGATGGCATAGGAAAAGGCTCTGGAAGAAGTATACCAGGTTTTGACTTACATGATGCATTAACAAAATGCCAAAGCCTACTAGAGAAATTTGGTGGACATGCTATGGCAATAGGAATAACAATAAAGCAAGAAAATATAGAGAAATTTAAACAAGAATTTGAAAATGTAGCAAAACAAGAACAAATAGAAAATATAATACCAATTGTAAATATTGATGCAAAAATTAATTTAAGTGATATAAACAAAGAAATGGTAGAAAGTTTAAGCATGCTTGAACCATTTGGAGAAGCAAATAAAATGCCTGTATTTTTATTTAAAAATTTAAAAATAGACTCAATAAGGGCATTGTCAGAAGGAAAACATTTAAAATTGACATTAAAACAAAATAATATGATAGTTAGTGCAATAGGATTTAACTTAGGAAAATTAGTAAATGACTATAAAATAGGAGATAAAATTGACGTTGTAGGAATGTTAGAAATAAACAGTTTTAATGGGGTAGACAATATACAAATAAATTTAAAAGATATTATGAAATCATTGTAAAAACTAAAAGGGGGTTGGTTTATGCAAGAAGAAAATATAACTATACAAGATGTTATAAATGTCAAAAAACACAATAAAAGAAAAGTTGATACAAAATTAATAATGAAAGCATATAATTTCGCAGAAGAGAAACATCATAATCAATATAGGAAATCAGGCGAAAGTTATATAATTCATCCATTAAATGTAGCATACATATTAGCACAAATAGGATTAGACGATAACACAATATGTGCAGCACTTTTACATGATGTAGTAGAAGATACAGATGTAACAAATGAAGACATAAAAAAACAATTTGGAGAAGAAATTGCTGAAATGGTTGCAGGAGTAACTAAATTAAGCAATATGCAATTTACTTCTGTAGAAGAACAACAAGTTGAAGACTACAGAAAAATGTTTTTAGCAATGGGAAAAGATATAAGAGTAATTATATTAAAATTAGCAGATAGACTTCATAATATGAGAACTCTAAAATATTTAAAAAGAGATAGGCAAATTGCAAATGCTAAAGAAACCATGGAATTATATGCACCGCTTGCAAATAGGCTTGGTTTATATTCGTTAAAATGGGAGTTAGAAGATTTATCTTTTAAATATCTATACCCAGAAGAATACCATGATTTAGTAGAAGGCATAAACAAAAAAAGAGATGAGAGACTAAAATTTATAGAAAAAATCATGGATGATATAAGAGCAGAATTAAAAAAACAAAAAATAGACGCAGAAGTAACACGGAAGAGCAAAACATTTATATAGTATATATAGAAAAATGAAAAGAGACAACAAAACATTAGACCAAATATATGATTTATTTGCACTACGTATATTAGTAAATTCAGTAAAAGACTGTTATGCAGCACTAGGTGTTGTGCATGAATTATATAGCCCAATGCCTGGAAGATTTAAAGATTATATAGCAGTTCCAAAACCTAACATGTACCAGTCAATCCATACAACTCTTCTAGGAGAAAAAGGAACACCATTTGAAGTACAAATACGTACATGGGAAATGCATAAGATTGCAGAATATGGTATTGCTGCACACTGGGCATATAAAGAGGCAAACTATTTTGGAAAAGGAAAACAAGTAGTAAAAGTAGAAGAAGATAAATTAGCTTGGCTTAGAGAAACACTAGAATGGCAAAAAGAAATAGAAGATCCTCAAGAATTTTTAAATACATTAAAAACAGA
>FR898624.1:6319-35413 GCA_000437215.1 Clostridium sp. CAG:440
TAAATACATTAAAAACAGAATTATTTGAAGATGAAGTATATGTATTCACACCAAAAGGAGCAATAAAAGTGCTTCCAAGGGGAGCAACACCAATTGACTTTGCATATACAATACATGAACAAATTGGACATCACATGACAGGATGTAAAATAAATAGTAAAATGATGCCAATAATAACTCCATTAAAAAGTGGAGATATTATAGAAATTATAACATCAGAAAATTCAAAAGGACCAAGTAGAGACTGGTTAAAATTTGTAAAAAGCTCAGGTGCAAAAAATAAAATACAAGGATTCTTTAAAAAAGCTCAAAAAGCAGAAAACATAGAAAAAGGAAAAGACTTAATAGAAAAAGAAATAAAAAGAATAGGAATTAGCCATTCTGAGTTATTTAAAACAGAATATATAGAACCACTATTAGAAAAATATAAATATAAAGACATAAACGATATGTATGCAGCAGTTGGATTTGGAGCAAATTCAGCAGTGAAAATTATAGCTAGAATGCTTCAAGAATACAAAAAAACACATGAAGAAGAAAATATAGAACAAAAGATAGAAGAACTAGCAAAAGCAAGAAATCGTAAAGTAAAACCATCAAATTCAGGAATTATTGTTAAAGGAATAGATAACTGTTTAGTAAAACTTTCAAAATGCTGTAATCCATTACCAGGAGATGAAATTGTAGGCTATATAACCAAAGGAAGAGGAGTATCTGTACATAGAAAAGACTGTGTTAATGTAAAAGATTTAATATCAGAAGAAAACAGAATGATAGATGTTAAATGGTATGAGGAAGAAAAAACATCATATAATGTTGACATAGAAGTATACTCAAATGACAGAACAGGACTTTTAGTTGATATATTAAAGGTAATAGGAACAACAAAAGCCAAAATTATGGCAGTAAACACAAAAACTACAAAAGAAAAAATTGCAATAATAGATATTAGCTTAGAAATTGTTAATTTAGAAGAGTTAAATAAAGTAATTAAAGCAATTAGAAAAGTTGAGAGTGTTTATGAAGTTAAAAGAAAGAAAAAATAGAAGGAAGTAATTAAAATGATTTTAAAAGAACTAAAGATATCTACATGGGTTGGAGACCCAACAAATTGCTATATAATTTTTGACGAAGAAAGTCAAGAAACAATGGTAATTGATCCAGCAGGTGATGTAGAAAAAATAGTAGAAATGATAAATATTTTGCATGGAAAATTAAAATACATATATTTGACCCATTGCCACGGAGACCATATAGCAGGAGTAACACAATTAAAAAGCAAAATGGGAGGAAAAATTTTAATACACAGAGATGATGCAGAAGGGTTAAATAATCCACAAATAAATTTATCAGAATATATAGGACTTCCAGAAATAGAGTTAGAAGCGGATTCTAGAATAGATGATGGAGATTTAATACACCTTGGAAATTTAGAATTTAAAGTAATCCATACACCAGGCCACACCAAAGGCGGTACAAGCTTATACTGTAAGGAAGAACAATGTCTATTTTCAGGAGATACTTTATTTAGAGGAACATGGGGAAGAACAGATTTGCCAACATCTAGCTTAGAAGACATTATGGAATCAATAACAAAAAAATTAATGATATTGCCAGAAGAAACAATAGTATATCCAGGACATGGAAAAGCAACTATGATAAAAGAAGAAAAACCAATATACTTAGAACTAAAACCAAAATTATGGTAGAGAATAGACATGGGGACGGGGATTTTGTCTTAGGCTTTTAGAGCCTTTTTCAAAAAATATAAATATAAATGCGGCTAAAAGCTTAAGACAAAATCCCCGTCCCCATGTCTAAAGGAAGGGAGAAAAAATATGCCAAAAACAGAACCAAGAACATTAGCAGGTTTTATGGAATTATTGCCTAATGAACAAATTTTATTTGAACAAATGAAACAAACAATAGAAAATGTATATAAAAGATTTGGTTTTTTGCCAATAGACACACCTATAGTAGAGCTTTCAGAAGTTCTACTTGCAAAAGCTGGTGGGGAAACAGAAAAACAAATATATAGATTTGAAAAAGGAGATACAGATTTATCTTTAAGGTTTGACTTAACTGTGCCACTTGCAAAATATGTGGCAAAAAATTATGGGAATTTAAGTTTTCCATTTAGAAGATATCAAATTGGTAAAGTATATAGAGGAGAAAGAATGCAAAAAGGAAGATTTCGTGAATTTTATCAATGTGATATTGACATAATTGGAGATGAAAACTTAGATGTTATTAATGATGCAGAACTACCAAGTGTTATATATACAATATTCAAAGAATTAGGATTTAACGATTTTACAATAAGACTAAATAACAGAAAATTATTAAATGGGCTTTTCCAGGAAATAGGACAAAAAGATTTAGCAGTTGAAATTTTAAGAATAATAGACAAAATAGATAAAATTGGAAAAGATGCAGTAATAGAAGAATTAGAAAAAATAGGTGTTGACAAAACACAAATAGAAAAAATAATTGCATTTATACAAATAGATGGAACAAATGATGATAAACTTTTAAAACTAGAAAATTTAAATTTTGAAAACGAAACATTTAAATTAGGTTTGCAAGAACTTAAAGAAGTTGTAAAAAATATGAGGCTATTTGGAATACCAGAAAATAATTTTAATGTAGATTTAACAATAGCAAGAGGATTAGACTATTACACAGGAACTGTATATGAAACATTTTTAAATGATTATAGAGAACTTCGGAAGTGTATGCTCTGGTGGAAGATATGAAAACTTAGCCCAATATTATACAGATAAAAAATTGCCAGGTGTAGGAATATCAATTGGTTTAACACGTTTGTTTTACAAGTTAAATGAATTAAACTTAATAAATGCAAATAAAAAATCAGTATCAGATGTATTAATTATTCCAATGGTAGAAGATTTAAAAATGCCAATTGAAATTGCAACAAATTTAAGAAAAAACGGAATTAACACAGAGATATATTTAAATAATAAGAAATTAAAGGCAAAATTTAAATATGCAAATAAATTGGAAATTCCAAATGTTGTAATTATTGGAGAAGATGAACTTAAAGAAAACAAAGTAAAAGTAAAAGATATGGAAACAGGAGAAGAAAAAATAATAGAAATGGACATACAAAAGATAATAAATGCCTTAAAATAATAAAATCTGTTTTATATTAAATATTTATAAATAATAAGCACAAAAAAATGGAGAATAAAAATGAACAATTTAGATGAAATGGAAGAAATGACAAATGTATTACTAGAAAACAGATATGACTTACATGAAAATCAAAATACTAAAAAAAATAATAACAATAAAAAAACAAAAAAGAAAAAAGGTTTTAAACATAAATTAAAAATATTAGCTATAATTCTTCTAGTTATAGTTGGAGTAATAGAAACAGGAATATATCTGTTTTTCAAAACAGACTTATTTCAAGAATATAAAGAATTATGGGTACAAACTGCAATGACAACAATGAATCATCAATATTTAGCAACATGGTTTTTATCTGAAAATGAAATAAATGCAATTATGGCTAAGCTTGAGGTACAAAATAATGAAAATTCAGATATAAATGCAATAAATATAGAAAATATTGAAGAGGAAAAAAAGGAAAATAAAATAACGGTAGAAAAAATTACAGGAAAGACATATGTGCGGTTATGTTATGCAAATTACCGACTGTACAAAAGTTAAATATGTAGACGGAAGAAAGAAAAGTCAAGGAACAAAATTAAGTAAAATAGTTCAAGAAAATGATGCAATTGCAGGAATTAATGCAGGAGGCTTTGCTGACCCAGATGGAAATGGGGCTGGAAATATATTAAATGCACCAGTAATTATGAACCAAAAATTATTGTATGGAAATAAAAATACAGTAATGAGTCTAATTGGATTAAGCAAAAAAG
The DNA here is from genome assembly GCA_000437215.1 of Clostridium sp. CAG:440. Taxonomy (GTDB): domain Bacteria; phylum Bacillota; class Clostridia; order TANB77; family CAG-508; genus CAG-269. Next base: position 10,228 of record FR898624.1, read on the forward strand.
GAGAATTGATTCTTGGAAAATATACATATAGCCAAGCGATAAGCAATGGAGTAGAGTCTGCAGTTGATTTTGGACCATTTATAATAGTAAATGGGAATAAACAAATAAAATCGTCAAATGCAGGAGGTTTACATCCAAGAGCTGCTATTGGACAAAAGAAAGATGGAACAATAATATTTGTTGTAGTAGATGGTAGACAACCAGGTTACAGTATAGGAACAACTTTGCAAGAACTACAAAATATATTTGAAAGATATGATGCATACAATGCAGCAAACTTAGATGGGGGCTCATCTGCAACAATGTATTATGATGGAAAAGTAGTAAATAAAACATCAACGCCAATAGGAGAAAGATATTTGCCAAATGCAATAATTGTGACTAAATAGAAAATTAAGAATATAAAACAAATGATATTAAAATCAAATTTTAGAATTGAAAAATAATTGAATTAGAAATTTTTATTAATTTTATGGATAGTGTTCATCTCCTGATGGAAGGGTGCCATAAAATTAATTTAAAATTTCTTTAATAATTATTTGAACGATAAAATTTTATTTTAATATCATCTACTTTTTATTATTGTTTGTTTTAATTATAGAGAAGTACAAAAACCTTAAGACAAAAACCTAAATACAAAATGGCTAAAAACCTTAAGACAAAATCCCCGTCCCAGTGTCTTTTTATTTATGCAATAAAGTAATTTTATTACCACTTTTTTTAATAATTCCGTCTTCTTTTAGTGATTTTATTTCTCTCATCATTGCACTTCTGTCTATTCCTAAATAATCTGCAAGATTTGTTAATGAATCATTAAGAGTTATTGTTTTACTAAAGCTTCTGGTTGACAATATAGAAAAGTAGCCTAATAATTTTTCTCTTATAGATCTTTTAGTTAATAATTCAATTCTAGTGTTTAAGTCTATTACTTTAGAAAGTAAAATTTCAGGAAAGTATGTAGTAAGTTCATTGTGAAATTTACAAGTTGTCTTACATTTTTGTTTTATGTTTTCATATATGTAAAATAAAACTTTACAAGATTTTTTAGCTTCAACAAAAAGCTCATTATTTGTGCTTATTGTATAAAATATTTCACCAAATGCATTTCCTTTTGAAAAATGTTCTATTATAGTTTTATTGCCATTTAGGTCATATCTAACTAAATCTGCACTTCCTTCGATTAATAAGCAAAGCTGATTCCTATTTTGAATATAATTTGTAATTACTTCTTCTTTTGAAAATGTTTTAACCTGAACTTTAGAACAATTTGTACAAAAATCGTTCATAAATGTTTCTATATCAAAATTAGTATTCATTTTTAAATTCTCCAGTTTGTAAAAATTGTTATGCTTATTATACAAGAAAATAGTTGCAAATGCAACTAAAAATGCTTAAAATATAAAACAAAAGAATTGATAACAATATTGTTGGTTATAGTAAAAATTAAGTACTAAGATATAGATTTTTATTTTATTTTGTAGTATTATAGTAATTATAAAACGGTAAGTTATAGAGGAGATGAAAAGTTGAATAATAATAGAAAGTATAAAGTAATAACTTTGTGTGGTTCAATTAAATATAAAGATATATTTTTGAAAGTTCAAGAAAATCTTACTTTAAAAGGTAATATTGTATTTATGCCTAATTTTTTTACAAATATAAAAAAAGAAGAAATAAGATTAGATGCTAAAAAAATGTTAGATGAAATGCATAAACAAAAAATAGATATGTCAGATGAAATTTATGTAATTAATTTGAATGGCTATATAGGTGAAAGTACAAAATCTGAAATTGAATATGCAAATTCAAAAGGAAAAAATATATCTTACTTAGAATAATAGTATTTGGAGGAAAATTATATGGAGAAAGAAATTATTTTTGTGACACATAATATGGGAAAAATAAAATCAGCTGAAAGGTGTTTTGAAAATTTGAAATTTAAAACATTCAATTATGAATTAGATGAACCTAGAAGTGATGATATAAAAGAGATTGCAACTGCAAAAGTAAAACAGGCTTATGAAATAGTAAAAAGACCTTGCATTGCATTAGATACAGATTTCAGAATTGATGAATTGAACGGTTTTCCGAGAGCTTTTGTAAATTTTTCGTTAGAAACAATAGGGGTACAAGGAATTTTAAAATTAATGGAAAACAAGAAAAATAGAAAATGTGCATTTAATGAATGTCTAGCATATCATGATGGAAAAGAAATACATTATTTTTATGGAAAACACCCACGGAAATTTATCATATAAAATTCAGGGATTAAATAGAAAAGAAAAATGGTCAGATTTGTGGTATATTTTTAAACCTATTGGATTTGATAAGACATTAGCAGAAATGGATTTAGAAGAAAGAGAAAATAGAAGAAAAATAGATGGTTCTGTACAAGCAATGCAAGAATTTGCAAAGTGGTATGAGAAAATAAAATCATAGTGATGAAATTGAGAATAAACTATTGTCAAAAACTAAATATTTATGTATAATAAACAAGAAGTAAAAAACTAAAGAAAAGGAATTGGTTAAATTATGTTAAAAATAAACTGTGTAATCCCCGGAGTTTTATACACAATATGTTTAGTAAATAGAATAAAAGAAAGATTGCTGTAAATCTCTTTGCTATAAATAAAAATGTATTTAAATTTTATTTTAAGTACATAATTATTTATATAGAGATTTTATTTGCTATCTTTTTGTGCTTAAAATAAGTAAAAATAAATAAAATTAAAATTTAAAGTGCATATAAAATATATAGCACAGAAGGGGGAAAGAACAAATGAAACAAAATTTAAAAGAAAGGGTAAAGAGTAAAAATGGTATTACATTAATTGCACTTGTAATAACTATAATTGTACTTTTAATATTAGCAGGAGTAACAATTGCAACATTAACAGGTGATAATGGAATATTAACCAAGGCACAAAGCACAAAAATACAAAGTGAAAGAGCAAGTATAAAAGAACAAATTGAACTTGCAGTAGTTGCTTCAAGGATAAATGATAATTTGGATGAAAGTATAGATACAACAATATTAGAAGCAGAATTAGATGCAATAAACGGATTAAATATAGAAAGCAAGGGAACAGATGATGATTTACCATGGACAGTTACAGCAAAAGGATTTAAATTTCAAATAAAAGAAGATGGAACAATAGAAGAAGTAAACGGTATATCTTTATCAGCAACAAAATTAAAAATTATAACAGGAGAAACAGAAACGATAAATGCAACATTAACAGAAGGAGTAACAGGAACAATTACTTGGGAAAGTTCAAATAATAGTTTAGTAACTGTAAATAATGGGACAGTAACTGCAGTAGGAAACTCAGGAACAGTAACAATAAAAGCAAAATGTGGAAGTTATGAAGCAACTTGTGAAGTTACAATAGTGCAAAAAGTAACAAAAATAACACTTTCAGCAAGTTCTACAACTGTAAAAGAAGGAAGTACATTACAATTAACTATTGGAACAGAACCATCAAGTGGAGAAATTGAAAAAATAGAGTTTTCTTCAAGCAAAGAAAGTGTTGCAACTGTAAGTAATAGTGGAGTGGTTACAGGTGTAGCAGTAGGAAATGCAACAATAACAGCAACCGGAAAAAGTTCAGGAGTAACAGGAACAATTAATATAACAGTAAAAGAAGGAATAAAAGCACCAACAAGTTGGGTAAAAACAACAAAAACAGATTCAAGTTGGTATAGTTATGCTGGAGCTAATGTAAATGAACCAAAATTGATAGGACAAATGACACCAATAAAATATAATTTAGAATTACCAAGTGGAGCAAATACAACTAATAAGTGGGCAAATGCTATAACTGCAGATGGAAGTATGTTTGTATGGATCCCAAGATATGCATATAAAATAACATATTATACAGATAGCAATTATGAAATACCCACAGCAAATAAAACACAGTATGGAAAAATAAATGTAGCATTTGTAAAATATGCAAATGGTCAAAATACATTTTTAAATTCAACTGATAGTGGAATAATAACAACAGATCCAGCAGAACAAGGAGCAGGAACAACAAAATGGTTAGTACATCCAGCATTTATAAACGATTCAGCAAATAATTTTATAAATGGAGGATGGGATAGTGAACTTTCTGGAATATGGGTAGGAAAATTTGAAGCAACAGGAAATTATTCAAATTCTACAGGTACATTGTCAGTATTACCGGCAAATAATGCTTTAACATATATGACAATAAATCAACAATATAAATTTGCACAAACTGGAACATTTGGAGAAATAGCAACTCTAAATTCACATATGGCAAAAAATAGTGAATGGGGAGCAATAGTATATTTAGCATATAGTATGTACGGAACAGGTGGAATTGATATAGCAAAATCATCAAATGGCACAATAACGGGAGGAATAACGTCAACTTCAACTCCAGAAAAAATTTATAATGAAAATTATTCACAAAGTACAACTAATAATCCGTATGGCGTATATGATTTAAGAGGTGGCTCTTATGAACGTGTGGCATCTTATGTGAATTATGAGAATAATAGTTTTGATTTATTAACTTATGGTGGTACTAATGAAGGAGATTTATATGGAAGTGCTTTAGAACGATCTACGAGTACAAGATACAAAACGGTATATGCTGCATCAGGAACATCACAAGGTAATAGCTATGAGTTAGCTGCTAGTAAAAAAGGTGATGCAATATATGAAACCTCAACAAGTTATCAAGGACGAACATCTTGGAATAATGGCACAGGAAATGGTGTAAACTCTATTTTTCCTACTGATATCTATCCTTTCTTCTATTATGGAGGAGGTTGCACTAATGATGGTACAGGTATGTTTTTCTTCGATAAATTTACTGGTGATGGCGAGTGGGATAGAGCGTTCCGCGTAATTCTTTGCCCTTAATGTATGCCAAAAAGCATAAAAAAGTTATATAATGCATGGGGACAAAAAATGAAACAAATACTAAATGAGCAAAAAGGTGTAACATTAATAGCCTTGGTAATAACCATAATTGTTCTTTTAATACTAACAGGAGTAACAATTGCAATGCTAACAGGAGAAAATGGAATAGTAGTTAATTACAAAAATTCAGCTTCTGGTAAAGTGCCAGTAAGTAAAGCAAAAGTTGCATCATGGAATTTAGTAAGCCAAACAGTTGCAAAAACAGCCTCAGAGAGTATGTACAAAGAATAAAACTCAAAAGTGAAAAGTAAATTAGTAGATAGCTATGCATGGGATACAACATGTAAATGGCTTAAAATTTGTGGAATAGTAAAAGAAGAGAGCACATGGAAAATGGATAGTACAAATTATGAAAATTACAATAATTCAAAATTTACAATATCAAAAGGAACATCGTATGTAAAACATTTATATTTAACTAAAAAAATGATGGAGTATCAACAAATTGGTATTTCTGGAATGGTGGAAAAGGAAAATATAATTATGGAATAGTAAATGACAAAAGATGATGCAAGTAATTATTATACAGCAGAAGGGAGAATAGAAATAGCAACAGGTTCAAGTGAAGAAACAAGAACAAACAATATATATGATTTAGCAGGGAATATGTAGGAATGGACAACAGAAACAAAAATTAGAAAAGTTAATGAAAACAATAATACTAGTACATTTGCTGTTTTGCGTGGAGGGAACTTCCATAACAATGGTTCTGGCAACCCAGTTGTTTATCGTCTTGGTTATGGTACAGTTGAAGGTATGAATGTTAACATTGGTTTTCGTACTGTACTGTACATAAAATAACTTAAAAATGACCTTACCAAATCTAGTGTGCAAAAGCACACTAGATTTTTTTAACCCAAAAATCTTGCAAAAACAGACAAAATATAATAAAATAAAAGTCGTAAAAGCAAGAAAGGAACGAAAAAAATGGAAGCAAAACAAGAAATAGAAAAACAAAAAAAATACATAGAAAAAGTAAAAAAAATAAACAATAACAAAAAACTAAAATACAACATATACACAATGGGATGCCAACTAAACGAAAACGACTCAGAAAAGTTATGTGGAATGATAGAAGACATGGGTTATGAAAAAACAAATGACGCAAAAGAAGCCAATTTATGTGTATTTAACACATGCTGTGTAAGAGAAAACGCAGAAGACAAGCTATTTGGAAAACTAGGAGAACTAAAAAGATTAAAAGAAACAAATGGCTTAATTATAGCAATAGGTGGATGTATGATGCAAGAAAAACACATAACAGACAAAATAAAAGAATCATACCCATTTGTAGATATATTATTTGGAACACATACACTTCACAAATTTCCAGAAGACCTATATAAAATAATAGAAGAAAAGAAAAAATTAGAAGACATATTAGACATAGACGGAAAAATATATGAAGGATTACCAATAAAAAGAACAAGTAAAACTCAAGCATCTGTAACAATAATGAATGGATGCAATAATTTTTGTACATATTGCATAGTACCATATGTGCGTGGAAGAGAAAGAAGTAGAGAGCCAAGAGCAATAATTGAAGAAGTAAAAAAACTTGCAAAAGAAGGGTACAAAGAAATAACATTACTTGGTCAAAATGTAAACTCATATTTAAGAGTAGAACGTGAAAAAAACATTCCATTTGAAGAATATGATGGAATAAATTCATTTGCAACATTATTAAAAGCAGTAAACAAAATAGAACAAATAGAAAGAATACGTTTTATATCACCACACCCAAAAGATTTTACAGATGATGTAATAGAAGCAATAGCAACATGTGACAAAGTATGCAAATTAGTACATTTGCCACTACAATCTGGAAGCACAAATGTGTTAAAAGCAATGAATAGAAAATATACAAAAGAACAATACCTAAACCTAGTTGATAAAATGAAAAGTAAAATACCAAATTTAGCATTATCAACAGACATTATAGTAGGTTTTCCTGGTGAAACTGAGGAGGATTTTGAAGATACACTAGATGTTGTAAAAAAAGTAAATTTTGAGCAAGTATATATGTTTATATATTCAAGAAGAGTAGGAACACCAGGAGATAAAATGCAAAACCAAATTTCAGAAGAAATAAAACATAAAAGATTTGATAGGTTAAAAGCATTATTTGAAAGCCAAATTGAACAAAATAATCAAAAATATATAGGAACAGTTCAAAAAGTATTAGTAGAAGGCGAAAGTAAAAACAACAAAAATATGCTAACAGGAAGAACTGATAGTAATAAAGTAGTAATTTTTGAAGGACCAAAAGAATTAATAGATAAAGTAATTGAATTAAAAATAGTATCAGAACATATGTGGTACTTAAAAGGAGAAATATAAAAATGGAAGACATTAGTAAATTTTCACCAATGATGCAAAGATATCTTGAAACCAAAGAACAATATAAAGATTGCATTTTGTTTTATAGATTAGGTGACTTCTATGAAATGTTTTTTGACGATGCAATTTTAGTATCAAGAGAATTAGAAATAACATTAACAGGAAAAGACTGTGGACAAGCAGAGCGTGCCCCAATGTGTGGAGTTCCACACCATGCAGCAGAAAGCTATATAGCAAGGTTAATTGCCAAAGGCTATAAAGTAGCAATATGTGAACAATTAGAAGACCCAAAAACTGCAAAAGGAATTGTAGAAAGAGGAGTAATAAGAGTAGTAACACCAGGTACAATTGTAGAAAGCAACATGCTAGAAGAAAGAAAAAATAATTATATAATGTCAATATATAAAACAGGAATTTATTATGGAATAGCAATTTGTGATATATCTACAGGGGAATTTTATGCATCACAAATAAAGGACAATCAAAATTTTTCACTTTTATTAGATGAAATTGCAAAATTTAATCCATCAGAATTAGTTGTTAATTCTAACTTTTCAAATTGTGATGAAGAAATGTCTAAGGTTAAAGAAAGATTTACGGCATATATAACAAAATATAATGATAAATATTTTGAAAGTAATTATAACTCTATAAAACAAAGATTTACAATAACAAATGAATCACAAAAAGAGTTAGAAATTGAAGAAGATAATTTAGCATTAAATGCAATAAGTGCATTAATAGATTACATAGAGCAAACACAAAAAACAACACTAGAACATCTAAATAGAATTGTAATGTATAATACATCAAAATACATGTCATTAGACATAAATGCAAGAAGAAACCTTGAAATAACAGAAAAAATGCGTGATAAATCAAAAAAAGGAACTCTTCTATGGGTGCTTGACAAAACATCAACCTCAATGGGAGGAAGACTACTTAGAAGATGGCTAAATGATCCACTAATAGATGTACTTGAAATTAATAAAAGACTTTTAGCTGTTAAAGAATTAAAAGAAGACATAATGCTAAGAGGAGATGTTATAGACAATTTAAAAAAGGTTTATGACATAGAAAGAATTGCAGGAAAAATGGCTTATGGAAATGCAAATGCAAGAGATATGATAACATTAAAAAATTCTTTATCAAAACTTCCAGATTTAAAAAGTTCACTTAAAAACTGTAAAGCACAATATTTAAAAGAATCATATGAAAACTTAGATGAACTACAAGATATATTTATGTTGGTTGACAAAGCAATTGTAGAAGACCCACCAATGAGTGTAAAAGATGGTGGAATTATAAAATTTGGCTATAACGAGGAAATAGATAAATTAAAAACAGCAACAACGGATGGAAAAAAATGGATTATAGAACTAGAGGCAAAAGAAAAAGAAGAGACTGGAATAAAAAATTTAAAAGTAGGTTTTAATAAAGTATTTGGTTATTTTATTGAAGTTACAAAATCAAACTTGGACCAAGTTCCACAAAGATATATAAGAAAGCAAACTTTAACAAATGCAGAAAGATATATAACAGAGGAACTTAAAAATCTAGAAAATCAAATTTTAGGAGCAGAAGAAAAAGTAATAAACTTAGAGTACAATGAGTTTACAAAAATAAGAGAAGAAATTGCAAAAAACATAAAAAGATTGCAAAAAACAGCAAATATTGTATCAACAATTGATGTATTAGCATCATTTGCAACAGTTGCAGAAGACATGAATTACTGTATGCCAAATGTAAATAATTCTGGAACAATAGACATAAAAGATGGAAGGCACCCTGTTATAGAAAAAATGTTAGGAGCAGGTTCATTTGTTGAAAATGATACATATTTAGATGAAGGAGACAACAGACTTGCAATAATTACAGGACCTAATATGGCTGGTAAATCAACATATATGAGACAGGTTGCATTAATTACATTAATGGCACAGGTAGGAAGTTTTGTTCCTGCACAAAGTGCAAATATTGGAGTAGTAGATAAAATATTTACAAGGGTTGGAGCATCTGATGACCTAAGTATGGGACAAAGTACATTTATGGTTGAAATGATGGAAGTTGCTACAATTTTAAAAGAGGCAACAAAAAACAGTCTAGTAATATTAGATGAAATAGGAAGAGGAACATCTACATATGACGGTCTTTCAATAGCATGGGCTGTTGCTGAATTTATAGCAGATAAAGAAAAATGTGGAGCAAAAACATTATTTGCAACACACTATCATGAACTTACAACTTTGGAAGAAACCATAGAAGGAATAAAAAATTATTCAATAGCAGTAAAAGAAAAAGGAGAAAATATAATTTTCTTAAGAAAAATTGTAAGTGGTGGAACAGATGAAAGCTATGGAATACATGTTGCACGTTTGGCTGGGGTTCCAAAAGTTGTTACAACAAAAGCAAATGAAATTTTAAGAGGATTGGAAAGAAAAAATATTATAACTGGCAAAAAAGAGGAAAAAAAGGACAAAAAACAAGTAGAAGGACAATTTGATATGTTTAATTATAAACTTGCAGAAATTGCACATGAAATTGATAAAATTAATTTAAATGAATTAACACCAATAGATGCATTAAATACTTTAGTAAAAATAAAAGAAAAAATGAAGTAGAGTAAAAATTAATTATAACTAAAATTTGCAAAGAAAATAAAAAATCTTTGCAAATTTTTTGTTTTACTGTAACTTTTTATATGTTATAATTTTATAAGAAATATAAAGGGGGAATAAGAGTGGGAGAAAAAACTGACAAAGAGTTATACCATGAGTTTTTGCAAGAAAACATGACAAGTTTTGAAGAAATAATAATAAGGCACAAAGATAAACTAATATATTTTATAATGAGATATGTAAAAAATATAGACATAGCAGAAGACTTAGCACAGGATGTATTTGTTTATATATTAATACACAGACAAAGCTATGACTTTAATTATTCATTAAAAACATATTTGTTTACAATAGCAAAATCAAAATCTTTAAATTACTTAAAAAGAGAAAATAAAATTTCATGCCTTGACGAAAATAGTATAATAGACCTTCAAGACTTAGAAGAAAAGGTATTTTTAAATGAAAGAAAAAACAACTTAAAAATTGCAATGCAAAAATTAAAACCAGAATATCAAAATGCAATTTATTTAGCAGATATTGAGGAACTAAGTTATAAAGAAATAAGCCAAATAATGAAAAAGCCAGAATCAAGCATAAAGGTTTTAATTCATAGAGCAAGAAAAAATTTAAAAGAAATATTAAAAAAGGAGGCGGAGAAATATGAAAGATAACAAAGAATTTATAAAAGGGGTTTATGAAAAATACGAACAATATAAAAAAGATGAAAATTCAAAATGGAAAGTTTCAAGCCAACAGGTAACTGGAATAAATAAAAAGAAAGTTGCACAAAAAGTTTTATCATATGCTGCAGCAATTACAATTGCAATTTCTGGTGTTGTTGTTACAAATAATTATATAAATAAAAATAATGAAATAAGTAGACCTTCTGAAACTAAAACTTCAAATAAATTGACATTAAAAACAGTAGATAACTTTGAAAATTTCTATGAAATTGCAAAAGAATATACAAAAACTACGAATAATAATGCGAGAAATTTAGAGTATGATGATTCTTTAAGTATTAATGATAGTGATTATTCAAAATCATCCTCATTAAGTCCTGGAAGTATAAACCAAAGTACACAAGAATCTAGTAATTATTCAAAAACAAACATACAAGTAGAAGATGTTGATGAAGCAGATATTGTAAAGACAGATGGTAAATACATTTATTATGTAGTTGGTAAAAAAATAATAATTGCAGATATAAGTAAAAAAGATGAATTATCTCAAATTTCTGAGATTGACTTTAGCACAGAAAAATATACTCCATCAGAATTATATATAAATAAAAATAAGTTAATAATATTAGGAAATGAAAATGAATATTCATATGATACAGGAATAACTGTAAAAGAAACAACTGATAGTGTTTATAAAAAAGGAATTTATAAGCAAAAAACTGTTGCAAAAATATATGACTTAAGTAACATTGAAGATCCTACAAAAGAAAGAACAATTGAAATAGAAGGAAATTATGTATCTTCAAGAATGATAGATAACAACATATATTTTATTGGAAATAAATCAGTAAATACAAATAATATTGCAAAATATGAAATAGACGATTTGGATGAAGATGTTTACAAACCAACCTACAAAGATACTTTAAACAGTAATTCAGAAAAAACAATAGATTTTGATAAAATATACTATTTTGACAACATAGAAAGCTTAAATTATTTAACACTTGCTGGATTTTCTATAGATAATAAAAAAGAAGCAGATATACAAACATTTTTAGGGGCAGGAGAAGATGTATATTCATCTAACCAAAATATGTATATTGCAAAACAAAAAAATGTATATGATGCAGACACACATAAAAGCTTAGGCTATGATACAAAAATATTAAAGTTTAATTTAAATAATGGAAAAATTAAATTTAAAGCAGAAGCAGATGTAACAGGTGGAATTAACAATCAATTTTCTATGGATGAAAATAATGGCTATTTTAGAATAGCAACAACTGTAGGAATATCAAGTTGGGATATTGATAATGATTCTTCAAGCAATAGCTTATATATATTAGATGAAAATTTAAAAGAAGTAGGAAAAGTAGAAGGAATTGCTAAAGGAGAAAAAATATATTCTGTAAGGTATGTAGGAAATAAGGCATATGTAGTAACATTTAAAACAATGGATCCATTATTTGTAATAGATTTAAGTGATGTAAAAAAACCTAAAATTTTAGGAGAATTAAAAATACCAGGCTATAGTACTTATTTGCACCCATATGATGAAACACATTTAATAGGATTTGGTTACGATACAAAAGAAAATTCATCTGAAGATGGTTATGTTCAAAATGGATTAAAAATGTCAATGTTTGATATAACAAACTTAAATAATCCAAAAGAAATGTTTACTGTAAAAATAGGAGAAAATGGAACAACATCACCATTAACAGAAGACCACAAAGCATTGTTATTTTCAAAAGAAAAAAATATAATTGCATTTCCTGTAAATAGTTATAAAAATGGAAAATATGTATCAAAAGCTCAAATTTATAAAATAGATTTAAATAAAGGATTTATATTACAAGGTGAAATACAAAATTCAGAAGTATCTTCAAAAAATTATTCTTACCAAAAAACAATAGAAAGAATAATTTACAGTAATGATGTATATTATACACTTTCAAAAAATTTAATAAAAGCAGTAGATATGGAAACATTAAAAGAAATTACTAAATTAGAAATAGAATAAAAATGTTATAAAAATCTTCTTAAAGTAAATAATAACTTTAAGGAGATTTTTTATGTGGGATAAAAGTATAGAAGAAGTTTTTGAAAAATTAAAAACTAGTAAAAGTGGTTTAACACAAATTCAAGCGGAAGAAAGATTAAAAATAGATGGAAAAAATGAAATTCCAAAAGCAAAAAATAAAACTATATTTAAAATATTTATTGAACAATTTAAAAGCCCTATAGTTTTAATATTATTAATTGCAGCAATTTTTTCAATATTTACTAAAAGCTATGCAGATGCAATATTTATATTTGCAGTAATAATTATAAATGCATTAATTGGAACATACCAAGAATGGAACTCTGAAAAAAATAGTGAAAAATTAGCAAATTTAATAAAAATAAATTCTAAAGTGTTAAGAGATGAAGAAGAAAAACAAATAGCATCACAAAACATAGTTTTAGGAGATATTATTTTGTTAGAATCTGGAGATAAAGTTCCTGCAGATTTAAGACTTATAGAAACAAATAATTTAGCAATAGATGAATCAATTTTAACAGGTGAATCAATTCAAAAAGACAAAGACATAGAAATAAAAGATGAAGATGAACATTTAGCAGACAGAAGCAATATGGCTTACGCGGGAAGTATTGTAACAAAAGGTAGAGGAAAAGGTGTTGTAGTTGCAGTTTCCCAAGACACAGAATTTGGAAAAGTTGCTAATAATGTTTTAATAAGTAAAGAAGAAGAATCACCACTTGTTGTTAGAATGAATAGATTTGTTAAACAAATAAGTATAGGATTTTTAATTTTAGCTGTATTGCTTTGCATAGTTTTATATTTTAAAGGTTATACAATAACAGAACTATTTTCAACAGTTGTTGCATTAACTGTTTCTGCTATACCAGAAGGACTTACAATTGCTATGACAATAGTGCTTTCAATTGCTTCTAGTAAAATGGCAAAAAGAAATGTAATTGTAAAAAAATTAAATGCAGTTGAGAGCTTAGGAAGTTGTACAAGAATTGCAACAGATAAAACTGGTACATTAACTGTAAATGAACAAACTGCAAAAAAAATATTGCTCCCAAATGGAAAAATGGCATATATTAAAGGTGTTGGTTATAATGATATTGGAAGTGTAGAATTTGATGAAGAAAGTTCCAAACTAACTAAAAAACAGGCTATTCAAATAGCTAAAATGGGGTTTTTAAATAATGAAGCAAGTTTAAAATTAAAAAATGGAAAGTGGATTCATCATGGCGATGCAATAGATACTGCATTTTTGGCATTGGCATATAAAATGGATGTAAAAGATGTAGGAGAAGTTGTATATAAGATACCATATGAATCTAAAAATAAGTATTCTGCAGTTTTTATAAAAGAAGAAGGTAATTTTTATGTGACTGTTAAAGGGGCTGTAGAAAGGGTTTTAGAATTTTGTAATAAAATGCAAATAGAAGGCCAAGATGTTTTGTTAGACTATAATAAAATAATTTTAGGAGCAGATAAATTATCTAATGAAGGTTTTAGGGTTATTGCTGTTGCCAAAGGAGAGGCAAAACAAGAAGAACATGAAGAAAGTAAAATTAGGAATTTAACTTTTTTGGGATTGGTTGCTTTTGTTGATCCGATTAGAGAAGATGTAATAGAAGCGGTTGCAAAATGTAAAAAGGCAGGAATTAAAGTTTCTATGATAACTGGGGATTACAGTTTAACGGCAAATGCAATTGCAAAAAGAATTGGTATAGAAGATGTACATTCTAGGGTTTCACCAATAGGAAAACTAGAAATAGTAGAAAATTTTAAAAAACAAGGTGATTTTATTGCAGTAACAGGAGATGGGGTAAATGATACGCCAGCACTTAAAGCTGCAAATATTGGCGTTGCAATGGGTAGCGGAACAGATATTGCAAAAGAAACTGGAAATATGATAATTGTAGATGATAATTTTTCAAGTATAGTAAATGGAGTTGAAGAAGGCAGAAAGGCTTATAATAATATAAGGAAAGTAATATATTTGCTTTTATCTACTGGTTTTTCTGAAATTATTTTGTTTGTTTTTACAATGATTTTTGGAATGCCAATTCCACTTGTTGCAATTCAGCTTTTATGGCTTAATTTAATTAGTAATGGAATTCAGGGAGATGCTCTGGCTTTTGAAAAAGATACAGAAGATGTAATGAATAAAAAAGTAAAAAATACTAAAGAAAAAATTTTTAATAAATTAATGGTGCAAGAGATTGCAATTTCTTCTATAACTATGGCGCTTATAGAGTTTTTTGCATTAATTTATTTATTAAAAATAAAACATTATGATTTAACTTTAGTAAGAAGTTATTTATTAACTTTAATGGTATTTATGGAAAATATTCATATTTTTAATTGTAGGAGTGAAGTTAAATCAATTTTTAAAACTTCTATGTTAAATAATAGATTTTTAATGCTTTCGATTTTAATTACTTCTATAATTCAAGTTATGATTGTAAGTTATGAGCCATGGGCTAAGTTTTTTAATTTGACTGTTATTCCTGTTAATAGCATATGGGTTTTGCTGCTTTTAACTGTTCCAATATTGGTTGTTATGGAAATTTACAAATTTGTTAAAAGAAATAATGAAAATTGAAACAAAAATCTAAATAATAAATAAAAATCAAAAAAAGAGGTTTTCCAGACAACGTGAGGAGAATCTCTTTTTAAATTACATTTCAATTTTAGGAGCTTTTAATAATAAAAAATGTTGAAAAATTTTGATTATAATATTATAATAGTTATAATCAAAAAATGTAGAAGGAGGTAAAAATGAATCAAACAAGTAAATTGAGTGTGGCAATGGAATTAATAGAAAAAAGAATAGCAGAATGTAGTATAAAATTACATGAAACAAAAGAAAATAAAGAGTTAAATAAAAAATATCAAGAATTATTAAGGATAAGAGATAAAATTTATAAAAACGATGAAAAAGAAATAGAAGCAATAATAATAGAAGAAAGGAAACAAAAAAATGATTAATCCAAATGTAAGAGCAAAAGACAGAATATATAGTGAATTACCAGAAGAATTAAAAGCATTAATGAGAAAATATATATTATCAGAGGATGAACACAATTTAATTTTGCAAGACATAAAAAAACAGTCATATGCAAACAAAAAACCAGTAAGTAATCCAACATTTTATATAGTAACGGGACAAACAGGAAGCGGAAAAAGCAATTTAACATCATATTTATACTCAAAAGAAGAAAACGTAGTAGTTATTGATTCAGACAAATATAAAGCATATAGACCAGATAGCCAAGAAATATTAGATGAACATTTAGCAGAATATGCATTTTTAACTGCACCAGACTCATATTTACATAGAGATGAAATGATTGTGGATGCAA
Organism: Clostridium sp. CAG:440; assembly: GCA_000437215.1. Taxonomy (GTDB): domain Bacteria; phylum Bacillota; class Clostridia; order TANB77; family CAG-508; genus CAG-269. The sequence continues at coordinate 26,220 of FR898624.1, forward strand.
TAAAATCAAAATATAATATTTTAATGGAATGCGCAACTTCAGAAAAAGAAGGACTATTTGTAAATACAGAAATATTAAAGAAAGCTGGCTATAATGTTGAAATACATGCATTAGGTGTAAGTTCATTAAATAGTGTAATGTCTGCCCACGAAAGATATGAAGCATTGTTAGAAATAAATGATAATGCCGCAAAACTTACCAGTATAGAAAGACATGATGATTCTTACAACTCTTTGGGAAAAGCAATAATGGAAGAACAGCGAAAAAAAGGTGTGAAGATAAATGTGTATAAAAGAGGTGATAAAAGGCCATTTATACCAGAAGAAATATATAATCAAACAGATAAAAAAGGAAGATATTCATGCCCATATGAAGCGTTAATAGATGCACAAGCACAAGATTTACAAAAAACATTACCAACATTTGAAAAAAGATATAATGTGTTAGTAAATCAAATGGAAATTAGGAAAGCCCCACAAAAACAAATTGAACAGTTAAAAAAAATAAAACAAAGATATGAACAAAGTGTTGAAAAAACAAATGGAAAGGAAATATAAAAAATGAAAATTACAATGTTAGGAACAGGACATGCAACTGTTACAAACTGTTACAATACATGTTTTACTATTAGTGAAAATAATAAACATTTCTTAGTTGATGCAGGTGGAGGAAATGGAATATTAAAACAATTAAAAGATTCAAATATAAAACCAGCAGATATAGTAGCAATGTTTATTTCACATACGCATACAGATCATATAATGGGAGCTGTTTGGATAATAAGAGTAATAGGAAGAAAATATCTAGTAGAAGATTATAAAACACCATTTAATATTTATGGTAACAATGAGGTTATAAGTGCAATTCGAAAGATGTGTGAGGCGGTGTTACCACAAAAATGGAATGATTTGTTTGAAGATAAAATAATACTAAATGTTGTTGATACTGGAGTAGAAACAAATATTTTAAATAAAAAAATTGAATTTTTTGATATAAATGCAAAAAAAGTTAAGCAAACAGGATTTATGATGTGGCTTAATGAAAGTGAAAAATTTACGTTTATAGGTGATGAAACCTGTTCAGAAACAACTAAAAAATATGTTGAAAATAGTAAATGGCTTTTTGCAGATGCTTATATGGCAGGAAAAGAAGCAGAAGAATATAACCCAATACAAAAGCATCATCATAGTACTGTGAAATTTGTTGCGGAATTGTGTAAAGAACTTAATGTAAAAAATGTGATTATGTCACATACTGTTGATACTGATCTAGAAAATAGAAAAAAATTATTTACAGAAGATGCGCATAAATATTATGGTGGAAATGTATTTGTTCCAGATGATTTGGAAGTAATAGAAATAAAATAAATTTGGTAAAATACAATTAAATATAAAAAGAGGTTCTTCAAATAGAACCTCTTTTTTCTTATAACTCAATTTTAGGTTCATACTTCTCAAGCCACATATTAACCTGACACAAATAAGCCATAAGTTGTGGGCCAGTCATTAATTGACCAAACCAAGGTCTTGTAAATGCTGTTCCATCAGTATTTAAAATATCTAAAATATATTGTCTATTTAATAAATTATTAATAGGCGCGTTTTTATCTTGCATAATATTTGTAAGCATTCCTTTTACTTTGGCAAGATATGTTGGATTGTGAGTTTTTGGGTAAGGAGATTTTTTCCTATCTACAATTTCGTCAGGCAAAAAGTTACGACAAACATATCTAAGAAGGCCTTTTTCTCTACCATTTAGTGCTTTAATCTCCCATGGGATATTCCATACATATTCGGCTAACCTATAATCGCAAAAAGGAACACGAAGCTCTAAACCATTGTACATAGCCATTCTATCTGATCTATCTAAAAGAGTTTGCATAAACCAATTTAATGTAAGATGTGAAATTTTTCTTTTTTCTGCTGTTTGTTTAGAATCTGTATCTAAAATTTCAACCTCTTTTAAACTTTCATTATACCTAAAATCTATATAATCTTTTAAATTAACCTTATTAGAAATAAGTGGGTTTAACAATTGCTGCCTTTCATTTATTGCAATTGACCATGGAAAAGTATTACTATTTAATGCATCTTCACGGAAAAACCATGGGTAACCGCCAAAAATTTCATCGGCACATTCACCAGTTAATGCAACAGTCATTTCTTTTTTTACATTTTTACAAAATAAAAGTAAAGAAGAATCAATATCAGCCATACCAGGAATATCACGTGCAATCATGGCATCTTCTAAGTAAGAGGCAAGTTCTGGAGTGTCAATTACAATTGAGTGATGGTTGGTGTATAAGTTTTTATTCATTAGGTTTATATAATAATTATCAGAATTTGGTTGAAAATCACTTTTAACAAAATTTTTGTCATTATCTACATAGTCTATAGAATACGTGTCAAGTGGTGGTAAACCATTATTTTTACAATAGTTTGAGGCAAATTTTGATATAATGCTAGAGTCTAATCCACCAGAAAGAAAGGTACATAAAGGAACGTCAGACACTAGCTGCCTTGTAATTGCATCATTTAATAAAAATTCAACCTTTTGGCAAGTAGTTCCAAAACTATCTGTATGTGGCTTAGAATGTAATTTCCAATATCTTTTTGTTACATAGTCATCTTTGTTTAATATAGCAAAATGAGCAGGTTTTAATTCATATATATTTTTAAATGTAGTAAATCCTGCGGTATGTGCAGGACCAATTCCAAATAATTCGCAAATACCTTGTTTATCAACTGTTTTTTCAATTCCAGGAAATTCAAATAATGCTTTTATTTCTGATGCAAAAACAAAATTATTATCATACATTGTGTAAAATAAAGGTTTTACGCCAAAGTGGTCACGTGCCATAAATAATTCTTGTTCTTTTGTATTCCATATAGCAAATGCAAATATACCATTTAGGTGGTTTACTACATCTTTTCCATAATGAATGTAACTTTTTAGTAAAATTTCTGTATCACAGTGGCCAGTAAATTCAAAATTATTTTCTTCCAATGTTTTTCTTAACTCTTTTGTATTATAAATTTGACCATTATATACTATTACGTATTCTCCATATGTATATTTTTCTACCATTGGTTGTTTACCACCTTTGGGGTCAATTACAATTAATCTTTTGTGACCAAGTCCTACATTTTGGCTTATGTAATAACCATCTTCATCAGGACCTCTTTTTGATAGTGTATTATTCATGTTAATTAATATTTCTTTGTAATTAGAAATATCTTTTTTATAATTTACTATTCCAACAAATCCACACATATTTATTCCTCCAATTAATTTATTATATGCAAATAAATGCAAAAGTTTATTGATTTATGAAAATTGTTATAGTAAAATAATAAAAGAAAAGAGGGAAAAAATGATACTAAAAAATGCACTAAAACATCTAAAATTAATTACAAAACATAAATGGGTAGTATTTAAATTATGTTGCAAGGTTGGTATTCCATGGAGAGGATTTGTACATGATTTGTCAAAATATTCTTTTACAGAGTTTGGAGAAAGTGTAAAATATTATACTGGAACACATTCACCAATTTCAGAGTGTAGAAAGCAAACAGGACGTTCAATGGCATGGGTACACCATAAAGCAAAAAACAAGCATCATGCAGAGTACTGGATTGACTTTTACCCAGAGCCAAGGCCTGTAATGATACCATACAAATATGTTGCAGAGATGATATGTGATAAATTGGCTGCAGGAATAATTTATAGTGGTAAAAATTGGACAAGTGATTTAGAATTAAATTATTATATGAAAGAAAGGGAGAACAATTTAATTCATGAAGGGGTAGATAAATTACTTATTGATGTATTTACTCAAGTTAAAGATAATGGCATTGATAAAACTCTAAAAAGAAAGAATATAAAAGAATTATATAAAAAATATTGTGAATAAATATATGTTTATTAAATTAATTATTGACAAAACAAAAAAATACTTGTATAATCATATAGTGACTAAAAATTATGTAAAAAAATAGAAAGATATATACATATCTAAACAAGGAGGGAATTAACATGGCACAACCAAAAAGAAGATGGTCTAAAGCAAGAACACACTTAAAAAGATCAACATGGAAAAAAGAAGAACCAAAATTTGCAAGCTGTCCACATTGTCACGAACCAGTATTACCACATAGAGTTTGTAAAAACTGCGGATACTATGATGGAAAAGAAGTAATAGCAAAAAAAGAAGAAAATTAATAATGAAAAGAGAACTCACAAATAGAAATAATTCTATAAAAGTGTAGTTCTCTTTAGCATTTAAAGGAGAAAATAAAACACATGTTAAAAAATAGGAAAATACAATTATTAATACTCATAGTACTTTTAATAATTGTCACAACATTTTTCATTATAAAAAATGTAATATATAAACCTAAAGCAAAAAATTCTAAAGAACAATATAATAATATAAAAAGTAACAATATTGAGACAACAAATGTTGTAGAAAAAAGTGTTATATCAAAAGAAGATTTACTTAAAAATATTAATTATGCTGAAAAAGAAATAAAAGAAGATGAACTTTTAAACAAATTAAAAAATTTAGAAATATATGCAATAGAGTTTAAAGAAGAAAATAATGTAAATACTAGTATTGTAGAACTTTGCCTGCAATATATAAGAAAAGATAAATATAATAGTGATGCGTGGAAAATCACAGCTGGAAACATAAACGAGGAATTTGTTAAATATGTAAATGAAAAATCAAAAGAACTTTCAAATTATAATTTCCAAAATGCAAAAATTCCAAATGCCAATATTGATTTTGTTCATATGTGTGCATCATTAAATGCAATTATTTATAATAGCAAAATAATACCTTCAGAATATTCTGGATGGGCAGGAGATTTAGTAACACTAATGGGACAAATAATAAAATATGATGAAAACAAAACAAACAATGAGTTAATAAAATATGGCAATTCATTAATAGGGGCAAATTCTACAAATACACTATTTAATGAAAAAGATATGCAAGCTGATGTAGATAGTATAAATCTTTCAAAACAAATTTCAAATAGTTTTTATATAGAAATAATTAATTATTATTATAAAGAAAATGATGTAAGAAAAAATAATATGAGGGAATTTAAAAAATATTTATTAGAGAAGGAAAATTCACAAACTATATATGAAGCTGTAAAAAATAATTTTAGTAAAAATAAAGTTTATATAAATGCTTTAATAAATAGTTTAACTAATTCAAATATTGCACAAAAATATAAAGAAAATCAAGAAAAATACATAGAAATAATGGCCCAGATTTTTGAAAATTATTTTTTAAAAAATTTGTAATAAAATGTATACAAGAAAAGTTTTTTGTGGTATAGTGTTAAAAAAGAAAAAATAAATAGCAAAGAAGGTAATAAAATGTTAGAAAAAATTTTAAAAAGAGCAAGCTGGTCAGACATTATTGTATCAATAATTTTTATAGTTTTTGGAGTAATGTTAGTAACAAATCCAGGAACAATAATTTCAATGCTATCTGTTATTTTAGGTGGAATATTTGTAGCAATAGGAGCATTTAAAGTAATTGAATATTTTTCTAAAGGCAAAGAAGATAGCTACTTATTAGGAATAGGGGTAGCAGCAATTTTATTGGGAATTGTTTTAATGTTTTGCACAGGAACTATTTTGTCAATATTTAGAATTGTAATTGGTGTATGGATAATTTATACAGGTATAATGAATTTAAATACTGCAATTCAATGGAAAGACTTACAATCAAGACTTTGGCTTTTAACTGTAATATTTTCAATACTAGTTGTAATTGGAGGTATATATATTTTAGCAAATAGTGGAGCTATTTTAGAAACAATAGGTGTTTTAATTATAATATATGGAGTTATGGATATAATAGAAAGACTTATATTTATGAAAAAAATAGATAATTATTTAAAATAAAAAATTAAAAGGTGTATTTGGTGTTAAATACACCTTTTTGTATTATTTGAAATAATGGAACAAAAAACTCTTGACAGTTTACAATAATAAAGTTAAAATATAAGAGGTAGGAAAAATATATTAAAAAAATTATAGATATATATTTATTCGAACATTGAAAATTAAATAAGAAAGAGGTGTATATTAATGGAACCATTAATAATTATCGCCGCTGTCTTAATCTCACTTGCAATAGGCTTAGTTGTTGGTATGGCTTTAAGAAAAAAAGTTGCAGAATCTAAAATTCAAGGAGCAGAAAACGAGGCAAAAAGATTAGTAGAATTAGCAAAAATAGAAGCAGAAAATTTAAGAAAAGAAGAGATTTTTAAAGCTAAGGAAGAAATTGTAAATAGCAGAAAAGAATTAGATCAAGAGATTAAAGAAAGAAGAGGCGAAGTACAAAGACAAGAAACAAGATTAATTCAAAAAGAGGAAAATTTAGAAAAACGTTCTGATAATTTTGAAAAAAGAGAAAAAGAATTAGATTTAGAATATTCAGAATTAGAAACTAAAAAAGAAGAACTTGCAAAATTACAAGAAGAAGAAATGGAAAAACTTCAAAAAATTGCTTCTTTAACAAAGGAAGAAGCAAAACACAAATTGTTAAGTGAAATGGAGAAAGAAATAACACAAGAAAAAGCTGCATTAATTAGAAATTTAGATCAAAAAGCAAAAGAAGAAGCAACCAAAAATGCAAAAGAAATGCTTAGTTATGCTATACAAAAATGTGCAGCAGACCATTCACAAGAAACAACAGTATCAATTGTTTCACTTCCAAGTGATGATATAAAAGGAAGAATAATCGGTAGAGAAGGAAGAAATATAAAAGCATTAGAAACATTAACAGGAGTAGATTTAATAATTGATGATACACCTGAAGCTGTTGTATTATCAGGATTTGACCCATTAAGAAGAGAAGTTGCAAAAATTGCCTTGGAAAAATTAATTGATGATGGAAGAATACACCCATCAAAAATTGAAGAAATGGTAGAAAAGGCCAAAGAAGAAGTTGAACAAACAATAAAAGAAGAAGGTGAAAGAGCAGCATTAGAAACAGGAGTTACAGGACTTCATCCAGATATAATAAAACTAATAGGAAAATTAAAATACAGAACAAGTTATGGACAAAATGTACTAAACCATTCAATAGAAGTGTCAAACTTAGCTAGAATAATGGCAGAAGAATTGGGGTTAGATGCCAAAAGAGCTAGAAGAGCAGGTTTATTACATGACATAGGAAAAGCGCTAGACCATGACATGGAAGGAACACACGTACAAATTGGTGTAGATGTACTTAAAAAATATAAAGAAAATCCATTAGTAATAAATGCAGTAGAAGCACATCATGGAGATGTAGAACCACAAACATTAGAAGCTGTTTTAGTACAAGCAGCAGATGCAATTTCTGCATCAAGACCTGGAGCTAGAAGAGAAACATTAGAAGCATATATTAAAAGATTAGAAAGCTTAGAAAAAATTGCAGACTCATTTGAAGGAGTTGAAAAATCATTTGCAATCCAAGCTGGTCGTGAAATTAGAATAATAGTAAAACCTGAAAAAATTACAGACGACCAAATGACAATATTAGCAAGAGATGTTGCAAAACAAATAGAAAATGAAATGGATTATCCAGGACAAATAAAAGTAAACATCATAAGAGAAACAAGAGCAATTGATTATGCAAAATAAAAGTGAAAATAAAGAAGAAATTTAATTTAAAATAAAAACTTAAAATTATAAAAAATCATCTAATTTTAGATGATTTTTTTTTGCTTTTGTGATAGAATTTATTTAAATAAAAAATTGCCAACGGTTCCGGGTTTGTTTGGCAATTTATTGCCATTTAAACCCGGAACCGTTGGCAATTTTGTTAAGGAGAAAAGATGGTAGCAGAAGTAATAATTAATAGAACAGCAAAAAAATTAAATAGAGTTTTTGATTATAATATTCCTAAAAATATGGAAGATTTTGTTATTATTGGTAGCAGGGTTTTAGTTCCATTTGGAAAGTCAAAAAAATTGGAAGAAGCTTATGTTATTGGCATAAAGGAAGAATCACAGTATGAGGTAAAAGATATTGCAAAACTTGAAGATAGTCTTACAAATTTTCAAATTAAGCTTGCAAAATGGATGGCTAGAAGATATTTTTGTAATGTTTCTGATTGTATTAGATTAATGCAAATGCCAGGAACAAATAGTAAAGAAAATAAAGTAAAAGATAAAATTATAAATACTGTATATTTAAAAAAAGGCATTGAGGAGATCGAGTTTGAGATTGAAACAGGGAAAATAAAGTCTCCTAAACACAAAAAAATAATAGAATTTGTAAAAAGTAATGAAGGTTGTACAATTCCTGAAATAGAAATGTTTACAGATTGTTCTAGAGCTATTGTAAATACACTTATAAAAAATAATTATTTGGAAATTGTAGAAAAAACAATTGAAAGAGATCCTTTATTAGATAAAAAAATAGATAAGACAAAATGCTTAAGACTAACACAAGAACAGCAAATAGCATACAAAAAAATAGAAAATAGTATTTTAAATAAAAATTTTAGTGAGTTTTTATTATATGGTGTGACAGGTTCTGGAAAGACGGAGGTATATTTGCAATTAATAAAAAAGGTTTTAGAAATTGGAAAAACTGCAATTGTGTTAGTACCAGAAATATCACTTACACCACAAATGTTAGATAGGTTTATATCTAGGTTTGGAAAAGAAGAAATTGCAGTTTTACATAGTAAGTTATCTGTTGGAGAAAGGCATGATGAGTGGAAAAAAATTAAAGAAAATAAAATAAAAATTGTAATAGGAGCAAGGTCTGCAATTTTTGCACCTATAGAAAATTTAGGAATTATAATTATAGATGAAGAACACGATTCTTCTTATAAGTCAGAGTCTAGCCCTAAATATAATGCAAAAGAAGTGGCAAAAATTATAGCAAAAAATAGTAAATGCCCATTAGTTTTGGGAAGTGCAACACCAGATATAAATACATATTACAATGCCCAAAATGGTGAAATAGAACTTTTGGAATTAACAAAAAGAGCAAATAATTCTAACTTACCCAATGTAGAAGTAGTAGATTTAAAATTAGAACTTGCAAATGGAAACAGGTCAATGCTTAGCAATTCTTTGTATGATTCAATAAAAAATAATTTAGAACAGAAAATGCAAACGATTTTGTTTTTAAACAGAAGAGGCTATTCAACATTTATAATGTGTAGGGAA
>FR898624.1:35456-50891 GCA_000437215.1 Clostridium sp. CAG:440
TAAAATGTAAAAATTGTAATATAAGCCTTACATACCATAGGCCGGAAAATAAGTTAAAATGCCATTATTGTGGTTACGAAGAAAATGTTGTTAGTGTGTGCCCAGAATGTGGAAGCAAAAAAATAAGATATTTTGGAACAGGAACACAAAAGCTAGAACAGGAGATAAATAATTTATTCCCAAATGCATCTACAATAAGAATGGATGTTGACACAGTGACAAAGAAAAATTCACATGAACAAATATTAAATAAATTTAAACAAGAAAATATAGATATACTAATTGGAACACAAATGGTAGTTAAAGGGCATCATTTTCCAAATGTTACATTGGTTGGTGTAATTGCAGCAGATGGTTCTTTAAATATTGATGATTATAGAGCAAATGAAAGAACATTCCAAATATTAACCCAAGTGGCACGGAAGAGCTGGAAGAGAGAATAAACAAGGAAATGTAATAATACAAACATACAATCCAGAAAACTTTAGTATAGAATGTTCTAAAAAGCAAGATTATGACATGTTTTATGAAACAGAAATTGAACTTAGAAAACAGTTGAAATATCCACCATTTTGCGATATAATATTAATTGGGTTTAGTAGTACAAACGAAACAGAAATAAAACAAATAAGTAATGCATTATATGAATATTTAAATAGGCATTTAGAAGATAGTAAGTATAAGGTATTTAAACCAATGCCATGTCCAATAGACAAAATTCAAAATAGATATAGATGGAGAATAATAATAAAAGGAAACATGGACGAAAAAACTAACAAAATTCTAAATACATGTTTAAAACAAATATATAACAAAAATTTAAAACACACAAAAGTAAATATAGACGTAAATCCTAATAATATGATGTAAAAAAGGGGGCAAAAAAATGGCAATAAGAAAATTAAGATATGAAGGAGACGAAATTTTAAAAAAGAAGTCAAGAGAAGTAGAGCAAATAGATGACAGAATGCAAGAATTAATAGATGACATGATAGAAACAATGCACAAATATAATGGGGTTGGACTTGCGGCAGTTCAAGTTGGAATATTAAAAAGACTTTTGGTAATAGACTTATATGATGATACAGGGGTAATAGTAATGATAAACCCTATAATAATAAAAGAAAAAGGAGAGCAAGAAGTTGATGAAGGTTGCTTAAGCTTTCCAAATAAATTTGCCAAAGTAATAAGACCAAAAGAAGTAGTTGCAGAATATACAAATAGAGAAGGAAAAAGAATGAAAATAAAAGCAAAAGACTTGTTAGCACAGGCAATATGTCACGAAGTTGATCATTTAAATGGAGAAGTATTTGTAGACAAAATTGTACCTGGAACAATGGAATATGCAGAAGAAAAATAAAAAATTATAAAGTAAGACATTGGGACGGGGTTTTTGTCTTAAGTTTTTTAGGCTATTACAAACCTTATTAGATTTATTTGTAAATAATAAATCCAAAAACCTTAAGACAAAAACCCCGTCCCAATGTCTAATGTCCAATAAAGGAGAGATTTTTAATGAAGATAGTATTTATGGGAACTCCAGATTTTGCAAAGGAGAGCTTAGAGGCTTTATATAATGCAAAATATGAAATTTTAGCGGTTGTAACAAATCCAGATAGACCAAAAGGACGTGGAATGAAAATGATTGCTTCTCCTGTTAAGGAGTTTGCGTTAGAAAAAGGTATTAAAATTTATCAACCAGAAAAGGTAAGAAATAATGAAGAATTTATTTCTGAAATAAAGGCTTTAAAACCAGATGTCATATGTGTTGTGGCATATGGAAAAATTTTACCAAAGGAAATACTGGAAATACCAAGCAAAGGCTGCATAAATGTACATGGTTCTTTACTTCCAAAGTATAGAGGTGCTGCACCTATTCAATGGGCTGTTTTAAATGGAGATAAAAAAACAGGAGTTACAACAATGTATATGGATGTTGGAATGGACACTGGTGATATGATTTTAAAACAGGAAACCCAAATTGGAGAAGATGAAACAACAGGAGAACTTTGGGAAAGACTTTCAAAAATTGGTGGAGATCTTTTGGTAAAAACACTAAAAGAAATAGAAAACAAAACAGCACCAAGAATAAAACAAGGTGATGATTTTACAATGGCTCCAATGCTAGATAAATCAATGGCTAAAATAGATTGGGAAAACAAAACAGCATTGGAAATTAAAAATTTAGTAAGAGGACTTAATCCAATAATGGGAGCATATACATTTTTAAACGGTAAAAAAATTAAATTTTGGAAGGTTGATGTTGCAAAAGATATCTTTGCCGATGGAGATATGGAATTTATGAAAAATGGTACTGTAATTGTATCTGACAAGCGAGATGGTATATATATAAAAACCAAAGATGGCATTTTAAAAGTACTTGAAATTCAAGGGGAAAATGCAAAAAAAATGCCAATACAAGATTATTTAAGAGGAAATCAAATTAATAAATTTGATGTATTTGAATAGAAAAATTGACAAAATAAGAATAAATTATTGCAAAGAAATACATGTTTATGTATAATAAACAAGAAGTAAAAACAAAAGAAAAGGAATTGGTTAAATTATGTTTAAAATAAACCGCGTAACCCTTGAGGCTCTCTACACACACACACACGATATATTTAGTAAATAGAATAAAAAATATAATAAAAAGATAGCAATAAATCTATTGGTATAAACTAATAAGTTTTTAAATTTTATTTTAAGGACAAATTTAGTTTATAGGTAGATTTTATTTACTATCTTTTTGTACTTAAAATAATAAAAAATAAATAAAATTAAAATTTAAAGTGCATATAAAATATATAGCACAGAAGGGGGAAAGAACAAATGAAACAAAATTTAAAAGAAAGGGTAAATGGTAAAAATGGTATTACATTAATTGCGCTTGTAATAACAATCATTGTTCTTCTAATACTAGCAGGAGTAACAATTGCAACATTAACAGGTGAAAATGGTATACTTACAAGAGTACAAAGTACAAAAACACAAAATGAAAAGAAGACAATAGAAGAACAAATACACTTAGCATTGCAATCATCGAGAATAAATGAAGGACTAATTATTGATAAAGCTATATTAGAAGAAGAGTTATCAAACAATGAAATGGAAATAATCAAATCAGACAATAATGAATTACCGTGGACAATAAGAAAAAATAGCTATTTATACATGATAAATAAAAATGGAGAATTAGAGGAAAAAGAAGGAATAGCAATAACGTCGGGGAATATAAAAATTTTAAAGGATTCAACACAAGTGAAAAAAATAATGGCAGAGGTATTAAGAGGAGAGAATGGAAAAGTAAAATGGGAATGTACAGGCAATATAACATTGAGTACAACAGAAGGAAATGAAGTAACAATAATGTTGAATAATAATGTGAATATAGGAGATATAGCAACTGTAACAGCAAAAGTAGAGGGAAAAACATATCAAGATTGTATAACAATAAAAATAGTAGGAGATATAACTAATGCAAGTGTAAACAATGACTTAGAAATTGAAATAGGTGATATATTAGATATAACAAAATGTATTAAGAATAAAGAAAACATAGAAGAATTTACAATAATGGATGTAACGGCAAATGCAATAAAAGAAAGTGATATAGCAATTAAAGGAACAGGGGAAGGAATAGCAACAGTAATTGTAAAAGGATTACAATCAGAAAAAACAAATAATATAACAGTGGTTGTAAAAAAAGTTGCTGTATTAGGAGTAGGTTCATACGTAAATTATCCAGTGGATTATGATAATGTAGGAACAGTAACGGTGGATGCGTACATACCAAAAGATGATTATACTGGAAAATGGAGAATATTAGATTTAGGAAATTATAATAGTGATGGGACATATGGAACAGATGATAAACCAGTAAGATTAATATCTGCAGGAGTACCATTAAACTATTATAATTGTGATAATAGCTCTATAAGTGTAGCAAATTTAACAACAGGATTTTTTACTACACCAATAAGTGTAAGTGAAAAAAATCAATATAATTATTATAGGTGTGGATTTAAAAATGAAGGTGGTATTATAACGAATATAAATGATGTTAGAAAATTATTTAATAATAATGTTACAGCGAAAAATGGGGGAATACCAAAGGTACAGGCAATGACAAAGGAAGATTGGGAAAATTTATATGATACAATGGAATCTACTACAACATCATATGGTGCTGATTTTTATGATTTATTAGCAATACCATGTAAGGACAGAGAGGGAAAATTTGCTTATACTTGGCTTGCTTCGACTTTTAGTACTAATTTATTATGGTATGTAAGTGGGGAAAATGGTAATATAAGTGGTAGTCATGATGATTGTCTTGGAATTCGTCCAGTAGTTTCTTTAGTATCCAATGTTTCTATAATAAAAGGCACAAATGGAGTGTGGAATATAAAAAATAATAGTTAAATTTAATTAATGTGAAAAACTTAACATACTTAGTCTTTTACAATAAAATTTCAAAAAATAGTTGTAAAATTATATAAAAATTGATATACTTATATAAATTTAAAGTATATCAATTTTTTGATATACAAAAGGAGGAACACAAATGGAAGAAAACAAAGAAGAACAAGTAAAAAACACAGAAGAAAAAGCAATAGAAATTAAACAAGAAACAGCAATAGCAAGCCAAGAAGAACAAACAGACCAAACAGAAAAAATAGAAATATCAAATGACGTAATAGCAGTAATAGCTGGGGTAGCAGTATCAGAAGTACAAGGAGTTGCCGGAATGTCTGGCGGATTTGCAGGAGGAATATCAGAAGTACTAAGTGGAAAGAAAAACCTAGCAAAAGGAATAAAAGTGGACAAAAATGAAAACAAAGTAAAAATAGATGTAAACATAATAGTAGAATATGGAACAAGAATACCAGATGTGGCATTTGAAATACAAAACAGAGTAAAAAAAGCGGTAGAAAACATGACAGGATTAGGTGTAGAAGAAGTAAATGTACATGTACAAGGTGTTGACACAAATGTAAAAAAAGAAGAGAAAGTAAATAAACAAGAAGAAGCAAATGAAGATAAAAAAGAACAGTAATGCACAAAATAAAATTAACAAAAATCAAATAAAAATATAAAACAGAAAAATATAAATAAATAATAACAAGACATAAGAAATAAAATTAATAAGAAACGGAGAGATAAAAATGAAAATATTAGAAAAAATTGCTTTAATAATATACTCATACATAATATTACTAATATCAGTATTACTTTGTGTATTAGTATTTGGATGGGTAGATATGAAATTTGTAGGAGACATTATACAAACTATATTAGTAGGAGAAACATCATCTAAAATAGTATTAGGAGTAAGCATAGTATTTATTTTACTATCAATAAGATGTATATTTTTTGATAAAACATCAAAAGAACAAATACATGAAAGACAAGGAGTACTTCTAGAAAACGAAAACGGAAAACTAATGATATCAAAAGATACCATAGAAAATTTAGTAAGTACAGTTGCAAAACAATACAAAACAGCAGATGAAATTACAACAAGTGTTGATTTAGACAAAGAAAACAATGTAATAGTGTACGTAAATTTAGTAGTAAGTTCTGAAGCAGTAATAAAAGATTTATCTGCAAACTTACAACAAGAAATTAAAGAAAAAATAAAACAAGCTACTGACTTAGAAGTTAAACAAGTAAATATAAAAGTTAAAAATATAGCTTCTAGCAAAGAAGAAAAAAGTAAAAAATAGAAAGGATAAAACATGGACGATTTTAAAAGTTTTTGGAATAATAATCAAGGAACAATAATAGGTGTAATTGTTGCAGTAATACTTCTTATAACAAAATTACATGACCTAGTAATTGCACTAATATTAATTATCGGATGTGGCTTTATAGGAAATTATATATATAAAAATAAAACAGAGGTTAAAGACAAATTAAAAAAATTTATAGATAAAATGTAACAAAGAAAGGGAAAATAATGGACAGATCAGGAGCACGTGAGTTAGCGTTTAAATTACTATATAGTTTAGAAATACAAAAACCGGAAAATATAGAAGAACAAATAGAACTATATATAGAATCAAATAATATTACAAGCCAAAATGCAAAAACATATATGGAAGATGTAGTAAATGGAATAGAAAAAAATAAAGAACAAATAGATAAACTAATAGAAAAAAATTTAAAATCAGACTGGAAAATAGAAAGAATATCAAAAATGGATTTATCTATTTTAAGACTTGCTATTTACGAAATAAATTATAAAGAATTACCATATAAAGTTGCAATAAATGAGGCTGTAGAACTAGCTAAAAAATATGGAGAAGACACATCAAAAAAATTTGTAAACGGTGTTTTAGCAAGTATAGTAAAAGAAGAAAATAAATAGGAGCAAAAAGATGAAATATAATCCTATAACAGTTACAGACCTAAATAAATATATAAAAGAAAAAATAAGTGATGACGAATATTTAAATAGTGTACTAGTAAAAGGGGAAATATCAAATTTTAAAAGACATTACACAGGGCATTTATATTTTACGTTAAAAGACGAAAATAGCTTAATTAAATGTGTAATGTTTAAAAATTTTGCAGAAAAACTAAATTTTTCACCTAAAGATGGAAATAAAGTAATTGTTTTTGGAACAGTTTCTGTTTATGAAAGAGATGGAGTATACCAAATATATACCAAGGCAATGGAGGAAGATGGAGTAGGAGATTTATACCAAAAATTTCAAGAACTAAAACAAAAACTTGAAAAAGAAGGCTTTTTTGATCAAGAAAATAAAATGCCAATTCCTAAAATGCCTAAAGTAATAGGAGTTTTAACTTCAAAAACAGGTTCAGTTGTAAAAGACATAATAAATGTATCAACAAGAAGAAACCCAAATGTTGTTTTAAGAATTTACCCAGTACCAGTACAAGGAGAAGGTGCAGCACAAAAAATTGCAAATGCAATAGAATACATGAATAGAAATAAATTAGCAGATGTATTAATTTTAGCCAGAGGTGGTGGTTCTTTAGAAGATTTATGGCCATTTAATGAAGAAATAGTTGCAAAAGCTATATACTATTCTGAGCTTCCAATAATTTCTGCTGTAGGACATGAAACAGATTTTACAATTGCAGATTTTGTGGCAGACTTACGTGCACCAACACCATCAGCAGCTGCAGAGCTTGCAGTGCCAAATATAGTAGATATAAAAGAAAAAATACATATGTATCAAAATAGATTAAAAGATGCATTAATAACAAAATTAGATTATATCAACTTAAGGTATCAAAAATGCTTATCAAGTAGAGTTTTTAAAGAACCAAAAAGATTTATATATGATAATTATCAAAAAATAGATAATAATTTAAAAAAATTGGAAAGTTTAATTAAAATAAAACAAAAAGAGGAAAAATCAAGATATATAGAATTAGTATCAAAATTAGATGCATTAAGTCCTTTAAAAACACTTTCTAGAGGGTATACATTAACTCAAAAAGAAAACAAAATAATAAAAAGTGCAAAAGATGTAAAAACAGGTGACGAAGTAAGCATAAAATTTATAGATGGAACTAAAAGTGCTAAAATATTATAAAGAAATTTCAAATATTATAAGAGAAATAGGAGAGAAAAATGAAAAAAGAAGAAAATTCATTTGAAGAAAAAATAGAAAGTCTAGAAAATATAGTTTCCAAATTAGAAAAAGGAGACCTTAATTTAGATGATTCAATGGCAAAATTTGAAGAAGGAATGAAACTTTCAAAAGAATGTAGTAAAATACTAGAAGATGCGGAAAAAAAGATTACTATTTTATTAGAACAAGATGGTAAAATGGAAGAAGAGGACTTTGAATATTAATTTTAAAAGAAAGGAAACAAAAAAGTGAATACTTTTACAGACTTTATTCAAAATAAATATATATACATTCCAATTCTATTATGGTTTGGAATACAGCTGTTTAAACTATTGTATGATCTAGTAACAACAAAAAAATTTAATTTCAAAAGAATATTAGGAGCAGGTGGAATGCCAAGTTCACATTCAGCAGTAGTTACATCACTTGCAACATTAATTGGAAAGAATATAGGTGTTGGAACTCCAATGTTTGCAATGGCATTAATATTTGCATTTGTTGTAATGTATGATGCAGCAGGAGTTAGAAGAGCAGCTGGAAAACAAGCAAGACTATTAAATAAAATAGTAGAAACACCAGGACTTTCTGGACTAGAAGTATCAGAGAGATTAGTAGAAGTTTTAGGGCACACACCATTACAAGTAGTAGTGGGAGCAGTGATAGGAGTAGTTGCCGGACTTTTATTCTAATAAATTTATTTTAAGGTATATAGCAATAGTTAAAAAAAGGTGGGAATAAAATGACAGATATAGAAATAGCAAAAAATGTTAAATTAGAAAACATAGAAAACATAGCTAAAAAAGCTGGAATTGAACCAGAAGATATTGAATGTTATGGTAAATACAAGGCAAAAATATCTGACAAAATATTTGAAAAAGTAAAAAAACAAGAAAATGGTAAATTAGTATTAGTCACAGCTATAAGTCCAACACCTTTAGGAGAAGGAAAAACAACTATTTCTATTGCAATTGCGGATGGACTTCAAAAAATAGGAAAAAAATCAATGCTTTGCCTAAGAGAGCCATCACTTGGCCCTGTTTTTGGTATAAAAGGAGGAGCAACAGGTGGGGGACACTCACAAGTAGCTCCAATGGAAGATATAAATTTGCATTTTACAGGTGACATTCATGCAATTACATCAGCAAACAACTTATTATCTGCAATGATAGATAACCACATATATTTTGGAAATGAGCTAAAATTTAAAAAAGTTGTATGGAAAAGATGTGTAGATTTAAATGATAGACAATTAAGAACAGTAAATACAGGACTTTCAGGAGAAAGTAAAATAGTACAAAGAGAAGACCATTTTGATATAACAGTTGCATCTGAAATAATGGCAATAGTATGTTTATCAAAAGATATTTTTGAATTAAGAGAAAAACTTGGCAACATAATTGTCGGTTATAATGAAGAAGATAAACCAATATATGCAAAAGATTTAAAAGCACAAGGAGCGATGGCTGTTTTATTAAAAGATGCAATAAAACCAAATTTAGTTCAAACATTAGAACATACACCAGCACTAATACATGGAGGACCATTTGCCAATATTGCACATGGATGTAATAGTATAAGAGCAACAAAACTTGCACTTAAACTTTCAGATTATACAATAACAGAAAGTGGTTTTGGAGCAGACTTAGGAGCAGAAAAATTTTTAGATATAAAATGTAAAAAATTTGGTATAAAACCTGATGCAGTTGTATTAGTTACAACTATAAAGGCTCTAAAATATCATGGTGGAGTCGAAAAGGAAAATATACAAAAAGAAAATATAGAAGCAATAAAAAATGGGCTACATAATTTATATAAACATATAGACAACATAAAAAATAAATTTGGTTTAAATGTAATAGTTGCTTTAAATAAATACTATACAGATACAAAAGAAGAAATAGACTTTTTAACCCAAAAATTAGAAGAAAAGCAAATTGAAATTAGTATAGTAGAAGGATGGGAAAAAGGTGGAGAAGGAGCAATAGATATTGCAAACAAAATTGTAGAATTAGCAAATAAAAATAGCAATTTAAATTATATGTATGAATTAGAAGATGACATAAAAACAAAAATATTGAAAGTATCAACCAAAATTTATGGAGCAAAAAATGTTATTTATTCCAAAGAGGCAGAAGAACAAATAGAAAAAATAAATTTATTTGGGTATTCTAATTTACCAATATGTATTGCAAAAACACAATATTCTTTTTCAGATGATCCTAAAAATCTAGAATGCAAAAATGATTACTCTATTAATGTAAAATCGGTCGAATTAAAAGCAGGAGCTGGGTTTATTGTTGTGATTGCAGGAAATATAATGACAATGCCAGGACTTCCAAAAATGCCAGCTGCAGAAAATATAGACATTGATAAAGATGGAAATATAATTGGACTATTTTAATATATAAGAATAAAATTAAAAAAATTCACAAATACTATATAATATATAGAAGGAGTGAATTTTTTTATGTACAATTTTAGGACCGATTTAGCCTCAGAAAGAAGAGACTTATATATAAAGGCAAATAATTTAGAAGATGAAATAGATGGAATAGAAAGCCAAAAAGAAAACATAGATGAACAAATAAAAATAGAAAGAGTAATAATTACAAACGAAAATGGGCAAAAAGCAATAGGAAAGCCTAAAGGAAGCTATATAACAATAGATATAAAAGATTTAAAACATGCAAGAGATGAAGATATACAAAAATTTTCGGAAACACTAACAGCTGAATTAAAAAAAATAATTGAGAAACATGTTGATAACAAAGCAGAAATTTTAGTAGTTGGATTAGGAAATATATATGTTACACCAGATAGCTTAGGACCTAAGGTAATAAACGAAATAGATGTAACAAGACATTTATTAAAATATATGCCACAATATTTAGATGAAAACACAAGAAATGTAAGTGCAATTGCACCAGGGGTTTTGGGTACAACGGGAATAGAAACTTTAGAAATATTAAAAGGCGTAGTTGAAAATACACATCCAAAACTTGTAATAGTAATAGACAGCTTAGCATCAAGAAGTATAGAAAGAATAAGTACAACAATACAAATTTCAGACACTGGAATTGTTCCAGGGGCAGGTGTTGGAAATAAAAGAGCAGAAATTAGCCAAAATACAATAGGAATTCCAGTAATTGCAATTGGTATACCAACAGTTGTAGAAACTGCAGTACTTGTAAATGATTGTTTAGATATATTTATAGGAAAGTTACAAGACCAGGCACAGTCTAACGATTATTTAAACAAAATGAAAGAAAAGGACAATTACGAAGAAATTAAAGATGCTTTAATTCCAAAAGAATATAATATGATTGTAACTCCAAAAGAAATTGATGATTTAATAGAAAATATGAAAGATGTAATAGCAAGGGGAATAAATTTTGCAATGTAAATTAAAAAAGAATAATATAAAAAATATTATTCTTTTTTTAATGCTAAAGATGTTTTGGGAATTTTATAAATATTACAAATATCGCAATCATGGCAATAACTAATTCTTTTTTCGAAAATTAATTTAAGAGTATTTATAAATTCGTCAATATAGTCATCAATTAAATGTATATATATTTTTTTGGGTAATAAAGTAAGCAAAGTATTTAATGTATAGTCATTTTTTGAAAAACTAATATCAGACAAAAATTTTGCGTTAAATTTTTCATCTGTCATATTAATAATTTGCTTTTTTTCATCGAGTAAAACAGATATATTTTTAGAATAAATTAAATGAACTATATTAGATTGGCTATTTCCAGAATTTATATAAACTCTTAAAAGGGAAATAAATTCAAAATATTCTTTTTCTATTATATAAGAATTAACAGCTTCATCAGCAATTTTTTCTAATACATTATAATAATCATGAAGCCTAAAATTAATAAAACCAGTTAAAACGATACTTTTATTATTTTTTATATAATTTTTGAAACTTTTAAATAAAAAATCAAATTTTTCTTTTATATAATTATTTTCTTCTAACATTATATCAAAACATACATCTAAAATTTTATTTCTTTCTATTTTTGAAAAGTAAAAATAATGTTTAAAAATAATGTCTTTAAATAAATCTTCTTCAAACTCGTAAATAACCAAAAAAGAAAGAAGAGATGAAATTTTATCATAAAAAATTTCATCATCAGTTCCTGTATAATGTACAATAATATTTTTATAATTTTTAAATTCATTACATGTAAAACATATGTTATTTAGTTCTATTACATTAAGCTCTTTTTGCAGATAATCTAAAATATGAGAATTATTAGTTTTTATGCATATGGATTTCATACTAAAAAATTCCCCTTTCTAAAATATATTATCTGCTAAATTAATTTTAGATATACATTATATTATGCATTTTTATTAAATTTGTGATTTTAGAAAGTTTAATAGTATAACATATAATCAATGTCTGGAAATACACAATCTTTTTTAGAAATGTCTTTTAAAAAGTCTTCATCAATTTTATCTTCTTTTATTTGATAATATAACTTTGTGAATCTTCCAATATGATCTTTTATTCTTTTTTTGGCATAATCTACCATTGTTCCATTTGTTATAATAAATAGCCAGTCACTGCTTTGCGCAAGTAATAATTCTCTTGCTGCTTGATTTAGTGCTTTTTTCTTTAGGCCTTTTGCATTTGGAAATAAATTTGCAAGTTCACACATTCTATCACCTGCAACATGTAAGTGCCTGTGTGCATAATCATTAGTTGGGTTTAGCCAAACTTCACTATAGCCATTAGCACCCCAACTTGATCTACAAGGTGTAGCAATTTGGATTTCTGGATATTTATCAATATATTCTGATGGAGTAATAAGTTCAAAATTACAATCATCGTAATATATTTTTTTAAATAAAATATATAACCAATAAGGTCCTTCATACCACCAGTGACCATATAATTCTGCATCATAAGGGCATAAAATAATTGGTGGATTTTGCATGTAATCTGCAACATTTGCAATTTGTGCATTTCTAGAATCTAAGAAATGACCAGCTTGCTTTTCGGCAGAATCTTTAGCCCATTGAACATTATAATAATCTTTAAATTCAGTTTTCCCAGTAATTCTATAATATTTAATTCCTGTTGGAACGCGTACTCCGTTGTGTGCTATATATGGTTTAATATAGTCATAGTCTGCTTCATAACCTATATCTCTATACCATTCTCTATAATTAAAGTCACCTGGGTAACCATTAATAGAACTCCAAACTTGTCTTGAAGATTCTACATCACGCCCAAATGCAACAACACCTTCTGGAGAAACGATTGGGGCAAATGTTCCATAAATTGGGGTAGGGTTTGCATATAAAATTCCATGTGTTTCTGTTATTATATATTCTATACCAAATTCTTTTAAATATTTGTCTGCTTCAGGCACATAACCACATTCTGGAAGCCATATTCCACGAGGTTTTTTTCCAAAATATCTTTCATAAGTTTGAACCCCAACTGCAATTTGGGCTTTAACTGTTTTTTCGTTTACATATAAAATAGGAAAATAACCGGTGTGTTGCTCCACATGTTATAATTTCCAAAACTCCTATGTCTTGAAAATGTTTAAAGGCCTCTATTAAGTTACATTTATATACATCTTTAAATAAATGTAGGTCGTTTGAATATCTATCAAAATAATATTTAGAAAGCTTATTTAATCTTTCATCTCCAGCAGTTCTTTTTAATTCTTTGCTTGAAAGTTCTATGTGACTTTTTAAATAATTTATATATTTTTTTTGTAGTAATTTATTATCTAACATTGAAAGTAGAGGAGGGGTCATTGACATTGTTATTCTAAATTTTACACCTTCATCTACTAATTTTTGAAAATTTGTAAGTAATGGTATATATGTTTCTGAAATTGCTTCGTATAGCCAAGATTCTTCTAGATAATCATCGCTTTCTGGATGATGAATAAATGGAAGGTGAGCATGTAAAACGAAGCTTACATATCCTTTTTTTGCTTGCATTATAATTCTCCTTTGTATTAATAAAATATGTATGAGACCATAAAAATCTCATACAATAAAAATAGTATTTTTAAAAAGAACCAGATGAAGGGTTTTGATTAAATTCATCTATATCTTGGTCTTTATAAATTTGTTTATATAAATCATATATATTATAAATTTTTCCCATGTTTCTAATAAATGAAATATTGGCAAGTGATTTTTTGGTTTTGGTGTTTGTTTTTATATTTTTAAAGTAAACCATTTTTTGATTTTTATCAAATAAAATTTTATCATTTGGAGCTTCTATTTCATTTGATTGTGATATATAAATATATTGGTTAGGATTTTTTTCACTATATTGTATAGGGCGTCTGCCAAGTTCAACTCTATAGTCACAGTTACTATCATTTACATGTAAATACCAACTGTTTGCAAAGTCATTTATATCTATTTCGAAGTTGTAGTTTAATGTATCATTAAAAATTTTTAAAACTGGTTTTGTTGTTTCAAAGAAATTTTCTCCATATTCTTCAACATATTTTTTTCTATCATCATCTGATATGTCCCAATAAATAAATAAAGTAGTTGGTGTTTGTGCTAAAACTTTTACTACTGTTTGGTTATATCTATATGGTAAGTCATAATATTCTACAACCACTGGCTTTTTAGTTGTAGTTTTTTTACCTGTTGTGGCTTTTTTTGTAGTACTTTTTTTTGTGACATTTGTTTTTTTAGCTACTGTAGATTTGGCTGCTTTTTTGGAACTTGTACTTTTTGCACTACTTGTTTTTGCTGCGGTTTTTTTTGCTGAAGCTTTTGTAGTTGAAGCTTTTTTTGTTTCTTTGCTTGCTACTTTTTTAGATGTAGTGCTTTTTACAGTACTTTTAGCTGTGTTTGTTGCCACTTTTTTTGTACTTGTTTTTTTGGTATTTATTTTGTTTTCTTCTGGTTCTTTAGTTTTTCTTGACATTAGTTTTCCTCCTATGTATTACTTTATTTTTCTTATATATACTATAACAAAAATAAAATAATTTCAATACTTATTTTTGAAATTCTAAAATAAAAAATAAGTAGAAGATTTTTAAGAAAATATAAAAGCGTAATGAAATTGCAATAAAAATGTAATAAAAATATAATATTTTTATTTAGGCATTGGGGCTGTATATATAATTGGCAGATTTAATACAAAAGGCGTTGAAAATAAAAATGGTTAATGTTAATATTTAAAAGGAATGAATTGGTAAAATTTAATTTCTTTTTAATTAAAATATATGTCTGATTTTAAAAGAAAAATGAAGGGGGAAAATAAAAGTGAAAATTGTACTAAAAGAAAGATTAAAAACACACAAAGGTATTACATTAATTGCGCTTGTAATAACTATAATTGTGCTTCTAATACTTGCAGGAGTGGCAATTGCAACACTAACAGGTGATAATGGAATAATTGCCAAAGCACAACAGGCAAAAATGCAAAATGATAAGGCAAATGAAAAAGAGCAAATTGATTTGGCAGTCTTAGCTTCAAAAATTAATAATGATGCAAGTATTGATAAAAAAACATTAAGAAAAGAATTAGACGGAATAAGTAATTTGATTGAATCAGGAATACCAACAAGTGATGAGTATTCTTTTCCATTAATATTAGTTGGAAAAACAGGAACTGAATATGAAATAGATGAAGATGCAAATGTATCAGAAAAAATAGATTATTCAGAAGTGGTTGTACCAACAATAACAGCAACAGGAAATTTGGCAAATAAACCAAATATAAAAGAGGTACGAGAGGGAAATATACCAATACCAGAAGGCTATAATTATATAAAAGGAGATAAAATAGGAGGAGCAGTAATAACAGATGCAGCAA
>FR898625.1 GCA_000437215.1 Clostridium sp. CAG:440
TGAAGGTGGTAGAACAGTTGGTTCAGGAGTTGTTGCTGATATAATAGCATAATTTATGAATTTAATTAAAAGATGCAATGAAAATTGCATCTTTTTTGTTTTTTTACTTGCATTTTTACAAAAACAATAATAAAATATAAACATTATAAATATATTTAAACAAAGAAATTGCTTAAAGTTAAATAACATTTAGGAGGAAAAACAATGAAGATTATATTAGATACAATGGGAGGAGACAATGCGCCTGATGCCAATATAAAAGGTGCAATAAATGCAATAAATAAAGTAAAAGCAGAGGTTATACTAGTAGGAAAAGAAGAAGTAATAAGAAAAAGAGTAAAAGAATTATATGGAAAAGAAATAGAAGAAATATCAGATAGATTAAAAATAAAAAATGCTACAGAAACTATAGAAATGGAAGATACACCAACACTTGCAATAAAACATAAAAAAGATTCATCAATGGTAGTAGGATTTAAAATGCTAAAAGAAGATGAAGGAGATGTATTTATTTCAGCAGGAAATTCAGGAGCATTATTAACAGGAGCAACATTAATAGTAGGAAGAATAAAAGGAATAGATAGACCAGCATTAGCAGGAATTTTGCCATCATATAAAAGTCAATTATTATTAATAGATTCTGGATCAAATACAAATTGTAAGCCTATTAACTTATTGCAATTTGCTCAAATGTCTACAATATACTTAAAAAATACATTTGGAATAGAAAAGCCAGCAATAGGTTTATTAAATATAGGGACAGAAGAAACTAAAGGAAATGAATTAGTTAAAGAAAGCTATAAATTACTAAAAGAAAAATCAGAAGAATTAGATATAAACTTTATAGGAAATGTAGAAGGTAGAGATGCATTTTCAGGTAAAGTAGATGCAATTGTAACAGATGGATTTACAGGAAATGTTTTTCTAAAAACAGCTGAAGGATTAGGAAAATTTGTAAAAAGAACACTAACAGAGAGTTTTACAAAAAATTTATGTACAAAATTACAATATTTAGTAGCCAAAAAGCCAATAAAAAGTATGTCAAAAGCAATGGATTATAAATCTTATGGTGGAGCATTATTTTTAGGGGTAAAAAAACCAGTAGTAAAAGCTCATGGAAGTAGTGACGAATTATTATTTGAATATACAATTATTCAAGCAGAAAAATTTGTACAAAATAAAGCGGTACCAAAAATGATTGAAGAATTTGAA
The DNA here is from genome assembly GCA_000437215.1 of Clostridium sp. CAG:440. Taxonomy (GTDB): domain Bacteria; phylum Bacillota; class Clostridia; order TANB77; family CAG-508; genus CAG-269. Next base: position 1,213 of record FR898625.1, read on the forward strand.
AAGACAAAATCTATGGTAAAATAAAAATTGCAATAATATTAAGGGAGTAAAAGAGCAATAAAAAGTGATTTAAATACCTAATATGATAGCAATTTTGAACGGTTAGTATAAAAATTAATTATATTAATAAATATACTTGACAAAAACATAAACATATATTATAAAAGAACTATAAGATAAAAATACAACAATATTTTTAAAACTTGAGAGGAGGTGAACTCGCACAAATGAGTTCAGAAGAAGTATTAGAAAAGGTAAAAGGAATAATAGTTGAGCAATTAGGTGTTGCTGAAACAGCTGTAACAATGGAAGCATCTTTTATTGATGATTTAGGTGCTGATTCACTTGATATAGTTGAATTAATAATGGCATTAGAAGAAGAATTTGATATTGAAATCCCAGATGCTGATGCAGAAAAAGTTGTAACAGTAGGAGATGTAGTTGACTACATAAAAGAAAATGTTTAATTTTAAATGTTAATTGTTATAAAATTATAAATAAAAAAGAACTTAAATGAACATAAATTAAAATGTTTCATAAAAGTTCTTTTTTTAAAATTAAATTAATGAATTTTAATTTTTATACATTTGTTAAAATACTTATATAATTTTTGCTAAAATAATTAAAATAATCAAATATTCCTTTTCTATTAATTTTGTATGAAGTAAGAATCTTGGTTGAAGTAATTAAATTATTTTCTGAATAAATATCAATAGTTCCAAGAAAATAATTTTCTGCAACAGGAGCAACTAAATAAGATTTACATTTTATTTTTATATCCAAATTATTTATTTTGTCTTTTTTTATTGGAATTATTTCATGTTCAAGCATTTCATATTTTAAACAAATATTTTGGGTTCTTCCCTTTTCTATATAAAAATCGTTTAAATTTTCTTTTTGCCATGTATCAAATTTTTCTTTAATTAGAGTATTTAAGTTAACAGGTTCATATTCTTTAAAAATATATTCAATTAATTTTATACTATCTTTTGTTCTAAAGTTTTTTGTATCTGCCCCAAGCACAACACAAATTATATCCATATTTCCTCTTTTACAAGCTGTTACTAGGCATCTATTTGCACCATTTGTAAAACCAGTTTTTATTCCATATATACCATTTAATGTACCTAATAGTTCATTTGTATTTGATAAAGTTTTGGTATAGTTATTTATTGTTACAGTATAATTCTTTGTTCCCACAATTTGTGCAAAATCTTTGTTTTTTAGTGCATAATTTGAAAGAAGGGCAAGTTCATATGCTGTTGTATAATGTTCATCATTATCCAAACCATGTGGTGTTACAAAATGTGTATTTTCCAAATTTAATTTAGCCGCTTTGTCATTCATAAGTTTAGAAAAGTCTTCTATATTTCCTCCAACATGTTCAGCAAGTGCAACTGCTGCATCATTTCCAGAGCATAACATTAATCCATATAGCAAGTCTTTAACAGTGATTTTATCTCCTGTTTTAAGCCCTAACCTTGAACCTCCTGTTCCAGCAGATTTTTTAGAAACTTCAACTATATCATTTAAGTTACCATTTTCTAAAACAATTATACAGGTCATAATTTTTGTTGTAGATGCCATTTTTCTTTTTTCTTTTTCATTTTTTCCATATAAAATTGTATTTGAATTTCTGTCAATAACAATTGCTGCTCTTGAATTTATATTTGGAAATTCTTCTGGCTTAGAGGTTGTTTCTACAATTGTATCATTTATAAATGAATCATCATTTAATGGTTCATTTATATCATCTGCATATATAATTGTAGAAGAAACTAAAAAAAATAATATAAAAAAAGATATAAATATTCTAAAAAATTTATACATAAAATCACCTATATAATTTATATTTTAAAAGATGAATTATATTCTATATAAAATAAAAATCAAATAAAAATTATACAAAGCTAGGGGTATAAGTAAAAATCAAATTAATTTACGTAAAATGTTGATTTTGTAACGAAAATGTAATATAATTGTAATATAGGGCGCATTTTTATGGCTAGGACTGAAAATGATAGTTCCGTAGCATAAAAAATGTTACAAAAAAATTAATAAAAAAGTATTAAAAAAGCGGTATTGACTTATTACAAGAAGATAGTAAAATATATATAGAAATGTGTCATTAAATAAAAGAAGGAGAGTTAATTAAAATGAAAGTTAAAAAAATTCTTTTAAGTATTATAAGCATGTTGGTGTTAATATCATTAGCATTAACAAGCAAAGTATTTGCAGCTGATGTTTCAGTTTATTTTGGAATAATCCAAAAAGGACCATCAGGATGGGGATATGCCATAGGAGACCCAACAAACGGAGGATCACAAATATGGAATATAGTTAAATATAAGGGAAGTAACAAAGCCTCAGGCTATGATTGGAAAGACGCATATTGTGCAAGAGCAGGTAGAGGATTAGGAAATATGACAACAGGTGTTGCAGATACTGATGTTCATAATTACGTAAATGCGTTTAATATGAGAACTGAAAAAGAATCAATTCTAAATTATGGATCAGATGCAACATTAAATGGTCAAGTAAATAGAATATTACCTACAGCAAATACAAAAATAGCAGGAACAGAAGTTACATGTTATGATGCAATACTTTCTGTAGCTGATTTAGTATATTTAAGAGAAGATGCAAATAAAGATAGCTATAAAGAAGAATTAATGACAAAAGCATTAGAAAAGACTGTAAATCAATATAGTGATTATAATTATAAAATTACCGAAGATGATATAATTGCTGTACAACAAGCTGTAATCTGGTATTTTACAAACTATGATGAAACTAAATATAATTTATTAGAAAATGCAAGCTGGTTAAGTTATGTAACAGATACAACAACAACTTATACAAGTTTAAATGATTACAGACCAAATGGACAAGGTTCAAATGATGAAGGACCACAAAGACAAGAACAAGCAGTTGCTTTATATAAATACTTAATAAATACAGCAATAGAAAATGCAAAAAATTCAAATTATAAAGGTATAAACCCTGTAACATTATATACAAATATAGCAGATATAACAGGAACACAACCAATAATTATAATTGAAAAAGGTGAAGAAAAAGAATTTGACTTAGCTTTAAGAAAATATATAACAAAAGTAGATGATCATGAATTAACAAATAGTAATGAAACAAGAATACCAAATCCTAATACAACAAAATTAGAATCTGGAGAAGAAACAACAGCTCAGTATAATCACAGAAAAAATCCTGTAAAAGTAAAAACAGGAAGTAAAGTTACATATAATTTAACAATATATAATGAAGGCGAAGTTGCAGGAAGAGCAACAAAAATTTCTGATCAATTACCAACTGGTTTAAAATTAGATACAACAGGAACAGTAACATCAGAAAAAGGAAATGTATACCAAATATCTGTAGATGCAAATAATAAAGTAACATTAGTAACAGATGGAACAAATAATATAAATGCATTTGATGGAACAAATTTAGATAAAGATACAGTTTCAATTGTATGTGAAGTAACACAAACTGCAAGCACACAAAGTGATATAATTTTAACAAACTTAGCATGGATTGCAGAAGAAGTTAATGCATCAACAAATACTGTAATTACAAATCAAAAAGGAGAAGACAGAGACTCAGAACCATCAACAATTGATACAAAAACTGCAGATCAATTAAAAACAACTGATATTGGATATACAGGAAAAGATAATTATTCAAAAGAACAATTAAATGATAGCACAAAATACTTTAAAGGTGGTCAAGATGATGACGACTTTGAAAAAGTAATATTAGAACAAGATACAAGAAAAGTAGATTTAGCATTAAGAAAATATATAGTATCTATTACAAATAACTCAAATACAACAATATTAGATGGAAATAACTCTAGGGTACCAGATGTAAAAGAAGATTCATTACTTACAGGAACAACAGCAACATATAACCACAAAAAAGACCCTGTAGAAGTTGAAGAAGGAAGTTTAGTAAATTACAAATTAACAATATATAATGAAGGAAATATGGCAGGAAGAGCAACAAAAGTTGTTGACCAATTACCATCAGGTCTTGAATTTGTAAGTGTTGTAAGTGGAAATTTTGAAAAAGATACCTATAATGAAACAACAAATAGATTAACATTAAAAAGAAAAGATGGAAATGAAACTAATTTACCAGCATATGAAGAAGGAAAATTAGTAGAAAATTCAGAAACAATAGAAATACAATGTAAAGTAACAGCAAAAGCTGACAAAGAAAATAACAAAGTTCTTACAAATATTGCTTGGATTGAGGATCAAGTTGATGAAGCAGGAAGACAAACAGATAGAGATTCAACTCCAGGAAATACAAATGTGCCAGGAAGCTTAGTTACAACAGACAATGGTTATACAAATAATGATTCAACAGATTTAAATAACAAAGATCATTATTTTGAAGGTCAAGAAGATGATGACGACTTTGAAAAAGTTGTTTTAAAACCAAAAGCATTTGACTTAAAATTAATTAAAAGAATAGTAGAAGTAAATGGCCAAGAAGTTCCAGAAAGAATTAAAAATGTTGATGTAAGTAAATTAAATACAAAAGATGAAAATGGAAATTTAATAACAACAGCAGATTATGACTTAGACAAAACACCAGTTCAAGTTAAAAAAGGTGACATTGTAAAATACACATTCAGAATTTACAATGAAGGTGACATAGATGGTTTTGCTTCTGAGATTACAGAAGATATACCAGAAGGATTAGAATTTATATATTCTACAAAGCAAGCAGATGAATTAGATGCTGATACAACATTAACAGCAGAGGAAAAAGCAGCAATTAAGTTTAACCAAAGCATGTTATGGGTATATGATAGTAGTAAAATAGATGCAAACGGAAAAATATTAGAAATAAAAACAGATTATCTATCAAAAGAAGTATCAGAAGATAATTTAATAAAAGCATTTAATAAAGAAACACAAGAAATTGATTATAAAGAAGTATCTGTAATGTTAAAAGTTGTAACAGAAGATACAACAGGAAAAATAATAAGAAATGAAGCATGTATTTCTGAAGATTCTGATAAAGATGGAAATGACGTAGATGATAGGGATTCAAATCCAAAAGAATGGAAAAAATATGAAGATGACGAAGATTATGACAATATAGTTCCAGGGGTATTTGACTTAGCATTAAGAAAATTCATAGTTGCTGTAAGCAAAGATGAAACAATTGAAAATACTGAATATATGAAAAATGAAGATGGAACATATACAAGAGCTCCAAAAGTAGATACAAGTAAATTAAATACAAAAGACGAAAATGAAAATTTAATTACAACTGCAATTTATAACCATACAAAAGAACCAGTACAAGTTCAAAAAGGAAACTATGTAGTATATATGTTAAGAGTATACAATGAAGGAAGTATGGCAGGATATGCAGCACAAATAAAAGATCACTTACCAGAATATTTAGAATTTGTTGACGGAGACTTTAACAAAAAATATGGATGGGAAGTAAGTGAAGATGGAAGAACAGTTACAACAAAATACTTATCAGATGATAAATATTTAATAGAAGCAGCAGTAGAAAAAAACGGAAAAATTGAATTAGACTATAAAGATGTTCCAATTATGTGTAAAGTAAAATCTACAGCAAAAACAGGAGAAAAAGTTACAAATATAGCAGATATATCAATATATGAAGATGAAAAACATAAAGAAATAGGAGATAGAGATTCAAGCAAAGACAATGTAAAATTACCAGATGACAAAGACTTACCTTCATACAAAGATGATGAAAAAGGTGACTATATACCAGGTCAAGAAGATGATGATGACTTTGAAAAAGTAATAATCAAAAAATTTGACTTAGCATTAAGAAAATTTATTACAGCTGTAAATGATAAAGAAGTAACAACAAGAATTCCTGTACCTCAAATGGGAGAAGACGGAAATATTAAATATAATCATACAAAAGAACCAGTAGAGGTTACAACAAAAGATATAGTAACATATACATTAAGAGTATATAATGAAGGTGAAATTAATGGATATGCAAGCAAAGTATCAGACGATTTACCAGAAGGATTAGAATTTTTACCAGAAAATAGCTTAAATAAAGAAATGAGATGGGTAATGTATGATAAAGATGGAAAAGAGACAACAAATGTAAAAGATGCAGTAAAAATTACAACAGATTACCTATCAAAAGAACAAGGCGAAGAAAGAATGAAACAAGATTCTAGCCTAAAAGAAAATCCAAATTTAATAAAAGCATTTGATACAAGCAAAGATATTTCAGATACAAATCCAGATTATAAAGAAGTAAAAATTGCATTTAAAGTAGTAGAACCAAATAGTTCAAAGAAAATACTAGTAAATGCAGCCCAAATATCAGACGATTCAGATGAAGACGGAAATGAAGTAGATGATGAAGACTCTATTCCAGATAAATGGAATGAAGGGGAAGATGACCAAGACAAAGAATATGTTAAATTAGTTGAATTTGACTTGGCATTAAGAAAATGGGTAACACAAGCAATAGTAATTGAAAATGGAAAACAAACAGTAACAAACACAGGACATCAACCATATGATGATCCAGAAGCAATAGTAAAAGTTGAATTACATAGAAAGAAATTAAAAGATGTTACAGTTAAATTTAAATATTCAATAAGAGTAATAAATGAAGGTGACATTGAAGGCTATGCAAAAGAAGTAACAGATTATATACCAGAAGGATTAAAATTTGTTGCAAGTGACAACCCAGGTTGGACAGATAAAGGAAATAATGTAATTACAACAAGATTATTAGAAAATACATTATTAAAACCAGGAGAATATGCAGATGTTGAAGTATTATTAACATGGGTAAATAATGAAAATAATATGGGATTAAAAACAAACATTGCAGAAATTTCTGAAGACTATAATGATAAAGGTGTACCAGATAGAGATTCAACACCAAACAATAAAAAAGATGGTGAAGATGATATAGATGACGCACCAGTAATGTTATCAATTTCAACTGGTAAAGAAAAAGTATTTATAATACTAGGAGTAACAGTATTAATTACAATTGCTGGAGGAGTAGTTCTTATAAAGAAATTTGTATTATAATAAAATAAAGAAACTGTAATAAAATATTGCAGTTTCTTTTTGTATATGGTATAATTTTTACTGTAAGAGCTAAGTGCTCTAAAACAAAAGAGGTGAAAACATGAATCAAATATTATCTACGGAAAATATAAGTAACAAAGGAAAATATAATAAAGGTAGTCAAAAAGATATAAAAACAGTAATAAAATTTTTTGCTATAGTATTAATAATATTTGGAATATTTATTACTGCTAGTAGTTCATATGCATTATATAAAAATAATGAAAAAAAAGAAGTTCCAACAACAAAACCGGAAATTGTTTTAGAAAATAAAAATGAAGACCAATTAATATTAAAAGTAATGCATGGTCAAATTATAGATAATGTTATATATTATTGGAATAATGAAGAAGAAAATAAAATAAATGGAAATGGTGGAAAATATGTTGAAAAAACTTTAGATATACCAAATGGAGAAAATACACTTCATGTTATTGCAAAAGATATAAATAACATGACACAAGAAGTTAATAAAACATATACAAAAACAGCTCAAAGTGGAAATGTAAATATAGAAATAAAATTATCAGGAAATAACATATCAATTTCATTTACATCAGAAGAAAAAATATCATATATAAAATATAATTGGGATGATGAGGAAGAAAAAGAAGTAGAAGTAAATGATACACAATATAAAACAGAAATAGAGGCTATAAAAGGGGAACATACATTAACTGTTTATGCAGTAGATGAAAATGGAAATGAAACAAAAGAGGTTAAAAAAATAATAGGTACAACAAAACCAAAAATACAAATATCAAAAGGTGATGATTGTTTTGTTATAACAGCAACAGATGAATCTGGAATAGATAAAGTTGTAATTAAAAGAACATCAGATAATAAATCATTTACAATGAAAGCAAAAGATAACGAAAAAGAATACAAATGTGAATTCCCTTTAGAAGAAGGTGAAAATAGAATAGAAATAACAGTATATAATATAAATGGTGCAACAGAGCAAGCAAAAGCTAAGTTGACAAAAAAATAAAAATCAGCCCTCTAGGCAATAGAGGGCTATGAAACGTAAAAGAGGGAAAATTTAATGAGTTTTTTTCAAGTATTATCATATTTTGTGATATATTCCTTTTTAGGATGGATATTAGAATCAATTTTTAGGTCTTTTTGTGAAAAAAAACTTATAAATACAGGATTTTTAATTGGTCCAATATGTCCTATATATGGAGCAGGAGCAATAATTATGTTACTATTTATGGGACAATTAAAAGGAAAAATAATTGTACTATTTTTTGTATCAATGCTTGTACTTACAGTATGGGAATACGTAGTTGGAGTATTTTTAGAAAAAGTTTTTAAAACAAAATATTGGGATTATTCAGATCATAAGATAAATTTTCAAGGAAGAATTTGCTTGACAAATTCTATATTTTGGGGTTTACTAGGTGTAGGGTTTATTAATTATATACATCCATATATATTAAGTTTAATAAATATGGTAGATGTAAATATTTTTAAAAACATAATTCATATTTCAACAGCTATAATTATAATTGATACAATTATAAGCATAATAAAGGTTATAAATATAAAACCTGCATGGCAAAAAGTTAAAGATTTAAATAATGAAATAAAAGATAAGCTAAAGGAAATAAAAGAATCTTCGAAACTTAATAAACAAAAGGTACCAGAAGATGTAAATAAAACAGTAGTTGAATTAGAAAAAAGAAGAAATAAAATTGCAAGAAAATTATATAAATATGTATATAGATTAAAAAATGCATTTCCAGCAATAGATACAAAGGAAATAACAGAAATATTAAATAAAAAAATAACATTTAAAAAAAATAAAACAAATGAAAAAGGGAGGAAATAATGGTACAAGAGGTATATATAATAGATGACGATGATTCATCAATATTGGTTTTTAGAGAATTATTTAAAAATGACCCTGAATATAAATTTATAAATGTCAAGTCAGAGCAAATTGATGTTGCGTTAAAAAATATTCCATCTTTAATAATTATAAATGAAGATGCAGTAGATAGAGATGTTGTAGAGCTTTGCAAACAGATTAGAACAGATGAAGATAATACAATTACTCCAGTCATAGTAGTATCTTCAAATAGTGAAAAATCTCATAGAGTAAAAATATTGCAAGAAGCAATAGAATATTTTATAAAAAAACCAGTAGATGAAGAGTATTTATATTATACTATAAAAAATTTAAATAGATTACTTACAATAAATAGAAGAATTAGTCCTCTTACAGGATTGCCAGGAAATGTACAAATTCATGCAGAGTTAAAAAAGAGAATATTAAATAGAGAGCCATTTTCAGTGTTATATTTAGATTTAGATAATTTTAAAGCATATAATGATGTATATGGATTCTTAAAAGGTGACGAAATTATAGAATTCACAGCAGAAACAATATGCAAATGCTTACATAATGCATATAATGAAAATGTATTTATTGGGCATATAGGTGGAGATGATTTTGTAGGAATAATTCCGGACTTACACTGTGATAAAGTATGTCAACAAATACTTGCAACATTTGATGCAAAATCTCTTAAGTTTTTTACACAGGAAGATCGAGAAAAAGGTTATATAGAAGTTGCAAATAGAAAGGGAATAATAGAACAATTTCCACTTACTTCTTTGTCAATTGGAGTTGTTGTTGCAGATGTTGGAAGATTTCATAATATACTAGAAATAGGAGAGGTTGGAGCCCAAGTAAAACATGCGGCAAAATCTGTAATGGGAAGTAGTTATGCAATTGATAGAAGAAAAGAAGGATAGCAATAGATTTAAAATAAAAATATATATTGCATTACGTGAGATGGAAGGAAGAATAAAAATGAAATTAAACAAAAGAAATTCAAAAGGAATAACTTTAATTGCTTTAATTGTAACAATTATTGGAATTTTAATATTGGCAAGTGTAAGCATAAATATCTTGTTCGGAGAAAATGGCATAATAGAAAAAACAAAGAGAGCAAGAGGGGAATATAATAATTCTCAAATCGCGGAACAACAGGATTTGGAAGAAGTAGAAAAACAATTAGCTGAATATGAAAATACATTACCTGAAAATACAGCTCAAAATCCACAAAATGCTGGAACACAGGTTAAGATGCCTTCAAGTTGGTATACTACAATACCTGCTTATATTTCAACAGAAGATGGAAAAACAATTAAAAGGTCAGTAAAGGTAGCTAGTGTTGTGGCTGTTGCAACAGGAAATGGTGAAACAGTACCAGTACCTAATGATTTTTACTATGTGGGAGGAACAATATCATCTGGAGTAGTAATATCAGACAACAAGGAAGATCAAAATAAATATGTTGATGAAGAAAATGGTGATGTTCCAGCGGGAGTTGTATATAATGAAGATGGAACAATAAATAAAGAAAGTTCTGATTTAAAAGGAAATCAATTTGTATGGATACCTGTTGAAGCAAATAATTATAAAAAAATGGATTTAGGTAAAGCGAATGCAAATTGGGAAAAACAAACTAATACAGCAGAATTACCACAAATACAAAAATATGGTGGATTTTATATAGGGAGATATGAAGCTGGAACAAGTGAGATTACATTATCAACTGGAATAGATTTTGCTGGCCAAAATACAGCATCTAACTGGCAAAATTCAAAATTTTCAATAAGAAATGGATTAAATCAAACATCAACAGGAAAGATAACGCAAAAAGCCGGAGAAATACCATATTATCATGCAGATTATGAAACTGCTCTAAAGTTATGCAATGATATGTATCAAACAGAATATATACAAAGTGGATTGGTAACAGGAACAATGTGGGATGCTATGATGAAATTTATTGCTGGTGGTGATGATAGAATAATAACATCATTAAGTTCATGGGGAAATTATAATAATGGAAATGTAAAATATACTATAGGAAATGGAAGATATGCAGAGATAAATCCAGATAATGGAGAAATGACATCAAAATTTACAACAAGTGATGGACAATATCATTATGGAATAAACACAACAGCAATGTCGGAAGATGTAAAAAAGAAAAATATATATGATGTAGCAGGAAATTTATGGGAATGGACCCAAGAAGCTTCTTATCCAAATAACAAATCAGAATCATATATGCTTCATGGAGGAAGTTTTAAAAACAGTTTTTCTGTTAATCCTGCTTGTTATCGTGGATATGGTGCTGCAACAGGAACACATACAACACGTGGCTTTCGTCCAGCACTTTATATAAAATAAATTTATAATATTAAATGATGAATAAGTAAATAAAATTCCTAATATAAATAATATATAAAATATTTATATTAGGAGTTTTTTTATGGTTGTTTTAAATAAAAAGAGAATAACATTAGTGGCTATAGCAGCATGTTTTTCAATTTTTGCATTTATGTTTACAACAGCAAAGCTAGATACAAAAGAAACAGTAGTTTTACCAGTATCAGGAAAAACAATAGTATTAGATGCTGGACATGGAATACCAGATGAAGGGGTTAGCTTACTGCATTAAGTAAAAAATAGAAGTAACTATTCCTTTATAAAAAATAATTGCAGATGTAAAAGTTTGCAATTTTTTTAATTTCTGTTGAAAGTGAAAAGACATGATGATAGAATAAGAAAAAAGAAAAGGAGTATCACATGGAATTAGTAGATATTGTAGATGAAAATAATAAATTAACTGGACAAATTGAAGATAGATGGGTAGCATATAATAAAGGACTATGGAGAAGGACAGTTTCTTGTTGGATAATGAATGAAAAAGGAGAAGTACTTTTGCAAAAAAGAACAGCAAATAAAATAAGAAATCCAAATAAATGGGCAAAAACTGGAGGACAAGTTGACAGTGGAGAAACTGTTGAAGAGGCTATATTTAGAGAAGTAAAAGAAGAATTAGGAATTGAAATTCCTAAAGAGCAAATTAAAGTTGTAGATATTTATAAAAGTAATGATAAAAACAAACGATTTGGGTATAATTTTATTTTTATAGTGAATTATAAAATAAAAGATTATATATTACAAAAAGAAGAAGTAGCAGCAGTTAAGTATGTTACGATTGAAGATATGGAATTAATAAAAAAAGAAAATGATTCTAATTATACTTTCTGTAGCTGGGATGATGAGGATTTTTATAGAGAAATGGAATTATTAAAAGAAAAAAGAAAACAAATTTTAGGTGAGAAAAAATGAAAATTGGAATAATAACAGATGTTCATAGTAATATTATTGCACTAAATGAGGTATTAAATAAATTTGAGAGAATCAAAGTAGATAAAATAATCTGTTGTGGAGATATAATTGGAATAGGACCAAAACCAGAAGAAACAGTACAGGAATTAATGAAAAATAAAGATAAATTAATAGCGATAAGAGGAAATCATGAACAATATTTATTAAAAGGATTACCAAAAAATGTACATGATGATAAAAGAGCAATGAGTTTAGAAGAAATAGATAATCACGAATGGACACACAGTAAATTAAGCGAAAATTCTAAAAATTTTATTAGCCAATTCAAAATATCAAACATAATAGAAATTGAAGGGAAGAAAATACACATTGTCCATTATCCAAATAATGAAGATGGAATATATAAAAAACATATTAAAAATCCTACAATCAAGCAAAACCAAGAAATGTTTAGTGGAATAAATGCTGATATATTCATATATGGACATACACATACAATAAGTATTAATAATAAAAACAATAAATGGTATATAAATCCAGGTTCTTTAGGATGTCCAGCAAAAAGTAATATAGCAAATGCAGGAATATTAGAAATAAATAAGAATGAGGTATATTACAAACAATTAAAAATAGAATATAATGTTAATGAAGTAATACAAGAAATAGAAAGATTAAAATTTCCGTTTTACAAAGGAATATTAAAAATTTTCTATGGAAAGGAATAGTGAAATTTATAATGAGAAACAAACCAATAATTGGAATAATAGGAAAAGTACAACCAAAATATGATGAAGATTTATGGCATAGAATTGATGAAGTAGATGAAATAAGATATCTAATAGTAAAAAATGGTGGGATTGCTATAATATTGTTACCAACAGAAGTAACAATGAAATTTAATGACAATGATATTAAAGATGAGAAGGAATTAAATAGCGAAGAAGTAGAAGGATTATATAAGCAAATTGAATTATGTGATGGTTTTATTTTACAAGGAGGATTATATAGTTGTAAATACGAAATTGAAATTGCAAAAAAGGTTATAGAATTAAATAAACCATTAATTGGAATATGTGCTGGATTTAATAATATATTAAGGGCTTTAGGTAGTGATGTAATTTTAGATAAGAGCAAAAGCCATGATATATATGATAAAAATTATAGACATAAAATTAAAATAGAAAAGGGAACTGAACTATATAAACTAATAGAAAAAGAAGAAATAGATGTTAATAGTATTCATTCAATGATAGCAATAAAAGAATTAGTAGAACCTTATGCAAAAATTTCATCATATTCTGAAGATGGTCTTGTTGAAAGTTTTGAATTATCAAATAAAAAATTTGTTATGGGAATAAAATGGCATCCAGAATTATTATTTAATGAAAAATATGTAGATAGGTTGTTTGAAAAGTTTATTAATGAATGCTGATATATGAAAAATATAGAATCAAAAAATAAGATTGTGATAATCAAAATAAAACTGAAATACAAATAAAAGTAAAAACAAAATTATGATAAATAAATTATATAAAATAGATTTTATTAAAGACTGAGTTCATAAATACTTGGTCTTTTTTTGATAGGAGATGATGTGAAATAAAATGAACAAATCAGATTTAAAAGGATTATGGATGCCATCAGAAATATTGATAAACAACAAATTATCAGATAAAGAAAAAATAATATTATCTATGATTATATATTTAAGTAAAGATAAAGGATATTGTTTTGCAACTAACAATTATTTTTCTGATATTTTAAATGTAACAGTAGTAAGTATATCAAGAATAATAAATTCTTTAAAGAAAAAGAATTATATAAAAATAAATATGAATTATAAATCGAATTCAAAAGAAATAGAAAATAGACAAATAATACCTTTGAAGAAAGTTATAAACAAGTATTATCAAAATTGTGGATACGCTATTAACAAAAATGATAAAACGAATCATCAAAATTGTAAAATATCTATTAATACAAATGATAAAGATATAAAAAGAAATATAAAAAATAAAAAGTATATAGGCAGAGAATATCCAGAAGAATTTTTAAATGGACTATATGCAAATTTAGATACAAACTTGTAATTGTAACAAATATATGTGATATTAGGAAATTATATTACCTAATATCACATAAAAATTGTACACAAATTTCTTACAAAATTTGGCACACGAACAAAGACGCGACATATAAGTAATCTAAAATGATAGGATATTTTAATCATGTTGCTTTTGTTCTGTTTGACTTTATTTTAGGCAAGCTTCCCATTTGTAATACAAATGGATTTGAAACTAGAGATTAGCAATGAAGAATTGGGAGAACCCAAACCCCATAAATAGAAAGGATAGGTTAATTATGGCAGAGAAAAAACAAAATAAAAATAGACATTTTAATTTTAGAGTAAATGAAAAAGAGTATAAAAAAATAAAAAGTAAAATAGAAAAATCAAAATTAAATACTAGCGAATATTTATTAAGAACTGCAGTGGAAAAAGACATTATAGTGGTAGATGGATTAGAAGAAATAATAATGCAATTAAGAAAAATAGGAAATAACATAAATCAACTAACTAAATTATGCAATCAAGGAAGATTAACAAATATAAATTTAGAAGATGTAAAAAAGGAGATGAAGTCTATTTGGCAATTATTAAATTTACTAATTCAAAAGCAGAGTTAAAAACAATAATCGATTATGTTACAAGGACAGATAAAACAAATGTAAATTTAATAACAGGAAAAGATTGTGTTGCTAATAGTTGTTTGGAAGAAATGAAAACAATTAAAGAATTTTATAATAAAAATGGTGGAAGGCAATATATACATATTGTTCAATCATTTAGCCCAAAAGATGATTTGAATTTTCAAAAAGCACATGAAATAGGAAAAAACCTTGCAAACTATTTTCAAGGTTTTCAAGTGTTAGTTGCAACACATACTGATAGAGAGCATATACATAATCATTTAATTATAAATTCTGTTAATTTTGAAAATGGAAAGAAATTCAATCAATCAAAAAATGATATGCGAAAAGTAAAAGATTATTCCGATAAACTATGTAAAGAAGAGGGATTAGAAATAATAGAAAAGAAAAAGTATCAAGGAATATATAATAAAAATGAATATCAAGTAGCATTAAAAGGACAAAGTTGGAAAATGAAATTAGCAAATGCCATTGATTATTCATTAGAAAAAAGTAAAAATAAAACCGAATTTTTTAAAAATATGAATAAATTAAGATATCAAGTTTTATGGACTAAAAATAGAAAATATATAACTTATACAACACCTGAAGGAATGAAATGTAGAGATAATAAATTAAATGATAAAAAATATTTAAAGGAGGAGATGGAAAATGCCATCAATGGAGGAAATAAAGAAGAAAAATCAAATAGATATACCAGAAGAACACGAGATAATACAAACACCAATAATAATGAAATATATGTTACTAGATCCAGATATACTAACAGAAATGATAATTTGGAACAAACAAGCGACAGAAGATATAAACGAAATAAGGACATCTTTGAAAAAGGACAAGCAAGAAGTACAGAACAGTATGAACGATTTACAAGAAAAATTAATAGAGAATGTGGAAACAATTGTTATGGACAAGATGAACGAATTTATACATCAAGAAGAGAAATACAAAGAGGAAAATATGGCTTTCAAAATAAAGACGATTTTTATAGCAATAATTATAGGGATTATAGCAGGTTGGATAATAACTCTATTACATTAATAGCAATTGATATATTAGCAAATATGACTAGACCTAATAACATAAAGCACTCAAGAAAAATAAAAGGTTGGAAAAAGAATTTATCAAAACAAGCTATAAAAGAATGGTATTTGAAAAATAAGAATTCTAGTAGTTTTAATTGGTTTGAAGAAGAAGAGGAAATATAGGAATACTCAAAAAATATTATAATAATACTTTTTGAGTAAAAATCTAATTTTCTAACTTATTTTCTATCCCAGCAAATAAATCATCAAAAGTTATATTTAAAACTTTTATAAAACCCCATAATTCATAATCTTTAACTGTTCTTTTGTTGTTTTCAATCATATAAACATCATTTTTATGAAGATTGATTCCAAGTAGATTAAGTTCCATAGTTAAATCTGCTTGAGATAGGTGTTTTTCTTTTCGGTATTTTCTTAGATTATTTCCAATAACATTTAGATTATTATTTAATTTTCTAACAGCCATAATATATTCCACCTTTTTTATAATTTATATTGATTTTATCCTTAAGTTTGTGATATTATGACATCGAGCAATGGGTAAAATAAAAATTATATAAGGTGAAAATAATGAAAAGAAAAAATGAAGAAGAAATAGATATGAAAATTTTTAGAGATTTATTAAATAGATTGATAAATGATAATAAAATTACATTTAGTTTTTATAATAAGTCATTACTAGATTTAGATTTATTGCAAATCTGCTACAATAAAACTAAAGATACAATAGAATTAGAATTTAGAGATGTACTGGAAGAACATTTAGAAGAATTGAAAGAAATTATGGATAAAAAAGAATAACCTATGTTAAAAATTGACATAAAACATTTACAAATCAGAAAACCTATGATATAATATCATCGAAATTTATGAATCTGTTAAGTTAAAATGAAAGATTAGCACATTGAAATCTCAAAAATACTAAAAATTTTAAGTGAAAGCTTTAAATTTCATTTCTTTTTGAAAAAAACTTGATAATTAATTTTAATCAAGGGTAAATGCACATGCTTCGCATGCCCTTGACTAAAATTAGTTATCAAGTGCAAAGTAACTAAGAAATGAAATTAGGACAGAAAATTTAACTAGCTAACAATAAGTTTTGTTTATCTTTTTCAGAATATTCAGCACCAGCAACTTGAGCTGGAGAAAGATTACTCAAAGAAGAATGAGGTCTAATAAAATTGTAAAAATAAACAAACATGAAAACCATATTGTTAGCAGAAGCAAAGCTTTTAAAGCCTAATTTAGATTTGTACCAAGATTTAAATGTCTTGTTAAAGGATTCGATTAAATTGTTGGTAATATCGTCGGCAAAAGATTGAACTTTAATATGTTTCAAGTCAGGGAAAACAGATTTAACAGAAATATTGTAACCTGGAAGTCTATCAGAAACAATAGAAGAAGGATTGCCTAATTTAGAAGCATCAAATAAAGTAATGGCAGCATTTTCTTCGGAACGTTCTTTAGAAATATGAAAAGAAATTATGAATCTAGTTTCGGAGTCAATAACAAACCAGATCCAATACTTAATACCATTGATTTTAACAACAGTTTCATCAATATGCCACTCGTCGGAATTAAAGTCAAGATTAGATAAATAAGAAAATGATTTTTGTTGAAAGATGGGAGCGAAACATTTAATCCATTTACAAATAGTAACATGGGACACTTTAGTATTAAAAGCAAGATAAAGAAATCTAGATATTTTTCTAGCAGGAGAATTACAAATATAAAAAAGCATAAGAGCTTGCATAACAATAAACAAAGGGAAACGCAAGCGTTTAAAGTTAGTTTTACCTAATAAATTAGAAGAAGAAACATCATCTATGCAATTAGGTTTAATAATAAAAACAGAGTGATTACATTTTCTACAAGAGTAATTTGAATAGAATTTGTAATCGTGATGTAAATAAGTAGCACTGCCACAAACAGGGCACTTAGGATAATCTTTTTTAGGTCTGTTGTTAACTGGATTTAAAAAAGTACCTTGATGTTTACAACATTTACATTGATATTTTTGATAGCCAGTCTTTGGATCTTTACCAAATTTGTAAACATCATAAGAATGACAAATTGGACACTTAACATTTTTAGAATTATTTGATATAATATTTTTCATGAAACCTCATCCTTTCTGGGAGATATTTAGTTTTGGTTAAAAATATTATATCAGAAGGATTATGAGGTTTCAATTTTCATTTAAGTTAACAGATTGAAATTTATACAAAGGAGAGAAAATAATGAAAATTGTTCCAGAAAAATTAAAAATAGGTGATGAAATAAGAATAATAGCTCCGTCAAGAAGTATGAGTATTTTAAAAGAAGATGTTATAAATTTAGCAAGGCAAAGATTAGAAGAAATTGGACTTAAAGTTACATTTGGAAAGAATGTGATGAAATATAAAGATGAATACTTTAAATGTGCAACAATAGAGGAAAGAATAGAAGATTTACATGAGGCTTTTAAAGACAAGAATGTTAAAGTAATTATGACAGTAATAGGTGGATATAATGTAAATCAAATACTAGACTATATAGATTATAAGCTAATACAAGAAAATCCTAAAATAATATGTGGATTTTCTGATATTACAGCATTGGTAAATGCTATATATGCAAAGACCAATATGGTAACATATCTCGGATTACAATTTTTTAGTTTTGGCATGAAATATGGTTTTGAATATTCATTAGAATATTTTGAAAAAATGTTTTTTGAAAATAAAGAAGTAGAAGTAGAAGCTTCAAAACAATGGAGTAATGATAAATGGTTAAAAAATCAAGAGAATAGAAAATTTATTAATAATGAAGGAATGCAAATAATAAATAAAGGAGAAGCAGAGGGAAAAATAATAGGTGGTAATTTATGTACATTAAATCTATTACAAGGAACAGAATATATGCCTGACTTAGATAATTCAATTTTATTTATTGAAGATGATGGAGAAACAGGGAAAGCATTTATTAAAGAATTTGATAGAAATTTACAATCATTGTTACATTGTGCAAAAGGAAAAAAAATAAAAGGATTAGTAATAGGAAGAGCAGAGAATGTTTCAGAGATGAACTATGATAAATGGAATAAAATAATCGAAAGTAAATCAGAGTTACAAAATATCCCTATAATAATTAATGCAGATATAGGGCATACAACACCAATATTTACATTTCCAATAGGAGGAAATGCTAATATAGTAGCAAATGAAAAAAAAATAAAGATAAAATTTAGTAATTAAAGGGAGGAATATTAATTCACAGTATTGTGGAATTAAAAAAATTATGAAAGGATTATTAAAAAGAAACACTACATTATTTTATGCAATGTCATTAGCAGCAACATGGGCATGGGGAACATCATTAGTAGTAGGAATGGAAACAGTTCAAACAAAGGGATGGATTCCATTTATTATTTGGGCTGTAGCAAATTCTCTTGCAATACCATTATTTGGTTTTATTGCTTATAGAATTCCAAATTTGGATAAAGTAGTAAATTCAAAAATAGTTAGTATTTTTACAACAATAGTAAGTATATTTTGTATATGGATTCAATTAAATGCTATTTATCAATATTTATGCAATTTAGAATTCGTAACAGATATGGCAGCAAAGATAATAGCAATTACAATAATGGTATTTATGGCTATAGCATTATACAAAAATGGATTAATTAAGAGTATATTTTTAGATAATCCATTATGGTATTTATGTTATGGACTACTTATAGCATTATTGATATGTGGATTAGTGGGAAATGTAGAAACATTCAGCATTGTTAATTATACTGACAAAAGCGAAATCTCATGGGCTTTAAATTCTTGTATTATACTATTTTCAGGTCCTATTATGAGCTTACAAAATTGGCAAATGGCAGAAAAATTAAGAAGAGAAAACAAAATGAAAGCACATTATTTAGCAGGAGTATTATTTGCTATATATATGCTATTTGTAGGAATATTAGCAAACTTCAAATTTAATGGTATTATGAATATGTTATTAGTATTTGTTGTTTTGTGTGTTGCTTTATCAACAGCAGATTCCGCAATTGTAGGAATTCAAAAGGTATTAAAGAAAAAATGGGGAACCATAGTATCTTTAATAGCAATAGCATGTTGGAATTGGGTTATTCCTATGGGAGTAATGGGATTATGGACAACAATGGGTAATATGAGAAAGTACGTTGCAGGGGCTTGTATAATAGTTGCAATAGTAATGTATTATATTCAAAAGAGGAAAAAGATATCAAAAGAAACCGATAAAAACCAAAGATATACAAATAGTAAAGAAGAAGTACAAGTATAATTTGGAAAGAGGTTAGAATATAATGGATAATAATGAATATTTAAGATTACCTCATGGAATGTTTGACAGAGAAGAAGAATGGATAGAAAGAGAAAGAAAAATTTTAGAGTTACATAATAAAAGTGGAAAAAGAATAGGTTGTAAATTACAAAAGTATGCACCTGTAGGATATGCATCAACATTTATAAAAGGGGCAAATACAGCAAAGGATAAAGTATATACTTTAAATAGCAAATCTGGAAAATCTCTTATACTTTCATGTGATTCAACACCGTCTGTATTTAGAAAGTATGTAACAAACAATAATGGAGAAGCACAAAGAATTGCTTTTATTGCACCTTTATTTAGATATAGAAATAGTCATTCAAGACATTTTACACAATTAGGATATTCTTTAATAAACGAAAAACCATCAGAAATGGAAGATATAGATGTAAATCTAGTACAATTAGCAAAATCAATGACAGATTTATTTTCTAGTGCAGGTATAAAAACAAAAATACATATTAATGATTACGAAGCTTTAAGAAAAATTTTAGGAAATTATGTTTCAGCAAAAGAATTGCCGGAAATTTTGCATAAACTTCAATTTTCATCAAAAGAAGAAAGATTAGAAATATTTCAAAAATTGATAACAGATAAAAATAAATGTGAGGAATTAATAGGATTATTTAGTCAAGAACCAAGAATTATTAGATATAAAGACAGTAAAGATAATAAATTAAATTTACCGGAAGAATACAAAGAATTATATAAGATGAGTGAAGCATTAAGATATTTAACAGATGTCCCAGTATATTTTGATCCAACTGATTTACATAGCATAGAAACCATAGATAAATTTGCATTAAGGTTTAGAACTCTCGATAATAATATTGCATTGGGAGATGGTGGAGAATATACAAGATATGCACAAAGATGGAATGACAAGATAAAAAATTTTTGGAGTGTGGCATCAGGAGTTGAAGCAATAGAAAGAAATAGTCCTGAATTATTACAAGATGAAATAAAAAGAAAAATAGCATTATACAGTATAGATGCTACAGATATATTTACATTACAAGTAATGAAAGAATTAGAAAATATGGGAGAAAATGTAGCATATAAGGGAAAAGTAAAAAATATAGGAAAAGCGATAAAGAAGATAAAAAAAGATTATACGCACGTTGCTATGTTAGGTAGTAATGAGGAAAATGGAGAAGATATAAAAATTAAGTCATTAAATACAGATGAAACAATAATTATCGAATCTCCAAATAAAAAAGATAATATAAAAAATAAAACAGAAGAAGAGGAAGAAAGATAAAATAAAAAAGAAAGGGTGAAAAAAATGTCAGCAGTTATATGGAATTCATTAAAAGAAGCAAAAGAAGGATTAAATAAATTACATAAAGAAGGAAAAACAATAGGATCAATACATACATTAGGAGCATTGCATATTGGACATGGAAAGTTAATAGAAATGTCATCAAAAGAAAATGATTGTACAGTAATTAGTATTTATCCTAATATAGCTCAGTTAGCACCAGGAAGTAAGTACGAATATGATATTGAAAAGGATTGTAAATTTGCGGAAGAACATGGAGCTACACATATAATTTGTCCAAAAACAGAAGAAATTTATCCTGAAGATTTTAGAACATATTTAGATCAAGGAGAATGTTATAAAAGACTAAATGGAACAGCTCAACCATACTTATTTAAAGGAATGATAACAATGAGTGTGAGATGGATATTATTTACAAGACCAACTAGAACTTATTGGGGATTAAAAGATATAGGACAAACAATATTAGTAGAAAGAGCATTAAAAGATTTATTCCAAGACGATATTATTGTTAGAGAAGTACCGTGTGTTAGATATAAAAGTGGAATTGCAATATCTTCAAGATTAATGAATCAACCTGAAAAT
This sequence comes from Clostridium sp. CAG:440, assembly GCA_000437215.1. Lineage (GTDB taxonomy): Bacteria > Bacillota > Clostridia > TANB77 > CAG-508 > CAG-269. The sequence continues at coordinate 23,470 of FR898625.1, forward strand.
AAAATAAAAGAATTTAGAAGACTAAATGAAGCATGTGAAAAAGCAAGAAAGGCATTATTAAATGGTGAGACAAATGCAAATAAGATAAAGGATATTATAAGAAATGAAATAACAAGAGAACCACTAAAATATTTTTCAATAGAATATATAAAAGTTGCTAAACCTTTGGATTTTACAGAACCGGAAGAAATCACATTACCAATAATATTTCATGTAGATTTGACAGATGGTAAAAAAATGTATTTTGATGGATTATTTATAAGAAATGAAGAAGAATTAAAAAATGGTCCACCAGTTATTTGGCTTGATGAAGAATATCCACCATTTCTTAAAGAGGAATAAAATGGTGAAGTATAAAAAAATATTATTATATGGTCAAGGAAATGGAAGAGACCATATAAATCATATAGAGTTAATGAAATCTAAAGGTATAGAAGTAATATCACTTATAAAAAATGAAAATGCTTTGATGGAGCAATATGAAAATGTGAAGAAAATAAAAGATTTAAAAGAAGCAGTTATATTTGCAAAAGAATATAAACCGGATTTAGTAATGATAAGTAATAGGGCAGATCTTGCTGAAGGAGCAACAGAAGTTTTTCAAAAAGCTGGATTTAAAGTTTTTGGCATTTCAAAAAAAGCAGCACATTTAGAAACATGTAAAGAATATGCAAAAGAATTTATGAAAAGAAATAATATCTCTACACCTAATTATTATATTACAAGTAATGAAGAAGAAGCTATTAAATATGTATCAAATAATTGGAATAAAACGAAATATGGATATGTTTTTAAAGTAGATCAATTCTCAAAAAATTCATTTGCAAGAACGGCTGTACCAAATAATTTAGAAGAAGCCATAGAAGATATTCATAGATTGTTTAGTCTTACACAAAATTGTAGATTAATAATAGAAGAAAAAATAAAAGGATATGAATTATCAGTGCATGTGTTTATTAATAAAGATAAATATAGTATTTTACCAATGGTTCAAGATTATAAGAAAAAATATCCAAATGAGGAAGGCCCTATGACAGCAGGAACTGTATCAGTAGCAGAGGGAAAATCTTACCCAACAAATATAGAAAAACAATTGAAAAAAGATGTAATAGAGCCAACTATAAAAGGTATGAAAAAGGAAAATATTGAATATGACTACATTTTATATATAGGAGTAATGGTTACAGATGATGGAAAACTGTATGTATTAGAATATAATACAAGGACAGGTAATCCTGAATGGTTAGCACTATTAGGATTATTAAATAAACCATTTATAGAAGTAATAAATCTTTTCTATGAAGATGTTGAAAAAATAAACAGTTGTTGGAAGAAAAAAGAAATTTCGATAGCTATGTATGGATTTTCAGCAGGATATCCCGAAGTAGAGAGGAGTAACTTTAATGAGCCAATTCTATTTTTAGACAAGGTAAAAAAGACAACTGATGTTATTGGAGAACATATAGTATCAAAAAATAATATATTATATCCTTCAGGTGGTAGAGTATTTGCTTTAAGAAGAGTAGGAAAAGATTTTGAAAAAGTAAAAAATGATATAATAAAAGACTTTTATAAAATTAAGATGAATGGATTATATTTTAGATATGATATAAAACAAATTTAACATAATGTGTAAGACGGTAAAGTTTTGTATAAATGGATATAGCACTAATTAAAAGATTTAACAGCTAATGAAGGAATGTTATATTTTGAATTATTAAACAAAAAAGACACAATATATGATTATATTGCGTCTTTTTTTATCAAAATATTATGTAAACAATTGACAAATGCACTAAAATACAGTATAATATGGACGAAGAATGTTCATATAGACTAAAGAGAATTAACAATATAATTCTCTGTGATTTTCAGAAAGGAGTAATTTTATGAGCAGAAATTTCGAAAATTTAAAAGGAACTTATGATTATTTACCGGAAAAGCAAATTATCCGGGAGAAAATCAAGAGTGTACTACAAGGCATCTTTGTAAAGTATGGATTTTCACCAGTCGAAACTCCAATCCTATGTATGTATGACTTATTAGCATCTAAATATTCAGAAGGTGCAGACATTTTGAATGAGATGTACAAGTTGAGTGATCAAGGAAGGAGAAAATTGGGGTTAAGGTATGATTTGACAATCACTTTTTCTAAATTGATTAGTTCAAATAAAGGAATTACCTTGCCATTCAAACGGTATGAGATTGGTAAAGTCTTTAGAGATGGACCAGTTAAAGTAGGAAGAAACAGAGAGTTTACTCAATGTGATGTTGATGTTGTTGGAGTAAAAAGTGTTTTAGCAGAAGCTGAATACATGACAATGACAAGTGAAGCTTATAAGAAGTTAGGGCTTGATATTGAAATTGAATTCAACAACAGAAAGTTACTTAGTGGTATTATCTTTTCCATTTTTGGCAATATTTCAGAAGAAATATTGAGAAAATCAATCATGTTGATTGATAAATTCGCTAAACTTACAGACGAAGAGTTATTTACAGAGTTTGCAGCTATTGGCATTGATGCTGATAGAGTGGAAACATTAAAAAATGTTTTGAACTCTGATTATGAAACACTGAAAAAATTATTATCAGTATATGACAATGATTTGATTGCTGAGGGGCTTGAAGAAATTGATGCATTATATGATTATCTGTCAGGAACAGAAGCAGAAAAATGTATGAAGTTTGCTCCTTATTTGGCAAGAGGTATTGATATCTATACTGGTACGGTTTGGGAAATTTTCTTGAAAGATAGAAAAGTTGGCGAACAAGATTTCAACATGAGCATTGGAGGAGGAGGTAGATATGATAAAATTATCACAACATTCATTGATGACGGAAATGAATATCCAGCGGTAGGAATGTCTTTTGGATTAGATGTTATATATGAAATTTTAGTCCTTAAGAATTCCGACAAAAAACTTTCTACTGTTGATTTATTTGTGATTCCAATGGGAACAGAATCGCAGACATTTAAGTTTGTGACTAAAATGCGTGAATTTGGAGTCAAAACAGAAATGGAGAAAAAATCTCAGAAACTGAAAAAAAGTATGAATTATGCTAACAAGATGAACATTCCTTATGTTATTATTATTGGAGAAGATGAAGTTAGGCAACAGAAAATTCAAATCAAAGATATGGAAACTGGTAAAAACCAAGAATTTGCTATCTATGATTATGAAAAAATGGTGCGATTTATCAAAAACAGTAATAAGGACTGAAAATCACGGGAAGCTGTGTATGTTACATAGCTTCCCAAATTTTTTGTTTGATAAAATTAGATATATATGATAAAATGAACAAAATAAATTTTAGGAGGTAATCTATATGTCAAAATTTGAAGGTAGAGAAAAAAGAGAAAGAGTACGGATGGATATTGAATGGATTAAATTCAAGGTAAAAATTGCATTAGTATTTTTCAAAAAAGTTCAAATTGAAAAAGAAAAAAGAGAAGTTGATATTGTGATGATAAAAGAATTAGAAAAATGGACAAATGCTAATGGCTTAAAAATTTCTATTAAAAATATAGAAAAGCCAATTAACATTAGAGGGCATTCATATTATCAAATTGATTCAAAGCGACATTATACGATTATATCTTTCTCTAAATAAGATTTAAAACATGCTATACTCATAATTGATTATAGCATGTTTTTAAAAATTTTTAATTTATGCTTGACAGATATAGAAAAATAATGTATTATTATAAAAAAATAGAAAAAGAGGAATAAAAATGAAGTTTAGAATTAAGGATATAAACAAAGTGCATCATCATTTTTAAACTTGTGTCTAATAAATAATGGGCACAAGTCAATTTTGATGTGCCTATATAAAAATAAAATATAAAGCTATATAGGTAAATAATATTCATATAAAAGATATTGTTTAACTATATAGCTTTTTTGATGGAAGGAGAAGTTTTATGGAATTATATAAGTTTTCAATACCAGAAGAGAGTAGTGGAGTAATTACTGAAAATGTTAATAAGTTAAGATCTTTTGAGGGCTGTTTAAGAAAAATCTTTTATGATGAAAAATATATAGAAACATTAATGCCAACTTTTGAATATGTAGAACTATATAAAAGTGTTTATAAAAATTTAGATGAAAATACATTATTCAAATATATAAATAAAGAAGGAAAGGATGTAGCATTAAGATGGGATTTTACAGTTCCAATAGCTAGATATTATATCTCACAGAAAAAGGATGAAATAGCACGATATTGTTATTTTGGAAAAGTATATAGAAAAGAAAAAGAGCATAAAGGAAAAAATAGTGAAATATATCAAGTTGGTATTGAATTAATAGGAAAAAAAGCAATTGAAGGAGATGTTGAATGTATATCATTATTGCAAAAATCATTGCCAATTTTTGGATTAAAAGATTTAAAAATAGAGTTGGGTTCAGCAAGTTTTTATAATAGATTATGTGAAATTATTGGAAATGAAAGAAAAGAAGAATTTTCGAAATTATTACTTCAAAAAAATATAAGTGGACTCAAAAAGTTTTGCATAAAATATAATTTAGATAAGAAAATAAGTAATTTTATAATATCATTACCTAGACTTAATGGAAACATAGAAATACTTACAAAAACTATTGAAAAATTAAAAGATAAAGAGTTAAAAAATAGTTTGAGAGAATTAAAAGAATTATATGAAACAATGAATATGAAACAACAGGATTTATTTGATTTAGCTTGTGTTCCTAATATGGAATATTATACAGGAATAATATTTAAAGTATATAGTAAGTATGTGGAAGAACCAATAATAAGTGGTGGAAGATATGATAAGTTATATAGTAATTTTGGTAAAGATGTATCAGCAATAGGGATGGCTTATTATATGAATAATATACTAAAAGCAGTTGAAAGAGCAGGTGAAGAAAATGTTAAAAGTAGCATTAACAAAAGGTAGGATAGAGAAAAAAGTTACAACAATGCTAGAAAAGTTAGGGTATGATGTAACATCAATGATAAATAAAAATCGAGAATTACAAATCAATGTAGAAGATAAAATGGAAATAATATTTGCAAAGTCAAATGATGTAGTTACTTTTATTGAACATGGCATAGTAGATATAGGAATTGTAGGTAGTGATACATTATTAGAAAATTCATTTAAAAACTATTATGAATTACTAGATTTAGAAATTGGAAAATGCTCATTTGCAGTATGTAGTTATCCTGAATATAAAAATATAAAATTAAATAGAAGAAAAAGAATAGCAACTAAATATCCTAATGTTGCAAAAAAATATTTTGAAAGTAAAGATGAAGATGTTGAAATAATAAAACTTGAGGGGTCAGTTGAATTAGGACCAGTCGTTGGCTTGACAGATGCAATAGTAGACATAGTAGAAACAGGAGCGACATTAAGAGCAAATGGATTAGAGGTAATCGAAAAAATAACAGATGTGAGTACTAGATTAATTTGTAATAAAACTAAATTTAAATACAAAAAGGAAGAAATTTTAAATTTAATTGATTTAATAGAAAACAATAATAGGTAAAAGGCTTGAATTTACTGAACTTCCTTGACTTTTGCTTAGAAAAAATATATAATAATAAATGTAATTTATTCATTACTAAGTATAAAGAATTTTATACTTACCTGCAATTCAAGAAAGGAGAACATTATGAGCGAGAAACATTGCAAAGCATCTGTAACTAATGTGGAATATTCAATTTATAGACCTGCTGGTAATGATACAGCTTTTGTCTATGGATTAGGATATACACAAAAACAGAGAAAGAAAATCAACGATTTGATTATGGCAAAACATCCTAATGTCGAACAGGTAGGATTTATCGAATTAAATCCTAAACCGGAATTACAAATGGCAGGAGGAGAGTTTTGCGGTAATGCAACAAGAAGCGCAGCATCCATTTTCTTAAATGGAAAGCCAGGAGATTTACAAATGTTTGTAAATTCTAAGGACTTAATCAATGCTGGAGTTGATAAAGAAGGAAAAGCATGGTGCGAAATTCCACTTTATCATGGTGATGATGTAATCACTGAAAAAGAACCAGGAATTTTTATTGTAAAAATGAATGGTATGGTAACTGTAGTAATTCAGGATGAAATTGCTAAAAAATATCTTGTAAATAAAGATAATTTAAAAGCAATGGGAATGAATTTTATTCATAAATATCATCTTGAATATAGTGAAGCAGTAGGGGTTATGTTCTGTGAAAATGTAGAAGGTGTAATAAAAATAAATCCAATTGTTTGGGTTAAAGAAATAAATACACTATTTTACGAAACAGCTTGTGGATCTGGCACTACTGCAACAAGTATGGTAGAGGCTTATTTAAAAAAGCAAAGTGTAAAAATTGATATTTTACAACCTTCAGGACTGATTATTACAGCAGATATAATCTATGATGAAGGCAGCTTTAAAAAAGCTACTATCTTAGGCAATGTTGAAACTGACGGAAAGACATACAAAATTGAATTAAAGGAGGAAAAAAGTATGATGACACGGAGAATTGAAGCAATAACACCAGATAAAGTAAAGGATTTTGTAAAGGCATACAAAGTTTTTTGCAATCCACCATATTGTGAAACTTGGACAGATACGATGATTATAGAAGAATACATTGAACTAACAAAATATGGACATGTCTATGGCTATTACATTGGAAATGAATGTGTAGGAACTGTAACATTTAGAACAATGTTATTGAAAGATAGACATCCTGTCCATTATGACCATCCTAACAAAATCGCATATCTTGCAGATTTAACAGTTTTGCAAGAATATCGGGGTAATGGGATTGGAACAGAGTTAATGAAATATGCTCTTGAAGTAATGAAACAAGAAGGATATGAAAGAGTATATATGAAGACTCTTGAAGTTGGAAAGTCTATGTCTTACGGCATCGCAGTAAAATTAGGATTTAAATTACTTGAAGGTGTAAATAGTATTGACAAGATGAACAGATTACAAGAAGAAAGAAAAGAGGAAGATTTAAAAATCTACCTTGACAGAGAGCTTTAAAATTTAAAGTGTTTAATCACACTGGGGGAAAATAAAATATTATTTTCCCCTCAATATATAAAATAATACTAAAATGATATAAACTATAGATTATTAGGAGTTGAAGATATTGAACCCGGATTTTAAAAAAATGGAATTAATTCCAGCAATAGTACAAGATTATAAAACAAACCAAGTATTAATGTTAGCGTATGTAAATGAAGAAAGTTATAAATATATGTTAGAAAATAAACAAACATGCTTTTATTCAAGAAGTAGAAAAGAATTATGGCATAAAGGAGAAACATCAGGAAATATTCAAGAAATAAAAGGAATGTATTTAGATTGTGATAATGATACTCTATTAATTTATGTTGATCAAAAAGGAAAAGGAGCTTGTCATACAGGAAATTATTCTTGTTTTTTTAAAGAAGTGATTCCTTATGAAAGTAGTGAAAATATAGATATCTTACAAGAAATCTATAATCAAATTATAGATAGAAGTGTAAATCCAAAAGAAAATTCTTATACTAATTATTTATTAGATGAAGGAATTGATAAAATATGCAAAAAAATTGGAGAAGAAGCAACTGAAACAGTTATAGCTGCTAAAAATCCAAATAAAGAAGAATTAGTAGGTGAAATTTCTGATTTAACATATCATACACTTGTATTAATGTTTAAGACTAATGTTTCATTACAAGAGGTAAAAAATAAATTAATAGAAAGACATAAAAAACAAGGTAATAAAAAGAAAAAAAATATAAGAGGAGATTATTAAGGGGGAATTATAATGAAAGGAAAAGTACAACCAAAAACTTTACCAGGATTTATGGAGTTGTTACCTAATGAACAAATTTTATTTAATAAAATGAAAGAGATAATACAAAAATCTTATGAAAAATATGGATTTTTGCCATTAGACACGCCAATAATAGAAGATGCTAATGTTTTACTTGCAAAAGCAGGTGGAGAAACAGAAAAACAAATATATAAATTGAAAAAAGGTGAAAATGACTTAGCTCTTAGATTTGATTTGACAGTTCCTTTAGCTAAATATGTAACGGAGTACTATGATAAATTAAGTTTTCCTTTTAAAAGATATCAAATAGGAAAAGTATATCGAGGGGAAAAACCACAAAGAGGAAGATATAGAGAGTTTTATCAATGTGATGTTGATATTATTGGTGATGGAGAATTATCTATAATAAATGATGCAGAAATTCCATCTATTATATATAATACTTTTAAAAAACTTGGATTTGATGATTTTACGATTTGTATTAATAACAGAAAAATATTAAATGGATTGTTTTCAAGTTTAGAACTTGAAGATATATCGCCTGAGATATTAAGAATAATTGATAAAATAGAGAAAATAGGAAAAGAAGAAGTAAGAAGAGAATTATTAATATCTATACCAGAGAAAAAAGTTGATGTAATAATGCAATTTTTAGAAATAAAAGGAAAAAATGAAGAAAAAATTCAAGCTTTAGAAAGTATGAATATTGATAATGCAATTTTTAAAGAGGGGATAAATGAAATCAAAGAAGTTTCAAAATTTATCAAAATTTTTGGAGTTCCAGAAGAAAATTATAAAATTGATTTAACTATAGCTAGGGGATTAGATTATTATACAGGAACAGTTTATGAAACATTTCTAAATCAATATAAAAATTTAGGAAGTATATGTTCAGGAGGAAGATATGATAATTTAACAGAATATTATACAGAAAGAAAGATGCCAGGAGTAGGAATTTCAATAGGACTATCAAGATTATTTTTTCAATTAGTAGATAATGAAATAATTTCAGCAAATGAGGAATCAATTACAGATGTATTAATAATTTCAATGACAGAAGATTGTGAAATGTGTGCAAAAATAGCTTCAAAGTTAAGAGAAGAAGATATAAATGTACAAATTAATATAGAACAACAAAAATTAGGAAAAAAATTTAAATATGCAAATAATATTAATGCAAGATATGTAATAATTATAGGAGAAGATGAAATAAAAAATAATGTAATAACATTAAAAGATATGAGTTCAGGAGAGCAAAATACCATTACATTAGAAGAAACTATAACGGTAGTGCAAAAAGCAAAAAATAAAGATTAGGAAGGAAAGTGCAATAAACAAATGGCAAATAATTTTGTAAGATATGAAGATTTAATAACAATAGAGGAATATGATGAAAAAACAGATAAAGAAGAATTTGTATTACTTCCATTAGAAGATGATTTGGTAATTGGAAAATATCAAGAAAGAAGAAATATGTTAGAATATGGACATCAAATTGCTGTAAGAAAAACAGTGTATGAAAAACTTATAAATGTTGCAAAAGATTTAAAAGAAATAAATGCAAATTATAAAGTAATAGTAGTATATGGATTTAGAGATATGAAAAAACAAGAAAGATACTTTAATGAAATACTAGAAGAGGTAAAGGAAAATTTTCAAGACGAAATGGAAATGTATGAATATATACATGAAAAAATTGCAGTACCAGTCGTTTCAGGACATCCAACTGGTGGAGCAGTTGATGCAGCAATATATGATAGTAAAGAAAATAGAATATTAGATTTTGGTTCAGAAATATTAGATTATAGCACTACACAATGCTATTATGAAGCTAACGATATATCAGAAGAAGCAAAGAACAATAGAAAAATATTAAGAAGAATAATGATGAAAGAAGGATTTGCTCCTTATGATGGAGAATGGTGGCATTTTTCATACGGAGATAAAGAATGGGCTTTTTATTATGATAAAGAAAAGGCATTATATAATCAAGTTGAAGCAAGTAGAATTTTTGGAGAAGAAAAATGCATATAGAAATGGTAAAATTAAATTACCGGTTTTGAAAAATAAAAAAGACACATAATTAAAACTTATGATACAATGTTGGTGTCTAATCAAACATTGAAAGGAAGAATTAATTATGTGTCAAGATAATAATACCACAAAAAGTAGAAAAGGTAAACACCTAGAATATAATGAAAGACAATCAATAGAGAGATGGTACAATAGAGATAAGCGTACAAAAGTTGAAATATCAAGACTTTTAGACAGGACAGAAAAAACAATAAGAAATGAAATAAAAAGAGGATTAGTAAAAAATTTAACAAGTGAATTAATAGAAATATGGGTATATAGTGCAGATGTAGCACAAGAAAGATATGAATATTATCTGAAAGCAAAGGGGCCAAAATTAAAAATAGATAATGATTATGAATTAAAAGAATATGTGGAAAAAGCGATAAAGGAAGATAAAAAATCACCAGAGGTAATAGCAGAAGAAATAAAAGAAATGAATTTTAAAACAAAGATGTGTGCAAGAACAATAAGAAATAACATAGCAAGTGGAGATATATACGATATAGCTCCAAAAGATATGATATATAACAAAATATATAAAGAAAAAAACAAAGGCAAAAAAGTATGTGAAAAAGTACCGCCCGAGAAAAGTATAGACCATAGACCAGAGAAAGCGAATACAAGAGAAGAATATGGACATTGGGAGGGAGATTTGGTAATAGGCAAAAGGAAAAAAGGAGCAGTGTTATTCACATTAACAGAGAGAAAAACGAGAGAAGAAATAATAATAAAATTAAAAAGTAAAGAAGCGAAAGAAGTAGCAAAGGCACTAGATATACTAGAGAAAATATACAAGAAAGAATTTAGTAATAAATTCAAGACAATAACATTTGATAATGGTCCAGAATTTAGAAATTGGAAGAGCTTAGAGAAGTCATATGATAATAGAAAAAAGAGATCAAGAACACAAGTGTATTATGCACATCCATATAGATCAGGAGAACGAGGCAGCAACGAAAATGGAAATAGATTAATAAGAAGATTCATACCTAAAGGAAAAGATATAACGCTAATATCAGAGGAATTTATAAAGTATGTGGAAAATTGGATAAATAATTATCCAAGAGCCATGTTTAATTATAAAAGCACCAACCAAATATTGGAAAAATTATGTGCATAATAAACCGGAAATTTATTATTGCAATTTATAGAAGAAAAATGCATATCACAATTATGTTGACAAAACAGATGACATCATATATAATAATACCAATTAGCGAAAGCTAATTGGTATTTTATTAACAAGTCTTTAAAAGGAGGTCATTGACATGAAAGAAAGATTTGTAGAGTATTGTGATGGCGATCGGATTGAAGTAGATGTTTTAGAAGGATATCACTTCAAAGAAGGAACTGTTAATGATGGATATGTAATAGAAGATGATTTAGGAAATCAACTTTTAAGGATTCCGTCAGGTTACACAGCAGATGGGTTATACATTAGAGGATTTTGGGTTTCAAGATATAAAATATCGGTAGACGATGAGGGAAATCCACACTCAATTGCAGGAAAATATCCATGTGTAGGTATTAACTTTTTTGATGCGATGAAGAAAGCAAAGAAAATGAATGGCGATTTGATAGCAAAAGAAGAGTATAATCGAATTTGTATGTGGCTGGTACAAACGGGTGCGGCAACTTTTGAGGAAGTTTTCATTAAAGGAAATAATGATATTGGAAATTACTCAAATCCGTTTGTACTTGAGAAGACAGGTTCTAATCCTAAATGGATGCGTAATCGTTTAGATTGTTTCTGGGGAGGAGCATATATATGGACGACAGAAAAATCTGAACTTTATGACCATCATAGAATTATTAGAGGAGGTCATAACTCGTATTTTACTACAGGAGAAAAGCATCCACCTGCTTTTAGAGCATGGGCAGATCCGGAGAGAGACAGCGAAAACATTACGTTTAGAATTGTTGTTAGAGACCCGAAGAAAGACTAAGTTAAAAGGAGTAGTATATAATGTTTGATTTAACAATATATACTACTCTTTCTTTTATCTTATATTGTAAAATTTAATATTCTTATAATTTTTACATAAATCATGTTATACATTATTATTTTGCATTTTTTATCCACTTTTCAAACTCTTTCGCACTAATTTCCTTATCTAAATATTTCTTCTTCATAATAGCTCCATCTTTTTTATAATTTTCAAACCTTTCAATTGCTTTTTCAGTACCATAATGAGAAACAGAACTAGCCAAAGAAAGATACCTTTTTCTATACATATTAAGTAATTCATCATCTTTTAATGATTTTTTATAACTTATTTGTTTTCCTAATTGTTTACAGGTTTTATTATCTTTAAAAATATTATTACAATATTTAATATCTCTTAAATTTTCCGGAATAAAATATCTTCCACAATTTTTACATTGCTTAATTACATGACGTTTATCTGATATAAACTCTTTAAATTCAATTGCTAAAATACTTATAACATCAGAACTACAAAAACAATATGGTATATTATACAAAGGTAAATTAAATCCACATAAATAGTATGCACCAAAAGTAAAGTCTAATGTTAGATTATTTATTAATCCAGAAATTTCAATAAAATCATTTTCTACATTATAGTTTTGCAAACGGTTATAATGCTGTTTTTCATATTCATCATATAATTTTGGATATTTTTTCTTAAATAAATCAAGTCTTTTTTGGGCTAAATTACTTTTTTTCTCAAAATAATCATCCCACATTCTATCAAATTCTATTTCTTCAGAAGTAGCAGGAATATCTTCATAATCTTCTTCAATTTCATCTACAATTGTTTTATCATAAGGTAAGTTTAGATGTTTTAAAAATATATTTTGGACACTAATAAAATGTTCTTCTTCAGAACGCATAAGTTCGAATAAGCCTAAAAAATAGTCTTTTTTATTTAGTTCAAGACCAATAAAATTAACTCCAGGTTTTATTTTTTCAGGATGTTTTGGATAATATAAAGATGCATAACAAAATTTTCTAATAAAGTTTCCGAATCTCTCTACTTTTAAAATCTGTATTTAAAAAATTCAAAAGAAATGTTCCAATTGGCATAACTTTGCATTTGAATACAGGTTCAGAATAATAAAGTTCATCTGTTTTATCAGTTTTATCTTTATGAATCATATCTCTATATAATAAAAATTCGGTATTGCTATTCTTATCAAAAGCAATATAAAAATCCATAAACTACACTCCTATCAAACAACCACAAATCAATAAAAAATTTTTTTCTGTTGTATAGTGTTATTTCTAATATCAAACAATTATAATCGTATTACAAGTTGTTTGATAATATTGTATTACAAAATACCGTAAAAGTCAAAAATAGAACATTGAAAAACATACAAAATATAATTCTTTTAAAAATGTATAGAATATTTTGTATCATAATTAGTTATAAGACATATAATGAAACTTCTATCTGGCTAACATGATGTAAAGGGATAGCTTCTTAGAAAAGGAGAGGAGGGCAAATCTCCTATGTGAATAATAATTCACTTATAACTAATAATCAAAAGTAATAAAATTTATAGATTGATAATATGGTGTATAAAGGAGTTGGTGTTAGTGTGAATGATTATATAGAAGAAAAAACTACATATACCATAGATAATCAAGAATATACTGTAATAGTACGAACTAAAAAAGATAATGACACAGAAAAAATATACAACATACTGAGTAGGTATGCTCTTCAAAAATTAAATAGTATTAATTAAAAAGATAGTAATTATTTTGAAAAATGCTGGATATTATCAAAAAAATTTTGTATAATCCATGTTACATAAAGGAATAGTTACTATCACTAATAGAAAATTTCATTTTCTATTAGTTCAAAGATTGTACACAAATTTCTTTCAGAAATTTGGCACGCGAACAAAGACGGGACATATAAATAATCTAATAGATGACAAATGAAATCATGTCCCTTTTGTTCTAATCAAGGAAAGGGAGAGTAACTATTATGGAAAATACAAAATATAAAGTAGCAGGTTATTTAAGATTATCAAAGGAAGATGGTGATAAAGAAGAAAGTGATAGTATTGTTAGTCAAAAAAGTATTATAGAAAATAAAATAAAAGAGTTAGGAAAAGAATTTGAATTATATGATTTATACATAGATGATGGATATACTGGTTTAAACACAGATAGACCTTCATTTAAAAAGATGATTACTGATATTGAAAACGGAATGGTAAATACTGTTATAACTAAAGACTTATCAAGACTTTCAAGAAATAGTTTTGAAGCTAACTATTACATAGAAATATATTTTTTAGAAAAAAATATTAGGTATATTTCAATTTTAGATAATGTAGATACATATTTAAAAAATTCAAATAATGATATGATACAATTAAAAACTCTAATTAATGACTGGTATAGTAAAGATATTTCAAGGAAGGTAAGAAGTGGAGTATGGGCTAGAAAAGAAAAAGGAATGTATCTGGCAGCAAAAGCTCCATATGGGTATAAAAAGTCAAAAGTAAATAAAAATAAGCTAGAAATAGATGTTGAACCAGCAAGAGTTATAAAACTTATTTTTGATATGTATGATAATGGAAAAACAATAACTGGAATAGCAAAATATCTGCAAGAGCAAAAAATATATTGCCCAGACTATTACGATTTTGGTGGAGCAAAAAATGGAGATTATAACTGGAGAAATGAAGCTATTAGTAGAATACTAAAAAATAAGGTCTATATAGGTCATACAGAATATGGAAAAAAGATTAATCTAAGCTATAAATCCAAAAAAGTAAAAATCATGCCGAGAGAAGAATGGCAAATTGTAGAGAATACGCATGAACCAATTATTTCAAAAGAACAGTTTGAGAGAATACAAACAAGATTAAATATTCACAAGAAAACTAGACATAGAAAATATGAATGGAAGTTAAATGGAATTGTATTTTGCAAAGAATGTGGAACAAAAATGGCAATTAAAGTAATGCGAGATAAAGAAGGAAATATCAAGTCAAAAAAAGCGTATTGTGGAACCGCTGTAAGAAAAAACAATAATACTATATGCAAAAGAAAATATAAATCGATAGATGAAGATGTAGTAGAAAAAGTTGTTATGGCAAATGTAAAAGAAAAATTAAGCAAAATAAGTAAAAGCGATAAATTAGAAAATTTAATTTTAAATCAGTATAATGAAAATAGTACAAAAGTATATGATGATAATATAAAAATTCTTGAAAAGCAACTTGAAAAAACGGATAAGACAATAACTTCACTATATGAAGATTATAAAAATGATATTATAGAAATTGATGATTATAAAAGATTCTATAAAACAGAAATAGAACGAAGAACAAACATAAAGAATAATCTTAATTCTATTTTAAAAGAAAAGGAAAAAAGACCAATAATAACAAAAGAAAGATTAATATCTATTATGAATGAATTATCTAATATTGAAAAATGGGATAGAGATAAATTATCTGAGATTATTTACAATATAGAAATTGACAAGGAAAATAAAATTTATATTAATTACAAATATAATGTTTTTGATAAATTATAGTTTTAGAATGGAATAACTATGAAAGAATATAAAGCAGGAATTTATTTAAGACTATCAAAAGAAGATACAAATACGAATAATAGTATAGAAACACAAAGAGATATTACTTTAAACTATGCTAAAAAACATAATATTAGTGTAATTAATGAATATGTAGATAACGGATATTCAGGTATTTTGGACTCAAGACCAGCTCTGAATAAAATGATAGTAGATATTTTAAGAAAAAGAATAGATATGGTTATTGTTAAAGATTTATCGAGATTAACTAGAGATAAAAATAAAACAGGTTATTATACTGAAGTATTTTTCCCAGATAATGATGTTAGGCTAATTTCTGTAACAGAATTTATAGATAGTGGCAAAAGATATGAAATTGATGATACTATAATGCTAAGGGGAATAATGAATCAAAGTTATATTGCAGATATTTCTAAAAAGATAAGATCTGTAAAGAATGATATGAAGAAACAAGGAAAATATGTTGAGAAAAATGTACCTTATGGATATAAAAAAGATGATGAAAATAAATACAAAGTAGTTATAGATAAAAATGTCGCTGATAATGTAAAATTAATATATAAAATGTATTTACAAGGACATTCACAAGGAGAGATTGCAAAATATTTAACTAAAATGAAAATTGATACACCAAAGAAATATAAAGGACAAAAGGTAACAATTAATGAATGGCGAAGTGATAGTATAAGTAGAATTCTAAAAGATCCATTTTATACAGGTAAGATGATAATAAATAAAATATATACTGATTACAGAACAAAGAAAAAATATAAAACACCAAAAGAAGAATGGATTTTTAAAGAAAATACACATGAAGCGATAATTTCACAAGAACAATTTGACCAAGTTCAAAAAATACTAAAAGAAAAGTTTTATAAACCTAAAAATAAATATGAGTATTTATTAAAAGGATTAGTATATTGTGGACATTGCAGGGCAAGAATGCAATACAAATATAGAACAAGAACCAAAATAAGAAATAAGGTATTAGATAATACTCAAAAATGTTGGTATTTCAAATGTAGGACGATTTATAAATTCCCTAGTATATGTGATAAAGGGCATTCAATAATGGAGAGTACATTAAATGAAATAGTATTAAATACTGTAGAACAAAAATTGAATACAATAAATATTGATATAGCCACAAATAAAATTACTGATGAATATAGAAAAAATGATATAACTTATAAAGAAATGAAACTACTCAAAAATAATGAAACAAAAATAGATAACGAAATGAAAAAGTTATATAGTAAAAGAGTAGATGGAAAAATATCAATAGAAGATTTTAAATTGCAGTATAATGAAATTAAAAGTAAATTAAAAGAAACTAAAGAATCTTTAGAACAATTACAAGAGAAGAATAAAAGCAAAATATCAGAAGAAAATTTAAAGAAAATTGTTATGGATTTTAAACAAGGTAAAGAATTCACAAATGAAATATTAAAGCAACTAATAAACAGAATTGAAGTATATGAAGATAAAAAAGTTGAAATAGAATTTAATTTTTAAAGAAAAACAATCTAAAATAAATTTAGATTTTTAATTAAATATTAAAATGCAGTAAAAAGCACCCATCAGATGAGGGAGCACAAAGTTCAAATGGAACAACAGAAGCACAAACAAATTTAAAAATTACGTTAAAGGTTCAAAATTTGTTAGAACAAAGTGGATGCACAGTAATTCTTACTCGTTCTGATGAAAATGCAATTTATGATATAGATAGCAAAACATTAAAACAAAAAAAGATATCAGATATTCACAATAGAGTAAAAATAGGAAATGAAAGTTCAGCAGACATATTTGTATCAATACATTTAAACAAAATACCACAAAGTCAGTATGATGGCTGGCAAACATTTTATAAAAGTGGAAATGAACAAGGAAAAAAATTATCAGAATCAATACAAGTAAGTTTAAATGAAAGCATAGAAAAAGAAAATAAAAGAGTCGCAAAAACAATTGATAATGTATATATAGTAAAACATGTGGAAATACCAACTACAATAGTGGAATGTGGTTTTTTATCAAACCCAGAAGAAGAAAAAAAATTGTTAGAAGATGACTACCAAAATAGGTTGGCATGGGGAATTTATAATGGAATAATTAATTATTTTTATGAATAAATTTTTGCAAATTTTTAAATAATATTTATAGGTGATAATAAAAATGAAAGTGTCTTTTATAAAATATAAAAATGATAATAAATCCTATAAAATGGCAAAAGGACTAGGAATGGATGTTTTTGAAATAGATTCTCCAGAGCTTATAGATAAAAAAATTGAAGAATTAGAAAAAGATGAGTATACTACTATTTTTATACCTAATAATTTAGCATGTTTTTCAGAACAAATATATAGTAAATATAAATATAAAGAAAATATAAGAATTATATTAACTCCATCAAAATAGACATTGGGACGGGGATTTTGTC
>FR898626.1 GCA_000437215.1 Clostridium sp. CAG:440
CTTTAGCAATCAAAAAAGAACCAAAAATAGTAAACAAAATAGAAATTGTTTGGTTAGGAGGCAATGAACTAGGCTACGAAGATAACCTTGAATATAATTTTAGACAAGACGTTGAAGCTGTAAAAATAGTATTTGAATCAAAAGTGAAGTTAACTATACTTCCTTGTAAAAATATTATTTCAGAATTAAGAATTGATATTAATACCTTAAAAAAATATTTAGAAAACAAATCAGAATTATGTAATTACTTAATTGAAAGATTTTATAATGATGGATATCATGGAATACAAGAATCAAGAGTAATATGGGATATATCAGTAATAGCTTATATGATAAATAAAAAATGGTTTGAAACGGAACAAATAAGTTGTCCAAATATAAGAAAGGATACTTCTTATGAAGTAACGGACAATAGACATAATATTACTTTTGTTACTAAATTAGATAGAAATAAAATATATGAAGATTTATTTAATAAGTTAGGAGAAGGTAATAGCTTATATGATAAATAAAAAATGGTTTAAAACGAAACAAATAAGTTGTCCGAATGTAAGAGAAAATACTTCTTATGAAGTAACGAACAATAAACATAATATTACTTTTGTTACTAAATTAAATAGAAATAAAATATATGAAGATTTATTTAATAAGTTAGGAGAATAAAGATGAAATTAACAAGTGAAGAAGCAAGAACATTATTAGAAATAGAAAGAAGAAACTCAAAAGATGATAGATGGATTGAA
>FR898627.1 GCA_000437215.1 Clostridium sp. CAG:440
TTCTATTGAAAATGATATAAATGTAGCATTAGGTAAGGAAAATGATCATTTAGAAATAATTAAAAATTTGTTAGAAAAAACAAAGAATAAAAATATTAAGATTGGAATAAATACAGTCGTTAGTAAACTTAATGTGAATAAATTAGATGAAATAGGAGAATTTTTAAACAACTATAATATTCAAAAATGGAAATTTTTAAAATTTATGAATATTAGAGAAAGAGCAGAACAAAATGCAGAACAATTTGAAGTTGAAGAAAGTAAATTAGAAGAAAATATAAGAAGTTTTAAAGAGTTTAAAAATATAAAGAAAATAGAATATAAAAAGCAAAGTGAGTTTGAAAGAAGCATAGTAATTCTTCCTAATGCAGATGTGATTCAGACAAGAAATGGTAAAGATCATTATTTTGGAAACATATTAGAACAAAATATAATTGATTTTGATAAAATACATTCAACCGAAAGAATAAGGACATTGATTGCACATGATGATGAAAAAATAAGAAATAATCTTATAGAGTTGCTAAAAAGACTTGATTATGTAGATGTGATTGGAGTAGCAACTGATGGAAATGATGCATATAATAAAATCGTAAATTTAAAACCAGAGATGGTATTTGCCCAATATGATATGCACGATATTAATGGATTAGAAGTTGCAATAAAGGCAAAGAAAAATACAAATATAGAAATACCTATATTTAATATTTTTAATGACAAAAATGATATTTCAGAGTCAGAATTAGAAAAGACAATAAATATCATAGGAAACAAGTTAAATGCTCTTATACAAGAACCTTACGAGAATAGAGTACAAGATATTATAAAAGATTATAAAGAATTCAAATACAAAAATTAAAAATGAAACGAGAAATAAGTTTTTATATTGTTATAAACAATTTACTTATTTCTCGCTTTTTTTAATCGTAAATATGTAACAAACGTTGATATAAAATACTTTGGTGTTATTGGATCCTTGGATAAATCGAAAAATTTCATAATAGGTTTAGCCGAATTGTAATTTTTATATCTATTAAATGGAATTAAGGCACTTCGTATGCCATCTCTTACTTCACGTGTACTAATACCGTATTCTAAGGCAACATTTGAGAATATATCATCTAATGAATTGAATTTATTAGAATAATAGTAAGAATGAAGTATGGCAGATTTCAAATAATGGCATCCATTTGAGTTTATATTAAAATCCAAAGATAGTAGATACATATTTAATTCTTCTTCTGTCAGATTTGGAATACTAAATTCTAATTTCATCTGATTAATTATATTGAGTAATTTATTATTGTCGAATGGTCTATAAAGAACTTGATAAACTTTTAATACATTTTCTAATAAAAAAGTTTCCTTTGTTTCACTAATAGTTAATATTGTATTCTTTTTTCTTCTTTCTAATGGAGAAACAGAAAGTCTATCAATTATATCAAGAGTTTTTATATCTGTGAAATTTGAATCTATGACAAAAATATTTGGCTCAATTTCTAAATATTTTTTTATTGTAGAGATTCCATCATTTGTACTTTCGATTTCAAAATACTTTTCATTTGAAAGAAATTGGCAGCTTGCTGAATTACGCTTGGTATCAGTATCTGCAAGAAGGATTTTAACCATTAATACAACCTCCAACAAATGTAAATATAAAAAATTCAAGAATAGTATATCATAAAATTTATGTAAACACAATAATATTATGTAAAAAAAAGGAAATCACAATACAAAAACACACCCTTTTGCACCTCATCACACCCTTTTAGACAAAAAAATAAAGAATTATTGTAATATTATTATGGGAACTTTATATTAAAGTTTTAAAAGGAGAAAACAAAAGCAATTAATATACAATGTTGAAAAAAATTAAAGATACTTTTAAAATTTTAATATAAGGTGGTGATTAAATGTAAAAAATAATTAGAGAATATCAAGAGTAGTAAAAAATGATGCTCCTTTTAAACTTATTAATATAAATAATAAGTTCCTAGATGAGGGAGTAGATTGTATATATTAAACAGCCAAGAAAAGAAAACATTAAAAATTATTGCAAAAGATACAAGAATTGATTATTTTAGAAAAAACAAAAAAATTCTTCAAGAATTAAATATTGAAGAACAAGTAGTCTGTTCTGATACAAGAATGGAAGAAAATTTAGAAAGAAAGATGGATAATGAAATTCAAGCTGAAAAGTTTGAAAAGATTTTTTGCGATGAAAAATTATCTAAAATTGTGAAAGCACTAACTTATAATGAGAAGTTGGTGCTTTCTTTGTATTATATTGAAAACAAGACAGATAGTGAAATTTCAGAAATATTATTTTTAACTAAATCAGGCATTACACGAAAAAGATTAAGAGCATTAGAGAAAATAAGAAAAGAATTTGAGAAAAGGAGAGATATATAATGTTTAACAATTATAATTTAACTGATGAAGAAGTTCTAGAAATAATTGAAAAATATGAAAATTTAATAAATAAGTATAGTAGATTATATACTAATGGGCCAATAGATGAAGATTTAAAACAAGAAATAATTATAAAAATTTATATGGTTTTAACTAAAAATAGAGAAAAATAATAAATTTGTCACTTTTACCATTTTTCGTTTCGGTCTTAATAAATGAAGGAGGTAGAAAAATGGTAAGAGAATTGAAACTATATTTAAAACAAAAAAAGAGACAATTCATTGTAAGGAATCGTGTTATTGGTTTTAAAAAGAAAATTCTAAAATTAAAAAAAGAAAAAGATGAGATGAAACGAAAAAGCTCATTAAATTTGCCAATTTCTTAAAGTGTTAGCAAAAAGTTAAGCAAAGAAGGTGAGATTCTTATGAAAAGTAAAAGAGCTGAAATTATAAAAATGTACTTTGAAGAAAAAATGAGACCTGTTGATATAGCAAAAAAATTGAATATTACTAAAAGTGCAATAACACAGGTTTTAAAAAAAGACAATAGATATTTAAGAATAAAAAAAGAAAGAAAAAATATTAATCAAAGGAAACATAGAGAAAAAACAAAAAATTATATACGAACCAAAAGAAAAATAGCTCAATTTGAAAAGAGTGCAGATGATTTAATTTTGAGAAATATGCACAATCAAGCAAGTCGAGAATTATCAAAACCTAAACGATTATCAAATATGGCATATAGGAATTGGAATAAAAGTGCTTATTCTTATAATGTTAAAAAGAGAAGATTTGAATTTAAAGAAAATGAATTAGGTCGTAGTTTTGATGTTCCTAAATATATTAAAGTGGAGGTATGATACATGGAAGAAAAATATAATTTTAAACAAGTAATAGCATATGGTGTGGTTGCATTTAGAAATTATTTAACATCAGCTAATAATGGAAACACAAATGCTGAACAGTTTGGCAGATTATTTATAGAACCATTAGAAAAAATATATAAAAAAGATGGTATTATGAATGAATCAACAAAAATTATTAATAAAAATAAGTAATAAAGAATAAAAAATTCTTTCTGTACATATTTATTGATTAGAGGTGCTTTAGATGGAAAACATTATTGAAAATAAAAACTGTACAAAAGAAAAAAAGACCAAAAAGATAAACAATATTGAATTTTCTATTGCTTTCAATAAAGATGGCGATAGCTTTCAAAACATAATGGAAAAAATCTTAATTAGTAAACTTGCAAATAGTACAAATAATGAATAAAAACTTGATTTTCACCTCGATATACGTTATAAATATGTCGAGGTGTTTATAATAGTTAGGAGGCTAATTTGAACATCGAAAAAGTAAATAATCAAGAATATAAAGCTGCAATTTATATTAGATTAAGTAAAGAAGATGGTGATAGAGAAGAAAGTGAGAGTGTTGTAAATCAAAGAAAAATATTAAAAGCTTATGCTAAGGAAAATAAATATAAAATATATGGCGAATATATAGATGATGGATATACAGGTACAAATTTTAATAGACCAGATTTTAAAAGAATGATAAATGACATCGAAAATAAAAGAATAAATATGGTAATTACAAAAAGTTTATCAAGGCTCGGTAGAGATTACATTGAAACGGGTAGATATATAGAAACTTATTTTCCAGAAAAAGAAATAAGGTATATTGCAATTTTAGATGATGTAGATACTTTTTTAGATAAAAATTGTGATACGGTTGCATTTAAAAATATAATGAATGATTATTATGCGAAAGAAACATCTAAAAATATCAAAAAAACTAAAAACAAAAAGAAACTAGAAGGATTTTACTATACTTCATATGCCCCTTTTGGATATAAAAAAGTTAGCAAATCTGGAAACTTGGAAATTGATGAAGTACAAGCTGAAATTGTAAGAAGAATATTTGACTTATTTTCCGAAGGATATGGAACTTATCAAATTGCAAGAATATTAACAGATGAAAAAGTAGAAACTCCTGGACTTCAAATGAAAATGACCTGTGTTGTTAATAATATAACTAATACAACAGACAAATGGAATCATAATACCATTAGAAGGATGTTAGAAAATCAGATATATATTGGAAACTGTGTTCAAAATAAAACTAAAAAAATAAGTTATAAAAGCAAGAAAATGATTAGGCTTCCAAAAGAAGAACATAGCATAATAAGAAATCATCATACGCCAATTATCAGCAAGGAAAAATGGGATATAGTTCAAAAGATGTTAAAAAATCATCAAAATGCAAAAGTAAGAGAAACAGATGTTATGTTTAAAGGACTACTATATTGTTCACATTGCAATAATAAGTTAAGTATTAGAACAAAAGTTGATCATAATAAATCTGGAGATGTAACAAGAAGATATATATTATGTAATAATGCGACTAAAAAATATACAAATAAACCATGTTATAAAAGATATATAAATTATGATACTTTTGAAGAAAAAGCTATATCTAAAATAACAGATACCTTAGAATTATACATAAATTCAAAAGCTTTTAAAGATGAAGAAGTTTTGAGGAAAATACTCGATGCTCAAAGCAATAAAGGAAGTATTGAAAAAAAGAAAGAAAAGTTAGAGAAAGATTTGGAAAATGTAAATAAAAAAATTACTACATTATATAATGACAAATTGAATGGATTACTTGAAGAACAAGATTTTAAATTATTTTCGGAAGGTCTAGTTAATGAAAGACACAGAATAGAGAAAATATTAAATGAAACCCAAAAAGAATTAGAAAGCTTTCAAGAAGATACAAATAATAACAGAATAAAATCAGACATGCAAAAAATTATCAAAAAAATTCTAAAAAGCAAAGAATACACCAAAGAGATAATTAACCAGTTAGTAAATCGAATTGAAGTTGATAAAGACAATCATGCGATAATATATTTTAATTTTTATGAATTAAATTGTATAGGAGGCGAAGTTGATGTCAAACAAGCAAGCGGTTTATAGTGTTGCAATGTATCTGAGATTAAGTAAAGATGATGGAGATAATATTGAAAGCGAAAGTATAACAAATCAAAGAAAAATAATTAATGAATATATTGAAAAACATTCAGAAATGGAATTATATAATGAATATGTAGACGATGGATATACAGGTGCAAATTTTAATAGACCTTCTTTCAAAAAAATGCTAGAGGATATAGAACAGAAAAAAATAAATATGGTAATTACTAAAAATTTAGCAAGATTAGGAAGAAATTATATTGAAACAGGTACATATATTGAAAAATACTTTCCAGACCATAGAGTTAGATATATTGCTATTTTAGATAGGGTAGATAACTTTGAGGATAGTGTTAGTAATGATTTTATACCAATTAAATCTGTATTTAACGAAAAACATTGTAAAGATACATCTATAGCGGTTAAAAAAACAAAAAGAAGAAAAATGACAGAAGGCTATTATGCTTGTACTACAGCACCATTTGGGTATAAAAAAGATCCTGATAATTCAGGAAAACTTATTATAGATGAAGAAAGTAGTAAAACTGTAAAGAAGATCTTTCAATTAAAAGAAAAAGGATATACTACACCACAGATAGTTAAATATCTTGATAGAAATAATTATAAAACTCCTGCCGAATATTTGAATATAAGAGGATTAGAAAGCATAAAGGACAAAAGTGTATGGAGAAGGAGTTCAGTTACTAGAATTTTATGTAATGAAGTATATTTAGGTCATTGTATTCGAGGAAAAACACAAAGTATAAGCTATAAATCAAAAGATCGAATATATGTTAATAGAAATAATTACATTATTACACAAAATACTCATGAACCAATAATATCAGAAGAAACTTTTAACAAAGTACATAACACAAATAAATATGGAGCTATTTTAGGACATCAAGAAACTAATTATCTATTTAAAGACTTTATTTATTGTAAAAATTGTGGCAAAAAACTTATTTTTAAAAAAGAAAGAGCAAAAGTATATGTTTATTGCAGAAATCATAGTGAAAATTCAAAATTATGTTGTAATAATTGTAAATTGAATTATGAGCAGATAGAAGATAAAATTTTTGATTTTATAGTTAATATGTATAAAGAATATTTTAATAATGCAAAACTAAAAGACAATGTATATCATAAATATACTGAAAATATTATAAAAGGACAAACTAATGAATTAGAATTATTAAACTTAGAACTTGGAAAGATAAATTTTAAAATAACTTCGTTATATAATCAAAGACTATCTGGAAATGTAAATGAAGAAGAGTATAAAAACAGATATAATGCTCTATCAAAACAAAGAAAAAATACTACAGAAAAAATTTCTGAAACAGGAAAGAAAATTGAAGATAACAAATTGAAATTAAATACTTTAGAACAAAAGAAAAAAATATTAAAAGAAATTAGTAAGCTTGAAAAGACTGATTTTAGGAACTTTGATATTGGAAAATTGATAAAGAAAATTGAAGTATTTAAAAAAGAAGTTTATATCTATTTCAACTTTTTAGAGGTTGAAAAAATAAAATTTTGATGTCTAAATTGTACAGTCTATGATTGTGATGTACAATTTAGACATGAATAAAGTTATTGATTTATAAGGATAATTTAAAATAGAAAAAATAAAAATTGAAAAATTGCTTTTTCAATTTTAAAAAATTTAAAATTTTTGTGTCTTTATTGTACCTTGTAATCATTTGCAGATACAACACATATAGCTTTTAACATTTCATCTACAGATAAAGTTTCTCTTGGGTCAAGCCAAATTTGTGATCCACCCATAGAAGAAGCATTTTCTGAACAATTAATTTGGTCAGTTAAAGATAATTTTCCTTGTTCAATTTGTTCCATAATTAGTAAAACACTCATTATTTTTGTTACTGAAGCAGGACGTAACTTTTCATGAATATTATGGGAATATAGAATTTGCCCGAGTTGATTGTTCTATTAGTATAGCAGATGCTGACTCTAAGCTTAGTGAATTATTGTCATCTGGTGTAGATGCTGTTTGTATACTAGATGAATTATTTGACCAAACATATGCAGTTTGCTTTGCAAATGATAGACATGTAAAAGATAATATTAATATTAAACATATATTAAAACAAATAAAGTATTTAACAATTGATTTCATAAAAAAACCTCCATATAAGTTTTATACATATTATGCTTAAAAAAGCAAAAATAGAAGAAAACATATATGGAAAATTTAGTTAAGATAATTGAAGTAATTTTATGGTAACATCATTTTGACTACATGATGCTTTAATTTTAATTTTTTTACCTGAATTATTTTTAAATTTTAAATCATAACTACCTGTGGCAACTGCAGCATCTTTACCATTTTGAATATAAGGAACTTTGTTACTATGAGAATGTCTTTCAGTAATGACTAATGAAGGTGCATTAAGTATGGCATTATACAATGTAGTACTTACTTGGCAATTACCACCACCAAGACCTTTTTTCTTTTTTCCGGTTTGCATCAAAAATATCAGCTTCTTCATAGCCCTTAGCGGTAGTTGCAGGACCTACAGTATTACAAAAAGAAAATTCAGCCCCATTTTCAACCAATGTATCATTTAAAGTAGAACAAGTAATAGAAATATTTTTTTGCCTAGAACTATCTTTGGTTACAATTTTTGTGGTAAAAGATGAAATTTCTTCTTCTTTATATTCTGGGGTATTGTCTCCTGTAAGATTTTTAGTTATATTAGTTTCATTTAAACCTGCTGATGTATTATTTTCTATTTCTTTAGTAGTATTTTGGTTTGATGTATTTGTATTATTTGTAGATGTATTATTTCCGAACATTTTTTGTAGTTTCGGTTTTGCTTGCTTGATAATTTGTTTTATTCTCATTTTTATTTTTATTGAAAAAAAAGATTGCAACAACAATAGCTATAATAATTATAGCACCAATAATAATCCAATATTTATTTTTCATATAATCACCTTAGAATAGTATAACCAAAAAAATGAAAAATATTGACAATTAACAAAAATAAAAGTATAATATAAATGTATTGTGTAAAAGGAGAGATTACAATGATTGCAAAAAATTGGAAAAAAATTGGAATGTTAATTTTAATAATTGCATGTGTATTCAATGTAATGGGAAAATTAATAAATAAATTATCCCTTAACAAAGAAATGTTATCATCAGCACAATATGTTTATGAACAAAATCAAAAAAATGAAAATAAAGCACAATAATACTTGAAAAATATTTAAAAATATGTTATTATAAACAACAGTCAAGTTATTAAGCGATGAGAAAGAGGTGAACTTAAATGAAAGAAGGAATACATCCAGAATATAACCAAACAACAATCACATGTGCATGTGGTAATGTTTTAGAAGTTGGTTCAACAAAAAAAGATATTAAAGTAGACGTATGCTCAAAATGTCATCCATACTGGACAGGAAACACAAGACAAGACAAAATTGGAGGAAGAGCAGAAAAATTCAGAAACAAATATGGACTATAATAACAAAAAAGAGTTTAAGGCTCTTTTTTTATTTTTTAAAAAACTATGCAACAATAAAATAAAATGATATAATGTAGAAAACAAATAAATCATTTTAATAAAAAAGGAAGAGGGCAGAAATATACAAATGGAAATAGAAGATGTAATAAAAAATAAAGATGATAAAGAATTTGTATTAAAAGCAGTACAAGAAAAAGGAAAATTATTAGAATTTGCATCAGAAAGATTACAAAATGACAAAGAAGTAGTAATAGAAGCTTTAAAACAAGATGGAGAAGCAGCTGAATTTATATCTGATGAATTAAAAGACGATAAAGAGATAATGATGTTAGCAATAAAAGGAGCCCCATGGACTGCATGTTATGCATCTGAAAATTTAAGAGCAGACAAAGACATAATATTGGAAAGTGTAAAAACATATGGACAAACATTATATTATGCAAGTCAAGAATTAAGAGATGATGAAGATGTGGTAAGAGCAGCAGTAACTAACAAAGGGTTAATAATAAAATATGCAAGTTTGCGTTTAAGAGACCAAGAAGATATAGCTGAAATAGCGGTAAAACAAAACAAAGAAAGCTACCACTTTTTAAGTGCAAGGCTAAAACAAGATGAGCAAATAAAAGCCTTACTTTAAAACAGTTTTAATATACCTATACAAATTAATAAAATACTAGATAATATTGACCAAATATTGTCTGGTATTTTGCTTATTTTATTAATTTTTCTTCCTAAAAAAGTTCCAAATATTAAAAAGCATAGTTGAAAGCAACTAACAAAAAAGGGAAAAATGTTAGACTCAATACCAATCATACTAGAGCCAGTTCCAATACAAAAACTATCTAAAGAAAGAGCTAATCCTAAAAAGATAGCCTCTTTAGAATCAATTTTTTTTGAATTATCAAAATCAGAATAATTAGGATTTTTAATAATTTGAATTGTTATTCCCAAACATCTTATAAATAATTTATAGATTTTTTCTTTATTTTTCTTAAAATTAGAAGAAGGTAAATATTCTGTATTTTTAGATTTCTTAAGTGATTGAAACATCATAAAAATTCCCATACTAATTAAAATAATGCTACCAATAATGTTAGTTATATTAGTAGAAAAAATATTTTTTATGCTATTTCCAATCCATATAGAAAAAGAAGTTATAGCAAAAGAAATTACAAATAAAATTAAATTTGCTATATAAGATATTCGAGTTTCCTTTATTCCATATGTAATTCCAATTCCAAGAGAATCTATACTACTTGAAATAGCAAGAAAAATAATATTAATTAACATAATAACACCTCTTAATATGTTATGCAAAAAAATTGCCAACGGTTCCGGGTTTAAATGGC
>FR898628.1 GCA_000437215.1 Clostridium sp. CAG:440
ACAGCAAAAGCAGATAAAAGCATTTTTAATTGAAGAATTAGGAGAAGAAAAAGGAAAAACATTATTTGAAAAGCAAGAAAGAATGCTAAATGAACTTATTAAAAATACAAAAAATAAGACAGAAAATCAAATGAAAACGCTTATCCAAACTATTCTTCCTAGAATAGCGATGTATAAAGTTTTGTCAAAAGAAGGGCTTTTGGAAGATGAAGTATATAAGTATATGAGAAAATATATGATTGATAAAGTTGCAACAAAAAAGCATTTATCTACGGCAAAAATGGAATTAATACCGGGATTTTACTCAATTTATAGCAAAATATTTCTTAGAATTATGCGAACAACTGACTTGCAGGAAAGTGTACAAAAATGTGGTAAGGATTATTTTGATGTAAATATTAAAAAATGCCTTTGGCACACAGCTTGTGTAGAAAATGGTTGTCCAAATTTATGCCGCCTTTTTTGTGATGTTGACAATGTGACATATGGTGGATTGAAAAAAATAGGCTTTACACGAACAAAAACTTTGGGTTATGGTGGAGATTGCTGTGATTTCCATTTTTACAAAAAAGGTTAATTTGGGGAATAGAAATGGAAATAATTGAGGTAAAAGATATAACATCCCAATTAATAAATCAACTTTTAGATGTATGGGAAGATTCAGTAAAAGCAACACATACATTTTTATCAAATGTGGAAATCAAAAATATAAAAGAATATGTACCACAAGCCTTAAAAGGAATAACAAGATAAAAATAGTATACCTATTGCTTTTATGGGGATTGAAAATAAAAGGCTTGAGATGTTATTTATTAAAAATAGTGAAATTGGAAAAGTTATAAAAAAAGGTGGAGTTGGTGTTACAATTTCAAGTCAATCTGGAAAAAGAATGAAACAATTAACTAAAGAAGAGGACGAATTACTTGCTATAACAGATACAGAAGAATTATTAAAATTAGATATATTAAGACCAGAAAATATTGCTGATACATTACATGCATATCAAATGGCAAAAAGATGTAATGAAAAAAGAGTGATGTTTGAGGCTTGTAGATGGGCTGAAAGAGGAGCAAGAGTAAATTCTATATCTCCTGGAATTATAGTAACGCCACTTGCAATAGATGAATTTAATGGACCTCGTGGTGATTTTTATAAGAATATGTTTGCAAAATGTCCAGCTGGTAGACCTGGAACGGCAGATGAAGTGGCAAATGTTGCAGAACTTATAATGAGTGAGAAAGGAGCTTTCATAACAGGGACAGATTTTTTAATAGATGGTGGAGCAACTGCATTATATTATTATGGAAAATTAAAACCAGAAACATCTAATTAAAAATTAAAGTAATTATCAAGTTCACTTTTATTTTCAGAGAACTGCTTGAAATATAGTAGTTCTTTTTGTATAATTCTAACGACAATATATAAGAGAGATTTTATTATATTATGTATTGTAAAGAATAGAAAAAAATATAAATATGCTTAAAGTAAGAAAAAATGCAAGTTGTTATTTGAAAGGAGATAATTAAGTGGAAAAGAAAATATTTACAGTGAAATCGGAGTGCGATGATCTAGATTTAGACATAACAGTGATTAAGCCTGAAAACAAAATAAATAGTAGAAGATTTACATCAAATAACAAAGCTAATGAAGGAACAATATCCTAATAAACCTGTTGTCTTGTTTGGACATAGTATGGGTTCAATGGTAGTTAGAAAATATATTAAAAAATACGATGATGAGATAGATAAGCTAATTATTTGTGGTTCACCAAGTAGAAATAAATATGCGAAGGTAGGGTTAAATACTGCAAAATTAGTAGAAAAATTAAAAGGAGAAAAATATTGGATTGATGATAGATGTTTATGACAAGAATGGTTGGAAGTTAAATAATAAAAATCTACCAATTTTATTCATTGCTGGGAGCAATGATCCTGTTATAATAAATAAAGAAAAATGGATAGAAAGCCAAAATTTTTTAAAAAACTTAGGCTATAATAATATACAAAATAAACTATATGATGAAATGAGACACGAAATATTAAATGAAAAAGAAAGTAATCTTGTATATGATGATATATTAGATTTTATAGGATAAGAGGTGCAATATGTCGGATATTACAAAAAGAGATACAATATTTACAACAAATACTCTGTACTGTAAAATTAAGAGACGGCAAAAAACAACAGATATAGAGTTAATATTAAAAAAATATAATGTAATATAAAAGATTAAATGTTAATATATCAAATGAAAAATGAGAATTTCTTAATAATTCAAAAAGAAGTAGGAGGAAACTATGTGGGGAGCAATAATAGGAGACCTAGCTGGATCAATTTATGAATTTGACCAAATAAAAGAAGTAAAAAGTATAAAAACAAATGAAATTATCCCTGATAAAGGCTTTTTTAGTGATGATACTATATTAACTATTGCTATTGCAGAAGCAATTCAAACAGATCATGATTATGAAAGTCATTTAAGAAAATATGGGAATTTATATAAAGATTATAAACCCGACTATAAACCATATTTTAAAACAAGTTTTTCACCAAGTTTCATCAAATGGTGTAATTCAAATGAGATTGGAACAAGTATTGGGAATGGTGCAATGATGAGAATTTCACCAATTGGTTTTTTATTTAATAATGAAAAAGATGTAAAAGAAAATGCCAGGCTTGCAACGATTCCCTCTCATAATTCTAAAGAGGCAATAGTATATTCAACACTCACGGCTCTTATTATATTTTATGCTAGGAACAATATTCCAAAAGATGAAATACTTAAAAAATTAAATATAAAGTTAAAATATAAACCATTTGGAAAATTCAATAGCACATGTAGTCAGACTTTTGATAATTG
The DNA here is from genome assembly GCA_000437215.1 of Clostridium sp. CAG:440. GTDB lineage: Bacteria > Bacillota > Clostridia > TANB77 > CAG-508 > CAG-269. The sequence continues at coordinate 2,861 of FR898628.1, forward strand.
CATTTATGCAGTATTTAATAGCAATAGTTTTGAAGAAAGTATATATAAAGTATTATCTTATGGAGGGGATACAGATACAAATGCTTGTATTGTTGGTTCAATGGCTGAAGCAATTTATGGAGTCGATTCAAAGTTAATAGAGAAAGCAAAAAAATACATTCCGAAGGATTTTATTAAAATTTTGGATAGAGAATATAAAAACACAGAAGAATATAATAAAGAATCACAATTTGACTTTCTGAAATAGACAAATTATCAAAAATATATTGTTTAAAATAATTACCAAACTTGATAAAATAAAATTAAAAAAGGAAAGTATTTTATAAGGAAAAACATAAAAATAGCTTATTTTTAAAAAATAGGCTATTTTTTATGCTTTTTGTATAATTTTAGAAAAAATTTTTTGGAAAAATTTAATATATTCAATAATTTTTCAATGTTTATGTTTTATATTATTAATGCACAAAAATTATATTGGAGTTAAATAGATGAAAAAGAAAATATTAATAATTATATTAATAATATTATTAGTTGGAGGGGTATTTTTTGTTGGAAGACAAGTAGGATTGAATACTAAAGATAATAAAACAAAAACAATTATTACAGAGGAAATAGTTTCAAATCATGATATAAAAAAGACACTAACAGGATCTGGGCAAGTATTAGCCAAAACAACAGAAAAGTTAGAATTAACAACAACAAAATACTTTGAGGCAATGTGTGTAGAAGAAGACGATACCATATTAAAAGGTGAAAATATACTAAAATATACAAATGAAACATATTTAACAGCACCTTATGACTTAGTTATAGAAAGCATTAGTGTTCCAGAAACAAAAGCAAAATGTACATCTGGAACTACATTTTCAGCAACAGTAGAATTTGAAAATGATGGGAATGTAAAATTAGGTATGAGCTTATCTTGTACTGTTATTTTGGAAGAAGAAAAAGATGTAATTAGTGTACCGATAGAAGCCGTATATGAAAACAATAATGGTGAAGAATATGTAAATAAAATAAAAGAAGATGGAACAGTAGAAGAAACAACCATAGAAACAGGAATTGCAGATGATAGTTATGTTCAAGTAATATCAGGACTAGAACAAAATGACAAAGTACAAATAACAACAGAAACGACTGAAAGTACAACAAGTAATGATAATAAATCAGGATTAAATGGACTTGATAAAGGAATGAATGGCGAAGATTTTAAAAATTTTGATGGAGATACACAAGGTGGAAATATGAAAGGCAATCGTCCTGATTCATCAGGTGGTAATGGTAGTGGAATGCCATCAGGAGGAAATCCAGGAACTAGTGGAAACAAATAGAGGGGAGGCTTTTTACAAAAATGATAGAATTAAAAAATATTTGTAAATCATTTACTTTGGGTGGAGAAACTATTAAAGCATTAGATAATATTAATTTTAAAGTAGAAAAAGGTGAATTTGTTTCGATAATTGGACCTTCCGGTTCAGGAAAATCTACATTAATGAATATTTTAGGGCTACTAGATGTACCATATTCAGGTGAATATATATTGGATAATGTAATGATAAAAAATGCAAAAGAAAATAGCCTAGCAGAAATAAGAAATAAAAAAATAGGTTTTATATTTCAAAATTTTAATTTGTTGCCAAAAATGAATGCAGTACAAAATGTTCAAGTTCCCTTAATGTATAGAGGTGTTAAACATGAAGAAGCTAATAAAAAAGCATATGAGTATTTAGAAAAAGTGGGATTGAAAGGAAGAGAAAAACATCTTCCCACTCAATTATCAGGAGGACAACAACAAAGAGTTGCAATAGCAAGAGCATTAGTAGGTAAACCTGAAATTATTTTAGCTGATGAACCAACAGGAGCAACATCAAATGTAAATACAAGTGTACAATCTTTAGAAACAGGGATTCTGACACTTACAATAAATTCTGATTCAGATACAAGTTTGGAATATGAAAATTTAGATGAATTTTTAAAAGTACCAAATGTATCAATGTATGCACCATATAAAACTGTAAGTGGAACAGTAAGCTATGGAACAACAACTTCGAGGGGCTCACAAATACTTGCTACAATACCAAATTATCTAAGTGTTATGAATTTAACAATTAGTGATGGAAGAATTCTTTCAAATATAGATTTAAAAAATACAAGTAAAGTTTGTTTATTAGGAACTGATATTGCAGATACATTATTTGAAGATGTTGATACAGAAGATATTGTTGGAAAACAAATAAAAATAGATGGAGATAAATATACAGTAATTGGTGTACTAACATCTGCTGGAAGTTCGATGGGGAATAATGTCGACAGCACTTTAATTATACCATTTACAACAGCAAAATACTTAAATGGTGATACAACTATAAATAGTCTATATGTAAAAGTAGAAAAACTAGATGAAAGTTCTAAATTAATGAAAATTACGGTAAATATACCACAATCAGTTGAAGGAGTAAAAGAAGGTTATAAAAGAGCTTATTATATAGTTCGTATTCATAATGGAGAAGCAACAATATTAGATGCTACTGAAAATGGTGATGGAACAATATCATTTGAAACAGACAAATTTTCAACCTATTCATTAGCTTATGCTTATACATTGACAAAAACAGAAGATGACAGTAAAAAAGATGAAAATAAAGACAATAGCTCAGAAGAAAACAAAGGCAATAATTCAGACGAAAATAACAAATCAGACGAAAATTCAGAAGAAAATAATAAAGAAGAAAATAATGTAGAAGATACATCAAATTCAAGCAATCCAACAACAGGAGATACAATATTTTTATTTGTAACAATATTTGTAATAGCACTTGCTGGAACAATAATTACATTAAAAATAAATAAAAAAATAATGTAAATAAAAAACATTAATATAAATAAAAAGCAGCCTTATGTTTGAACTTGCCCTAAAAAGTAGAGTTCATGTAGGCTGCATTTATTTATAATGTTTTATAGTATAAAAAAACTATTGACTTAGAGTTAAGTCCAAGTGATATAAAAATGCAAGGAGGAGATAAAATGGAAAATATAATAAGTAAAATAGAAAGTCCAAAAGATTTAAAAACATTATCAATTAATGAAATGAAAGAACTTGCAGAGGAAATAAGAAAAGCACTATTAAAAAAATTAAGTATACATGGTGGACATTTTGGGCCAAACTTTGGTATGGTAGAGGCAATAATTGAAATGCATTATGTATTTGAATCACCAAAAGATAAGCTTGTATTTGATGTTTCACATCAAAGTTACCCACATAAAATTCTAACAGGAAGAAAGGATGCATTTTTATATGAAGAACACTATGATGATGTAACAGGTTATACAAATCCAAATGAAAGTAAACATGATTGGTTTAATGTAGGACATACATCAACATCTATAAGTTTAGCTTCAGGACTTGCAAAAGCAAGAGATTTAAAAGGAGAGGACTATAATGTAATAGCAATTATAGGAGATGGCTCTTTAAGTGGTGGAGAAGCATTAGAAGGTTTAGATTATGCAGGAGAACAAAATACAAACTTTATTATAGTTGTTAATGATAACGACATGTCAATTGCAGAAAATCATGGAGGATTATATAAAAATCTAAAAGAACTAAGAAATTCAAATGGAACATGCAAGTGTAATTTATTTAATGCAATGGGATTAGATTATATATATGTAAATGAAGGAAATAATTTAGAAGAATTAATAAAAGCTTTCCAAAAAGTAAAAAATATAGATCATCCAATAGTTGTTCATATCAACACACAAAAAGGAAAAGGATACAAATTAGCAGAGGAAAACAAAGAAAATTGGCATTGGACTATGCCATTTGATATAGAAACAGGAAAACCAACATACAGCTTTGAAGGAGAGGATTATGGGGACTTAACAGGAAAATATTTATTGGAAAAAATGGAAAAAGACCAAAAAGTTGTTGCAATAGTTGCAGGTGTTCCAACAAATATTGGTTTTACAAAAGACAGAAGAATTAAAGCTGGCAAACAATTTGTAGATGTAGGAATTGCAGAAGAACACGGAGTTGCCTTAGCTTCTGGAATAGCTAAAAGCGGAGGAAAACCTATATTTGCAACATATTCAAGCTTTATGCAAAGAACTTATGATCAATTATCACAAGATTTATGTATAAACAATAATCCAGCTACAATTTTAGTAAATGGTGCATCAGTATATGGAATGAATGATATAACACATTTAGGTTTATATGATATACAAATGATTTCAAATATTCCTAACATGGTATATTTAGCACCAACTTCAAAAGAAGAATATTTTGCAATGCTTGACTGGTCAATAGAACAAACAAAATACCCTGTGGCAATTCGTATACCTTGCAATGGAGTTATATCAGACAAAAGGATACCAGACAAAGATTATAGCAATATAAATAAATATAAAGTAGAACAAAAAGGAAACAAGGTTGCAATATTAGCATTGGGTGATTTTTACCAATTAGGTGAGAAAGTAGCACAAGATTTAAAAGAAAAATTAAATATAAATCCAACATTAATTAATCCAAGATTTATAACAAAATTAGATGAAGAATTGCTAGAAAATTTAAAACAAAATCATGAAATAGTAATTACATTAGAAGATGGAATATTAGATGGAGGATTTGGTGAAAAAATAGCAAGATTCTATAGCGACACAAATATAAAAGTAAAAAATTATGGAATAAAAAAAGCATTTTATGACAAATACAATGTAAATGAATTATTACAAGAAAATAAGTTAACACCAGAGCAAATAGCTAAAGAAGTAGAAGAAGTTATAAAAAAATAGTTGACATATTATAAAAATGTATTGTATAGTATTTATGTAACTTACTTATATTTAACATATTTATTTGTATGTTATAAAAAGCTAATTGAACAAATCATAATTAAAAGGAGGAATATGACATGAGACATGAAAATTATGATTTTATTGTAGTCGGAGGAGGACCTGCTGGAGCATTTTTTGCATATGAAATGCTTAAAAAAAATCCAGAAAAAAGAATTCTTCTTATTGAACAGGGAAAACGGGTAGAAGAACGGAAATGTCCTGAAAGTACACTAAAAAAATGTGTAAAATGCAAACCATTTTGTAACATAACATGCGGTTTTTCAGGAGCAGGAGCATTTTCTGATGGAAAGCTTTCATTGTATAACAAATATGATGATGACTTTTATGTTGGTGGAAATCTCCACAAATATGTTGGCGTGGAAGAAACCAAAAGCTTGATAGATTATACAGATAAAATTTATCTTGACTTTGGGGCAACAAAAGAGCTTGAAGGAATTACTCATCCAGGGAAAATATCTAATATTCGAAAATCGGCTGAAAGTGCAGGCTTAGACCTTATAAACATTCCTATAAGACATTTAGGAACAGACAAGGCACATGACCTGTACAAAAAAATCGAAGAAACTCTAGAAGAAGCAGGAGTTAAAATGCTTTTTAACACAGAAGTTACGGACATTTTAGTCGAAAACAACTCTGTACAAGGGGTTAGGTATGAATCAAACAAAAAACAAGAAGAAGCATACAGCCAAACTGTAATTATCGCAGTTGGAAGAGTTGGTGCAAAATGGCTTTTAAAAATGTGTGATAAGCACAAAATCAAAACAAAGCCAGGAACAATTGATATCGGCATAAGGTATGAGCTTTTAGATGAGGTAATGGAAGAAATAAATAAATACCTTTATGAGGGAAAATTTATAGGAAAGCCAAACCCATTTAATGACAAAGTACGTACATTTTGCCAAAATCCAAGCGGATTTGTTACTACAGAAGTCTATGACGAAGGACTTACTCTCGTAAATGGACATTCATGTAAAGACATAAAAAGCAGTAACACAAACTTGGCTCTTCTTGTTTCTTTAAACCTTAAAAATGTTGATAATCCAATGGAATATTCAAGAAATATTGCAAAAAACATGAATACCTTAGCAGGAGGCAATGTTTTAGTACAAAGGTTAGGAGATATTTGGCAAGGAAAACGCACATGGAGCGAAGAACTGGAAAACAATCAGGTAAGCCCGACGCTAACATCAGCTACTGCAGGAGACATAGGCCTTGCAATGCCATATAGGGTTTTAACAGATATTTTAGAGTTTATAAAACAAATGGACAAAGTTGCACCAGGGTTTGCAAACCCAGCTAACTTGCTTTATGGACCTGAAATAAAGTTTTATAGCAATAAAGTGTCTTTAAGCAAAACATTTGAAACTTCGGTAAAAGGTTTATATGCAATAGGAGATGGCTGCGGATTAACCAGAGGACTTATGATGGCGTCAGCCTCAGGAGTACAATTAGCAAGAAATTTAAGTGAATAATTAATCACTAAACAAAAAAGGGGAATTTAGTAAAATTCTCCTTTTTGTTAGTTATAAGCTAAAAAAATACATTTTAAATTATATATTAAAAAAATATTAAATTTATAGAAATATTGTAAATAATATGATATAGTATAAAAAACTTCATGCAAAGGAAAATAAAGATGAAAATAAAAAAAGAAAATATATTAAAATTATTGTTTATTATATCATCAATATTGCTTATAATACCATCATTAAGGTATTTTACCAAATTTGGAACAGTATATAAATTTGATAATTGGTTTAAATTTATGTTAGACAATTCAAATAGAGAAATGCAAACACTTTGGTATATAATAATACTTGCATTAATTACAATATTTTATATATTGATAATAAAAAATAGAAACAAAATATTTAAAAATATTAAAAATATATTAATATATATTGCATTAATTGGAACAATTTATGTATTTACAATACCATTTATGTGTTCAGATGTATTTTATTACTTAGGAGTTGGAAGAATAGACCAAGAATACAACCAAAATCCATATTATTCAACAATAAAAGAATATGTAGAAAACAATCAAAACGAAAAGTTAGAAAAAGATACGGTATTAATGCAAGGAAATCTTAATGATTGGGCAGACACAACAGTAGTATATGGCCCAATATGGCAGTTAGTTTGTAAGGAAATTGCCTTATTATCATTTGGAAATATAGATATAGGATTGTTAGTCTTTAAAATTATAAATTTAATAATTCATATATTAAATTGTTATTTGATATATAAAATAACAGGTAAAAAAATTTTTACTTTAATATATGGCTTAAATCCATTTATTTTAATAGAAGGAATAGTAAGTGTTCATAATGATATGTTTGTAATATTATTTACTTTATTATCATTGTATATGTTGTTAAAAAAGAAAAATATAGTATTAAGTGTAATATTTTTAGGCCTTGCTACAGGAATAAAATATTTTTCAATCTTACTTTTACCATTTTTTATAATATATCATGTAAGAAACCAAAAACCTTTAAAAAGATTTATAAGTTGCTTAAAATATGGAGTAATATTTATAATAACATTATTAATACCATATTTACTTTATGCAAAAGATTTAAGTATATTAAGTGGTATGGTAACACAACAAAATAAAGTTGCCAAAAGTATATATATACCAATTTCAGAATATTTTGCCAATATTTCAGTTGAAAAGCTAAGCCAAATGTTACTTGCAATATTTATTATAATATATGCATTTTCATGTTTAATTTTGTTATATAAAAATAAAATTAAATTTAGACAATTAATGCAAAATTATAATATATTTTTACTTGTGTTTTTGTTTGGACTAATAACTCAGTTTCAACCATGGTATTTAATGTGGGTATTTCCTGTAATTATGTGGCAAAAACCAAACACACTAAAGGTAATGACATTAGTTGGTATAATTTCTGAGTTTGCCAATAGTGTATTTTTGTTAAACGGAGAAGGATATATAAATGGAACACCATTTGTAATTATAATGATTGTAGCAACATTGGGATTAGCACTTGCAATAGAAAAACAAACACAAAAAAGAAAAATTAAATGTTATACAAAAAATATTTAAATTGTGGGAGGAAAAAATTTGGAAAAATTAGTTTTAATTGATGGAAACAGTATAATGAATAGAGCATTTTATGGAATAATGGGAAGTAAAATGCTAACAACAAAAGATGGAACATATACAAATGCTGTATATGGCTTTTTAGCAATATTGTTTAAACTACTAGAAGACCTAAAACCAGAATATATTGTAGTTGCATTTGATTTAAAAGCACCAACTGCAAGACACAAAATGTATGAGGGCTATAAAGCAAATAGACATGGAATGCCAGAAGAACTTGCACAGCAAATGCCAATAATAAAAGAAATATTAAAAGCTATGAATATAGATATAGTAGAAAAAGAAGGCTATGAAGCAGATGATGTACTTGGAACATTATCTAGGTATGGAGAAAAACATGGCTTGGAAGTTACAATTTTATCAGGAGATAGAGACACATTCCAGCTTGCAACAGATAAAGTAACAATAAGAATTCCAAGAACAAAAGCAGGAAAAACAGAAACAGAAGAGTATAACAGAGAAAAAATAAAACAAACTTATGGAATTGAGCCAAAACAACTAATAGAGGTTAAAGGATTGCAAGGAGATACTTCTGACAATATTCCAGGAGTCCCAGGAATTGGTGAAAAGACAGCACTTAGTCTAATACAAAAATATGGAACAATAGAAAATTTATATAAGTCAATAGAAGAAGGAAAAGACGATTTAAAAGGAAAACAAAAAGAAAAAATTGTAGAAAATAAAGATTTAGCAGAAATGTCAAGATTTTTAGGAACAATAAATTTAGAAGTACCAATAGAAGACACATTAGAAAATTTCAAAGTAGAAGAATGGGACAGTCAAAAAGTATATGAAATATTTAAAGAACTTAACTTTAGTAGATATATAGAAAGATTTGGGTTAAATCATGAAAGTCAAGCAAAAGAAAAAGAAATACAAATTCAAATAGAAGAAATAACAATAGAAAAAGTAATACAATTACTAAATGGTAATAATGAATTAATATTTACATTAGGAACAAAAAAAGACGAAAATAATGAAAAAATAATAAAAGAAAAAATAACAAGTATAGGAATTTATAGTAATGAAATATCTTATTTTGCAAAATTAGAAAATGAAGATGAAATATTAAAATTAAAAGAAATATTTGAAAATAAAAATATAAAGAAAATAGGAATAAATCTAACAAAACAATATATTTTATTAAAACAAGTAGGAATAAATATACAAAATATAAATTATGATATTCAAGTTGCAAGTTATATATTAAATCCAACAGATAACAAAATAAATATAAAAAAACTTGCAAACGATTTTTTAAGTTTAGATATAGACGATTATTTATCAAAACAAGGTGCTAATCAAAAAGATGAGCAAATCAACTTATTTGAAGATACAACAAAAAACGTAGATTCTGAAAAATATGAAATTGGAGTTTTTGCATATTCAATTGCAAAAATTAAAGATATAACCTTAAATAAGCTAAAAGAATCTAATGCAGAAGAACTTTTTTACAATATAGATATGCCAACTGTAGAGGTATTATCAGACATGCAATGGAATGGAATGTATGTAGATGAAAAGGAATTAAACGAATTTGGAAATGAACTAAAACAAAACATAGAAAAATTAACAAAAGATATATATGAATTGGCAGGTGTTGAATTTAATATAAATTCTACAAAACAATTAGGAGAAGTACTATTTGAAAAAATGCAATTGCCAGTTATTAAGAAAACTAAAAGTGGCTATTCAACAGATGTTGATGTACTAGAAAAATTAAAAAGAGAAGATCCAATTATAAACAAAATATTAGACTATAGACAATTGATGAAATTAAATTCAACATATGTAGAAGGTTTAAAACCATATATAAACCCAAAAACCAAAAGAATACACTCATTTTTTCATCAAACAATAACAGCAACAGGAAGAATAAGCTCAACAGAACCAAACCTTCAAAATATTCCAACAAGATTTGAACTTGGAAAAAGAGTAAGAAAAGTATTTAAACCAGAACAAGGCAAAATTTATATAGATGCAGATTATTCACAAATAGAATTAAGAGTATTAGCACATTTTTCGGACGACAATCATATGGTAAATGCATTTATAAATGATGAAGACATACACAAACAAGCAGCATCAAAAGTGTTCAAAACACCAATAGATGAAGTTACAAAAGAACAAAGAAGCAATGCAAAAGCTGTAAATTTTGGAATAGTGTATGGAATAAGTGATTTTGGACTTGGTGAACAACTAGGAATATCAAGAAAAAAAGCAAAACAATATATAGATGAATACTTAGAAGAATATTCTGGAATAAAAAAATTTATGGAAAATATTATAGAAAAAGCAAAAGAACAAGGCTATGTAGAAACCTTATTCCATAGAAGAAGATATATACCAGAACTAAATTCTAAAAACTATATGGTACGTCAATTTGGAAACAGGGTTGCAATGAATACACCAATACAAGGTACAGCAGCAGACATAATGAAAATTGCAATGATAAATGTATATAAAGAATTGAAAAAAAGAAACTTAAAGTCAAAAATAGTTTTACAAGTACATGACGAAATGATGATAGAAGCAGATATTTCTGAAAAAGAGCAAATTAAGCAAATAATAAAAGAAAAAATGGAAACAGCAGTAAAGCTTAAAGTGCCATTAATCGTGGAGGTTTCTGAAGCAAATAATTGGTATGATTGTAAATAGTTAGTATAAAGTTTATAATATATATTTTGTAATGGCTTGTGGGGACCGTCCAAAAATTCTTTAAAAGTTAATAAACTTTTATTAGAATTTTTAGGATGGGGAGAATGGAAAAATATATATTATAAACTATAGAATATAAAGAAGGAGACAATTGTTTTGACAAAATTATTAAGTAGAAGAGTAATAATTATAGTGATTTTGTTACTAATAGTATTTTTGCTTTTTGGACCAATAAATATCCAAAATAAAATACTAAAGATTATATATCCAATAAAATATGAAAATTTTGTTGAGAATTATTCTACAAAATATGAAGTAGACAAAAATTTAATTTATGCAATAATAAAAGCAGAAAGCAATTTTAATCAGCAGGCTGTATCAAACAAAGAGGCAAAGGGGTTAATGCAGCTTATGCCGCAAACTGCAGAAGATATAGCTAAAAAATTAGATATAGAAGTTACTAAAGAAGAAATTTCCAAAAAATTATTAGAGCCAGAGTTTAATATAAATTTAGGAACAAAATATATATCTAATTTACTTGCTAAATATAGTAATATTGAACTTGCATTAACAGCATATAATGCAGGAAGCGGAAATGTTGATACATGGGTAGAAAATGGAACATTAATGGCAGATGGTTCTAATATAGAAAATATACCTTATAAAGAAACAAATAATTATGTAAGAAAGATTTTAAGAGATTATGAAATATATAAAAAATTGTATAATTAATAATAAAATTTAAAAAAACACTTGACTTTAGCTAAATTTGAAATATATAATACAAAAAAAGCACATTTGGAGGTATTTTGACTAATGCAAGAGCAAAATGTATATTTTTCTACAAATAAATATAATAACTTAAGTGATGAAGATGTAATAAAACTAATAAAACAAGGAGACAACCAAGCTCTTTCATATTTATTAGAAAGATACAAAGAACTTGTAAATATTAAAGTAGGAAAATATTACATAGTAGGAGCAGAACGAGAAGACACAGTTCAAGAGGGAATGATAGGCTTATTTAAAGCAATAAAATGTTTTGATGCTCAAAAACAAAATTCATTCAAAACATTTGCAAATATTTGTATAGAAAGACAATTAATAACAGCGATAAAAACATCAAATAGACAAAAGCATATGCCATTAAATTCATATTTATCTTTAAATAATTCGGCATATGACAATGAAGACAATGACGAAGAATTAATAAATACATTTGATAGCAAAACAATAGAAGACCCATTAGATACATTAATGAAAAAAGAGTATTATGAACAAATAGAAAGCACAATAGACAAAACATTAAGTGATTTTGAAAAACAAGTGCTAAATAGATATATAAAAGGCGAAAGCTATGTTGACATTGCAGCAAAGCTGGATGCACCAGTAAAGTCTGTTGACAACGCAATACAAAGAATAAGAAAAAAAGCAATAAAAAATTTATTTAACTAAAAAAACTCCTCTGGTTTTTATCAGAGGAGTTTTTACAATATATGGGGCTTCCAACGGGAATTGAACCCGTGACCTCAGCCTTACCAAGGCTGCACTCTACCAACTGAGCTATAGAAGCAACTAAGACACATTATACATTACAATAATAAAAAAGTAAATAATTTTCATTGACTTTTTTTCGAAATAGCGTTAAAATAATAAAGATATAAATAAAAACAAGTAAGAGACAAGTAAAATAAAGGTTACTTACAGAGAAAATTAGCCAAGGCTGGAAGCTAATTTAAGCAAACATATTTGAAAACTAACTCTTCAAGTTTCTAGTGAACAAGCTAGACGAGTAAGATTCGTTACAATCTTAAATTAAGAAAAAAATAGGATGGAACCGTGTTATAAAAGCACTCCTATGGATAAAAAGTATCCATAAGGGTGCTTTTTAGATTAAACATCGAAAATATTAAACCGTGTACTTTGGCAATTTATTGCCAAATAAACCCGGAACCGATGGCAATTTTTAAGGGGGTTTTATTATGATTAAAGTAACATTAAAAGATGGATCTAGTATAGAGGTTAAAGAAAATAGTACTATATTAGATGTTGCAAAACAAATTAGTGAAGGTTTAGCAAGGGTTGCAACTTGTGGTGAAATTGATGGAGAGGTAAAAGATTTAAGATATGAAATTACAAAAGATTGTAATTTGACAATTCATACTTTTGATTCTAGTTTAGATGGAAAAAAGGCTTATTGGCATACAACATCTCATATTATGGCACAAGCTGTAAAAAGATTGTTTCCAGGTGTTAAGTTTGCAATTGGACCTTCAATAGATAATGGTTTTTACTATGATTTTGATGTAGAAAAGCCTTTTACAGATGAGGACAAAGAAAAAATAGAAGCCGAAATGAAAAAAATTATAAAAGAGAATTTACCAATAGAAAGATTTGTTTTACCAAAAGATGAAGCTTTAAAATTAATGGAAGGACAACCATATAAACAAGAATTAATTAATGATTTACCAGAAGGGGAAGAAATTGGTTTCTATAAACAAGGTGATTTTACAGATCTTTGTGCAGGACCACATTTAGTAAGTACAGGAAAAGTTAAAGCAATAAAAATATTATCATCTTCAGGAGCATATTGGAGAGGTGATGAACATAACAAAATGTTACAAAGAATTTATGCTATTTCTTACCCAAAAGCAAGTCAATTAGAAGAATATTTACAATTCCTAGAAGATGCTAAACAAAGAGACCATAGAAAAATAGGAAAAGAAATGGAATTATTTATGACACATCCGCTAGTTGGATCAGGTCTTCCTATGTATTTGCCAAATGGTGCTACAATTAGAAGAGAGCTTGAAAGATATATTCAAGACAAAGAGTTAAGACTTGGTTATAGTCATGTTTATACTCCATCTCTTGCAAATGTTGAATTATATAAGACAAGTGGACATTGGGATCATTATAAAGAAGATATGTTCCCAGTTATGAAAATGGACAATGAAGAATTAGTATTAAGACCAATGAACTGTCCACACCATATGTTAATATACAAAAATTCAATGCATTCTTATAAAGATTTACCAATAAAAATAGGAGAATTAGCACATGACTTTAGGTACGAAAATTCAGGAGCTGTATGTGGATTAGAAAGAGTTCGCCAAATGTGTCAAAACGATGCACATTTATTTGTAAGACCTGATCAAATAAAAGATGAAGTTGGAAAAGTTTTAAAATTAATATTTGAAGTATATATGAATGATTTTGGATTTTCTAGAGACAAATTTGCATTTAGATTATCATTAAGAGATAAGAACAAAGAAAAGTATATAGACAATGACGAAATGTGGGAAACAGCAGAAAATCAATTAAGAAAAATTCTAAAAGAATTGGACATAGACTTTTATGAAGCAGAAGGAGAAGCAGCATTTTATGGACCTAAAATTGATATTCAAATAAAATCAGCATTAGGACATGATGTAACAATACCAACATGCCAATTAGACTTTGCGCTTCCAGAAAGATTTGATTTAACATACATTGGAGAAGATGGACAAAAACATAGACCAGTTGTAATTCATAGAGCAATACTAGGATCTTCTGATAGATTTATTTCATTCTTATTAGAAGAAACAAAAGGAAATTTACCTTTATGGCTAGTTCCAATACAAGTAAAAATATTGCCAATAAGTGAAAAACAAAATGATTATTGTGAAGAATTGTTGGAAAAAGTACAAAAAACAGGAATTAGAGTTGCATATGACAGTAGAAATGAAAAAATAGGTTACAAAATACGTGAGGCTCAAATGGAAAAAATTCCATATATGCTAGTTGTTGGAGACAAAGAAAAAGAAGAAAATAAAGTTACAGTACGTTCAAGAAGTAAGGCTGATTTAGGAACAATAAGTATAGATGAATTTATAGAAAAAGTACTAGGCGAAATAAAAGATAAAAAAAGTATAGGTGAATAATTTTAAGGAGGAAAAAGTTAAATGAAATTAGGAATTGTAGGACTTCCAAATGTTGGAAAAAGCACAATGTTTAATAGTATTACAAAAGCAGGAGCAGAATGTGCAAATTATCCATTTTGTACAATAGAGCCAAATGTTGGAGTTGTTCCAGTGCCAGATGAAAGGCTAGATGCATTGACTAAAATGTACAATCCACAAAAAACAACACATGCAGTTGTAGAATTTGTTGATATAGCTGGACTTGTTAAAGGAGCAAGTAAAGGAGAAGGACTTGGAAATAAGTTTTTATCACATATACGAGAAACAGATGCTATAGTTGAAGTTGTAAGATGTTTTGAAGATAGTAATGTAGTACATGTTGATGGAAGTGTTGACCCAGTAAGAGACATAGAAACAATAAATTTAGAATTAATATTTGCAGATATAGAAACAGTAAATAAAAGACTAGATAAAGCAAGGAAAAACTTAAAAGCAGATAAAAAATACCAAGAAGAAATTGATTTACTTGAAAAAATAAAAACAAGTTTAGAAAATGGAATATCTGCAAGAGCAATTGATTATACAAAAGAAGAACAAGAACTAGTAAAAGACATGTTTTTATTAACAACAAAACCAATATTATATATTGCAAATGTTTCTGAAGAACAAATAGAAGATCCTGAAAATGATGAAAATGTTAAAAAAGTAAAAGAATATGCATTAAAAGAAAATGCAGAAGTAATTCCATTATGTGTAAAAATAGAAGAAGAATTATCTGGCTTAGATGATAACGATAAAAAAGAAATGCTAGAAGCTTTGGGACTTGAAGAATCAGGATTAGACAAAGTTATTAAAAAAAGCTATGATTTATTAGGATTAATGTCATTTTTAACAGCAGGAGAACCAGAAGTAAGAGCATGGACAATAAAAAAAGGAACAAAAGCACCACAAGCTGCTGGAAAGATCCATTCAGACATAGAAAGAGGATTTATAAAGGCAGAAGTAGTATCTTTTGAAGATTTAATGAAAGAAGGCTCAATGGTCGCAGCAAGGGAAAAAGGACTAGTTCGTCAAGAAGGAAAAGAATATATAATGCAAGATGGAGATATTGTATTATTTAAATTTAATGTATAGTATGTAAAATGTTGATATACAAGAAAACATAAAAAAACGTCACAAAGCTGTAATATTTTTGTAACATAAAAGTAATAAAAATATTTATTTAAAAATATTGACTAATAAAATATAAAAGTTTAAAATATATGTATAAGCAAAAGAAAAATTTAATTGTTTCTTATAAACCACTTGAAAAATTTAAAAAGTTAGTGTATAATAAATAGTGGTTGTAAAATAATAATAGAAATAGATTAAATTAGTAAGGAGAAATAAATATGAAAAAAGTAAGTTTAATTAAAGGATTTTTAGTAATTTTATTAAGTGTAGTTTTAATAGGAACAACAGGTGTATTTGCTGCAGATGAATTAGATTTTGATTTAGATGATAACACATCATCAAACACATCAAATACTTCAAACTCATCAAACACGGCTAACAACACAAATACAAATAAAAATAACACAAATACAAACTCAAATAAAAGTAACACAAATACAAACAACACAAACACAAATAATGCCAATGCAAATAAAAACTCAAGCACATACAATAATACAAACACAAATTTACCAAAAACAGGTATAGAGGATTCAATACCAACAGCAGTGCTTATAGTAATATTTGCAATATCAGCTGTATATGCTTATAAAAAAATTAGTGATTATAAAAATGTTTAATTAAAATAAAATATTAAAACTGGAAGTCTATTGTAGGCTTCCAGTTTTTGCTTTTATTATTAATCTATTATTATTAAAATTATTACAAGTAATAAGAGTTAACTCACAAAATAATTTATTATCAGAAATGGGAGAAAGGTCATCTTCTTTTACCTCATACTTATCATACACATAATAAGTAAATTGATTATTGGAGTTATCTTTAATAATTATTTTATCATTGTTTCTTAAAAGAAAAATTTTACCAAAAAATCTATCGTCATTGTAATTATGGCCAGCTATGCATAAATTACTTTTGGAATCTGGCATTTGACCAGAAAGCCTGCAAGGAGATATTTTTAATAAATCATCAGAAATTCCGAAAAAAAAGGTATAGGAAATATTTAAACTAGGAATACTAATAGTTCCTAAAATATCAGTGTCATTAGTTTGTGAATTTTTCACATTACTAGAAGAGTACAATTTAGACAATTTATAATTTTTAGATAAAATTTTTGAAAAATTTTCTTGTTTATTAAGTTTATTTCTATAATTTACATATAAAAAGATAATAACTGTAATTGCTATTATTGAAATTAATAATTGAACAATTAATCTTTTTTTGTCGGTTTTAGAAGGGTTTGTAATTAAAATTTGATTCATATAAATCACCTTTTTAAATAGTATTTACATATGAAAAAAAAATATAATAAAAGTATTAAAATATATTGATTTTTTTTAAGTGCTTTAGTATAATTTTTCTGTAAATATAATTAAATTCTAAAGAAAAGGAAGGGGAAAAAACATGAAGAAAAAATTAAATTCAAAACATGAAAGCGGTATAACATTAATAGCTCTTATTATTACAATAATTGTACTTTTAATACTTGCTGGAGTTGCAATTGTTACACTAACAGGAGATAATGGGATACTTGGAAAAGCATCAAATGCAAAAATCGAAACAGAAAAAGGAAGACTAAAAGAAACTACTAGTCTTGCAGTAAGTGAACTTGTAACAGAAAAACTTTCAACAGGAGGAAAAACAAGTGATATTACTGCTCAAAATATTGTAGATAAAGTAAAGGAAAATGAAGGAAAAAGTGAAGGAATCACTTTTGAAAAAAGAGAAGGGGCAACAGAACCTAGAAATTTGCCATGTTATATTGTATTTGACAAAAGTATAACATCAGTAAAACAAACAATTAAAGTACCAGTAGAGTTAAATTTAAGTGTTGGCAGTGTTACAGAGGGCAGTTATGAAGATAAAGCAAAAAAAGAAATAAAAGAAATAATAGACAAAAATAAAGACATAACTCCAAGTGGAATAGTAGATAAAATGAATAAAAATCATAAAACAACAAATATTACAAAAACATCTGATACATTTCCAACTATTATACAAATACCATCAAAAACATACGATGACGATCAATTAGAAGAAATAAATGTGCCTGTAAGTGAAAATAAAAATGTGGGAAAATTATATGAAACAACACCTACAGATTATATTCCAATCTATACGAAAGAACAATTAAAGAAAATAAGCAGTGGAGAAGATGTAAATGTTACTCAAGAAGATAAAATATATAACTACAAAAGAGATGGAAAATATATTTTAATGCAGGACATTTCATTAAGTGGTGAAAATTGGGAACCTATACCAGAACTTGTAACTACATTAGAAGGAAATTATAAAACAATTTCTGGAATGACAATAAACATAACAAAAGACGGTGACTATGGGTTATTTGGCCAATTAAATCAAGGAGAACTTAAAAACCTTGATATTAAAGATGTAAATATTAAAGTAGGGGTAGAAAAATCAACTAGTGCCAATATTGGTGGTGCATTTGGAAAATTAAAAACAGGAGCAGTTACAAATTGTAAAACATTTGGAGAAGCTGATTGCAAAAATGTAAGTGGATATACAGGAGGAATAGTTGGAACAGTTGAAAGCGATGCACAAGGACTAGTAAGCAACTGTATAAATAATATAAACTTTACAAACGGTTCAAGTGAGATTGGAGGAATTATAGGTAGTCTATCATCAAATGTTGCTTGTCAATCATGTATTAATAAAGGAAATATAGTAACAAGTTCATCAGCTGCTGGAATTGTAGGGTATGTTTACACAAGCAAAACAGTTTCAATAATGAAATGTAAAAACACAGGTAATATTTCATCAACAAACCAAAATGTTGGAGGAATTATGGGATATGTTAACTGTGGATTAAGTATAAGTGGAAATGAAAATTACGGAATAATAAGTGGAAAGCAAAACTTAGGTGGAATAATTGGATATTTATCTTCTCAAGGAACTGCATTTATAACAAGTAATATAAATAAAGGAAAAATTGTAGGAACAAGTCTTATGGGGGGAATTTTAGGATATGGAAGTGCAAATTCAACGGGAGAAATTTCGTTAAATGCATGCACAAATTCTGGAGAATTAATGACAAGTGAAGGAAGCAGTTTCTCAACAGATATAGGAGGAATAATAGGTGATGTAAATTATGCTAAACTAAGTTGTAATGCAAATAATAATGAAGGAAAAATTACAATAAATTGTTCATCTAATTATATTGGTGGAATTATTGGACAAGCATCAAATTTAACAAGTGGAAATATAAATCAATGTACCAATAAAAAATCTGCTACAATAAACATTAATTCTGCAAATGGAAATGTTAGTATTGTTGGAGGATGTATAGGAGGAATTGAAACAAGTTCAAGCCTTAATAATCATGTTAATGAAGCAGAAATAACAATAAATTCAACAAGTGGTAAAAATTATAATATATATTCAGTTGGTGGAGTGATAGGAGAATTGAAAAATAGTGGCGGAATTACAACATCAACAAATTCAGGAAATATTAATATTATAGGAGATGTTCATTCATATGACATAGGAGGCATTATAGGAAAATCAGATAATCATTCTGGTCTTTTGGTAGCTAGTACAAATGATGCAAACATTACAGTTAAAGACTATAATAATGTAAGTAATATAGGTGGAATTGTAGGAAATTTATATATGAACTCAAAATCAAATTTAATAACTTCTCTAACTTCAAAGAAAAATATTAAGTTGACAACTAATACTACAGTAACAGGTTCAAATAGTTTAGTAAGTAGTGTAGGAGGACTAATAGGAAACATGCAAAGTGGAAATACTATTTCAAATTCTAAACATATAGGAAATATAGAAGCAAATAATGCAGTACTTTTAGGAGGACTAATAGGAAACTCTAGTGGAAATTCCCCAGTTCAATATTGTTACCATATAGGAGATATTACATGTAATGGAAATTCTAATGATGTCGGTGGTTTCTTTGGCTCTGGAGGTTCATCTATAAAACAATGTTATTTCCATGGAAATATAGTAAATGACCCAAATAATGCATATTTTGGTGCATTTGCTGGATACAGCAATGGATTAACATTAGATTCATCATATTTTAATTGTAAATTAAATAATCAAGATATTGCAAAAATGAATGGAGATAAAACAGAAGATGTATCAGCATATAAATTATCAGACGAAAATGCTAAGAAACAAGAATCTTATACTGGATTTGATTTTACAAGTTACTGGAAATGGGATGAAACAAATCAAAGACCTGAACTTAAGTAAATTTCAAAAAAATACAAGCAAAACCTTGAAAAAATAAAAAAAGGTGGTATAATATAAAAAATAAAAATTTTAAAAAATAAAAACAAGGACACGGTAAATAATAAAATTACTTTACAGAGAGCCAAATAAAGCTGAAATTTTGGCAAGGAAAAATTATTTATTATCACCTATGTTATTGCTAAACTGAAAGCTAAATAAAGGCAAATAAGTTAGACGTAAATCTGCGTTAAAGATAAAAATAAGAGAATATAAAATTAATTTTTATATTAAAATAGGTGGTACCGCGGAATTTGAAAGCTATTTCGTCCTAAAAGATAGGACTAAATAGCTTTTTTTGATGATAAAATTAAAACTTAAAAATATTATTATAATAAATTTTAAGTTCTTAAAATAATAAAGGGAGGAATTTTAATGTACAAAAAAGTTGAATTAAAACAAGATGGATTTGTTGGAATGGAACGAGAAGTTGCAAAAACTTGGAAAGAAAAAAATGTAATTCAAAAAAACTTTGACCTAAATAAAGGAAAAAGATATTTTACATTTTATGATGGACCACCAACAGCAAATGGAATGCCACATGCAGGGCATATTATAACAAGGGTTATGAAAGATATAATTCCAAGATATAAAGTTATGAAAGGCTATAGAGTAATTAGAAAAGCTGGATGGGACACACATGGACTTCCAGTAGAGCTTGAAATAGAAAAGAAATTAGGAATTTCAGGAAAAGAACAAATAGAAGAATACGGTGTTGAAAAATTCGTAAAAGAATGTAAAGAAAGTGTATTCCAATATGTGCATATATGGGAAGAAATGACAAATAAAGTTGGCTACTGGGTAGATATGAAAAATCCATACATAACATATGATAATAAATATATAGAGTCTGTATGGTGGGCATTAAGCACATTATGGAAAAAAGGTTTATTATATGAAGGACACAAGGTTATGCCATATTGCCCAAGATGTGGAACAGCACTTTCATCACACGAAGTAGCACAAGGCTATAAGGACGTAAAAGATTTAACATGTATTGCTAAATTTAAAATAGTTGGAGAAGATAAGTATATTTTAGCATGGACAACTACACCATGGACATTACCATCAAACCTTGCATTATGTGTAAATAAATCATATGAATATGCTGAAATTAAAGCAAATATCGGAACAGAAGAAGAACCAAAATATGAAAACTATATATTAGCAAAAGACTTAATAGAATCAGTTTTAGGTAAAACACCATATGAAATAGTAAAAACATTTAAAGGTCAAGATTTACTTGGAACTAAATATGAACAATTAATGCCATTTGCAAAAATAGAAGGAAAAGCATTTGAAGTTATACATGGAGACTATGTAACTCTTACAGATGGTACAGGAATAGTTCACATAGCACCAGCATATGGTGAAGATGATAGTTTGGTTGCTAAAAAAAATGGAATAGCATTTGTGAATTTAGTAGATAAAACTGGTAAATTTGTTCCAGAAGTGGAACCATGGGCAGGAAAATTTGTAAGAGATTGTAACGAAGATATATGTAGATGGCTTGCAAATGAAAATAAACTATTTAGTAAAGAAAAACATTTACACTCATATCCTCATTGCTGGAGATGTGATACACCACTATTGTATTATCCAAAAGAAAGTTGGTTTGTTGCAATGAGTAAACTAAGAGATGAATTAGTTGAAAATAATAACAAAGTTAACTGGTATCCAGAAACAATAAAAACAGGAAGATTTGGAAAATTCCTAGAAAATGTTATAGATTGGGGAATTTCTAGAGATAGATATTGGGGAACACCACTTCCAATTTGGACATGTGAAGATGAAAATTGTGGGCACAGAGAATGTATAGGGTCAATTGAAGAATTAAAAGAAAAAGGAATAGATGTACCAGATGATATAGAACTTCACAAACCATATATAGACAATGTTTATTTAAAATGCCCTAAATGTGGTAAAAAAATGAAAAGAGCAAAAGAAGTTATAGATTGCTGGTTTGACTCAGGCTCAATGCCTTTTGCACAATGGCATTATCCATTTGAAAATGAAGAAATGTTTAAAAATAACTTCCCTGCACAATACATATCAGAAGCAATTGATCAAACTAGAGGATGGTTCTATACACTAACAGCATTAGGTACAGCATTATTTGGAAGAACGCCATTTGAAAATTGTATAGTACTTGGACATGTATTAGATGGAAAAGGACAAAAAATGTCTAAGTCTAAGAAAAACGGTGTAGACCCACTTGTTCTATTAGATTCTGTTGGAGCAGATGCAACAAGATGGTATTTTTATACAGGATGTGCACCATGGCTATCATCTAGACTTTCAATTGATAATGTTAAAGAAAGTCAAAGAGGATTTTTAAGTACACTTTGGAATGTATATTCATTCTATGTTTTATATGCAGAAATTGATAAATTTAATCCATTACAATATAAAGATTTTAAAATATCAAATGTAATGGATAAATGGATTATTTCTAAACTAAATACATTAGTAAAAGAAGTAGATAATAAATTAGATAGTTATGACATTACAAATGCAGCATTAAAAATAGAAAGCTTTACAGATGAACTTTCAAATTGGTATGTAAGAAGAAATAGAGAAAGATTTTGGAGTGAAAATTTAACAGACGATAAAATTGGAGCATATGTAACACTTTATACAGTACTAGTAACTCTTTCTAAAGTTGCAGCACCATTTGTACCATTTATGACAGAAGAAATATATCAAAATTTAGTTGTTAATTTAGACAAAAATGCACCAGAAAGTGTTCATTTATGTACATGGCCAGAAGTTGATGAAGGTTTAATTGATGGTAAACTTGAAGAACAAATGGACTTAGCATATAAAATTGTAAAACTTGGAAGAAGTGCAAGAAATTTAAGCAATATAAAAAATAGACAACCACTTTCAGAAATGCTTATTTCTGTTGATACACTTCCTAAATATTATGCAGATATAGTAAAAGAAGAATTAAATGTTAAACAAGTAGAATTAGGTGCAGAAATGTCTCAATATGTTGATTTTGAAATAAAACCTAACCTACCAGTTCTTGGAAAAGAGTATGGAAAGCTAATACCAAAAATAAAAGAAGAGATTGCAAAGAAAAATCAAATGGATTTAGCAAACAAGGTAAAAAATGGTAAGGTAGAGACAATATTAATAGATGATACTGAAATTAATTTAGATTCTAATAATTTATTAATTACAATGCAAGGAAAAGAAGGATTTGCGTTTAGTGGTGAAGGCGAAATAGGAGTTGTTTTAGACACACACATTACAAAAGAACTAAAAGAAGAAGGCTATATTAGAGAAATTTTATCTAAAGTTCAAAACATGAGAAAAGATAAAGGTTTTGAAGTACTTGATAATATTAATTTATATGTATGTGGAAACGAGATGCTAGAAAAATTAATAAAAGAAAATGAAGAATTAATTAAACATGATACATTAACAGTAAATATTAAATATGGTGAAAAAACAAGTGATTCTATTGAAATGAATATTAATGGAGAAAATTTAAATATAGATGTTAAAAAAATATAACAAATTTGACATATTATGTTAATAATGATATAATAGAAATAGTTTAGAGCAAGTTGCTCTAATTGATATATATTTAACACTATTATAGCAGGAACTATGACATAGATAATTATACTTACAGGAGGAAAAATAAAAATGGAAATATTCTGCTATGATTCAAGGCATTATATTAAAAATATAAGGTTGGCCATGGACAAATTTGATGTTGCTCAAAACAATGAAGAAGTTTCTAAGGCTAGACAGGAGGTAGTTGATTCTGTAAAGGAACTGGAATCGAACAATGACCTTCACATTCTTTTGTCACTGAATACAGAAGAGACAAGGAGATTTAAAACATGCCTTAAAGACACAGAGTATAAATCTATACTCGAAGATAAGGTTGTTAAATGAGAAGCAAAGAGCTAGCACATGCTGGCTCTTTTAATATTTTTATAGTAAATAAAAATTACAAAAAATGTAAAAAACATTGATTAATTATGTAAAATGGTTTATAATAAAGCTATACATTAAAAACAATTAGACTTTATTAGGAGGGGTTAAAATGCTAAATGATTATGAGGCTAACCTGGCACGGGCAGTTGGTGAATTTTTGCTAACTGGTTACACTATGTCAGAAGCTCAAAAGGAGTTTGAACTTTCCAAGCAGGAAATAAGAGAATCAGTAATGAACCTTAAGACATTAGAACCTCTAATGTATAAGAAAATTAGTAACAAAGTATATAGAGTATGTTGCTATATTTCTAAACAAGAAGGTGATTACGTAGAAGCTTTGGAAAAGTTTAAAATTTCTGAAGACGTTTTTTGGGTAGGAATGAGGCAGGTTTTCGACATGGACAAAAGGCTGTACATAAATACAAGAAATCGTATTTATATGCAGGGATACCAAAAAAAATAAACCCTTAAAAGTCACTTAAATGGTTTTAAATAATACCTTTTAAGTGGCTTTTTACATTTTAAATTATTTAGGTTTAATTATAAAAAAATTTAATAACCATTGATTTTTTATAAAAAATGTGCAATAATATAAAACAATAGAAAAAAACAAAGAAAAAGAGGAGTATGTTTATACTTGCTTAAAAGAGAAAAGAAGTCATAGGCTGTAAGCTTCTTAAGAAAAAGGTAAACAAAAGGTAGCTTTGGAGTTGATATATTGAAATTAAAGTAAATATATTCGCATAAGCAGCGTTAAAGGCTAATTGAGATAATATTTATAAAATAAATATTAATTAAGGTGGTACCGTGAGAAATAATGCTCGCCCTTATTTTAAGGGTGAGTTTTTGTTTTATAAAGAAAAACCACAAAAATTATTATAAAAATTGCCAAACAAACCCGGAACCGTGGCAATAAAAAGGAGGAAATGTTATGTGTAAACGTGATTTAGAGGGAAAATATATTCCACAAAACTTTGAAGATGAGTTGTATAAAGAATGGGAGGAAAAAGGGTATTTTAAACCTAGTATGGATAAAGATAAAAAGCCTTATTGTATAATGATGCCTCCTCCAAATGTAACACGGAAAGTTACATATGGGACATGCTTTAGATGATACTATACAAGATGTATTAATTAGATTTAAAAGAATGCAAGGTTTTGATACTTTATGGCTTCCTGGTTCAGACCATGCAGCTATTTCTACAGAGATGAAGGTTGTTCAAAAAATTGCAAAAGAAGGTAAGACAAAGCAAGATTTAGGAAGAGAAAAATTTTTAGAAGAGGCTTGGGATTGGACGCATGAGTATGGTGGAATTATTCAAAAACAACAAAGAAAATTAGGTTGCTCATGTGACTGGGAAAGAAATAGATTTACTTTAGATGAAGGTATGTCAGACGCTGTTTTAGAGCAATTTATAAAATTGTATGAAAAAGGCCTTATTTATAAGGGAAAAAGAATGGTTAATTGGTGTACAAGTTGTAAAACTTCAATTTCTGATGCAGAGGTAGAATATAAAGAAGAACCATCACATTTGTGGCATATAAGATATAAAATAACAGGAACTGATGATAAATACATAATTGTTGCAACAACAAGACCAGAAACTATGCTAGGAGATACTGCTGTTGCAGTTCATCCAGACGATGAAAGGTACAAAGACTTAGTTGGAAAAACTTGTATATTACCTATAATGAATAAGGAAATTCCAATTATTGCTGATGAATTTGTAGAAAAAGACTTTGGTACTGGTTGTGTAAAAATAACACCAGCGCACGACATGAATGATTACCAAGCAGGTTTAAGGCATAATTTAGAAATTATAGAAGTATTTGATGAAAATTTCAAAATGGGAAATTTAGTTCCAGAATTAAAAGGAATGGATTTATTAGATGCAAGAAAAGTAATTGTAAATAAATTAGAACAGTTAGGTGCATTAGTAAAAACAGAAGAATACACTCATAATGTTGCTAAATGTGAAAGATGTAAAAATACAATAGAACCAAAAATTTCAACACAATGGTTTGTTAATATGAAAGATTTAGCAAAAAGAGCAGCAGATTCTGTAAGAAATGGAGAAATGAGATTTGTTCCTAAAAGATATGAAAAACAATATTTTAACTGGTTAGATAATATACAAGATTGGTGTATATCAAGGCAATTATGGTGGGGACATAGAATACCTGCATATTATTGTGATGAGTGTGGAGAAATAAATGTAGCAAAAGAAATGCCAAAACAATGTAAAAAATGTGGAAGTACACATTTAACTCAAGATGAAGACACATTAGACACATGGTTTAGCTCAGCATTATGGCCATTTTCAACACTTGGATGGCCAAATATTGAAAGTGAGGATTATAAAAGATTTTACCCAACAAATGTATTAGTTACAGGATTTGATATAATAACATTTTGGGTTTCAAGAATGATGACACAAGGGTTAGAATTTACAAATCAGGTTCCATTTAAAGATGTTGTAATTCATGGATTAATAAGAGATTCTCAAGGAAGAAAAATGTCAAAAACATTAGGAAATGGAATTGATCCAATAGAGGTAATAGATAAATATGGAGCAGATAGTCTAAGATTTTCAGTTCTTTCTGGAACTACAATGGGAAATGACATAAGATATATGCCAGAAAAATTAGAACAAGCATCAAACTTTGCAAATAAAATTTGGAATGCCGCTAAATTTATAATAAATTCTAATGTAAGCGAAAATGATATAAAAGAGGCTGGAAAAAGAATTTATAATAAAGAAAATAAAGAGTACAATAAAGATTCATTAGCAATTGAGGATAAATGGATTTTAAATAAATTAGATAAATTAGTATTTGAGGTAACTACAAATATAGAAAACTATGACTTGGGAATTGCATTAGATAAGATATATAACTTTATTTGGAATGAATTTTGCGATTGGTATATAGAAATGGTTAAGCCAAGAATATACAGTGACAATTATGAAATAAAAACTAATGTATGTTATATATTAAATTATGTATTTGGAACAGCACTTAAATTATTACACCCATTTATGCCATTTGTTACAACTAAAATTTATAGTGAACTTGTAAGTTATGATAATAAAGATTTAATGATATCAAATTGGCCAGAAGTAAAGAAAAACTTTAGTTTCGAAAATGAAGAAAAATTAGTTGAACAATTAAAAGAAACAATAGTAGAAATAAGAAATGTTAGAGCAAATATGAATATTCACCCTTCTAAAAAATCAGAGTTAATATTTGTAAGTAAATCTAATAAAAAAGAGTTAGAACAAGCAAAAGAATTTATACTAAAATTAGGGTTTGGAAATGAATTAAAAATTCAAGAAAATAAAGATGGAATAAAAGACAATGCAATTGGAATAATAAAAGGTGAAATTGAGTTATATATACCATTTGAAGGGTTAGTTGATTTAGCAGAAGAAAAAAAGAGATTAGAAGCTGAAAAGGAAAAATTAGAAAATGAAGTTTTAAGATGTGAAAAAATGCTATCAAATCCAGGTTTTGTAAATAAAGCACCAGAATCTAAAATAAAAGAAGAAAAAGAAAAACTTGCAAAATATAATAATATGCTACAAAATGTAAAAAGTAGACTTGATAATATATAAATAAAAAGAAGCGCCAGCAATTAAGCTGGCGCCTTTTTCATGCTCTCACTATTGCAAGAACACAAATAAAAATGAAGGAGTAAGAACTAGAAAGCACGATTTATTTATGCTCCACTTGCAGCGACACCTCCAAGTTTTGTAACATCTGACACAATCTTTGACCAAAGAATCAGAGAACCGCCAGTTTTTGCAAACAGTGATCCAGAGTGTGATACTTTGAAGATAATGCCAGGGTATTTTTCCCCAAGCAGCATAGCTGCTTTTTTGGCGTCTTCGTGAGTAAGAAAATGGAATTTCTCATACCCGCTAAGCAAGGTTTTTGTTTTTGCCTGTGCTGTAGTTGTCTGGTTCATATCGAACCCTCCCTATAAATAATTATTATACTCCTTTTTGGGAAGTATGAAATAATAATAGCATAGTTTACAATAATGGTCAATAGATATGTCAAAAAATGTCGATAATTTCTAAAATTACGACAAAACTTCTTAGTATTTGCTATTGGAAAATAATGGAAATAGTTTTATAATATTTTAAGAAAAATTAGAAAGGATTGATAAATAATATGGAATCAAATTATTACGAAAAGGACAAGCTTCTAGTTTTTAAAATAGTCGATGAAATAGACGAATTTAGTGCACAAAAGATAAGAAGGGAGGCAGATTATGAAATTAAAAGATATATGCCTAGAAAAGTTATATTTGATTTTGATAGTGTTACTTTCATGGACAGCGCAGGAATAGGTTTAATTATAGGCAGATATAAATTTGTAAATATGTTAGGCGGAAAATTAGAAGTAGCCAACCTAACAGAAAGTGTTAAAAAAATATTCGAAATGAGTGGAATACTTAGATTAATACCTGTTGCAAATTTGGATGAAACTTTTTTTAATAAGGCAATGTAAAAAATGTATTAATTATTCACAGGTTTATAGGTAAAACCAATAAAAACCTAAATATTTTATACAAGGAAATCAAAGATGAAAGAACAATTTGAAAATGAAATGAAATTAGAATTTATAAGTAAGTCATCAAATGAAGCATTTGCAAGAATTGCTGTTGCGGCATTTGTATCACAGTTAGATCCCAGCTTAGAGGAATTGGCAGACATAAAAACTGCTGTTTCAGAGGCAGTTACAAATAGTATAATTCATGGCTATGAAAATAAACTAGGAATAGTAAAAATAGTAGGAAAATTACAAGCAAATAAAATTATATTAGAAATATCAGATTCTGGAAAAGGAATAGAAAATATAGATATTGCAAAAGAACCATTATATACAACAAAACCTAATTTAGAAAGATCAGGAATGGGATTTACAATAATGGAAAGTTTTATGGACAAAGTAGATGTTGAATCTATACTTGATATAGGGACAAAAGTAACAATGGAAAAAGAAATAAAAAACGATAAATTAAACATTAAAGAAGAATTAAGCCATGCTACAAAAGATTAATATAAGAAGGGTAAAAGTATGTTCGAAAATAGTTTAGGATCTATAAAAAAAGCCCAAACAGGCGATAAAGTAGAACTTGGCAAATTAATTAAAGATAATAATCGGACTTATATGGAGCATAGTAAAAAGGTTTAATGGAAGGGGATATGAATTAGAAGATTTATATCAAATAGGTTGTATAGGATTTATAAAATCAATACAAAGATTTGATACAAATTTTGAGGTAAAACTTTCTACATATTCAGTTCCATATATGATACGGAGAGATAAAAAGATTTATAAGAGATGATGGTGCAGTTAAGGTTAGTAGAAGTATTAAAGAATTAAATACAAAAATTAAGGAATTGGAAAAACATTATTTAGCAAAAGAGGGAAGAGAAATAACAATAGAAGAGATTGCAAAAGAGCTAAAAGTTACAAAAGAAGATATTGCTCTTGCCATGGAGTCAGTAGCACCAGTAGAATCAATAGAAAAAAACATTTTTGGAGATGAAGAAAATAAATTAAGTTTAATAGACAAAATATCAACAGGAAAAAATGAAGAAGAAATTATAACAAATAAAATAGTTGTTAAAGAATTAATAAACAAATTAGATAAAAAAGAAAAAGAAGTTATTATGCTAAGGTTTTATAAGGAAAAAACACAAAGTCAAGTTGCAAAAATACTTGGAATAACACAAGTTCAGGTATCAAGAATAGAAAGAAGAATTTTAAATTCTATGAAGTTAAAATTAACATCATAAAAATCAAGTATGATTATGTATTATTTTAAATAAAAATTAATACATAATCATATTTATTATATAAAAAGAAGGTATGAGAATATTGAAAAAATTTTTTAACTATTTTATATTATTTATATTTATATGTTTTATATTTCCTGCTATTTTAACCAATAATAGACAAAATAATAAAAGTAAACAAGCATCTGTCTTTCAAGATGATAAAGAAAATAGTGGAAATGAAAAAAATGAATTAGTAGAAAATTACAATTATAAAAATTATGGGACAGTTAAATTGTTACATACAAAAACAGGAGAAATTGAAGAAGTAGCAATAGATGATTATTTATGTAATGTTGTATCAGCAGAAATGCCAGCAAGCTTTGAGCAAGAAGCATTAAAAGCACAAGCAATTGTTGCAAGAACATATACTATTTATAAAATAAATAATAAAAAACACGATAATGCAGATATATGTGACAGTAGTTTATGTTGCCAAGCGTGGATTTCTAAAGAAGATAGGTTATCAAAATGGGATGAAGACCAAAGACAAAATTATTGGGATAAAATTTCAAATGCTGTAAATTCTACTAAAGGAAAAATCATTACATATAATAATGCTCCAATAAATGCATTTTTTCATGCAAATAGTGGTGGAACAACAGAAGTTCCAAAAGAAGTATGGGGCGGAACAAATTATCCATACTTGCAAGTTGTTCAAACTTCAGGAGAAGAAGGGTATACACAATATAGTTCAGAAGTCAAATTAACATATGAAGAGCTAAATAATAAATTGAAAGAAAAATATTCTGATATACAAATAAATTTTGAAAATGATGATGATATAAAAATACTAGAATACACAAATAGCAATAGAGTAAAAACTATAAAATTTGGGAATCATGAGTTATCTCGGTGTAGAAACAAGAAGCATTTTGGGATTAAAATCTGCAAATTTTGAATTACAAAAAGAAAATGGGACAATAACATTTAAGGTAAAAGGATATGGACATGGAGTTGGAATGAGCCAAACAGGTGCTGATGCTATGGCAAAAGAAGGAAAAAATGCAGAAGAAATAATTAAACATTTTTATACAAATATAGAAATAAAAGATATAAATTCTCTTTAAATGAATAAACAACTAAATTTGGGAAATACTTGTAATAAATAAAAATTAAGGAGGATTATATGAGAAAAAATTCAAGAATGAGAAAATCTGAAAAAGGTTTAGATAAAGTAATAATGTATAGTGGAATAGGAGTTTTGGCATTGGCTATTATTGTATTTGCACTTCTTATGTATAGTAGATCTCTAAATAATGAGGTGCAAGAAAGCAAATTAAGTGCAGATAAAATTGCAAGCTTAGTTGATGGTAATAATTCAAATAGCCAAAGTGCAAGTACATCTATAGGAAAAAGTGTAGAAGAAAAAGAAAATGAAACAAGTAAAGCACAAACAAATAATGAAAGTTCTAATTCTAATTCAACTTCAAGTACAAATTCAAATTTAGCAAATAATGTAACAAATAATATTACTAATAATGTAAAAACAGATAAAACCAATAGTAGTGCAAATGAATTAAACAAAAGTACAAGCACTAATAAAAGTAGTAATGAAGCGGCAAAAACAAATTCACAAGCCGCTACAGATAAAAAAGAGGCAACAAACCAAAAAGAATTATCATTTGAAAAACCTGTAGAAGGAGAAATAACAAAAGAATTTGCAAAAGAAAACTTAATATATTCACAAACATTACAAGAATGGACAACACATGTTGGAATAGATATACAAGCTCAAAAAACAACAGTAGTAAAAGCTGCTGAAGCAGGAACTGTAAAGACAATTAAAAACGACCCAAGATATGGATTAACAATTGTTATAGAACACCAAAATGGATTTGAAACTGTATATGCAAATTTATTAACTTCTGAATTTGTTACAGAAGGAGAAAAAGTTACAAAAGGACAATCTATAGGAACAGTTGGAAACACAGCTGTATTTGAAGTAGCAGATGAAGCACATTTACATTTTGAAATATTAAAAGACTCAATTCAAGTAGACCCTAGCATATATTTAAAATAAAAAATTGCCACAGTTGCTACGGTTGCCACGGTGGTGCCACGGTTCCGGGTTTAAATTGCCAACTAAACCCGGAACTATGGCACTATGGCAATTTATTGCCATTTAAACCCGGAACCGTGGCAATTTTTTTTTATTTGGTTCTAAATAAGACAAACTGTGAATATATATAATTAGGTGTATTTTAAATAAGGAGGGACTTTTATGACAATAGATGAAAGAAATTCTGTTAAAACAGGAGTTATTCAAAATTTAATATTGGAAAATAGAGAAAAATTAAGTATTTCAGGTGTTATTGATGTTTTGAGTTTTGATGATCAGGTTGTAATGATAGAAACAGAACTTGGATTGCTTACTGTAAAAGGGGAGGAACTAAGAATAAATAAATTAAGTATAGATACTTCAGAGGTAATTGTAGAAGGAAATATTTCACATCTATCTTATAGTGAAAAAAATCAAGAAAAATCTAAAGGAAGTTTAATAGGAAAAATTTTTAAATAAAGAAAGGGTAATCTAAATGATAACTAATCAGGCATATTTATTTTTAATATTTGTAATAAATGGGTTATTAATTGGTTTATTATTTGATTTTTTTAGAATTTTAAGACTTAGTTTTAAAAC
Organism: Clostridium sp. CAG:440; assembly: GCA_000437215.1. Lineage (GTDB taxonomy): Bacteria > Bacillota > Clostridia > TANB77 > CAG-508 > CAG-269. The sequence continues at coordinate 35,294 of FR898628.1, forward strand.
AAGGGATTTTGTTACATATATTGAAGATATTATATTTTGGATTATAACAGGAATTATTGTTTTATACTCAATTTTTATTTTTAACAATGGAGAAATTAGATTTTTCATGTTTTTAGGAATAGCACTTGGGGCCTTTTTATACATGACTTTGTTTAGTGGTTATATTATAAGTGTAAGTGTTCATATAATAAAATTTTTTAAGAAGATATTTGGCTTTATATTAAAAGTTTTTATAATACCATTTTCATTTGTGTTTAAAATATTAAAGAAAATATTTATTAGACCAATTTCATTTGTTACTATTAATATAAGAAAAATTTCTACAAATTTATTTAAAAAAATAAAAATAAATAAACCATTGCGACAAAAAAATGCAAAAATTGTAAAATAGAAGAAGGATTTTGCAAAGTTTTGTAGAATAAAATAATTATATTGACAATAACATTTTATGATGAATTGGAGAGATTTTACATATGAATAAAACAAGAAAATTGTATAAAAAACTATTAATAATAGCAATTATGCTTTATGTTGGTATTACATTAATAAACCAACAAGCAACATTAAACGATTATACAAAAACAAGTGAAAGTTTAGCACAAGAATTAAAAGAAGAACAAGAGTATAAAGAAGAACTTGCAAATAAAAAAGAAGAAGTTAATTCTTTAGAATTTATAGAACAAACAGCAAGAGAAAGATTAGACATGTATTTGCCAAACGAAAGAGTATATGTTGATGCTGGAATGTAAAAGTAAAAAAATAATAAACGGGCTTAAATGAACTTTATTTTTAAAATATAGTTTATTTAAGTTTTTTTTATATATTCCATTGCTAAAAAATATAAATCGTGATATTATTTCTAAAGAATAAGTAAAATTGTAAAATTTTACCACTAAAGTGTAAAATAAAAGAAAGGATAGTAAAAATATGAGTTTTATTGAAGTAAAAAATCTAAACAAAACATATTCATCAGGAAATATAGAAGTACAAGCAGTAAAAAATGTATCATTTGAAATAGAAAAAGGTGAAGTAGTAGTAATTGTAGGTGCAAGTGGAGCAGGTAAAACCACTTTATTAAATGTCTTAGGAGGAATGGACACACCAACAACAGGAAATGTAATAATAGATGGACAAGATATATCAAATTATAAAGAAAAACAACTTACACAATATAGAAGGGAAGATATTGGATTTGTATTTCAATTTTATAATTTAGTACAAAATTTAACAGCATTAGAAAATGTAGAACTTGCAACACAAATATGTAAAGATCCAAAAGAACCAAAAACAGTGCTAGAACAAGTAGGTTTACAAGATAGAATAAACAATTTTCCATCACAATTATCAGGTGGAGAACAACAAAGGGTGTCTATAGCAAGAGCTATTGCGAAAAATCCAAAATTATTATTATGTGATGAGCCAACAGGAGCGCTAGACTACAAAACAGGAAAAGAAGTTTTAAAATTATTGCAAGATATGGCAAGAAAAAACAATATGACAGTTATAATAATTACACACAACCAAGCAATAACACCAATGGCAGATAGAATAATTAAAATGAAAAGTGGTCAAATAGAACAAAACGAAATAAATAAAAAAGTAATATCAATAGAAGAGGTAGAATGGTAATGAAACTAACAATATATTATAAAGATTCGATACGAAAGCTAAAAACAAGTATTTTTAGATATATATCAATCATAGTTATAATAATGTTAGGAGTAGGTTTTTTTGTTGGTATGAATTCAGTTGCTCCAGACATGAAAAAAACAACAGAAGAATACCTAAAAACTTCAAATGTATTTGACATACAATTAGCATCTAATTTAGGATATGATAAAAAGGATGTAGAAAAGTTTGAACAAATAGAAGAAATAACAGAAGTAGAGCCAGTTTATAATTATGATGTATTAACAACAATAAATGATAAAAATTTACCAGTAAGAATAATATCTAAAACAAAAGACCAAAAAATAAACCAAAATGATATTATAGAAGGAAAAAATGTACAATTCCCAAATGAATGTTTAATAGATACAAGATTACACAGTATATATAATTTAAATGTTGGGGACAAAATTAAAATTCACAAAAATGAAGAAGATTTAAGTAAAGTAATTAGTAAAACAGAATACACAATAGTTGGAATTACAAGAAATCCTGCATATTTGTCAATTTTTTATGGGAGTACTGAGTTAGAAAATGGTGAACTTGTAGGATATGTAAATGTTTTAGAGGACAATATTAAGCTTGAAAAATATACATCAATGTACTTAAAAACTAATATTGACAACAATATAAATAAAACATCAGAAGAATATAAAAACAAATTAGATGATATTGCAAAAAAAGTAGAAGATACACAAAATAGTCTATTAGACGAAAAATACAAAGAAGTATATGAAAAATATACTAAAGAAATAGAAAAGTCTCAAAATGAATTGACTACAAAACAAAATGAAATAAATACTGCAAAACAAACAATAGAAAATTCACAAAAACAAATAAACAGTTCTATATTGCAAGTATCATCATTAGTGGCAAATTATTACCAATCAAGTCAAATATATGAAAGATTTCAGACTAAAAAAACAAAACTTGATGAATTATACTTATCATATTCAACATTAAATAGTGAAAAAAATACAATTGAAACCGAATATGAAAAGTTAAAAGAAAAAGTAGAAAACAAACAAAATGAGCTGTCAAAATTAAATAACAATATTAATAATAAACTATATGAAATACATTTACTTGGAAATAATAATCCTAAATATATTGAGCAAACAAGGAAAGCAAATGAACTTGACTATACATACAATTTACAGAAAAAGGAATTTAGTGCTGTAGAAGAAAAATACAAAAAATTAGAAAAAGATTTAGAAGAAAAACAGCAGAATATAAAAACATTAAAAGAGCAATTAGACAAAGAGCAAGAAAATTTCTATAATAATTTCTTAAGTACAGAAGACATTATGCTTGGAACTGGAAATCAAGAATTAATAGCTAATGTTCAAGAAATTAAAAAAAGTCAAGAAGCACTTAATACATCAAAAAAAGAATTTGAAAAGGAAAATTATGATAAAAAAATAGAAGACGCAAAAACAAAATTATCAAATTCTAAAAATGATTTAAAAAACTTTGAAAAGTTGTCACAAGTTACAAAATTATACGAAAGTAGCGGATTTAAATCTTTAGATAATGACTTAGAAAAAATTGCAATAATGGGAAAAGTTTTTCCGGTTATGTTCTTTATAGTTGCAGCATTAGTTACAATTACAACAATAACAAGAATGATAGAAGAAGATAGAACAAATATTGGAATATTAAAAGCGTTAGGCTATAGTAAAACAACTATAATGAAAAGGTATATAATTTACTCATTATCTGCAACAATCATTGGGGTTATAATTGGAACATTATTAGGAAGTACATTAATTGCCCAAGTACTTTTTGCTGCATATGGCAGTTTATATGATTTGCCAAGCCTAATAATAGAAATAAATGTTTTATACACTGCACTTGCAACTATAATTTCAGTTATAGCAACAGTTGGCGTTACATTTATAATAACTAAAAAAGAATTAAAACAAAAGACAGCCGATTTATTAAGACCAAAACCAGCCAAAGAAGGAAAAAATATTTTCTTAGAAAAAATACCATCATTTTGGTCAAAACTTAGCTTTTTATTTAAAATATGTTTTAGAAACATATTTAGGTATAAAAGAAGGTTGTTTATGACACTAATTGGTATTGCAGGCTGTACAATGCTTGTTTATACAGGAATAGCACTAAATGATACAATAAACAATATAGCAGAAAGACAATTTGGAGATGTAAGAGCATATAAAATGGAAATCAACTTAACATCTGGGGTTACTCAAAATGAAGTTTATGACATACAAAAATACATAGAACAGCAAGATAAAATAACACGGAGTAACACCTGTAAGACAGCAAATGACAACAATAGAAGCAAATAAAACAAGTAAAGACGTATTTTATACAGTAATAGATGGAAGCAAATGTGAAGATTATATTAAATTAAAAAATAGAAATAATAAAGAAAAAATAGACCTAACAGATGAAGGGGTTGTATTAACAGAAAAACTGGCAAATACTTTAAAGGTAAAAAATGGAGATAATATTACAATTAAAGAAAATGATAAAGAAAAAAAGGTTAAAGTAATTGGTATTACAGAAAATTATTTATATAATTATATTTATATGACGCCAAACATGTATAATCAAGTATTTGAAACAGATATAAAATACAATTTGTTTTTTGCAAATTATGATAACATAAATGAAGATGAGGAAACAACATTTGCTAATAAATTAAAAGAAAATACAAAAATAAGCGGAACTGTATATACAAGAACTTTAAATAATGATTACAAAAAAAGTTTATCTGGATTAAGTAGCATAGTATTTTTATTTATAGGATGTGCAAGTTTACTATCATTTATGGTTTTAGTAAATTTAAACAACATAAATATTGAGGAAAGAAGAAGAGAACTTGCAACATTTAAATTATTAGGATTTTACAAAAAAGAGCTTGAAAAATATGTATTTAGAGAAAACATAATTCTTACTATTTTAGGAAGTATACTTGGGGTATTTATTGGAATAGGAGTACTTGGAATTATAATTCAAAGTGCAGAGGTAGAAACAATAATGCTTCCGGTTGAATTTAATACATTGAATGTTGTTATATCTATTTTAATTACATTATCATTTACACTAATTACAAACTTTATGATGAAGAAAAAAATTAAAAAAATTGATATGATAGAATCATTAAAAAGTGTAGAATAAACACTAAAAATAGACTTTACAAAATATACAATTGTAACAAATATAAAAAAGCTTATAAACAAGGAGATAGAAATGGAAAGAACAAGAGTAGCTGCAATTTTAAAAATGGAAAATGGCTATGCATTTATGCATAGAAAAGATGTAATAAAAAGAAAAGATTACCAAGAATATTATACATTCCCAGGAGGGGGCTTAGAGGAAAATGAAACTCCACAAGAGGGAGTAATTAGAGAAATTGAAGAAGAATTTGGGATAAAAGTAAAAGTAATAAAAAAATTATATGAAATAAAGTCAGAAAAATTTAATCAATTAGAAATATTTTACTTATGTGAGTATATAAGTGGAACATTTGGAACAGGTACAGGACCAGAATTTTCAAACGATCCTAAACATATAGATTCAGGAAAATATTTACCAGAAATAATACCACAAGACAAAATAAAAGACATTTTATTATTTCCACAAAATGTAGCAAAAATGTTTTTAGAAGATTTGGAAAATAAAAAATTATAAATAAAATAGAAGAAAGGAATTAATCAATTAAATAGTTTGATATATATTTAATTGATTATATAAGAAAAAATGTCAGAATTTGTACATTTACATATACATAGTGAATTTAGTTTATTAGATGGTGCAAATAGAATAAAAGACTTGCCAGTAAGAGCCAAAGAACTTGGAATGAATGCAATGGCAATTACTGATCATGGTGTAATGTATGGTGCTATAGATTTCTATAAAGCTTGTAAAAAAGAAGGAATAAAGCCAATAATTGGATGTGAGGTATATGTAGCCCCACGTTCAAGGTTTGATAAAGAACCAGGAATAGATAACAAGTACAATCATTTAATATTACTTGCAAAGAATAATGTAGGTTATAAAAATTTAAGCAAACTTGTTTCTATAGGTTTTGTAGATGGGTATTATTATAAACCTCGTATAGATTTAGAAGTACTTGAAAAATATAGTGAAGGTTTAATTTGCTTAAGTGCATGTTTAGCAGGTTCAGTAAATCAGGCATTATTAAATGGAAATGAAGAAAAAGCAGAAGAAATAGCAAATTGGCATAAAAAAGTGTTTGGCGAAGATTATTATATAGAAATTCAAAATAATGGGTTACAAGAACAGGTATTAGCAAACCAAAAGCTAATAAAACTTGCTAGAAAATTAGATATACCACTTGTTGCAACAAATGATGCACATTACTTAAAAAAAGAAGACGCATATAATCATGAGGTCTTATTATGTATTCAAACAGGTAAAAAAATGAGTGATGTAGATAGAATGCGTTTTGAAACAGATGAATTATATGTTAAATCGCCAGAAGAAATGTCACAATATTTTAGTGCGTTTCCAGATGCAATAGAAAATACTGTAAAAATTGCACAAAAATGTAATGTGGAATTTGAATTTGGACATACAATACTTCCAAACTATGATGTACCGCCAGAATTCCCAACACATTATGACTACCTAAAAAAATTATGTGATGATGGAATAATTGAAAGATATGGACAAAATCCTTCTAAAGAAATACTAGAAAGAGCTAAGTATGAAATAGACGTAATAAAGAAAATGGGCTATGTAGATTATTTCTTAATAGTATGGGACTATATACATTATGCAAAAAGCCATGGAATACCTGTAGGACCAGGACGTGGCTCTGGAGCAGGTTCAATGCTTGCATATGCAATAGGAATAACAGATATAGATCCAATAAAATATGGCTTAATTTTCGAAAGATTTTTAAATCCAGAAAGAGTTAGCATGCCAGATTTTGACGTTGACTTTTGTTATGAACATAGGCAAGATGTTATAGATTATGTATCAAAAAAATATGGGCATGATCATGTTTCACAGATTATAACATTTGGAACAATGTCAGCAAGGATGGTAATTAGAGATGTTGCAAGAGTATTAGATTTGCCATATTCAGAGGCAGATACACTTGCAAAAATGATACCAAACGAATTACATATAACAATAAAAAAAGCCATGGAGCAAAACAAAGAACTAAAAGACTTATATGAAAAAGATGAACAAATACATAAATTGTTAAACATTGCAATGGGACTAGAAGGAATGCCAAGGCAGGCATCTACACATGCATGTGGAATTGTAATAACTAAAGACCCAGTAGATACATATGTTCCTCTATATGTAAGAGATGGCCAAATTGCAACCCAATATATTATGACAACTTTAGAAGAATTAGGCCTTCTAAAAATGGATTTTTTAGGCCTTCGTACATTAACAGTTATACAAGATACAAAAAATTTAGTAAAACAAAACCGAGGAATTGATGTACAATTTGATAAAGAAATGTCAGACCCTAAAGTTTATAAATTATGGCAAGAGGGTAAGACATGTGGTATATTTCAGTTTGAATCTCAAGGAATGACAAATTTCATGAAAGAACTAAAACCAGACTGTTTAGAAGACATAATAGCTGGAGTTTCATTATATAGACCAGGTCCAATGGACCAAATTCCACGTTACATACGTGGAAAACAAAATCCAGGACATAACGAATATACACATCCAAGTTTGGAGCCAATACTAAATGTAACATATGGTTGTATGGTATATCAAGAACAAGTTATGCAAATAGTTCGTGAACTTGCAGGTTATTCTTTAGGAAGAGCAGATTTAGTAAGACGTGCAATGGGAAAGAAAAAACTAGATGTAATGGCCAAAGAAAGAGAAGTATTTATTCATGGACAACTTGATGAAAATAAAAATGTAGTCGTTCCAGGTTGTGTAAGAAATGGAATAGATGAAAACTCTGCAAATAAAATATTTGACGAAATGGCAGAATTTGCAAAATATGCTTTCAACAAATCCCATGCTGCGTGTTATGCAGTAATATCATATCAAACAGCATATTTAAAAGCATATTATCCAGCAGAATTTATGGCTGCAATGTTAAATAGTTTTTTAGGAAATTTAGACAAAATCCCACAATATGTAGATGAATGTAAAACACTAGGAATTGAAATTTTAAAGCCAGATATAAATAATAGTAATACTAAATTTACAGTTGAACAAAATAAAATACGTTTTGGATTAGGAAGTATAAAAAATGTTGGAACTATACCAGTAGAAATAATTGTAAAAGAGAGAGAAAAGAATGGAAAATACCAAAGTTTTACAGATTTTTGTGAAAGAATTGCAAATGAAGCAGTAAATAAAAAGTGTGTAGAAAGTTTAATAAAAGCGGGTTGCTTTGATGAATTTGAACAAACAAGAAGTACATTACTTGCATCTTTTGAACTTATAATAGACCAAATACAATCAAATAATAAAAAAGGTATGCAAGGACAAGTTTCAATGTTTGACTTAGGGGGAAGTAAAGAAGAACAAGAATCTCTAAATGAAATAAAATACACATTTAATGAACAAGAAGAATTATCAAATAAAGAGTTGTTATCAATAGAAAAAGAAATGCTTGGTATTTATATATCAGGCCACCCACTAGAAAAACTAAAGAAACAAATAGCAGCACAAACAAATATAAATTCTATGCAAATAAAAAATATAACACAAGTAAACAATTTAAATCCAGAAGATGCAAATCCTACTATATCAACTAATATAAATAAATTTACAGATGGACAAAAAGTAAAATATGCAGGAATAATAACACAAATAAAAAAGAAATATACAAAAAACAACAAAATTATGGCATTTGTTACAATAGAAGATTTATATGGAACAGTTGAAGTTATTGTATTTGAAAATGCTTATATGAATGCAGGAAAAAGTTTAATAGAAGAAAATATAGTTATGGTAGACCGGAAGACTTAGTATAAGAGACGAAGAACAGGCAAGTATTATTGCAAATGAAATTAAAGATTTTTCTGAAAATCAAACACAAAAAATTTTAACATTAGACATAACAAACTTAGAAGAAAGCCAAAAAGCAAAATTGAGAGGTGCAATTAGATTTTTCCATGGTGACAAAAACAATATGAATGTTCAAATTAAGGTAAATGATGAATTCAAACCATGTGGACAAATTTATTTAACACCTGAAATTTTACAATTTTTTAAAAGTATTGTTGGGGAAGAAAATTGCAAAATATAAAATTTGTTGGGAGTTCTAGGAAGAATATATGATTAAATTTAACAATCAAAAACTATATAAAAAAAGAGTTTATTTTTTTAAATAAACTCTTTTTACATATAGTTGATTAGCAAAAGATTGCACAACATTTCTTAATATATATTTTTCTTTTGTCATAATTTCACGTCCAGTATATTCTTGTCCAGCAAATGTAAGGCTTATTGCTTTTTCAAGTTCATCACAGAATTGATTATATGCGGTTTCCGGAGAAACAGTATCTATAGCAAGTTTTATAAGTTCTGCAATATCATTTATACTATAGACTTGTTTTAAAATACAAATTACAAATAAATAAGCAATGTGTTCTGTATTATACTTTTTATTTACAGGAGGATTAATAATCTTATGTTTAACATAATTATTAATCATTGTTTTTGTAATTATTTTTTCACTATCGTCATTTTTTATATAATTAGATAAATATTGCTCAAGTAAACATACAAGTTGATCTAAATATAAATCAATTTTAGGTATTTCATTCCATCTTGGAATATGAAATCCTGCAATTTCTTTATCTTCATACGCAAAATTATTTTTCATGTAATCACCTCTTATTCTTATAATGGCAGCTCTTTGAAGAATATATAATTATTATTCTAATGATAATATAATAACATTTTTATAACATATAGTCAATTACTTGACAATATATTTGCTATATGGTAACCTAGTATCGAAAACCAGATAAAGAGGGGAAAAAAACAAAAATGAAAAGTGAAGAAACTTTTTTTAAATATCCAGATTTTAATAATATAAAAGAAATAATTTATAATTCAGTAGAAAAATATCCTAACAATATAGCATTTAAAATAAAAGAAAAAAATGGAAAAGAAGTAAAATATAAAGAAATAACATACAAAAAACTATTAGAAGAAGCTAATAATTTAGGAACAGGACTATACAATTTAGGTCTAAAAGGTAAAAAGGTAGCTATAATTTCTAAAAATAGATATGAATATGCACTAAGTTATGTAAGTATTTTGCTTGGCGGAATGGTTGCAGTGCCTTTAGACAAGGATTTTACTGAAATAGAACTAAAAAACGCATTAATTCGGAAGTCAGGTAGATGCAATTATATATAATGTAAAATATGAAGAAGTAATAAAAAAATTAAAAAATGAATCAAATATTAATTTAAAACACCTTATTTGTATGGATGAACAAACAGATGAAAATACTATAAATAAAGTAATAAAAAAAGGAGAAGAATTAATTAAACAAGGAAATACAGAATTTTTAAATGCTAAAATAAATGAAAAAGATTTAGCAGTATTAATATTTACTTCTGGAACAACTTCTGCATCAAAAGCAGTAATGCTTTCACAATATAATATTGCAAAAAATATACATGATATGCTTATGGTAGAAAAATTTAAAAGCAGTGATGTAAATATTGCTTTCTTGCCATATCATCATGCATTTGGCTCAACAGGACAGCTTGTAATGCTAGCTTCAGGAATTCAAACAGTATTTCCAGATGGTCTAAAATATATTGGACAAAATTTAAAAGAATATGGAGTAACAGTTTTTGTTGGGGTTCCAAAGCTTATAGAAGCAATTTATGATAGAGTAAATAAAGAAATAGAAAAACAAGGAAAAACAAAATTAATAAAAACTGCAAAACTATTTACAAATTTTTTGTTAAAGTGTAAGATAGATGTTAGAAGAAAAGCATATAAAAAAATAATAAACAATTTAGGAGGATTAAGATTTGTAATAAGTGGTGCTGCAGCTTTAAATAAAGATGTTGCAAATGGTTTTTATGAACTTGGGATTGAAACAGTTCAAGGATATGGCTTAACGGAAACAGCACCTGTTGTTGCTGCAGAAAATTATAAATATAGAAAAAGTGGTTCAATAGGGTTTCCAATGCCAAGTGTAGATGTAGAAATTGTAAATAAAGACGAAAATGGTATAGGAGAATTAAAAGTAAAAGGACCAAATGTAATGATGGGTTATTACCAAAACGAAAAAGCAACAAAAGAAGTAATAAAAGATGGATGGTTTTATACAGGAGATTTGGCATATAGAGATAAAGAAGGGTATATTTTTATTGCTGGAAGAAAAAAAAATATGATAGTTTTAAAAAACGGTAAAAAAATTTTTCCAGAAGAGATGGAAGACTTAGTAAACCAAATTGATCTTGTAGAAGAAAGTTTTGTATTTGGGATGCCAAAAGGAGATGACTTATTATTATCTGTAGAAATAAAATATAATGAAAAAGTAGCAAAAGAAAAATATCCAAACCTAAATGAAGAAGAAATAAAAAAACTAATATGGAATAAAGTAAAAGAAACAAATAAATTACTACCTAAATACAAATATATAAAAAATATGATTTTAACCAAAGAAGACTTTATAAAAACATCAACACAAAAAATAAAAAGATTTGAAGAAATAAAAAAATTTATATAACTAAATTAGGAGGAAATTTATAAATGACAAGGACAAAATTAGCAGATAGAGAGCTTCCAACATATACAAAAGGTGAAGAAATTTTTAACATGACATCACACATTGTAGGTGGAGCACTAGGAATTGTTGCAACAGTTCTTTGTATTGTAACTGCTGCCATACATAAAAATGTATATGGAGTTGTAAGTGGAGCAATATATGGTGTAACAATGATTTTACTATATACAATGTCTAGTGTTTACCATGGTTTAAATCCTAAATTAAAAGGTAAAAAGGTTATGCAAATATTAGATCATTGCAGTATATTTTTATTAATTGCAGGTTCATACACACCATTTACACTTTGCACATTAAGAAATTATGATGTAGCTACAGGTTGGACAATATTTGGAATAATTTGGGCTGTTGCAATACTTGGAATAACACTAAATGCAATAGATTTAAAAAAATACAAAAAGTTTTCAATGATATGTTACTTAATAATGGGATGGTGTATAATAGTAAAAGCTCCTTTATTGCCACAATTACTAACAATGAAAGGATTTATACTTTTAGTATCAGGCGGAATAATATATACAATAGGTGCAATATTATATGGAATAGGAAAAAAACATAAATATATGCATTCAATATTCCATTTATGTATTTTAGCAGGAAGTTTTTTACAATTTTTATGTATTTTATTATATGTAATGTAAATAAAGAGTAAGGAAAAATCAAGTGGAAAAAGTAAAAAAAATTACAAAAAAATATTTTAAATATATAGTTTTAGTTGCATGTATGTGTTTAATATTTGTTTTATATAACGAAGTTTCAAAAAAACAAATATTATCAATGGATACATCAATATATAATGTAATATCAAACAATATAATATCAGATAGTTTAACCCCTACAGTTGTATTTTTAACAAATATAGGGGGAACTGTTTTTTTAATTGTTTTAACATTAATTTTATTATTAACCATAAAAAATAAAAAAATAGGGCTTTGTATTACAATTAATTTGGCATTATCTGCTTTAATAAATTTTTTATTTAAAAATATTGTACAAAGACCAAGACCAGATGAATCAATTAGACTAATAAGCGAAAGCGGTTTTAGTTTTCCATCACGGACATTCCATGGTAAGTTTATCTTTTTATGGTTTTTTAATATATTTAATTTATAAAAATATACAAAATAAATATATAAAATGGATTTTAATTTTATTATTAGGTCTATTGATTTTTATTGTAGGAACAAGTAGAATATATTTAGGAGTGCATTATCCAAGTGATGTATTAACAGGATTTTTGCTTGCAATTTCATATTTAATTATATTTATAGGGGTTGCAAATAAATTTATATTAAAAAAGGATGAATAATGGAAAAAGAAGAATTATTTAAAAAGACAAATAAAAAGAAAATAACAAATAGCTTTAAATATGCTTTTTGTGGAATTATTACAGGAATAAAGAATGAAAAAAATATGAAAATACATATTTTGATTATGGTTTTAGCAATAATTGCAGGAATAATATTAAAAATAACACCTTTAGAATGGATTATATGTATTATTTTATTTGGAATTGTTATATGTGCAGAACTTCTAAATTCGGCTATAGAAATTGTAGTAGATATGATAACTCCATATAAAAATGAGAATGCAAAAAAGGCTAAAGATATAGCAGCACGGTGGAGTCCTTGTCACTGCAATTTCTGCAGCAATTGTGGGACTTATTATATTTATACCAAAAATATTTTAATAATAAAGGGGAAATAAAGTGGATGATACAATAGTATATTTAATTAGGCATGCTGAAACTGTTGATGAGAATGGTATTAGAAATACCAATGAAGACTCTCAAATGATTAATGAAAAAGAAATATTATCAGTAGAAGGAGAAGAACAAGCAAAAAAATTAAGTGAAAATACTGAATTAAAAAATTTAGATATTATATGGTCAAGTAGTTATACTAGAGCTAAAGCAACAGCAAAATATATTGCAAATGTAAATAATTTACCTTTTAATTTAGATAACGATTTAAGTGAAAGAAAATTAGGAAATTTAAAGGAATTGGGGAAATTTATGAAGGATAAAAGTACGAGAGATCCTTCACAAGAACAATTATTAGATAGAACATTTAGAACATCTGATGGAGAAAGTGCAGAACAAACTAGAGATAGGATGAATAAATTTTTTGACAGAATACTTAAAGAATATAGGGGAAAAAGAATTGCAGCAATTAGTCATGGAGGATCAATAAAGTTCTTTTTATTAAATTGGTGTACAGTAAATGAGAATGTTAAACTTGTGTATAACAAAAATACAATTTTAAATATAAAATCGCCATGTTTGTTAAAGTTGACTTTTAGAAAAAATGAATTGATTAATTTAGAACAAATAGATTAATTAGAAGCCATAAAATGAATTTTATTATAAATTCGTTTTATGGCTTTAAAAAAGTAATTTTTTAAAAAAGTAATTTATTTTAAAAAATACTACACAAATAAGAAATAATGTGATACAATAAAAAACGAAAATTATAAGATAAAGGATAAAAACCTTGAAAATACAATAAAAAACAAAGAGGAGGAGAGAGATATGTCAGGACATTCAAAATGGCATAATATTCAAGCAAAGAAAGGTAAAGCAGATGCAGCAAGAGGAAAAATATTTACAAAATTAGGAAGAGAATTATTAATAGCAGTAAAACAAGGAGGACCAGATCCAGCTGGAAATTCAAAACTAAAAAGTGTAATTGCAAAATGTAAGGCAGCAAACATGCCAAATGATACAATAAATAATGCAATAAAAAAAGCATCATCAAGTAACGAAAACTATGAAGAAATAACATATGAAGGTTATGGACCAAATGGAGTAGCAGTTATAGTAGAAGCTTCAACAGACAATAAAAATAGAACAGCAGCAGATGTAAGACATGTATTTGACAAAGCGGGAGGAAACTTAGGAACAACAGGATGTGTATCATACATGTTTAACAAAAAAGGAGTTATAGTAATAGAAAAAGAAACTTGCAAAATGGATGAAGAAGAATTAATGATGCTTGCAATTGAAAGTGGAGCAGAGGACTTTGAAGCAGGAGAAGAAGTATATGAAATAACAACAGACCCAAGTGAATTTACAAATGTATGTGAAAAACTAGAACAAAACAATATAGAATTCTTAGAAGCAGAAGTTCAAATGGTTCCAACAACAACAGTAAGTTTAGATGAACATGGAGTAGAAAAAATGGAAAGACTAATTGAAAGATTAGACGAATTAGATGACGTTTCAAATATTTATCATAATTGGGAAGAATAAGAAATAAGAGGTAAAAAAATGAAACAAGGAAATAAAAGGAAAATATTAATAATTGCAATAGTTGTAGTTATATTAATAGCAGTTGCTATAGGGGTAGTATTAGCACTTACAAAAACAGACTTCATGAAAAGTAATAAAGATTTATTTTTTAAATATGCATCACAAATGTTTGACAATGAAAATGGATTTGGAGATAACAGGCTAGAACAATATAATGAAAAACAAAAAAATACCGTATATGAAAATTATGGAAAAATTACAGCAAATATAAGTTCTGAAAATATTGATGAAAAAACACTAAAAAAAATAAATGATTTAAATATAAGTTTTGTAGGAAATATTGACAATGCTAGCAATAGCGCTGAAGAACTAATAAAAATAAATTATTCTGATAATGTTAATTTTGCATTTAATGTAAAAAAAGTAGATGACTCTTATGGAATAAAATTAAATAAAGTTGCAAAACAATATTTAGTAGTTGAAAAAGATGGAATAAGTGATTTGTTATCAATGCTTGGAATAAAAATAAGCACAAACAATATAGATTTAGATGCATTAAACTTTGAAAATATAGCATTTAATGAAGAGGAAATTAGCAAAATAAAAGAATTATATTTAAACAACATAAAAAATATAATTGATGATGGAAATTTTTCTAAAGTTTCAACATCTAATGCAGAAGGATATATGGTTGAATTAAGCAATAGTCAATTAAAAGATATATTAGTTAACATATTAGAAACATTAAAAACAGATGATGTTATGAAAAATAAAATAAATAAGTTAACAGGACAAAGTATTGACGAAGATACCATAAGTTCTGCAATAGACAGTGTAAATGAACAAGAAGTAGAAGAAGGTAAAACAACAATTACTGTATATCAAAATGAAGGCAAATTAAATAAAATAGAAATACAAATTAATGATCAAGTAAAAGTTGAATTTAGTAAAGATTCTGGGGATGACAATTTAGAATATAACGTAAAAATAACAACAAACATAAACAATGAAAATGCTGAAGTAGATTTAAAAATAACATATGAAGGGTTGCAAGCATTAGAAGATGTTAAACAAAATGCTGCAATAACACTTTCTTTTGGAAATGAAGAAAGCAGTAAATATGAGTATAATATATCAAATGAAATTAAATTTATAGATAGTGTTGAAATTACAAGTTTTGGAAGTAAAGATTCTATTATTTTAAATAAATTATCATCAGAAAGATTAGCAAAAATATTAGGACAAATTGGAAGCAAAATAGAAGAAGTAAATAAAGAAAATATGGATGAAGTTGGAATAAATGGAGCAAATCCTCTTATTTATTGGGTACCAGGTTTAAGCAGTGGACTTGAAACATTAAGTTTAAACCAAAATTCAACACAAAATAGTGACAAAAGCAATTCATCAAATACTACAGTTACAATGGACGAAGCACAAAGACAAACATTTAACTCTAAATATACAAAATATGAAGGAGATAGTAAAAAAGGTTCAGATGTGAAATCTTTGGTTATGGAAATAATTGCAGGAAATATGGCAGAAGATAGAGAAATAAAAGTTACAGGAGATATAAAAATTATAAACAATCAAATGCCAGAAAATATTGACAACAGTAAAACATATAAAGTGGAATGTAAATATGATGACGAAAAATATATAAATGAAATTAATATAACAGAAAATTAATAGTTCTAAAATACAAAAAAAAGCATATATTATTATATGCTTTTTTTATGCATTAAAAAGAAAAGAAAGGAATTAATCAATTAAATTTTATAAATATTGATTATATAAGAAAAATGGATAAAATTGAAGAAATATTAAGGTATTTTAGTAGAAATATATATAATTTAATAATGAAAAAACTAAATGAAAAAGAGAATTTGAAGAACGAAATAACAGAAATAAGAATAAGAGTAGGAAAGCCCATAATACTAAAAACAAGAAACAAAGATATAATTATTAATTACAAAATAGACCCAGAAGAAATATTAGATTTGTTGGGAAGGATATGTGAAAACTCAATATATGCATATAAAAATCAAATATGTGAAGGCTTTTTAACAATAAAAGGTGGACACAGAATAGGGATAACAGGAACAGTAATTATAGAAGACAATAAAATAATAAACATAAATTACATATCAAGTCTAAATTGCAGAATTGCAAGAGAGGTTATAGGATGTAGTAAAAAAATATTAAATGAAGTTTTAGACATAGAAAATCATACAATATTTAACACTGTAATTGTTTCGCCACCTGGAAGAGGAAAAACAACAATATTAAGAGATTTAATAAGAAATTTAAGTAATGGAATAGATGAAAAAGGCTTTAGTGGTAAAACAATAGGCCTTGTAGATGAAAGAGGAGAAATAGCAGCAACTTACAAAGGTGTGGCACAAAATGATGTAGGAATTAGAACTGATATTATAGGAAATGTGTCAAAAACAAAAGGAATAGAAATGCTAATAAGGTCTATGGCGCCAGATATTATAGCATGTGATGAAATAGGATCTAAAGAAGATATACTTGCAATAGAAAGGGCTATGATATCAGGAGTTAAAGGAATCTTTACAATGCATGGAAGAACGCTGGAAGATATAAAAAATAATAAAGAAGTTTATAGATTAGTAGAAAATAAAAAAATAGAAAAAATAATATTTATTTAAGGTTCTAAATATAATTTGTATGAATATAATATAGAAAAAAGGACAAGGTTAAAATGCAAATTATTAAATATTTTATATTATTTTTAATATTTATATTATCTAATATTATTGGAAAATCTATAGCAAAAAAATATACATACAGGTTAGAAGAATTAAAAGAAATGAAAAGTGCATTAAATATATTTAAAACCAAAATAGAATTTACATATGAACCAATTCCAGAAATATTTTTAGAAATATCAAAAAATACAAGCAAAACAATAGCAAATATTTTTGAAATGGCAAAATTAGAAATGGATAAAACAGATGCACAAACAGCATGGCAAAAAGCCATAGATGAATCAGAAAATAATTTTAAAGAAGAAGACAAAAAAACATTAAAAGTTATGGCAAAAATGCTTCGGAAAGTCTGATTTAGAAGGACAAATAAGTCAAATAGACCTAACACAAAATTTTTTAGAAAAGCAAATAGAAGAAGCCAAAAACGAAAAAGATAAAAATGAAAAGCTATACAAAAAATTAGGAACAATTATTGGACTTGCTATTGTAATAGTTTTAATTTAAGGAGTTTTTATGGATATAAATTTATTATTTAAAATTGCCGCAATAGGAATATTAGTTGCAGTATTACATCAAGTTTTAGTAAGAGCAGGAAGAGAAGACCAAGCAATGATGACAACACTTGCACGGACTTGTAATTGTTTTAACAATGGTAATTAAAGAAATAAGCACTTTATTTGATACTGTAAGAACAATATTTAATCTTTAAAGAGGTAAAAAATGGATATTGTAAAAATAGTTGGAATTTCGTTAATTGCACTTATTTTAATAATATTATTAAAACAATATAAGCCTGAATTTGCAATATACATAAGTATTCTTACAGGAATTTTAATTTTATTTTTGGTTATGGACAAACTTACTCGGAATAATAACATTAATACAATCTATAGCAAGTAAAGCATCCATAAATACAACATTTATAGTACTACTTATTAAAATAACTGGAATTGCCTTTTTAGCGGAATTTGCAGTAAGTATATGCAAAGATTCTGGGGAAAGTGCAATTGCAAGTAAAATAGAACTTGGAAGTAAAATAATAATAATTTCTATGTCTGTACCAATAATTTCAAGTCTTTTGGAACTTATTGTTAAAATATTGCCATAAAGAAGGATGTTAACAAATGAAAAAGAAAATTATAATTTTATTTATAGCTTTTTTAGTAATACTTATTCCATGTTCAATTGCAAACAATGATAATACAATTAACGAACAAAAAAATACATTTGAAATTAACGACTTTATAAAAAATTCAAAACAATACATAGGAAGTGACTTTTTAGAAGAAAATGATATTAATCAATTATTAGATGATGCAATAAAAGGACAAGTTAATAACAAAAACATAACAGCTAAAATTTGGGGCATATTCGGTAAAGAATTTAAAAGCACATTATCAACACTTGTAAGTATTTTAGCAATAATTGTTATACATAGTATCTTAAAATCAATAAGTGATAGTTTAGAAAATGATGGGGTTTCAAAACTTATTTATTATGTTCAATATATATTAATAGTTACTATTATTATGACAAATTTTTCAGATGTAGTAAAAATAGTAAAAGAAGCCACAGTTAACATGGTAGGATTTATTAATTTACTTATACCATTACTAACATCACTAATGGTTTTTACAGGAAGTATTACTACAAGTAGTATGATTGAACCTGTAATATTGTTTTTAGTAAATTTAATAGGAAATTTAATACAAAGTGTATTAATACCATTTGTTTTGGTAATTGCAGCACTAAGTATTGTTTCAAAAATCTCAGACAAGGTACAAATAAATAAGCTTTCAAATTTTATGAAGTCTGGTGTTGTATGGGCTTTAGGAATATTCCTTACACTTTTTGTTTCTGTAATTTCCTTAGAAGGAACACTATCTAGTAGTGTAGATGGAATAAGTGCTAAAACTACAAAAGCAGTGGTAAGTTCAGCAATACCAATAGTTGGTAAAATACTAGGAGATGCAGTAGACACAGTTTTAGGATGTGGAATTATATTAAAAAATGCTGTTGGAATAGTAGGAGTTGTAATAATTATTGGAATATGTATAACACCAATCTTAAAACTTGCATTAATTACTGTAAGTTACAAAATCTTAGCTGGAATATGTGAGCCAATAGCAGATGAAAAAATAATGAAATTGTTAGACCAAATTGGTGATATTTTTAAAATATTTTTAGCAATTTTAGCTTCAGTTTCAGTACTAATGATAATTGGTGTCACACTTGTAGTAAAAATTTCTAATAGTGCAATGATGTATAGGTAGGAAATGAAATGATAGAAAATTTAAGTTCATGGGCAAAAGGAATAACTCTTGCTGTAATTGTGGTATCAATATTAGAAATGCTTTTGCCAAATAATAAAACAAAAAAATATATAAAAATGGTAATGGGAGTTTTTATTTTGTTTAATATAATTTCACCATTTATAAATGCAAATGACCTAAAAAATTTAAATGAAATAGATGCTAGCAAATATGTAAATGAAAATAATAAAAATTATGTTGAACAAAAATCTATGGATGAAAGACTGGAAGAACTTTACATTGAGGAAATAGAAAAAGACATAATAAAAAAAGTAGAAAAAAAGGGGTATAAGGTAAGCATGTGTAAAGTAGATGCCAAAATCACAAAAAATGAAGAAGAAACAGGAATTACCAAAATTAAATTAAAAGTAGAAAAAACAGGCGAAGTAAAACAAGAAGAAAATAGCAGCATAGAAAACCAAATAGTAACACAAGTACAGAAAATAAAAAAAGTAAATACTAAAAAAATTGAAGAAGATAAAGAAACATCACTTGAAAAATCAGATATTCAAAATTTAAAACAATTTTTAATTGAAGAGTATGAGGTGAATGAAAAATGTTTAGAGATAAACTAAATAAAATAATTGGAAGTAAAGACAGTAAGCCAGATGGAAAAGATGGAAGGAAAATAGAAAATTTAGTAGTATTTGCAATAATTTTAATAATAACAATTATAGTAATAAATGTAATATGGAATGGAGATGAAAAGAAAAGCACAAAAGATACAACAAAAGACTATTCTAAAAAACTGGCAAGTAACACAACAACAGAAGAAACAAGTGAAGTTTGCGAAAGCTCTGATCTTGAAAAAAAACTAGAAAATATCTTGTCTAAAATTCAAGGGGTTGGAAAGGTAAAGGTTTTTATTAATTATTCACAAAGTAGTGAAACTGTTGCAATGTATAATGAAAATTCAAAAGTAAGCCAAACAGAAGAAACAGATACATCAGGTGGCAAAAGAGTTATAGAGTCAACAGATTCGCAAAAAGATATAGTGTTTAAAGAAGAAAATGGGAAAAAAATACCAATAACGCAAAAAATTATTCAACCAAAAATAGAAGGAGCAATAATTACAGCACAAGGTGCAAATGATGCAACAACTAAATCAAACATTATGCAGGCAGTAGAAGCGGCAACAGGAATTGCAACACATAAAATACAGGTTTTTGAAATGAATTAAAATGGAGGAATGAAAATATGAAAAGTTTTAAGAAAAATCAAATTGTTATTTATACTTTTGCTTTAATGCTTGTTGCAGCAGGGTATTTAAATTATACAAGTAAAGTTAATAAAGATTCTTTAGAAACAGCAAACCAAGAAACATATGTAAGCGAAAATGAGACATCAGATATAGGTGATGCAAAATTAGTAAATAGTAATGATGTTGTGGACGAAAATGATAAAACTAATGAGAATGTAGAAGAAAATATACCAGACACTAAAGCTCAAAATACAACAGAAAATATAGAAGAAAACAAATCAGAAAATGTGGTACAAACAGCGTCAAATAGCACAAGCAATTCAGATGACTATTTTGTAAAATCAAAATTAGAAAGAGAAACAATGTATTCACAAATGTTAGAAAGTTATGAAAAAATATTAAATAGTTCCAATTCTTTAGAAACACAAAAACAATCTGCTAGCCAAGAAATTACAAAAATCAATGATACAAAAAATAGTATAATGATTTGTGAAAATCTAATAAAAACAAAGGGATTTTCTAATAATGTTGTATTTGTAAATGGTAAAAGTGTAAGTGTTATAATAGGTACAAATGATTTAAAACAAGAGCAAACAGCTCAAATACAAAATATTATTTCTAGGGAACTTAATTGTGAAATACAAAATATACATATATCTACTAAGTAAAATGGCTTGGATTTACCTTTTGCATAATATATAACTAAAATTAAAAAATAAGTTTCTAAATGGTAAAAAATCTTCCAAAAGTGTTGTAAAATTTATTATTATTGATATAATAATAAAAAACAAAACTAAGGAGGATTTTTTATTATGGTAAAAAAAGTAGCAATAATTACAAATGGAGGAGATGCACCAGGATTAAATGCTGTAATAAGAGCTATAGTTAAAACAGCTGAAACTAACGGTATAGAATGTTATGGTTATATAGAGGGGTATAAAGGTTTATTAGAGAATAATTATGTAAAATTAGATACAAAAACAAATGCATCAGGTTTATTACATAGAGGAGGAACAATTATAGGAACATCAAACAGTACAAATGTATTCAATTTAAAAGTAGAAGAAAATGGTAAAACTGTTTATAAAGATATGTCACAAAAATGTATAGATAATATAAAACAAGCAGGATTTGATTGCATATTTACACTAGGAGGAGACGGAACACAAAAATCTGGAAGAGACTTTTCATTAAGAGGAGTAAATGTAATTGGAGTACCAAAAACAATAGACAATGATGTAGCACACACAGATGTAACTTTTGGGTATAATACAGCAGTATCAGTTGCTACAGAAGCTTTAGACAGACTTCATACAACAGCAGAATCTCATCATAGAATAATGGTATTAGAAGTAATGGGAAGGTATGCGGGATGGATTGCACTAGAATCAGCAATAGCTGGAGGTGCAGACGCAGCATTAATACCAGAAATTCCATATGACATAAATGAAGTTGCTAAAAAAGTAAAACAAAGACAAGAAGAAGGAAAAAACTTTAGTATTATAGTTGTGTCAGAAGGTGCAAAACCAAAAGATGGAGAAATAGTAGTAAAGAAAAAATTAGACGATGGAAAAGGACTAGATAATATAAGACTTGGAGGAATAGGTGAAAAAGTTGCAAGTGACCTAGAAGAGTTAACAGGGCTTGTTTCAAGATGTACAGTTTTAGGCTATGTACAAAGAGGAGGAACTCCAACAGCATATGATAGAGTTTTATCTACAAAATATGGTGTAAAAGCAATGCAACTTGCAATGGAAGGAAAATTTAATGTGTTAGTAACATACAAAGGCGGAAAATTAGATTGTGCATCATTAGAAGAAGTTGTTGGAAATAACAAAGAAATTGGTGCAGCATCTGGTAATACAGCAAACAGCAATATTAGAAAAATTACAATGGATGATCCATTAATAAAAACAGCCCAAAGTATAGGAATTAATTTAGGAAAATAAAATGTTGAAAAATTGTAATACAAGTTGTATAATATAAATATATTTTTAAAGGAAAGGAATGTGATAAAAATGGAAGAAAACAAAGAAAATAAACAACAAGAAGAAATAAAAGAAGAAACAAAGACTGTAGAAAACAAAACAGAAGAAGTAAAAGATGAAAAGAAAAAAACAGAAAATAAAACAGAAGAAATAAAAGAAAAAGTGGAAAATAAGGCAGAAGAAAAGAAAGAAGGATCTTTTGATACAGAAAAATTAAAATCAGAAACAACAAATACTGTAAACCAAGTTAAAGATACAATAAAAAATGTAAATATTAAACAAGACAGTATAGAAACAAAAGATTTTGTGAAAAATCTATTTGTAAAACCTGTAGAAGAAATAAAGAAAGTAGTAGAAGATAATACAGGAAAAACATTTAAATATGCAATAATAATAATTGCAATATGGACAATAATAAAATTATTCAGATTATGCTTTAGTGGAGTATTTAAGCAAACAGCAGGAGCTGCAATATGGGCAATAGTTAGAGCAATAATTACACCAGCATTAGGAATAATAGTTTTAGCAGTAATAATGCTTATGTTAAACAAAGAAAAGAAAAAATCGCTAACAACAATGATTACAGCTGTAACTGTAGCACAAATACCTGTTATTATTTCAGCACTTATATCACTTATTAACTTATTAAGCTCATCTGCATATAAAATTACAAGTCCAATTTCAAGCTTATGTTCAGCAATATCAATTGTATTAACATATTTTGCTGTTAAATTTGTATTTAATAAAAAAGACGAAGAGGCAATAAAAACATTTGTATTAGTTGAAGTAATTTATATTGTTGTAGCATTTATTTTATCATTTATAGGAATATATATATAATATTTTTGATAATTACAAAGGAGGAAACATGAAAAAAAAGAAAATAATAATAATATCAATTATAGCGATATTATTAATAATTGCAGTTGCTTTAGTTATAATATTTAGTAGCAATAAAAGCAATAGCACTAAAATACAAGAACAAGACACAGGAATATCAAGGATTAAAGAAATTTGTAGCAAATTAGAAGAAAATCCTACCTATACATTTAAAACAATGCTAAATGATGAAAACCAACTTGTAATAGCGAGAAAAGAAAACAAGGCATATGTTGAAGTGGTAGACGAAGGTGAAAAAAATACTTATATTGTAGACAATAATAATACAACAGTACTTGTAGATAGAACAAAAAAATATTACACATATGAAAATAATAATACATACCTTACAAAAGTTACAAACAATATGAGACAATTATTAAAACAAGACTATGTATCAGGTATGGAAAAAATAGATAATAAAGAATATTACTATGAAGAATATGTACGGAAATTATCCATTTTTAATAAATTATAAAGCAACAATAGATGAGAGCAAAACTAAAACAAGGTTATATTTTGAAGGTAACAACCTAAAGTATATAAAAACATATATAGGAGATATAGAACAACTTTTAAAAGTTGAAATGTCTTATAATGTAGATGACAGCGTAAGCTTTGAAATACCTAAAGAATATAACAAAGGTTAAATTAAGGAGGAACGAAAGATGAGTACAAAATTTGTATTAAATGAAACATCTTATTTTGGAAATGGAGCAAGAAGTGAACTTGCCGGAGAAATACAAAAAAGAGGATTTAAAAAAGTTTTTTTAGTAAGTGACAAATCATTAGTAGATGCAGGAGTAACTAAAAAAGTAGAAGAAGAATTAGAAAAAGCAAATATAGAATATACATTATATTCAGAAATAAAACCAAACCCTACAATAAAAAACGTAACAGATGGAGTAGAAGCATGCAAAAATTCTAATGCAGATGTTATAGTAGCTGTAGGTGGAGGATCAAGCATTGATACATCTAAAGGAATTGCAATTGTTATGACAAACCCAGATAGAAGTGACATTAAATCATTAAATGGTGCATCAAATACAAAAAATAGAGCAATGCCGATAATTGCATTACCAACAACAGCTGGAACTGCAGCAGAAGTTACAATAAATTATGTAATAACAGATGAAGAAAGAAAAGTAAAAATGGTATGTGTTGATCCAAACGACATTCCAATTATAGCTATAGTAGATTCAGAACTTATGGCATCAATGCCAAAAAGTCTAGCTGCTGCAACTGGAATGGATGCTTTAACACACGCAGTAGAAGGCTATATTACAAAAGCTCATAACGAAATGTCTGATATGTTTCATATGAAGGCAATAAAAATGATATTTAAGTATTTACCAGCAGCAGTTAATGAAAAAGATCCAGAAGCAATTGAAAAAATGGGATTAGCTCAATATATTGCAGGAATGGGATTCTCAAATGTGGGGCTTGGAATAGTTCATTCAATGGCACACCAATTAGGAGCTGTATATGACACACCACATGGAATAGCAAATGCAATGTTACTTCCAACAGTTATGAGATTTAATGGAGAAGTTTGTGCACAAAGATTTAGAGAGATATTAGTAAATATAGGAAGACCAGATGCTGAACATCTAAATGATCAAGATGTCATAAACACATTTGTATGGATGTTATCAGAACTTAGCAAAAAAGTTGGTATAACACAAACAATAAAAGATTATGGAGCAAAAGAAGAAGACTTTGAAATGTTAGCACAAAAAGCAATGGAAGATCCATGTAAACCAGGAAATCCAAGAGATGTATCAAAAGAAGAATTTATAGAATTATTTAGAAAAGCAATGTAGTTATAAATAATAAAATAAAAAATAATAAAAACAATAGGAGAATTTTTATGTTAAAATCAATGGACACATTAGTTGCATTATGCAAAAATAGAGGATTTATATACCCAGGGTCAGAAATTTATGGAGGATTAGCAAATACTTGGGATTATGGACCTTTAGGAAATGAATTAAAAAACAATGTAAAAGCAGCATGGAGAAAAAAATTTATACAAGAACAACCAAATATTGTAGGATTAGATGCTGCAATACTTATGAATCCAGAAACATGGGTTGCTTCTGGACATGTTGGAGGATTTTCAGACCCACTAATTGACTGTAAAGAGTGTAAGACAAGACATAGAGCAGACAAATTGATAGAAGAGTGGGCACATGAAAATGGAAAAGACATGATAGCAGATGGAATGACAGACAAACAATTAATAGACTTTATAGTAGAAAATAAAATTCCATGTCCATCATGTGGAAAAAACAATTTTACAGATATAAGAAAATTTAATCTTATGTTTAAAACATTTCAAGGTGTAACAGAAGATACAACTTCTGAAATATATTTAAGACCAGAAACAGCACAAGG
>FR898629.1 GCA_000437215.1 Clostridium sp. CAG:440
GGAAGGGTGCCATAAAATTAATTTAAAATTTCTTTGATAATTATTTGAACGATAAAATTTTATTTTAATATTATCTGCTTTTTATTAGTTTTGGTATTAAATATATAAAAGTGCTAAAAACCTTAAGACAAAAACTCCGTCCCAATGTCTAAAAGTCTAATTTAGCATAAATTGTTTTATTGTTAGAGTAAATTACCATGCCTGGTTTTGAATTAGCAGGTTTTTTTACATATTTAACTAAACAATAATCAACAGGAACATTGTATGACTGCTTTGCTTTACTGTGTTTGGCTGCAAGTATAGCACATTTAATTAAAATATCATTATTAATGTCATCAACACTATTAATGTTTTTCATAGGTGAAGTTTTTAAAATTACATGGCTTCCATGAATATCTTTTGTATGGAACCATATGTCTTGTTTGCTTGCATATTTTAATGTCAAATAATCATTTTCTTTATTATTTCTACCAACTAAAACAGTAAAACCTTCAATAGTGTATTTTATAGGGTTAAATGATACATTTTTATTTTTTGTTAAACTTCCTTTTTTATAATTCTTACAAGATTTACTATTCTCATATTTAGAAAATTTGTTGGATTTTGTTTTACCTATCATGTCATTAAATAATACATTTTCTGAAATTTCTTCAAATATATCGGCAATATCATTAGTTGTTTTTGAATTTTCTAACTCATACACAATACTTTCTAAGTAATCTAGTTCTTTTTGAGTATCTTGCTTTTGCTTTGAAACTATTTCTAAAGTATTTTTTAATTTGTTATATTTTTTAAAATATTTTTGTGCATTTATACTTGGTAAGTATTTTTTATCAAGAGGTATTTTAATTAAATTATTATTATCATAATAATTCTCAAGTGTAATACTTTCACAATTATTTTGCTTGATTTTATACAAATTTGATGTAATTAGCTCTCCATACAATTTATAGATATCCATGTTTTTACATTCATCCAATTTTTTGTCAATATTAATTAATCTAGAGTTATATTTTTTTAAAGCATTTAAAATTATTTTTAAAACAGTATTTCTATAATTTTTAAATTCTTCAGAAGTTTCTTTATTGTAGTAAAAATCATCAATAAAAAAATTTAAATTATATGGAGTATTATTATTTTTTAAAATCAAACTATAATCTTTAATTTTTCCATCTTGATTTATTATGTTTTGAAAATCTAAATTATCTGTTCCTATGTTATTTATTATATTTGTTATATAATTATAAATTCGTTCTAAAGATTTTTCTGTGACTTTTGATATTTGTAAATTATTTAATATAGAACAGACAAAAGATTTTGAAATTCCATTAAATTTGTTTGAAATTTCTTTAGGTAAATCTTCATAAGAATTTGTCAAATCTAATTTTTTCTTAAACTCTTCATAATTAGAAACTTCTAAAAAGTTGTATTTAGTAGAAGTTGGGTAAATATATTTTTCATGTGGATAAATATTTCTATATGATTCATTTTGATTACTTATATGTCTTAAGCTATCAATTATAACTTTATTTTCGTCTAGTAAAATAATATTTCCATGTTTGCCCATTAGTTCTATTATTATTTTTTTTGAAATAATATCATCAACATCATCAAATCCTTCAAGTTCAATGGTTATAACCCTTTCTAAATCTGATGTGATAACATTTTTTAATCTTAGTCCAATTATATTTTTTCTAAGAAGCATGCAAAAATTTGGTGCAATTTTTGGGTTTTGTTTTGCATGTGTTGTTAAATGTATTCTTCCATTTTGGGAGTCTATGCATATATTTAGAGCATAATTGCATCCATTTGTATATAAAACTATAATTATTTCATTTTTATTTGGTTGATATACTTTATCAATTCTTGCGCCAGAAAGATTTTGTAATTCCTGTGAAATTGCTTTTGTTACAATTCCGTCAAATGCCATTTTAATGTCCTCCTTTAAAGTTTATTGTTTAAATATTATCATATTTTTTA
Source organism: Clostridium sp. CAG:440 (assembly GCA_000437215.1). Classification (GTDB taxonomy): domain Bacteria; phylum Bacillota; class Clostridia; order TANB77; family CAG-508; genus CAG-269. The sequence goes on from FR898629.1 coordinate 1,981, forward strand.
TTAAAAAGCTATATGTAAAAATTTAAAATTTTATTGCGTATATTTGTATAAAAGTATATAATGAGTAAAAAAGAAAAAGAGGTATTATGGAAATAAATATAGAAGAATTAAGTTTGGAAGAAAAAATAGGGCAAATGCTTATTATAGGAATGGATACAAACTATATTACAGATAGAATAAAAAATATGATACAAAAATATAAAATTGGAGGAATAATACTTTATAGAAAAAATTTTAAGTCCTATGATAGTATGGTAAAACTTATAAATGAGCTAAAAGAATTAAATAAAAACAATAAAATACCAATGTTTATTGCAATTGATCAAGAAGGCGGAAGAGTAAACAGAATGCCAAAAGAACTAAAAAATCTTCCAGCAGCAAATAAAGTTGCAAATAAAAAAGATATAGAACTTGTAAAAAATACTGCACAAATAACAGCAAAAATACTATACGAATCTGGGTTTAATATGAATTTTGCTCCAGTTATGGACATAAAGAGATTTTCAGAAAATCATGTAGTTGGAGATAGGGCATTTGGAGAAAATAAAGACGATGTTTCAAAATATGCAATAGAATATATGAAACAATTACAGCAAAACAATATTATTTCTGTAATAAAACATTTTCCAGGGCATGGAGCAACTAAGAAAGATTCACATTTTTCATTGCCAATAATTAATAAGAAAATTTCTGAGCTTCAAAATGATGACATGATACCTTTTAAAAATGCAATTGATGAAGGCGCTGATGCAATACTTATAGGACACTTAGTTATAAAAAATGTAACAGGAATATATCCTGCATCTTTATCTAGAAAGTTCATATATAAGTATTTAAGAAAAGGTTATAGGTATAATAAGGTTATTGTAACTGATGACTTAAAAATGAGGGCAATTAGGCTTATTTATGGACCAAGGTTTGCTTTTAAAAAAGCATTTGAAGCAGGAAACGACATCATTGTATTTAGATATAATCAAAAAGAAGAAGAAAAATGTTATTTACAAATTGTTAATATGGTTAAAGAAAATAAAATTAATATTGGCAGAATAAATAGGAGTGTAAAAAGAATTTTAAAATTAAAACAAAAGTATAAATTAAATAATAACACAATAAATGGAATACGGAAATATTGATGAGATAAATAAAAAAATTGAAAATATTAGACAACAAGTACGGATTAAATAATTAGGAGGAGTTATGAGTAAAATAAAAAAACTTATATTTTTAATATTGTTTTTTGTAGGAATAATATTATTAAATACACATGTTCAAGCGTCAGGGGATTTATATTTGAAAAAACTAGATTTTGAAGCAAAAATTAATACGGACGGAAGCATGGATGTAATTGAAACATGGAATATAGATATAGAAAATACTAATACATTATATAAAACTTTTGAACTAGATAAAACAAAATTTTCAAATATATCAAATGTAGAAGTTATGGATGTAACAGATGGCTATGAAAAAAGTTTTTCTCAAATATATAGGGAAATGTATCATGTAACAAAAGGATGCTACTATGGATTAGAAAAATTTGATGGAAATTTTGAAATTGCATGGGGAGTTGGTATGGATAATGAAAGTGGGCAAAGAACATACAAAATAAGCTATACAGTAGAAGATGTGATTTCAAAATACAGTGATTGTTCAGAATTATATTGGAAATTTGTTGGAGAAGATTTTGAAATAAGTGCAAATGAAATTACAGGTACAATTAAATTGCCTACAGAAGTAGAAGATAAGTCTGACATAAGAGTATGGGGACATACAGAAGACTTAAATGGTGAAATATATGTAACAAATAAAGAAACAGTAAAATTTAATATTAATAAATTTAGATCTGGAAGATTTGTAGAAGTTAGAATAGCAATGCCAAATGATATGGTAAGTTATGTAGAAAAAACAGACTATTCCAAAAGTTTGCAAGATATTATAGATGAAGAAACCCAGTGGGCAAATGAAGCAAATGCAATAAGAACAATGAAAAAGAATATAAAAATATTTATTTCAATAGCTGTTGGTATAATATGTTTAATAGTTTCTATATTTTCAATAAAGAAAATTATAAAATATAAAAAAGTGTTAAAGAATTTAAAAAAATTTGAGCCGGAAGAAAACTATGAATATTATAGAGACATACCAAAAACAAATGTATCGGCAGGTGAGGCTTTATTTTTATTAAAAGAATTGCCAGGGCAGTTTTCAGGCACACAAATAGGACCAGTATTTACAGCAACATTATTAAATTTAAGCCTAAAAAAATGTATAGAATTCAAAACTGATGAAAATAAAAAAGATAACATTATAATAAATATATTAAATACTAATAATTTAGAAAAACTTAATGAAGATGAGAAAGTAGTATCTGATTTTTTACTAAAAGCATGTAAAGATAAAACTTATATAAGTATAAAGGAATTGCAAAAATATATAAGTACAAATTCATCAAAAACCATAAGCTTAAAAGGAAAAATGGAAAAATGCATTGAAAATAAATTGATTGTGGAAAAATATCTAGATGTTAATGAAAAAAATAATTATAATAGTTATATTTTAAATATAATTTTAAATTCGTTTTTTTTATTTTTCCAAATAATATTTGGAAGTATATTGGCAGCACTTTTGTCACCATATATATTAATTGTTATTGGTTTTACATGTATTGTAACAATAATAAATTTAATTGAAAATTCTAAAATGTTAAAAAATACAAATTTATATACACAAAATGGGGTAGATGAATCAGCAAAGTGGAAAGGACTTAAAAATTATATGGAGAATTTTTCTATGATTGATAAAAAAGAACTACCAGAAATTGTACTTTGGGAAGAATATCTTGTATATGCAACTGCATTTGGAATTGCAGACAAAGTGTTAAAACAGCTAAAAATTGCATATCCATCAATAGAAAATACGGAAAATTTAAGCAATGGTGTATATATTGGATTAATGATGAATACAGACTTTTCTTCAAGCTTTTCTAGATCAATTAGTACAGCAATAAGTTCTTCATATTCTTCTGCTTCTGGCGGTGGCGGAGGATTTTCTGGAGGCGGAGGCCGGCGGAGGAGGCCGGTGGACGGTGGAGGTGGAAGGTAACTTTCACTAAAATAAAAAGTATACATATCATATATTAAGGTGATGTGTATGCTTTTTTTTAAAGAATTATACGAAGATGCAAAAAATATTTTAAATAAAGATCCTGCTTCTAGAAATGTAATTGAAGTAATAATTTTATATCCAGGTTTTCACATATTGGTATTTCACAGATTATCACATTTTTTATATAGACATAAATTATTGTTTTTAGCAAGATTGGTTTCACAAATAGGTAGATTTTTTACAGGAATAGAAATCCATCCAGGAGCTACAATTGGAAGAAGGTTGTTTATTGACCATGGAATGGGAATAGTAATAGGAGAAACAGCAACTATTGGAGATGATTGCACTATATATCATAATTCTACCTTAGGAGGAACAGGGAAAGATAAATATAAAAGACACCCAGATATAGGAAATAATGTAATGGTAGGTTCTGGAAGCAAAGTGCTTGGACCAATAAAAATAGGAAACAATGTAAAAATAGGAGCGAATGCGGTTGTGTTAAAAGATGTTCCAGATAATGTAACTGTGGTTGGAGTTCCAGCCAAAATTGTAAAATAAATAATATAAAAGCCTTGCTTATAATATAATTTAATAAGGAGGCTTTTTTATGAATAAAAAATTAAAAACAGTTCAAATAGTTGTAATTATATTAGCAATTGTATTTGGAACGTTATTACATTTTACATATGAATGGAGTGGAGAAAACAGAATTGTAGGTTTATTTAGTGCTACAAATGAAAGTGTATGGGAACATTTAAAATTAGTGTTTTATCCAATGCTTATTTTAGCAATAGTAGAATATTTCGTTGTAAAAAAAGAGGCTAATAATTATATAGAAGCAAAATCTTTAGGAATTTTTCTTGCAATAGCATTTATTATTGTATTTTATTACACATATACAGGAATAATTGGAAAAACCTTTTTTATTATTGATATTTTAACATTTATAATAAGTATTATTTTGGGAGAATGGGTTTCGTATAAACTTATGATAAGAAAATCAGAATCTACTACATTATCAAAAATATTAAGTTCAGCTATAATATTTTATTTTCTAATTTCATTTATATTGTTTACATATAATCCACCTAATATAAATTTGTTTAAAGATCCAACACAAATAATGAATAGACTTTATATGTAAATTACACACATTGACAAAATTATGTAAATAATATATAATACTGTTATTCTATCCTTGGTATAGGGAGTAATAATATATACTAGTTACAAATCTCAAATTGTAATTACAAGGAGATTTTTATGAAAAACTATGTAGAGTTAGCAGAACTGTTGACAGGTGAAACTTCCGAGATAATTGAGGAAATCAAGCAAAAGGAGTTTGCAATAAGGAAGACACCAATTGTGGTTATTGACATTTTTGGAGATGACTCTGGTGACAATGACGAGGAAAGAGGCATAAGTATTGCAAAATATTATAACAATACTTCAACTCCAGCATTTATCAAGAAAATTTCTATAGCCGATATCGAGGATTACGGTTTTGAACATAATCTTGGAGATTGCAATTGGGCTGGAGCTGCTGTAAACAAATATATTGCTAAACACTGTAACAGAAACAAATTGTTTATTACGTCTTGGGCATATAATGCCTGCTCTATGTAAAACACGTAAAAAACCCGTATTGTTAAATACGGGTTTTTATATTGGAAAATATTTATAATGCAAACTCTTGTTTTTCTAAAAAGAATATTGTATAATAAAAACGAAATATTGAAATAAACCTGGTACTTTGGCAATAAATTGCCAAATAAACCCGGAACCGTGGCAATATTTAGGGGGCTTTAATATTATGAATAATGATAAAATTGTAATTAAGGGTGCTAAAGAGCATAACTTAAAAAATATAAACTTAGAAATTCCTAGAGATAAACTTGTTGTTATTACTGGGCTTTCTGGATCAGGAAAGTCTAGTTTAGCTTTTGATACTTTATATGCAGAAGGACAAAGAAGATATGTTGAAAGCTTGTCTTCATATGCAAGGCAGTTTTTGGGATTAATGGAAAAACCAGATGTTGAAAGCATAGAAGGACTTTCTCCTGCAATTTCTATTGACCAAAAGACAACTTCTAAAAATCCTCGTTCAACTGTTGGAACTGTAACTGAAATATATGATTATATTCGTCTACTTTATGCAAGAATCGGTGTACCATATTGTCCAAATTGCCATAAAAAGATTGAAAAACAATCAATTGATCAAATTGTAGATAATATTATGGAATTAGATGAAGGAACTAAAATACAAATTTTGGCTCCTGTTGTAAGAGGGCGTAAGGGCGAGTTTGTAAAACAACTTGAAGGTTATCAAAAAGAAGGCTTTGTAAGAGTTAGAATTGATGGCGATATTTATGATCTTTCTGATGATATAGAACTAGATAGAAAGAAAAAACATGATGTTGAATTAGTTGTAGATAGGCTTGTTATTAAACCTGATATTATAAGTAGATTAACTGAGTCTGTTGAAACGGCACTAAAACATGCTAATAATTTAGTTTTAATTGATATAGTAGGTAAAAAACCAGTATTATATAGTACAAATTATGCATGCCCAGATTGTGGCTTTAGTTTTCCAGAACTTACACCAAGAATGTTTTCATTTAACAATCCTTTTGGGGCTTGTCCTACATGTACAGGAATTGGCTATTTAATGAAAATGGATGAAGATTTAATTGTTCCAGACAAAAATAAAACATTATATGATGGAATAAAAGCATTTGGAGCAAGTACAATGAAAAAAGGCGATACAATGGCAAAAATGTATTTTGAAAGTATTGCAAAACATTATGGTGTAGAAATTAAAAACAAAAAAATAAAAGACTTGCCTAGATGGTTTATGGAAAAAATTCTTTATGGTACAGGAGACGAACAAATAGATTTTGAGTACTCTTCATATGCAGGTACAAGAAAATTTACTGCACCATTTGAAGGTGTTATACCAACATTAGATAGAAGACACAATGAAACTAAATCTCAAGGTATGAGAGATTTTTATGAAATGTATATGACAGATCTTCCATGCCATGACTGTAATGGAGCTAGATTAAAACCAGAAATATTATCAATAAAAATTGGAGACAAAAACATAAACGAGCTAACTAACATGCCAATTAATAAAATAAAAGAATATTTACAAACTTTAGAACTAAACAAAACACAAGCAATGATATCAGATTTAATTTTAAAAGAAATAAATCAAAGGTTACAATTTTTAATGGATGTAGGCCTTGAATACTTAACATTATCTAGAAGTGCTGGGACATTATCTGGAGGTGAAGCACAAAGAATAAGACTTGCAACTCAAATTGGTTCAGGACTTACAGGAGTATTATATATATTAGATGAACCAAGTATTGGTTTGCACCAAAGAGATAATGACAAATTACTAGCAACACTAAAAAAATTAAGGGACTTAGGAAATACATTATTAGTTGTTGAACATGATGAAGATACAATGTATGCAGCAGATCAAATAATAGATATAGGACCAGGAGCAGGAACGCATGGTGGAAATGTTATGGCACAAGGAACTGCAGAAGAAGTAAAAATGGTAGAAAATTCAATAACAGGACAATATTTAAGTGGAAGAAAGAAAATACCAGTACCTAAAAAAAGAAGAAAACATATAAAATCTAAATGTATAGAAGTAGAGGGGGCAACAGAAAATAACCTAAAAAATATAACAGTTACATTTCCACTTGGGGTATTTAACTGCGTAACAGGAGTATCTGGCTCAGGAAAATCAACATTAGTTAATGAGGTGTTATATAAGACAATAGCAAAAGAACTAAATGGTTCAAATGAAAAACCTGGAAAATGTAAAGGTGTAAAAGGATTAAAAAATATAGATAAAATTATAAATATAGATCAGTCACCAATAGGAAGAACGCCACGTTCTAATCCTGCTACATATACAGGGGTATTTGATTTAATAAGGGACATATTTGCACAAACAGAAGAAGCAAAACTTAGAGGCTATCAAAAAGGAAGATTTAGCTTTAATGTTGCAGGTGGAAGATGCGAAAGTTGCAATGGAGATGGAGTACACAAAATAGAAATGCACTTTTTACCAGACATATATGTACCATGTGAAGTATGTAAAGGTAAAAGATATAACAGAGAAACATTAGAAGTAAAATATAAAGGAAAAACAATTGCAGATGTTTTAGATATGACAGTAGAAGAAGCAATAGAGTTTTTTGACAAAATACCAAAAATAAAAAATAAAATACAAACATTATTAGATGTTGGACTAGGCTATATAAAACTTGGACAGCCATCTACAACATTATCAGGTGGAGAAGCACAACGTGTAAAACTTGCAACAGAACTTTCTAAAAAAGCAACAGGTAAGACATTATATATTTTAGATGAACCAACAACAGGTTTACATATTGCTGATGTCCATAAATTAGTAGATATACTTCAAAGATTAGTTGATACTGGAAATACAATAATAGTAATAGAACATAATTTAGATTTAATAAAAACTGCAGACTATATCATAGACTTAGGACCAGAAGGTGGAGATAATGGAGGAGAAGTAGTTGCAGTTGGAACTCCAGAACAAATTTGCAAAAATGAAAGAAGTTATACAGGTAAGTTTTTAAAAAAATATTTAAATTAAAATAAGGGTGAAAATATGGAAGAAAAAAAACAAGTTATTGAAGCAAGAACATTGGAAGAAGTATTGCTAGAATTAAGAGAAAGTAAAAATTATACTTATTTAGATATAACAGAAAAATTAAATCAAAAAGGAACATATATTGAAGAAAAAATAATAAAAAAATGGGAACTTGGGTTAATATATCCATCAACAGATGAATTGTATTTACTATCAGAAATATATATGTTTCCTGTTGTTGATTTAATTCAAGCAAAAAACAATAGCTATAAAAAAGGAATGGATTCAATACATTATAGATTAATTAAATGGTTTTGCTATTTTACAGGAGCTTCAATTAAAATAGGTATTATAGCTATGTACGTAATTTTATTTTTGGCTTTTATATTTGCATTAATGTTTTTTGTAGATTGTGCTAATACCTATATGACTGTAAGAAAAAGTTCGTAGATAATTAATATATACATAAAAAATACTATTTATAAAATATAAATAGTATTTTTTTTATCAAAAACCTTGCCATATAAAAAAAATAGTGCTATTATGACAGTGTTTAACAATAGAAAAAATGGAGGTAAAAAATGAGCGGAAAACATTCAAAGGATTATAATGCAGAAGAAAATGAAGAAATACCAAAAGCTTTCCAAAAAAATAATAAAGATGAAAGCAATGGAAAGAAAACTAAAAAGAAAAAAAAGGGATTAAAAATATTTGGAATAATAGTGTTGATATTAGTAATATTATTTGCAGCAATAGTAGGTGCAGCATATATTTATATTAATGACAAATTAGGAAAAATGAATACAGTACAACTTGACGAGTCACAATTAGGAATAACAGACGAGGCAAGTAGTAAACTTTCAAAATATAGAAATATTGCAATATTTGGGGTAGATAGTAGAGAAGATGACTATGGAAAAGGAAACAGAAGTGATTGTATAATAATAGCAAGTATAAATAATGAAACAAAAGAAGTTAGACTAATTTCAGTTTATAGAGATACATATGTAAAAATAGAAGGACATGGATTAGATAAAATAACACATGCATATTCTTATGGTGAGGCACCTCTTGCAATAAACACATTAAATACAAACTTAGACTTAAATATATCAGAATTTGTAACTGTAAACTTTGACTCTGTATCTGATGCTGTAGACGAATTAGGAGGAGTTACAATAAATGTAGAAAATTCTGAAATTAAATATATAAATGATTACATAGATGCAACAGCAAAAATAACACATAAAACTGCAAACCATGTAACATCTGCTGGAAAACAGACTTTAGATGGTGTTCAAGCAGTAGCATATTCTAGAATAAGGTATACATCAGGTGGAGACTATAAAAGAACAGAACGTATGAGAATAGTTATTGAAGCAATGGTAAATAAATTAAAGACTAAGAATATTGGTGAAATAAATAATTTTGCAGATAATATTTTACCAAAAGTTTATACAAATATTTCTGCTGGAACAATAATGTCAATGATACCAGACATGATTAGTTATAAAATTTCAAACAGTGTTGGATGGCCATATGAAACAAAAGGAATTACTTTAGACAGATGGTATGGTGTACCTGTTACACTTGAAAGTAATGTTATAAAGTTACATCAAGAATTATTTAATGATCCAGATTATACATTACCAGATTCTATAAAAGCGACAAGCGATTCTATTATTAAGAAAACAGGATATAAATAAAATATAAGATAACTTCCTAAATTTTGATATTTTGGAAGTTATTTTTTTGTAGAAAATAAGTTTTTAATGTTGACTTTTGATATATATATATATATAATTGCCTTAGATAACATTTTTTTAGAAAGGGGTAAGTTTATAAATGGAAACAAGAGAACAAAATCTAAACTATGCAACAAGTATAATTACAAATTTAGCCCCAGCAAGAGAAATAGAAAATGAAGAAAAAATATTATATAAAACAATAAAAAGAACTATAGATATTATTGGAGCAATTATTGGATGTATATTATTAATACCACTAACGGTAGTTGTATATATAGCAAACTTAATTACCAAAGGGGACAATGGACCAATATTTTACATACAAAAAAGAATTGGACAAGATGGAAAAATGTTTAGAATATACAAATATAGAACAATGGTAGTAGGTGCAGATAAAAAACTAAAAAAATATTTAAAGGAAAACCCTGAGGCTGCAAAAGAATATAAAGAATATAAGAAATTAAAAGAAGATCCAAGAATAACAAAAATTGGAAAAATATTAAGAAAAACAAGTCTAGATGAATTTCCACAATTTATTAATGTACTAAAAGGAAAAATGAGCATAGTTGGACCAAGACCATATTTATTTAAGGAAAAAAAGGATATGGGTGAATATTATAAAAAAATTATAAAATGTAAACCTGGTCTTACTGGAATATGGCAGGTTAGTGGAAGAAGTGATGTTACTTTTCAAGAAAGATTAAATATGGATATAGAATATCTAAATACAAGATGTACTAAATTAGATATAAAATTAATTTTAAAAACATTTACAAAAATATTCAAAAAAGAAGGGGCAATATAAAGTGAAAAATACAAAAATAATAATTGCAACACATAAAAAATATAAAATGCCAAATGACAAAATGTATGTTCCTGTACAAGTTGGAAAAGAAGGAAAAGAAAATTTAGGGTATCAACCAGATAATGAAGGGGATAATATATCTTCAAAAAATCCTTATTTTTGCGAACTTACAGGACTATATTGGGCATGGAAGAATTTAAGTGCCGACTATATAGGTTTAACCCATTATAGAAGGCATTTTTCTGTTAGTAAAAAACTTCCAAAAGATATAAAAGGAAGAATAAACAATGTAATAACAGGTAATGATGTAGACCAAATATTAGATAATACAGACATAATATTACCTAAAAAAAGGAAATATTACATAGAAAATCTATATTCTCATTATAAAAATACAATGCATGTTGAACCACTTGATGAAACAAGAAAAATCATAGAAAAAAAATATCCAAAATATTTAGATGAATTTGATAAATTACACAAGAGAACATCAGCACATATGTTTAATATGTTTATAATGAAAAAAGAGCTTTTAGATGCATATTGCACTTGGCTATTTGATATTTTATTTGAATTAGAAAAAATAGTTCCGCCAGAAAAATATGATAATTTTCATGCTAGATATCCGGGGAGAATTAGCGAACTTCTATTAGATGTTTGGATTAATACAAATAATTTGAGCTACAAAGAAGTAAGAGTTATTGATATAGAAAAAGTAAATTGGTTTAAGAAAGGTTTTGCCTTTTTAATGGCTAAATTTACAAAGAAAAAATATGAGAAGAGTTTTTAAAAATGAAGGATTTAATAAGTATAATTGTTCCAATATATAATGTAGAAAAATATTTGAATAAATGCATTGAAAGCATAGTAAATCAAACATATGAAAATATTGAAATCATACTAATAGATGATGGTTCTAATGATAATTCTGGAATAATTTGTGATGAATATGCTAAAAAAGATAATAGAATAATTGTTGTACATAAGGAAAATGGAGGGGTAAGTTCTGCAAGGAATAAAGGTCTAAAAATTGCCAAGGGTGAATGGATTTCTTTTGTAGATGCAGATGATTGGATAGAACAAACTTTTTGTCAAACCTTATTAAATAAAGTTACTCAAGAGCAAGCAGATATTGCTTTATGTGGCTATAATAGGATTACAGATAATCGAATAGAAAAAATTAACGCAAACAACCAAGAAGTTTTTTTAAACTCAAATGAATATTTAGTAAAATCTTTAAATCCTCAAACTGGATTTGGATTTTGTCATATGAAGTTAATAAAAAAAGAGGTTTTAAAAAGTATTTCTTTTAATGAAAGAATAGAAGTGGGAGAAGATGCATTATTTAATATTCAATTATCAACATATATAAAAAAAGCTGTTTTTTTAAAACAGCCATTATATAATTATAGAATTAACAATCAGTCAGTGGTAAAAAGATATGATGAAAATTATGCAAATAAATACTTAAAATCAATGAAAATAATTGAAGAATATATTTGGCAAGAATATAACGAGGAAAATGAAGAAAATATTGAAATAAAACAAAACTACTATAATTTTGTGGCATATCACATTATGCTAATTATTGTAAATTATTGTTATCATCCTGATAATAAAATGTGTAATGCACAAAGAAAAAATATGCTTAAAGAAGTAATTAACAATGATTTATTTATCATTGGATTAAAAAAAAGTAATTATAATAATATTTCATTAACAAGAAAAATAACTTTATATACTTTAAAACATAAATTGTATTGGTTAACTGCAATTATATGCAAAATTAGGCAAAAACAGAATAGAAAAAAATGAGGTATGAGTATGAAAAAAATTTTAGTATTTGGGATTACAGAAAATCCAGGAGGGATAGAAAGTGTTATAATGAATTATTATAGACACATTGATCGAAAAAAAATTCAATTTGATTTTTTATGCAATACAGAAAAAGTGTCTTATGAGAAGGAAATTAATGCTTTAGGTGGAAAAATTTATAGAATTACTGCAAGAAGTCAAAATACAAAAAAATTTAAAAAAGATATGGAAAATTTTTTTGTTAAACATGCTAATGAATATTTTGCAATATGGGTTAATGTATGTAGCTTGGCAAATATTGATTACTTAAAATATGCAAAAAAATATGGAATAAGTAAAAGAATAATACATGCACATAATTCACAAAATATGGATTCCTTTCTTAGAGGGATATTACATAGATTTAATAGAATACTTATTGGTAGATATGCTACTGATTTTTGGACATGTTCAGATGAAGCTAGTAAATGGTTTTATTCAAAAAAAATAATAAATAGTTCAAAATATGTAATTATAAAAAATGCTATTAATTGTGATATATATAAATTTGATAAAGAAATTAGAGATAATTATAGAAAACAATTTAATATAGAAAGTGATGAATTAGTTATAGGAAATGTTGGAAGAATGCACTTTCAAAAAAATCAAGAATATATAATTAAAATTTTTAATGATATCAATAAATCAATACCTAAATCAAAACTTTTTTTAGTTGGAGATGGACCTGATAAAGGAAAAATTGAAAAATTAATTAAAGAATATAAACAACAAAATAATATAATACTTCTAGGAGTTAGAGATGATGTAAATTGCTTAATGCAAATGTTTGATGTATTTCTTTTTCCATCCTTATTTGAGGGGTTGCCTTTAGCACCGATAGAAGCACAGGCTGCATCTTTACCAGTATATTTATCAAAGGGAAGGATTAGTAGCAAAGTAATTATAAATAAAAAACTTATACATTTTATTGATTTAGATGAAGGAGCTAATAGATGGGCTAATATAATTATAAATACATATAAAAATTATGATAGAAATTTACTGGATATGGACTTGATAAGAAAATCTGGCTACGATATTATTACAGAAGCACAAAAATTAGAAAGATTGTTAGTGAAAGAAGGGAAATATGAAAAATAAAAAATTACCAGCTTTTTTAATTTTTTATGTAGGCTATTTATTTTTGCTTATAACAGATGTGTGCAAAGAAATAAATTTCATAAGCAATAATCAAAGATACATAACTATTATAGGATATATTCTAATATTAATTTATATAGCTATGAATTTTAGAACAAATAAAAAAATACAACATAAACCAACTTATATATATATTGCTTTTTTTATAATAGCCATAATATCGTGGATTTTTACTAATAATTTTACAGTTATAAGATTGTTATTGTTAGTTGCGGCTTTATATACAATTGAGTTTGATAAGTTTATAAAAGTTGATGTTGCAATGAAAATATTATTAACAGTATTGCTTATTTTTTTACCATTATTAGGGATTATAGAAAACAATTATTTATTACGTCAAGATCATTCGGTAAGATATTCATTTGGATTTAATCACCCTAATAGTTTAAGTATATATATTATAATGATATTATTTGAGACTGTGTATATAATCTATAAAAACAATAATATTAAGTTATATAAAATTATTACTTTTGGAATTGTACCAATATTAGTGGGATTTATTTATTTTGTAGCAAACTCAAGAATGTCAGCTTTGTCATTACTTGTATTTTATGTATTAAATATACTTTATTATTGTACACCAGAAAAGATTAGGATGAAATTTAAAAAAAGTCAAAATATAAAATGTATTGTAATTAACCTATTTGGAATTTTTACTTTATTAACAATATTTACTGTTATTTTATCATATTCAAATATTGACATTTTATCGAAGCTTGATAAGATCTTTAGTAATAGATACTCTAATTATATAATATTTATTAATAAATTTGGTATTTCTTTATTTGGAACTGAAATACCAGTTAAGTTAGGATATGGTGAATATTTAGATAATATGTATTTAAAATTATTAATAAATCAAGGAGTATTACAGTATATACTTTATTATATTATATTTTATCGTTCATCAAAAAAAGCTTATCAGAAAAATGATTATTTATATCTATTAATATTAAGTATAATATTATTTGAAGGTTTTACAGAAACAAATATGATTATGCCAACTATTAATATTTTTATTCTTTATTTTGTTGCCGGGAATGGTAAATTTGAGTTAAAAAACCAAATAAATAAAGGAGGAGAGGAAAGCAAAATGGTTAAAAAAATTAATTTAGATGAAATACATCAAATAGAACTTGAAATTATTAATGATATTGATAGAGTATGCAGGGAAAACAATATAAAATACACCATCATTGGAGGTACACTTATAGGAGCTGTTAGACATAAAGGCTTTATACCATGGGATGACGATATTGATATTGCAATGCCAAGGAAAGATTATGAAAGATTTATTGAAATATACAATTCAAATAAAAAAGAACAATTTTCTATATTTGAAAAAAGATTAAATAATGATTATTATTATCCTTTTGTAAAAGTGTCAGATAATAGGACATGCTTAAGAGAAAAAAATTACAAGGAAATTAAGAATTTAGGGGTAAATGTTGATGTTTTTCCCATTGATAAAGTTTCAACATCTAATTTAGATATAAAACTAAAGAAAATAGAATTTTATTGTAAGGGATTAAGTAAATGCTTTTCTAAACAAAAAGAAGTTACTCCATCAATCCTAAAAAGATTTCTAAAAAATATAATATTTTTTAGAGATTATAAGTTTTATTTAAATAAAATTGAAAAATTAGCTATGAAAGACAATAACAAGATATGTGATCTTGCAGGTGTTTTAGTTAATGGTACAGGAAAGAAAGATATATTTTCTGCTAAAATATTTGAGGAGTACACAGATTTACAGTTTGACAATATAAAGTTAATGTCAGTTAAAGATTATGAGGCTTTTTTGAAGCATAGATTTGGAGATTATATGAAGTTACCACCAAAAGAGCAACAAGTGGCACATTTAAATGAAATATATTGGAAATAAAGAAAGGAAGAATCAAATATGAATATTGCAATTATTTTTGCTGGGGGAAAAGGAACAAGGATGAAGAATGCTAGTATTCCTAAACAATTTTTAGAAATATATGGTGTTCCAATTCTGATTAGAACATGTAAAGCATTTCAAAATAATAAAAACATTGATAAAATCGTAATAGTAACTCTAAGAGAATGGATTGAACAAACAAATAATATGCTAGAAAAATATAAAATTGATAAGGCAGAACATGTGATTGGAGGAGGAGAAACAGGACAATTATCAATATATGAGGGATTGAAATGTGTGAAAAAATTCTATGGAGATGACAATATTGTAATATTAAATGATGGAGTTAGACCATTTATAAATAACGAATTAATAGATGACAATATTAGTTCTGTTATAAAATATGGTTCATCAGTTTCAATTGTCAAAGCCACAGAAACAATATCTATAGTAGATAGTGAGGGGGAAATTCAATCAATTCCTAACAGGGATAACTGTGTTTTTATAAAAGCACCACAGAGTTTTTGGCTTAAAAATATTTTAGAATGTCATGAAAGAGCTTTAAAAGAAAATATTAAAAATTTTACAGATTCAGCAACAATGATGAACTATTATGGACAATCTTTACATACAGTAGAAACAGATTATAATAATATTAAAATAACAACAATGAAAGATATAAAAATTGCTGAATCA
Source organism: Clostridium sp. CAG:440 (assembly GCA_000437215.1). GTDB lineage: Bacteria > Bacillota > Clostridia > TANB77 > CAG-508 > CAG-269. The sequence goes on from FR898629.1 coordinate 17,883, forward strand.
ATATTTGAACTACAATTTCTAGAAAATAAATAACAAGAGGTAAAAAATGAATAACCAAAAAACAAAAAATATTACACTTATTAATACGATTTTTTCATTATTATTACAAATAGTTACAATTATAAGCGGATTTATTATACCAAGATTGATATTGAAAACATTTGGCTCTGATGTAAATGGACTGGTTTCATCATTGAATCAATTTTTGAGTTATATATCACTAATAGAAGGCGGACTAACAGGGGTAGTATTAGCAAGTTTATATAAACCTTTAGAAGAAAAAAACTATAATAAAGTTAGTGGAATTGTAAAAGCTACAAATAAATTTTTTAAAAAATTAGCAATTATATTTCTTGTTTATACTTTATTTTTGAGCATAATATATCCAATAGTTGTTACATCTAGCTTTTCATTTGAATTTATATGTTCTTTGACTTGGATTTTAAGTATAAATTTATTTATGCAATATTTTTTCTCTTTGACATGGAGAATTCTTTTGCAAGCGGATAAAAAGGTGGCATTGGTTTCTATTGTTCAAATTATTTGTATTATATTGAACACTATTAGTGTTGTGATTTTAATTAATATATTTCCAGATATACACGTAGTTAAATTAGCTACTGCCATTATATATTTAATTCAACCTATAACATTTAATATTTATATTGAGAAACATTTTGATATAACTAAGAATGTAAAACCAGATAAGGAAGCAATTTCACAAAGGTGGAATGGATTTGGAATTAATACTGCAGCTTTCATACATAATAATACAGATATAATTTTATTAACAATTCTTACAAATCTAAAGGATGTATCTATTTATTCAATATATTATTTAGTTGTAAATGGTTTAAAAAGTTTAATTACATCAATATCTGCAGGAATAGTGCCAACACTTGGACATAGTCTTGCAAGAGATGATAAGGAGACAATAAATAAATTTTTTAATAAATATGAATTTATAATATTACTTATAACTTTTATCTTTTTTACAATTGGAGGATTACTAATAACTCCTTTTGTTCAAATTTATACTTATGGTATAAATGATACTAATTATTATCAACCTATTTTTGGATGGCTTATGATAATTGCAGAAATGTTATATTGTATTAGAGAACCATATTTGCAAGTTGCATATAGTTCAAATAAATTTAAGGAAATTAGTAAGTATGCATATATAGAAGCTGGTCTTAATATTGCTATTTCACTTTTGTTAGTGCCTAAATTTGGAATTATTGGAGTTGCAGTTGGAACTCTTGTTGCAATGGCTTATAGGACAGGATTTCATATATGGTATTTAAAAAACAATATTTTAAATAGAAAAATTAAACACTCAATTAAAATAATAAGCATTTTTGCAATGGGATTAATAATTTCTGTAATATTATCTAATATATTATTTAAATTTATAGATGTTAATGTGATTTCTTGGATAGTTTATGCAATAAAAAATTCTATTTTGGTTCTATTGATTTATTTTATTATTATTATTATTTTTTATAAAGATATTGTGAAAGAAATAATTAATAAAATAATACCATCAAGACATTAGTTTAATAAATCAACGAGGTAGAATTATTATATATTTATAAGTATTAAAAGGTGGATTAAAATGGAAAGGATTCAAAATATAGTAATCAAAGGGAATGAACGGATGTAATCAAGAAAAGAATAGAATTATATATTTAGACATTGCAAGAACTTTTGCAATCATATTTGTTGTATTATGTCATAGTGTAGAGTTAATATATAAAATGAATTTACAGGGATGGGTTTCAATTAGTTTAAATGCAAGAATTTTTAAAACAATTGTATTTACATTAGGAAGAATAGGTGTACCACTATTTTTATTCCTTACAGGTTATTTATTATTGAATAAAAAATACGATAATGATGCAGACATAAAAAAATTTTATAAAAATAATTTATTATCTTTAATAGTAACAACAGAGGTATGGATTTTGATTTATAATATTTTTTTGTCATTATACAATAATAAACCATTTGATACTTATTCATTAATAAAAGAAATGTTGTTTTTGCAAAAAGTACCACTTATGAATATGTGGTATATGCCAATAATAATAGGTATATATATTGCTATTCCATATGTAAGTAAAGTAGTACATACATTTTCAATAAAAACATTAAAAATTCCAATAATATTAGTATTTGTTTGTATTTTTATTATGCCAACATTAAATTTAATATTAAAAACATTTAAATTAGATCAATATAATTGTATATTAGATATAAGTTTTTTAGGTGGAGGCTATGGATTGTATATAGTTGGTGGCTATTTAATAAGAGAAAAAATAATAAAAAAAATAAAAACAAAGTGGCTAGTGTTTACCAGTATTTTATTTTTTATAATTTCTTGTTATATACAAATATTTGAACTTGAGCACAAGATTGAATATAATATTTGGTACAATTCACCTTTTATATTTATTTGTACATTTGCTTTATTTGAATTATTTACTAGAATAAATACAGATAATTTTAATAAATGGATTGTTAAAATTTTTACATATATTTCTAAAATAAGTTTATCAATATTTTTTGTGCATATTATTGTAGAAATGATTTTAAGAAAATATGTAAAGATGATAAAAGTATCAAATCCAATAAAAGTACTTATTTTATTTATTGTATCTTTTTGTATTAGTATAATAATTACATGGATATTAAGCAAAATTAGTATAATAAGAAAAAAAGTATTATATATAAAAGATTAAAGGAGAAAAAATGGAAAATAATATGCAAACAGATAAATCACAAGCCTCTCGCATATTATATTTAGATATTATAAAATGTATAAGTATTTTTTTAGTGGTTTTTTGTCATACACCGCTATTAAATAAAAATAGTGTTGTTGGCAATATTGCTATGATAATATGCTGGGGGGCTGTTCCATGTTTTTTTATGGTAACAGGTGCTATAATTTTAAATAAAGAGAAAAAATTTGATTTTAAAAGATATATAAATAAATTAATTTCTATTTATCTGATTATATGTATATGGAAAATAATTTATTTAATTTTTTATAACTTTTTTGGTTATATAAAAATCAATGCATTCTCAAAGGGACAAATTATAAATTATATATTACTTTTTTCTTCGTTAAAAGGGATACCTGTTGGACATTTTTGGTTTATGTATGTATATTTGTCTATATATATAATTTATCCAATGTTTAATTTATGCTTTAAGAATTTTAATGATTATAAAAATTTATTAATATTTTTACTTTTGGCAATATTTATAATTTCAATACTTCCTCAAACGTTTGGGCTAATTTTAAAGTATTTTAATATAAACAGTATTAATTTTAATGAAATAATAAATGTAAATCCATTTGGAAAGTATTCCCATATGTTATTTTATTTTTTATTTGGTGGCTTTTTATACAAATATAATTTATATGAAAAATGTAAAAAAAATAAAATAATATCATGTATATCTATTGTATTAATTATTATTGGAATAATAGGATTAATGTTAGTAAAAAAATATTATGCAAATACATTCGAATGGCAAGGAATATATTTAAAAGATGGATACAAATGGTTTTCTACAGTATTGTTATCTATAGGGTTATTTGTTTTTTTACAGGGAAGAAAGTATAAATTCAAATATTTAAATAAAATTTTAAGCTATATTGGGAAAAATACAATGGGAATTTTTTATTTACATATTTTAGTAATACAGTTATTAATGAAAATTGATATTGTTCAACGAGGTACATTAGTTAATACTTTAAAAACAATTATTGTAGTATTTATTTCAGCAATTATAACTACTTTATTAAAAAAGATACCAGTAATAAAAAAATTAGTTCAATAAATCAAGGGAGGTAAAATCATGAAATATGATTATTTAATTGTAGGCTCAGGTCTATTTGGTGCAATATTTGCATATGAAGCAAATAAAAAAGGAAAAAAATGTCTTGTAATAGACAAAAGACCACACATAGGTGGAAATATCTATACTGAGAATATAGAAGGAATAAATGTACATAAATATGGAGCACACATATTCCATACAAGCAACAAAGAAGTATGGGATTACATACAACAATTTGCAGAATTTAACAGATACACAAACTCTCCAGTTGCAAGATATAAAGATGAATTATACAATATGCCATTTAACATGAACACATTTAACAAATTATGGGGAGTAGTAACACCAAAAGAAGCACAAGCAAAAATAGAAGAAGAAAAAAGACAAGCTGGTATTACTGAACCAAAAAATTTAGAAGAACAAGCAATAAGTTTAGTTGGACAAACAATATATGAAAAATTGGTAAAAGGTTATACAGAAAAACAATGGGGAAGAAAGTGCACAGAACTTCCAAGTTTTATAATTAAACGTTTACCTGTAAGATTAATATATGATAATAATTATTTTAATGATAAATATCAAGGAATTCCAATAGGAGGCTATACCAAAATAATAGAAAAAATGTTAGAAGGAATAGATGTAAAATTAAACTATGACTTTTTCGAAAATAATGAAGAATTAGAAAATGTTGCAGAAAAAATAGTATTTACAGGCCCAATAGATAAATTTTATAATTATAAATTTGGGGAATTAGAATATAGAAGTTTAAGATTTGAAACAGAAACATTAGATGAACAAAATTATCAAGGAAATGCTGTTGTAAATTATACAGAATATGAAGTTCCATATACACGTATAATAGAGCACAAACATTTTGAATTTGATGCAACATCTCCAAAAACAATAATAACAAAAGAATACCCAGATAGTTGGAATAAAGAAAAAGAACCATATTATCCAATAAATAATGAAAGAAATAATGAATTATATGAAAAATATGCAGCTTTAGCAAAACAGGATAAAAATGTTATTTTTGGAGGAAGACTAGGACAATACAAATATTATGATATGGATAAAGTAATTGCAGAAGCACTAAAATGTGTAAAAGAAGAAATAAAATAAAAAACCATAATATAAATTAATATTAGAGGTGAAAAATATGAATAAAGTATTAAAAATTATTTTGTTACTTATAATTGCAATAGGATGGATGGTATGTATATTTAAACTTTCTGGAATGAATTCAAAAAATTCTAATGGAAAAAGCACGGATATAATAAGTCTATTTATTGAGGATGCATTAGACATTACAAATGATTATGGAATTACAAATTCTCATCCAAGTGATGAAAAACTAGCACATGCATCAGAACTAATAAATGCTCCTGCAAGGAAAGTAATACATGCATCTGTATATTTTATATTGGCTTTTTTCTCAATGCTTTTATGGGATGTTATATTAGACCATAAACATTATTTTATAGCTTTATTGTTATCATTTATTATATGTGTTATATTTGCAGTAAGTGATGAATTTCATCAAACATTTGTAGCTGGAAGAACAGGACAGCCACTAGATGTTTTAATAGATTCAGCAGGGGCGTTAGTTGGTTTGGTATTTTATAGTACATACCATATTGTATTTAAGAGTGGATATAAAAAAGCAAAAAAAGAAATGGAAGAAAATTAAATAATTATTTAAATGGAGGAACAATTGAAAATAATAATTTATAGAATAATATTATTAATATTACTAGCAGCTACATTTACATGTATATTCAACTTTTCAGCCCAGAATGGTCCACAATCTAGTTCTGTAAGCCAAAAAGTAGCAAAAATAATAATAGATATATTACCATCAACCAAAAATTTGGAAGAAGAACAAAAAAATAATTTAGTAGAGCAATCACAAAAAATAATAAGAAAAGGTGCTCATTTTTCAATATATATGGTTGTTGGAATTTTAATTATGGCATTTATGTGTACTTATAATGTTAAACAAAAAACAAGAATTTTTGTAAGTATATGTGTAGGACTTTTATATGCAATATCTGACGAAACTCATCAATATTTTATACCTGGAAGGCAAGCATCACCAATAGATGTAGGAATTGATACATGTGGAGTAATTACAGGAATATTAATAGTACTTGGGATTTGGACGATTGTAAATAAAATTAAAATAAAAAAATCTTATAATTCTTTAGCTTAATTATAAATTGTAATAAAGAATATAAAAGATTGCAAATAAATTAAAAAAAGTGTTGAATATTTTAGAATAAGTGTGGTATAATAGGTTTTAGTTGTAAAAAGGGAGGAAATAAAAATGAAAAAAGTATTAAGAAAAACAAAAATAGTAGGAACAATAGGACCTGCAAGCCAAAGTGAAGAAATGTTAACAAAATTAATGAACGCTGGATTAAACGTTACAAGAATTAACTTCTCACATGGTGGATATGAAGAAAATGGAGAAAAAATAGAAACAATAAAAAAAGTTAGATCAGCATTAAACAGACCTGTTGCACTATTATTAGACACAAAAGGACCTGAAATAAGAACAGGAGTATTAGAAACTGGAAATGAAAAAGTTACAATAGAAGAAGGACAAGAATTTACATTTGTAAATGATGATATAATCGGAAATAATACAAAAACATCAATAAGCTATAAAGAATTATACAAAGACGTAAAAGTTGGTGGAACATTATTAGTTGATGATGGAGCATTAGAATTTGAAATAACAGAAATTAAAGGTAAAGATATAGTATGTAAAGCATTAAATACAGGAAGATTAGGAAGCAGAAAAACAATGAATGTACCAGGAGTTAAAGTAGATTTACCAGCTTTAACACAAAAAGATATAGATGATATTACAGAAGGAATTAAAAGAGGATTTGATTATATAGCAGCATCATTTGTAAGAAAAGCATCAGATGTTATTGCATTAAGAAACTTATTAGATTCAAATGGTGGAGAAAGAGTAAAAATCATATCTAAAATAGAAAACCAAGAAGGAATTGATAACTTCGAAGAAATATTAGAATTATCTGATGGTATAATGGTTGCTCGTGGAGACATGGGAGTTGAAATACCAATGGAACAAGTTCCAATAGTTCAAAAAAGATTTATAAAAAGATGTAATCAAGTTGGAAAACCAGTTATAACAGCAACACAAATGTTAGAATCAATGACATCAAATCCAAGACCAACAAGAGCAGAAGTTAGTGATGTTGCAAATGCTGTATATGATACAACAGGAGCAATAATGTTATCTGGAGAATGTGCAATGGGTAAATATCCAGTTGAATGTGTTCAAGCAATGTCTAAAATATCAAAAACAATTGAGGCAGATACAAACTACTGGAAAAGATTCAATAAAAATGCTACATCAGCTGACTTTAATGATATTGAATCACACGTTGCATATACAACATGTGTAACAGCACAAAATATGAAAGCAGCAGGAATTGTTGCATACACACATAAAGGTGATTCAGTAAGAAAATTAGCAGGATTTGGAGCTGGATGCCCAATATTTGCTATAACAGATGATGAAAAAACATTTAACCAATTATCAGTATCTTTCAATGTAGTACCAGTATTAGTAATGGGAGAAAAAACTATAGAAGATACAATTTGCAAAGGAATTGAAAAGATTAAAGCAGATGAATTAGTAGAAGCAGGAGATATTCTTGTAATATCTGGTGGTTCTAAAATATTACCAAGTGCATCAGAAAACAAAGTTTTTGGTGGAATGGTTAGAATATAATTTAAATTTAATAGTAATGCCTAAAAAGACTAAAATCTTTTAGGCATTTTTTATATTTTGAAACACTTTTTATACTTTTGTCATATTATGTAGTATATGAAAAAAGGAGGAATAAAAATGTTTGGAAGATATCAAAAATGCCAATGTATGAATAACAATTACGAAAATGATAATGCTTGTAATGTACAAGATATATTAGAAACTAGCTGCAACAATGTTGTTTCATACAATATGGCTCAAAATAGTTGTGAATGTGGATTTGATGAAGAAAATAGCGTTTTCCCAGAAAATCCAATGCTAGGGCAAAGTTATGTACCAATTCAATACATGGATAAAACATTTAAACCATGTGTTGGCTTAAAAATGGGAACAATATTTCCAGAACTTGTTAGTCCATATTACCCTGGGCAATCAATGGAACAAATTAGATATATTGAATCTATGAATAAAATAGGGAAGGGGTGTAACATATGTCAGTAGATGAAAATAGAAATTGTGGATGTGGTTTTAATAACAATATGAGCAGTAACATGGAAAATAATATGAATGTTAATATGCCTGAAACATTAAACTATAGTAACTCTTGCCAAGAGACACAAAATACAGTAGATTGTTGTATGCAACAAGAAATGTTAAATCAAATCATGGCCTATGATTTTGCTATAAATGATCTTGCATTATATTTAGATACTCATACTGATGATGAAAAAGCTCTTTGTCTTCATAGAAAATATTGTAAAGAAGCTAAAGAATTAAAAGATAAATATCAAAAGGTGTTTGGACCTCTTACAATTAATTTTCCATGTAATAAATGGAGATGGATTGAAGAGCCATGGCCTTGGGAAGGAGGAAATTATTAATGTGGACTTATAATAAAACTTTACAGTATCCTATAAATATTAAATGTGCTGATCCTAGACTTGCAAAAGTTATAATATCTCAATATGGAGGTCCAGATGGTGAACTTGCCGCTTCTTTAAGATATTTGTCTCAAAGATTTGGAATGCCTGATCAAAATGCAAAAGCAATATTAAATGATATAGGAACAGAAGAACTTGCTCACCTTGAAATGGTGGGAACAATAGTACACCAACTAACAAAAAATGCAAGCATAGAAGAAATAGAAAAAGCAGGTTTAGCACCATATTATACAGACCATGGGGTAGATGTATACCCTCAATCTGCGGCTGGAGTTCCATTTGATGCAACATGTCTAGCTTGTAAGGGTGATCCAATTGCAAATTTACAAGAAGACTTGGCAGCAGAACAAAAAGCAAGAGCAACTTATGAAAAATTAATTGATTTATGTAGAGATAACCCAGAAGTAATTGACCCACTTCGCTATTTAAGAGAAAGAGAAATAGTCCATTTCCAAAGATTTGGAGAAGCACTAAGAGGAGTTCAAGATAAATTAGCAGAGAAAAAATTTTATATGAATGATTGCAAATAACAATTATCCCTCAGTTATACTGAGGGTAATTTTTTTATCATTAAATAAACAAGAAGGTGTAGTATATTATAATATTTTATGGTATAATATATCAAATTTACAAGAATACTTAGCAGCAGAGCAAGAAGCAAGAACAACTTTTAAAAATAAAAATGAAATGGAAGTAATAAAAATGTTAAATCAATTTTCAAGAACAGAATTATTAATTGGAAAAGAAGGAATAGAAAAATTACAAGGTGCAAAAATTGCGATTTTTGGACTTGGGGGAGTAGGTTCATTTGTAGCAGAAGGGCTAGTAAGAGCTGGAGTAGAAAATTTTGTATTAATAGATGATGATAAAATATGTTTAACAAATTTAAATAGACAAATAATAGCAACAAGAAAAACAATAGGAAAATACAAAGTAGAAGTAATGAAAGAAAGAATGCTAGAAATAAATCCAAATGCTAAAGTTGAAACATATCAAGAATTTTATATGCCAGAATCTAAAACAAATATAATAAATGAAGATTTAAATTATGTAGTAGATTGTGTTGACACAGTTACTGCAAAAATAGAAATTATTATGAACTGTAAGAAATTAAATATCCCTGTAATATCTGCAATGGGAACAGGAAACAAACTTGATCCAACAAGATTTGAAATTACAGATATATATAAAACTAGCATATGTCCACTTGCAAAAGTAATGAGAAAAGAACTTAAAAAAAGAAATGTAGACAGTTTAAAGGTTATATATTCAAAAGAAGAACCAATAAAACCAGACAATACAAGTAGCAGTAGCTGCAAAACAAATTGTATCTGCCCTCCGGGAACAAAAAGAAAATGTACAATAAGAAATCAAGTACCTGGAAGCATATCATTTGTACCATCTGTTGCAGGACTAATGATTGCAGGAGAAATAATAAAAGATATTTTAAATAAATAATAAAAAATAACTCTAAATTATTAAAAGAATTAATAATTTAGGGCTATTTTTTTATTAAAATACATTGTACTGACTTACCAGTATAAAGACATATAAAAAGATGTGTTATAAAATAATCTAGTAATTTAAATATAAAGAAAGTAGGATACAAATGAGTGAAAAATTATATGAAGTTATAAAAATAGATAATTTAAAGGATATGTTAAATAAAACAAAAGAAATATATAGTAACAAAATAGCATATCAAATAAAAATAGATAATGGTAAATATAAAACATTTACACATAAGCAAGTAAGAAATATGGTAGATAATCTTGGAACTGCATTAATTGACATGGGGTTAAAAAATAAAAGAATAGCAATAATTGGAGAAAACAGGTATGAATGGGAAGTTGCTTATTTATCAGTAGTATGTGGAACAGGACTTGTTGTTCCTCTTGATAAATCATTACCTGAAAATGAATTAGAATCACTAATAGAAAGGTCTGAAGTTGAAGCTATTTTTTATTCTAAAAAATATGAAGATACATTAACTAAAATAAAATACAACCAAAATAACAAATTAAAACATTTAATATCATTTGATAATTTAGAAAATACAGATGGTATATATTCTTTAAATGAATTAATAAAAACAGGAGAAAAATTAATAAAAAATGGGAATAAGGAATTTATAGAAGCCAAAATAGATAATGAAAAAATGAGCATTATGTTATTTACATCTGGTACAACATCTAGTTCTAAAGTGGTTGCTCTTTCTCATAAAAATATTTGTTCAAATTTAATGGACATTGCATCAGTTGTTGATGTAAATGAAAATGATACACTTCTTTCTATTTTACCAATACACCATGTTTTTGAATGCACAGTTGGATTTTTATTTTCGCTATACAAAGGTGCAAAAACTGTATTTTCAGATGGATTAAGACATGTTGTTGATAATTTAAAAGAATATCAAGTAACTGTTATGGCTTGTGTTCCTGTTATTTATGAAAGAATTTTTGGAATGATAAGAAAACAGTTAGAAAAGCAAGGAAAACTTGATAATATTTTAAAAAAGGAAGAAGAGCTTAGAAATTCAAGCATGGAAGAAAGAAAAGAAAATTTTAAACAAATTCATGATATGCTTGGAGGTAAAGTAAAATTATTTATAAGTGGTGCCGCTTCTTTAGATCCTGCAATAGAAGAAAGATACAGACTGCTTGGTATTAATATAGTTCAAGGCTATGGGTTAACAGAAACTTCTCCAGTTGTAGCAATAGGAACAAACAAAGAGCACAAGATTGGCTCTATTGGAAAAACAGTTCCAAGTGTTAAAGCAAAACTTGTAGATATAAATAAAGAAGGAGTAGGAGAACTTGTTGTAAAAGGACCAAGTATTGCACTTGGTTATTATAACAATGAAAAAGCAACAAAAGAATCTTTTAAAGGTGACTGGTTTTATACAGGTGATTTAGCCAAAATTGATAAAGAAGACTATATATTTATATGTGGTAGAAAAAAGAGTGTTATAGTACTAAAAAATGGAAAAAATATATTTCCAGAAGAAATGGAAAATTTAGTAAATAAAATTGAAGGTGTAACAGAATCATTTATTTTTGGGAAACAACAATCAGATGATAAAAATGATATAAAAATAAATGTAAAAGTTGTATATGACAAAGAGGTTGTAGAAAATGTATACAAAGCAAAAACGAAAGAAGATATTTATAGGGCAATTTTTGAAAAAATTAAAGAAGTAAATTCAACAATGCCACAATATAAAGCAATAAGAGGAATGATATTAACAACTAAGCCATTAATAAAAACAACAACCAATAAAATAAAAAGGCAGGCAAATTTAGATGAAATTAACAAATCTGAAAACTAAATATTTAGGAAGAGATTTTATATTTTATAACCAAATTGATTCTACGCAAAATGAAATATTTAGAAGAATAGAAAATAATAATATAAAAAATGGAACACTTGTTATGGCAGATATTCAAACAAATGGAAAAGGAACACATGGTAGAATATGGCATACAAATGAAACACAAAATATTGCCTTTTCCTTTTATATAGAAGTAAATTGCTCTCCTCAAAAATTAGAAGGGGTGACAATTGAAGTTGCCAAAATTATTGTAGAAATATTTAAACTAAAATATAATATAAATTTAAATATAAAAGAGCCCAATGATATAACATACAATGGTAAAAAAATAGGAGGAATACTTACTCAAAGCAAAATTATAGCTAAAAATGTTAAATTTTTAGTAATTGGTATTGGTATTAATACAAACCAAACGGTATTTTTAGATGATATAAAAGATATTGCAACATCAATAAAAAAAGAATTTGGAATAGAAGTTAATAGAACTGAAATTATTGAATGTTTTTGTAATAAATTTGAAGAAACAATAAAAAGGAGAATTAAATTATGAAAATAGGTTTTTTATTTCCTGGGCAGGGAGCTCAATATGTAGGCATGGGAAAGGATTTATATGAAAAATATGATGAAGCAAAAAAGATTTATGATATGGCAGAAAAAATCACAAATGAGCCTATAAAACAAATATCATTTGAAGGCCCAAAAGAACTTTTAGATAAAACTAAATATACTCAACTTGCAATACTTACGCAAAGTTTAGCAATACTCGAAATTTTAAAAAAATGTAATATAAATTCTAATTTATCAGCAGGATTAAGTTTGGGAGAATATACAGCTTTAATAGAAAACGGAATATTTAGTTTTGAAGATGGTTTAAAAATTGTTCAAAAAAGAGGAGAAATAATGCAAAATTATACTCCAAGTGGTAACTGGAAAATGGCTGCAATAATAGGGCTTACAGAAAAACAAGTAGAAGATGTTTGCAATAAAATAAATTATTTTGTTGTTCCTGCAAACTATAATACAATTGGGCAAATAGTTATATCTGGGGAAGAACAAGGAGTTATTGAAGCAGGAGAGCTTGCAAAACAAATGGGAGCAAAAATGGTTAGTATTTTAAATACTGCAGGACCATTTCATACAGAAAAACTAAAAGAATGTTCTATTAAACTAAAAAAAGAGCTAGAACATGTAAATATAATTTCCAAAGAACCCAAAGTTGTAAAAAATATAGATGGGAAAATATATAGTAAATCAGATGATATTTCACAAATATTATCAGAGCATATAATGAATCCTGTAAAATTTACTAAAGTATTACAAACAATGTATGATAATGGAATAGACTTCTTTTTAGAAATTGGTCCAGGGAAAACTTTAAGTTCATTTGTAAAAAGAATGAAATTTGAAAGACCTATAAAGATAATGAATGTTGGAACTGTTAATGATTTAGAAAAGTTAATAAAGGAGGTAATGTAATGAATAAAGTTGCTTTTATAACAGGAGCTACTAGGGGAATAGGAAGCCAAATTGCATATACGCTTGCAAAACAAGGCTATAACATAGTTGTTAATTACAGAAAAGAAAATGAAGATTTTGAAAATACAAAAAAGAAAATCCAAAGTTTAAATGTTAAGTTTTTAGGAGTTAAAGGCGATGTTTCTAATTTTGAAAGTTGCGAAAATATGATAAAAGAGACAATTAAAGAATTTGGAAGAATTGATGTATTAGTAAATAATGCAGGTATTACAAAAGATATGCTACTTTTAAGAATGAAACAAGAAGATTTTTTAAGTGTTATAAATACAAACTTAGTTGGAACATTTAATATGACTAAAAATGTTATTTCTTATATGACAAAACAAAAAGAAGGAAGGATTATAAACATATCTTCTGTTGTAGGAATAAGTGGAAATGCAGGACAAACAAATTATGCCGCATCTAAAGCTGGAATAATAGGATTTACTAAAAGTTTAGCAAAAGAAGTAGCTAGCAGAAACATACTTGTAAATGCTGTTGCTCCAGGATTTATAGAAACCAAAATGACAGATGTTTTAAAAGAAGAAATTAAAGAAGAAATTAATAAAACAATACCATTAAAAAGAATGGGAACTGCCGAAGATGTTGCAAATGTAGTAAAATTTTTATCATCAGAAGATAGTTCTTATATTACAGGCCAAGTAATTCAAGTTGATGGTGGAATGTTAATGTAGAAAGGGGAAATATAAATGGAAAAAAGAGTAGTAATAACAGGAATGGGTGCTATAACTCCAATAGGAACAGATGTTTTTGAAACATGGGAAGGAATAAAAAACAAAAAATGTGGAGTAAATGAAATTACTTTGTTTGATACAGCAACATTTAAAACAAAGTTAGATGCAGAAATAAAAAATTATAATCCACAAGATTATTTTGACCAAAAGCAATCAAAAAGGTTAGATAGGTCATCTCAACTTGGAATTATAGCTGCAAGAGAAGCGGTAAAAGACAGTAATATTACAAAAGAAAATACTAATTTTGATAGAGTAGGAACTTTTGTAAGTTCTGGAATTGCAGGTTTAACAACAATTCAAGAACAATGTAAAATAAATTTTGAAAAAGGTAATAGAAGAGTTTCACCAATGTTTATTCCAATGGCAATTGCCAATATGCCTGCTGGAAATATAGCTATAGAATTTGGATTTAAAGGTGAATCAATTTCTGTTTTAACAGCATGTGCATCATCAACACATGCAATAGGAGAGGCATACAAAACTATAAAATTAGGTGCAGAAGATGTTATTATAGCAGGTGGAACAGAAGCTGCAATTTGCGAAGTAGGAATTGCAGGTTTTGAAAATATGAAAGCATTATCATCATCTACTGATATTAATAGAGCTAGTATTCCATTTGATAAAGAAAGAAATGGTTTTGTAATGGGAGAAGGAGCTGGAATGCTTGTTTTAGAGGAATTAGAACATGCAAAAAAAAGAGGCGCTAAAATATATGGAGAAATAATAGGCTATGGAGCAACAACAGACGCATACCATATAACATCACCATGTCCAGATGGAAAATGTAGTGCAAAAGCAATGGAAAGGGCAATTGCAGATGCAAAAATAACGTCAAAAGAAATTGATTATATAAATGCTCATGGAACATCAACACATTTAAATGATTCAACAGAAACAATGGCCATAAAAACAGTATTTAAAGATAATATAAATAGATTAATGGTAAGCTCTACAAAGTCAAATACAGGGCATTTACTAGGTGCTGCTGGTGCTGTTGAAGCAATCCTTTGTGTAAAAGCAATTGAAGATAGTATTGTACCTCCAACAATAAATTATAAAGAAAAAGACGAACAATGTGATTTAGACATTGTTCCAAATGAATTAAGAAATGCACAGTTAAATATTGTAATGTCAAACTCTTTAGGATTTGGAGGACATAATGCAAGTATTATAATAAAAAAATTTGAAGAGGAGAAATAAAAATGGAATATGATAAAATAAAACAGCTAATGGAAGATATGGGGAATTCTAAATTATCATCAATTGATATAGACTTTCCAGACGGAACAAAAATTAGCATGAAAAAAGAGCTTTTGGCCCCAAATGTAGTGATAACTAGTAATGATGATAAAGAAGAAAATGTACAAACTAAACAAACCAAAGAAGATGAAAGTGAAAATTTAAAGCTTGTAACATCTCCAATGGTTGGAACGTTTTATATTAAACCTTCTCCAACATCTAAACCTTATGTAGAAAAAGGGGATTACGTAAAAAAGGGAGATACACTTTGTATAGTAGAAGCAATGAAATTAATGAATGAAATAGAGTCAGAATTTGATGGTGAAATTTATGAAATTTATGTAAAAGATGGTGAGCCTGTAGAATATGGGCAAAAATTGTTCTCTCTTAAATAGTAATTTAATATATAATTAAACTAAAAAGAAAAGATCATTGAAGGAGGAAAGAATGTTAAACAAAGAAGAAATAAAAAAAATTATACCACAAAGAGAACCATTTTTAATGATAGATGAAGTAGAAGAATTTGTGCCAGGTAAAATGGCTATAGCATATAAAAATGTTGATGAAAATGAATGGTATTTTAAAGGACATTTCCCAGGTAATCCTATCATGCCAGGAGTACTAATTGCTGAATCTTTAGCTCAGGCAGGAGCAGTTGCAATATTAAGCCAAGAAGAAAATACAGGTAAAAATGCTTTATTTGGTGGAATTGATAAAATGAAATTTAAAAAAATGGTTGTTCCAGGAGATAAATTAAAATTAGAAGTAAAAATAATAAAGAAAAAAGGACCTATAGGAGTAGGAGAAGGAATAGCAACAGTAAATCGGAAAACTAGCTGCCAAAGGTGAATTTACATTTGCCGTTATAGACTAAAAAAGGAGGTAATTTTAATTGAACAAAATATTAATTGCAAATCGTGGAGAAATAGCTGTTCGTATAATTAGAGCCTGTAAAGAAATGAATATAAAAACAGTTGCCATATATTCTACAGCAGATAAAGATGCATTACATACTCGTTTAGCAGATGAAGCAATATGTATAGGGCCGGCAAATTCTAAAGATAGCTATTTAAATATAAAAAATATAATAGAAGCGGCCAATATAACAAAAGCAGATAGTATTCATCCAGGTTTTGGCTTTTTATCTGAAAATTCAAGATTTGCTAAAATATGTGAAGAATCAAATATAAAATTTATTGGACCAAAATCAGATGTTATAGATTTATTAGGAAATAAGTCTAATAGCAAAAAATTAATGAAGGAAGAAGGAATTCCTGTTATTTTAGGTTCTAATGGAAGTATAAAAGACTTAAAAGAAGCAGCAACTATTTGTAAAAAAATAGGCTATCCAGTTTTACTAAAGGCAGCAGCAGGCGGAGGAGGAAAAGGTATTAGAATAGTAAACTCTGCAAAGGAACTTGAACAAAATTATAACATAGTAAAACAAGAAGCAAAAAATTCATTTAATGATGATGAAATTTATATAGAAAAATATATAAAAAATCCAAGACATGTTGAAATACAAATTTTAGCAGACGAACATGGAAATGTAGTACATTTAGGTGAAAGAGATTGCTCTATACAAAGAAATCATCAAAAAATATTAGAAGAAACACCATCTACAATTGTTGATGAAAAATTAAGAACTAAAATGGGAAATGCAGCAATTAAAGCTGCTAAAGTTGCTGGCTATACAAGCTGTGGTACTGTGGAATTTTTAGTAGATAGTGATAAAAACTTCTATTTTATGGAAATGAATACAAGAATTCAAGTAGAACACCCAATAACAGAAATGAGAACAGGAATTGATTTAGTAAAAGAGCAAATTAGAATTGCCGGTGGAGAAAAATTAAAATTTAAACAAAAAGACATAGAATTTAAAGGCCATTCTTTAGAATGTAGAATAAATGCAGAAAATCCTAGTAAAAATTTTAGACCATCACCAGGTAAAATAAATGAAATAAATCTTCCAGGTGGAAATGGTGTAAGAATTGACACTGCAATATATAGTGGTTATACAATTCCTTCTAACTATGATTCAATGATTGCAAAAATAATTACTTTAGGTTCTAACCGAAATGAAGCAATTAGTAAAATGAAAAGAGCATTAGAAGAGTTGGTTATTGACGGAATAGATACAAACAGAGATTTTCTTTTAAGTATAATAAAAAATCCTAATTTTATAAGAGGAAATTTTGATACATCTTTTATTGAAAAAGAAATGCTAAAAGGAGAGACCAAATAATGATAGTAGATAAAATTGTAAAAAGAGAAAATAATAATTTAAAAAATAAAAAGTCAAAAATTGATATACCTGTTGGAAAATGGATAAAATGCGAGGCTTGCAAAGAAATATTGTATAAAGAAAGTGTAAGGGAAAATTATAGCATATGCCCTAATTGTGGCCATTACTTTAGAATGCATATTAATAAAAGATTGGAATCTACAATAGATGAAGGAACATATAAAAGATTTAATTTAAATTTAGATACTGTAAATCCTCTAAATTTAGAAGATTATCCTAAAAAATTAAAAGTTCTAAGAGAAAAAACAAAAATAGAAGAAGCAGTAGCATGTGGTACCGGAAAAATAAATGGAGAAGATGTTGTTATATGTGTCATGGACAGTGGATTTATGATGGGCAGTATGGGAGCTGTTGTAGGTGAAAAAATTACATATAGTATAGAACAAGCAATAAAATTAAAATTACCATTTATTATGTTTGCTGTTTCTGGTGGTGCTAGAATGCAAGAAGGTATAATTTCACTTATGCAAATGGCAAAAACAACAGCTGCATTGACAAAACTAGATAATGCACGGACTTTTATATATATCTATATTAACTGACCCAACATATGGAGGTGTTACAGCATCATTTGCAAGTTTGGGAGATATTATACTTGCTGAGCCAGGAGCAATGATAGGATTTGCGGGAAAAAGAGTAATAGAGCAAACAATTGGAGAAAAATTACCAGAAGGTTTCCAAACTGCAGAATTTTTATTAGAACATGGCTTTATTGATAAAATTGTAAAAAGAGAGGAAATGAAAGAAACTCTTTACAAATTAATTATGTATCATAAAGGAGGTAAAAGCAATGGAAGAAAATAAAATATCAGCATGGGAAAGGGTAGAAATTGCAAGAAATCCAAAAAGAAAAACCTCACTTGATTATATATATAGTATTTTTGATGAATTTATAGAATTGCACGGTGATAGAAATTTCAAAGATGATAAAGCTATAGTATGTGGTCTTGGCAAAATAGATAATCAAAATTTTACAATAATTGCAGAACAAAAGGGAAGAACAACTAAAGAAAATATAGAAAGAAATTTTGGTATGCCAAACCCAGAAAGCTATAGGAAAGCTATTAGATTTATGAAACAAGCACAAAAATTTGGAAGACCTATTATTACTTTTATAGATACCAAAGGAGCATACCCTGGAATTGAGGCCGAGCAAAGAGGTCAAGGCGAAGCTATTGCAAAATCAATGTTTGAAATGGCAAAGCTAGAAGTTCCTATAATTTCAATTGTAATAGGTGAGGGTTCTTCTGGTGGAGCTCTAGCAATTGGGGTAGCAAATAAAATTTTTATGCTTGAAAATGCAATTTATTCAATATTATCGCCAGAAGGTTATAGCAGTATTTTATGGAAAGATTCAAGCAGATTTAAAGAAGCGGCAGAAAAAATGAAACTAACAGCACATGATTTATATGATTTAAAAGTTATAGACAAAATTATAGAAGAGCCAATTAAAATGAATAAAGAAGATTTTATAGAAGTCTCAAAAAATATAAAATATGAAATACTAAATGAAATTGCTACAATGCAAAAAATGACTAAAGAACAAATTGTTCAAGATAGATATGATAAATTTAGAAATATAAGTTATTTTAAGGAAATTTAAGGAGGAAAAAATGTTAAAAAATAAAACAATATTAATAATGGGAATAAGAAATAAGTGGAGTATTGCTTTTGGAATTGCAAAATCAGCATATGAAAATGGTGCAAAATTAATATTTACATATATGGGGGAAGAAAATAAAGAAAAAATAGAAGATTTAATATCTGAATTTAAAGGAAGTAAAGCATATGTATTAGATGGAGCTTCTGAAGACGAATTAGTTAGAAATGTTTTTACAAAAATAAAAAAAGAAAATGGGAAAATTGACGGTTTAGTACATGCTATAGCACATGCAAATACTGAAGATTTACACAATGACTTCATATACACAAGTAAAGAAGGTTATAGCCATGCTGTAGACGTAAGCGCATATTCTTTTGTTTTAGCTGCAAGAATTGCAAAGGAAATAGATTTATTAAATGAAAATGCAAGTTTAGTTACATTAACATATCATGGCTCAACTAAAGTTTTAGAAGGCTATAATGTAATGGGAATTGCTAAAGCAGCTTTAGAAGCAAGTGTTAGATATTTAGCAGAAAACTTAGGAAAAGAAAAAATAAGAGTAAATGCTGTTTCTGCAGGACCTATAAAAACATTATCTGCAAAAGGAATTAAAGATTTTTCATCAATATTAACTGTTGTAGAAGAAAAAGCTCCATTACATCAAAATGTAACAACAACACAAGTAGGAAATGTTGCAACATTTTTATTAAGTAACATGTCAGATTGTATAACAGGTCAAGTTATATATGCAGATAGCGGATATAACATAATGGGAATTTAAAAATATTTGAATTATCTTTAAAATGTGCTATAATACAATATATAAAAAATTATTGTATTATAGGAGATGTATTACAATGAAAGTAAAACTAACGTCTGAAGATGAAGAAAAAATATATGAATTATATAAAAATGGAATTAGTATGAAAA
Source organism: Clostridium sp. CAG:440 (assembly GCA_000437215.1). GTDB lineage: Bacteria > Bacillota > Clostridia > TANB77 > CAG-508 > CAG-269. The sequence continues at coordinate 38,102 of FR898629.1, forward strand.
ATATAGCAAATCAATATGGAACATCTTTTAATAAAATTTCCAAAACTATAAATAATTATTGCTTTACTCATAATGTTCCAAAACCAATACCATTACAAGAAAGAAAAACAAAACAACTTCCTTTAAAAACTATTATTGAAAGAATTAACAATGGAGAATATATATCAAAGCTTGCAAAGGAATATTTTGTTTCTTTTTCTATTTTAAAAAAAGCTCTTTTAAATGATGAAGAAGGAAAAAAATTATTTTATTATGATGCAGAAAAATGTTCATATTTTCTAATTTCGGCCCAAAATAAAAAAAAGGAATTTAATTTGAAAGAAATTGTAAATGCTTACCAAAACAATCGTTTAGAAGATTTTGCAAAAGAAAATAATGTATCTACATCAACCTTAAGAAATAGGCTAAGAGAAAATTATGGATATGATTATTTTAAAAAATTAATGAAAAATGATAATAATAAAAAAATGGTTCAGTTATATGAAAATGGATTTAGTATAAATCAAATTGCAAAAAACTTACGGACTAAGTGCAGACTATACAAAAAGAGAAATAAATAGATATTATTCAGATAGAAATATGATAAAACCCAAAATTGCCAATAAGGCAGCCGTTTTTGGGTTATTAAAATCGGGGAAAAGCCTTGAAACAATTATTGAAGAGGCAAAAAGCCAAAACTGTCATATTCCAGATGCATATATTCAAGAATATTTAAATAAAACCGGAGAGATTGATATAACTCAAATTAAAAAAATTGTAAACAAGCAATTAGTAAAATTATCAAATGAGGGAAATAACCCAGATTATATTGCACCATTTGATTTTGCAAATATGATTAAATCTAAAGGACACAATACAAAATATCAAGCAGTTGCATTATTATATAAATTAATAAAAGACAATAATTTAGATTTTAAAGAAACTTTAAGTAATATAAATAATGAAGAAATAACATCTGCCTTAAATATTTTATTAAATACAAATAATGCCTCTAAAAAAGAACACATGGATTTAATTAATAACAATAATTTAGCTTTAACCATATTTAGTGAAGAACAACAAGAAGAAAAAGAAAAAGCAAATGAAGATGATTCAATATTATTAAAATAAATTCTTGTTATTTATAAAATAATTTGATATACTTATATTATTAAAAAATTAAGAGGTGAAAAAATGTCAAAACCAATAGTAGCAATAATAGGAAAACCAAATGTAGGAAAATCTACTTTTTTTAACTATTTAGCAGGAAGTAGAATATCAATTGTAGAAGATACTCCAGGAGTCACAAGAGACAGAATATATGCAGACACAAACTGGAGAGGTAGAAATTTTACACTAATTGATACAGGAGGAATAGAACCAGAATCTGAAGATATTATATTATCTCAAATGCGTGAACAAGCCAATCTTGCAATATCAATGGCAAATGTTATTGTATTTGTTACAGATATCAGGCAAGGGGTAACTGCAGCTGACAGAGAAATTGCTTTAATGTTAAAAAAATCTGGAAAACCAATTGTACTTGTTTGCAATAAAGCAGATAATTTTGAAAAAGATAGAGAAGAAATATACGAGTTTTATAATCTAGGACTAGGAGATCCATTTCCAATTTCTGCATCAAATGCATTAGGAATAGGAGATGTATTAGATGAAATTTACAAAGACTTTCCAGAAAAAGAAGATGGGGAAGATGATGATACAACAATAAAAGTAGCAATAATAGGGAAACCAAATGTAGGGAAATCATCTTTAATAAATAAGCTTTTAGGTGAAAACAGGGCAATTGTAAGTGATATAGCAGGTACAACAAGAGATGCAATAGATACCAATCTAGAAAATGAATACGGAAAGTATGTATTTATTGATACAGCAGGTATTAGAAGAAAAAGCAAAGTAAAAGAATCTATAGAAAAATTTAGTATAATGAGAACACTTCTTGCTGTTGAAAGAGCAGATGTTTGTCTTATGATGATAGATGCATTAGAAGGTGTTACAGATCAAGATGCAAAAATTGCAGGAGAAGCACATGAAGCAGGAAAAGGTATAATAATCGTAGTTAATAAATGGGATGAATATGAAAAAGAAACTGGAACCTTAGAAAAATATAAAAAAGAGATTTATAACAAGCTTTCTTATTTATCTTATGCTCCAATAATATTTATATCTGCCAAAACAGGTCAAAGAGTTAACAAGTTATTTGACTTGATTAATTTTGTTGCAGAACAAAACGCATTAAGAGTTTCTACGTCTGTATTAAATCAAGTTATAAATGAGGCAATTGCAATTGTTCAACCTCCAACAGATAAAGGAAAAAGACTTAAAATATTCTATGCAACACAGGCAAGTACAAAGCCACCAACATTTGTTATATTTGTAAATAATAAAGAACTATTCCATTTTTCTTATGAACGTTATTTAGTAAATAATATAAGAAAAGAATTTGGCTTAGAAGGTACACCTGTTAGAGTTATAGTTAGAGAAAAAACAGAAAAGGGAGGTATGTAATATGCTAACAATTTGTATACTTATTGCAATTATTGCGTATTTAATAGGAAGTATAAATTTTTCAGTAATATTAAGTAAAAAAATGGCTGGATTTGATGTAAGGCAAAAGGGAAGCGGAAATGCAGGAACAACAAATATGCTTCGTTCTGTTGGAAAAAAAGCTGCTGCAATTACTTTAATATGTGACATATTAAAAGGTGTGGTTTCAATAGGTATTGCTATTTTAGTTGGATATTTGTTTAATGCACAAAATAAATCTATTTTAGTTCAAATAGCTGCAATAGCTGTTGTTATAGGACATACATTTCCAATATTTTTTGGCTTTAAAGGCGGTAAAGGAGTTGCAACTTCACTAGGAGTATTAATAATGACTAATTGGCAAATTGGATTAATTTGTTTAGCAATAGCAATTATTATAATGGCAATTACTAAAATGGTTTCACTTGGTTCATGTATGGCAGCCATAGCATTTCCATTACTTACATATTTTGCAGCAAACATTTTTGAAAATGCATATATAGTTAAAGAAGGAAGCAGCTATTTTGTTTATAGTATTATTCTTGCAGTTATTGTTTTATTTAATCATAGAAGCAATATAAAAAGAATAATAACTGGGAAGGAAAATAAATTAAGCTTTAAAAAAGAAAGGACAAAAGAATAATGAAAAATATAGCAATAATAGGTAGCGGAAGTTGGGGAGTAGCACTTGCTATTCATCTAGCCAAGCTTGGAAATAACATAAAAATTTGGTCATTTATGGAAGAAGAAAGAGATTTAATTAACAATGAACATAAATGTAAGTTTTTACCTAATATAACATTACCAAAAAATATTACATGCTCAACAGATTATAAAGAAGTAATAGATAAAAGCAGTTTTATATTGCATGTTACACCTTCAAAATTTACTAGGTCAACATTTAAACAATACAAAGAATATGTTCAAAATAAGCCAATAATCATATGTTCAAAAGGATTTGAAAAAGATAGCTTAAAAACATTAGATGAAGTTATATTAGAAGAAATGCCTAATGCTAAAATTGGTGTATTATCAGGTCCAAGCCATGCAGAAGAAGTATGTATTTCAATTCCTACTGTTTTAGTATGTGCTTCAAAACATCAAGATATTTTAAAAGAAATACAAGATACCTTTATGTGTGATCATATGAGAATTTATACATCAAATGATGTAAAAGGTGTAGAACTTGGAGGAGCATTAAAAAATATAATTGCATTTTGTGCAGGAGTTGCAGCTGGAATTGGATTAGGAGATAATACCTTCGCAGCATTAATAACTAGGGGATTAAGTGAACTTGCACGTTTAGGAATAGAACTTGGAGGAGAAAGAGAAACATTTTATGGACTTAGTGGCTTAGGTGATTTAATTGTAACTTGTTTGAGTGAACACAGTAGAAACAGAAAAGCAGGAAAACTAATTGGACAAGGAAAATCATTAGAGGAAACTAAGCAAGAAGTTGGAATGGTTATAGAAAGTATTGACAATATTGATGTAGCATATGAACTTGGAAAAATACACAACATTCCAATGCCAATAGTAGAAACTGTATATAAAGTTATATATAAAAATCTTGATCCAAAAAAAGCAGTTTTAGAGTTAATGAATAGAGATAAAAAATACGAAGACTAACATATGTATAATAATATAAAAATTCCATATAATAGTAGAAAACTAAAGGAGGTACTATTGCATGGAATTTTTTAATAAAATAAGTGAAAAAGCAAGCACTGCATATAAAGTAACAGCTGCTAAAACAGGAAAACTTGCAAAAGAAGCTAAACTAAAATTAAAAATGAGTAATCTAAAATCACAAATAAATGATATTTATTTAGATATTGGAGCAAAAATTTATGAAAAACATTTATTAAAAGAAGATATAAACATAAAAAATGATTTAGAAGAAGAATGCACCAAAATAGATATTTTAACAAATCAAATAGAAGAGATTCTAAATGAGTGTTTAGAATTAAATAATAAAAAACAATGTTTAAAATGTTTTGCCAAAATTGATAAAGATTGTAAATTTTGTCCAGAATGTGGTACAAAACAGGAGGACACCTCAAACATTGATAAAATAACACCAATAGAAAAGGAACTGTAATATAACAGTTTCTTTTAATATGGAAATCTTTCATATAGGTATTTTATTATATCATCTGCATTTTTATTAGTAATTTTTATTAAAACTCCTTCATCCAAACAAATCCACATACTTATATTATAGTTATCATTATTATCTATATATGCTCCCACAAGCTCAGCAATTTCAACAGGATTATTAAAATCTTTTTCCCAACTGTTATCATCGGTTATTTTTAAATTATTATTATAAAATTTGCTTAAAAAATTATTAAGTTCGCCTTTATTTTTACTATACAAATTAACAAAAGCCACCATTTTTTTCTCCTAAAAATATAATTATATTATTATTATAGAATAATTTTTTTTAATTATACAAAGAATATTATTACAATTAACATATTGGAGGAAATTAAATGAAAAAATTTAAAAAAATTGCATTTCTTGTTCTTTTCTTAATAATCATAATATTGTCTTTTACAATTTACACAAATGCATCCAGGAATAATGAAAATGACATAAGAGAGAAATCTTTAAGTGAAATTAAATATGTAGAGAGCAAACTAATAAATTTATTTAATAGTTTAAATAATATTGAATTTGAAAATTATAAAATATCTTCCCAAGAAATAAATAGTCAAAAAAATAGTGATTCTTCTGATTCTTCTTCAAATAGTGATAGCTCAAAAGAAGGGGAAGGGAACAGTTCATCATCAGGAAATAATTCCGAAAGTAGTAATGCACCTTTAGGAAATAATAACAAAAAATATAGTTTAACCCCATCTACTGTTTTAAGTCAAAATTCAGATATTAATTGGGATTATATAAAAAAAGAAGCTGAAGAAGTTTCATCTGCTATGCCATCAATTACACTAGATTTATATGATATAAGTTTAAATCAAAGCGACATTTTAAATTTTAATAAAGAATATGACAATTTATTATCTTCAATAAAACAAGAAGACAAAGAAAAAACAATGAGCTCATTAAACACATTATATTCATATATACCAAAATTTATAAAAAACTGCAGTAATGATGAACAATACAAAACAATAATAAACACAAAGCAATACATTCTTAGTGCTTATAGTATTTTAGATAGTGAAGATTGGGACAAAATAAATGCTCAAATTAAACTTGCTGTTGACACATATTCAAAATTAATAACAGATATAAATTTAGAAACAGAAAAACAGTATAATATAAATAAGGTATATATTATGATAAATGACATACAAAATTCAACAACAATAAAAAGCAAAGATATATTTTTAATTAAATACAAAAACATTATCGAGGAATTAAATACCATTAATATATAAATAGTAATATAAAACTAGACTTTTCCAATTTAATATGATATAATTGCGTTTAGAGTTAATTGAATAGTCGCTGGTAAAATTCGAAAGGATTTACGAGAGGAAAGTCCGGGCTCCATAGAGCAAAGATGCTAGATAACGTCTAGTGAGGGAAACCTTAAGGAAAGTGCAACAGAAAATAACCGCCATTTATGGTAAGGGTGAAAAGGTAAGGTAAGAGCTTACCGCTATTATGGTGACATAATAGGTCAATGCAAACCCCATCTGGAGCAACACCTAAAATTAAGAAGATTAAACCTGCTCGGTGCCTTCTTAGATTGCGTGGCTTGAGATATATAGCAATATATATCCTAGATAAATGACTATTTTAAAAGACAGAACCCGGCTTACAGATTAACTTTAACCAAAAATCCCATTAGAAAATTATGTTCTAATAGGATTTTTTATAATTATATATTCTTTCCAGAGCTCCCCATTATAAGAAAATGTAATTCGTACCTCATACATTTTCTAAAACGGTCCCCACTTGTCCTTTACAGAATATATAATTATAAAAAAAGAGTAATATAAAAAAAGAACATTTTTTTGGTTTAAAGGGTTGCATTTTATTTTATTTATGATATAATATAAAAAGTTTAAAGTCTAAGTATAAATTTCTTTATACAATTCCCAACATTAAAATTTATATTATTAAGGAGGTATTTATGCCAAATTTAGAGGATTTAACATTAGCGGAACTAAAAAATCTAGCTAAAGAAAACAATGTAAAAAATATTTCAAAATTAAAAAAAGAAGATTTAATAACTGTATTAAGCCAAATTTTAATAAATAATACTAATACTGAAAATATAACAGAAAAAAAAGAAATAGTTGAAAGAAAGTATGATAAAAATGGTGACCCAATAGTTGACTATAAATTAACAAACGAAACAGACGAAATAGTAGAAGGAATATTAGATATTTTACCAGATGGTTATGGATTTTTAAGGGGAGACAACTATTTATCTACACCAAAAGATGTTTATTTATCTCCTATACAAATAAAAAGATTTAAACTAGATAATGGGGACATTGTAAAAGGAATATCAAGATTTAAAGAAGGAGAAAAATTCCCATCATTAATATTTGTAGGTGAAGTAAATGGCGAACACCCTGAAAAAGCAGCTAAGAGAAAACGTTTTGATGAATTAATACCAATATATCCTACAGAAAGATTAAAATTAGAAACAACCTCAAACGAATATGCAATGAGAATGATAGATTTAATGTCACCGATTGGTAAAGGACAAAGAGGAATGATTGTTGCACCACCTAAAGTTGGAAAAACAACATTAATTAAGAAAATTGCAAATAGTATATCAAAAAATAACCCAGAAGTAGAACTAATCGTATTACTTATAGACGAAAGACCAGAAGAAGTAACAGATATGAAAAGATCAATAAATGGGCAAGTTATATATTCTACATTTGATGAATTACCAGAGCACCATGTTAAAGTAGCAGAAATGGTGTTAGAAAGAGCCAAAAGGTTAATAGAGCAAAATAAAGATGTAGTTATATTATTAGACAGTATAACAAGGCTTGCAAGAGCATATAACTTAGTAATTCCATCATCTGGAAGAACATTGTCAGGAGGTTTGGATCCTGCTGCATTACATAAACCAAAAAAATTCTTTGGAGCTGCAAGAAATATTGAAAATGGAGGAAGTTTAACAATACTTGCAACAGCATTAATAGATACTGGAAGTAGGATGGATGATGTAATATTTGAGGAATTTAAAGGTACAGGTAATATGGAAGTACATCTAGACAGAAAATTATCAGAAAAACGAATTTTCCCTGCAATTGATATTAACAAATCAGGAACAAGAAGAGAAGATTTATTGCTTACAAAAGAAGAATTAGATACAGTATTTGCATTAAGAAAAGCTATGAATAGTATGCCTGTTGCTGACGTTACAGAACAAATATTAAGTTTAATGACACAAACAAAAAGCAACAAAGAATTATTAACCAAAATAGAATCATTTATAAAAAAATTTAAATAATTTATATAGTTTATTATATTATTAATTAATATAATAGAAAAATTGTTTATTCTTTACATAATTTATTTAATATGTTATAATATTAAGACCAGCAATAAGTTGGTCTTTGTTTATCCCTTTTAATCGTAACATGGTCAGAGTTACGTTTTATATATAATAATTTATGAAAGGGTGATTCTTTTATGAAATCACGGAAAAAACTTTATATTGTTACAGTTTTCATCTTAATTTTAATTTTTGTTTTATCTTTACTGATAGAAACATTGTTTCTTAAAAGTCTAACAGAGGACGACTATAATTCTTTGATAGATTATTCAGACTATATTGTTAGAACAACCTATTTAAAAGAAGAAGATGTACAGACTCAAAATTGGAATTATATTAACAATATTAAAGTTGTAATTAAAAATAATTTTGACGATGATGAAGAAGAAAAAAGTAGAAAGTCGACAATTGAAATTAGTTTAAGTTTGCCCAAACAATATCAAGAACTAACTGTCACATACCCATATATCCTTGATACTAATAAAAATGAATTAATCATAGGTATTGACTACAAGTATGTTGAAAAACACTTTAAGAAAAATTTAATTTTAATAGCCATATTGGTTGATTTACTTTTAGTTATGGGATTTGAAACTTTCAACTTTAAAAAAACAAACAAAATCTGACCGAATGCGGGGAGAGTACTTAATTAAAAGTCTCTTCCTTATTTATATTATAAAATATTCTTTAATATTTTCTAGTACTTATATACAATGAATCTAAGTAAATTAATTTCTAAATCTTTAAATAAAGTCATTGACATATTAATTTTTTTATGATATTTAATAGACATGATTAAATAATATATTGATTATTTTATAAGTCTAGTAGGGGGCAAATATTTGTCTTTATATTTTATGAAGATAACATTGCACAAAATCAAAGCAATACGACCAATTTAGAGCATTGAAAAATGCAAAAATTTAAAATATATCTTGTATAGTTTATAATAAAAGTGTTATACTATAGTTGAACGATTGAACGATATTTTGAACGATTGAACGATTGAAGATGGAGGTAAGTAGCATGAATGAGAATGAATCAATAGAATTTAAAGAAAATTATACAGAAAAAATATATTATGTAGGAATAAAAATGGCAGACAATAAAAAATAGTAAGTTGTCGCTGAGATTGAATTTTGATTTTTAAATAAAAAAATTATAAATTTTTGAGGTGGGAATATAAAATATGCTCATCTTTTATTATGTTAATTAAATATTGTATAATATAGGTAGAGTTCTATATATTGTAAATTATGGAAAAATGTAAGGAGGTAATTGTCATGAGAAAATTGTTTGTTGAAAAAGTAATTGATACAGCAGGAGAATTTTTAGACAATAACCAAAGAATAAAATTAAAAGAAATACTTACAGAAATATGTTTAAATTACCACATTGAAATATTAGAACAAAACCAAAAAAAGAAATACAAAAGAACAATGAAGAAATATTAAATAAATTTATATCATCAAAAGAAATTGAAGGCTGTTCAGTTAGAACATTAAAATATTATAAAGATAATATAACCAAAATGCTAGATACTGTAAACCTTCCAATAAATGAAATTACAACAGAAACATTAAGAAATTATTTATCAAATTATAAAAACAATTCAACTGCTGGTATGGTAACAATAGATAATATAAGAAGAACATTATCAAGTTTCTTTGCTTGGTTGGAAAATGAAGATTATATTATCAAAAGTCCAGTTAGAAGGATTCACAAAGTAAAAGCAACTAAAAAAGTAAAAGAAACATTAACAGATGAAAATTTAGAAAAATTAAGAGATACTTGCTCAAATGTAAGAGATTTAGCAATATTAGAACTATTAATTTCAACTGGTATGAGAATCGGAGAACTTACTAGATTAAATATATCAGAAGTGCAAAAAGTAAAATGTATATAAAGAAATATTTAGAGACAAGAACAGATAACAACGAAACATTATTTGTATCACTTATAAAACCATATAACCGATTAGGAATATCGGGTATTGAAATTGCTATTAGAAATTTAAGAAGGGAAGCAAATATAATAAATAAAGTTCATCCACATAAATTTAGAAGAACAATGGCTACAATGGCAATAGACAAAGGTATGCCAATAGAACAAGTACAAAAATTATTGGGACATATTAAAATAGACACAACAATGGAATATGCAATGGTTAATCAAAACAATGTTAAAAATTCGCATAGAAAATATATTACTTAAAATTTAATGAAATTTTATAAAATAAAAATTGCTTGGAATGGCTATTTACAAAAAAAAATCTTTGTGTTACAATACTAACTGGAGGTAGAAAAATGGAACATATATTAAAATTACAACCTAAATATTTCGATTATATTAACAATGGCACAAAAAGAATAGAATTGAGGTTATATGACGAAAAAAGACAAAAAATTGCTATTGGAGATACTATAATTTTTCAAAAAGAGCCTGAGTTAGAAACTACTATGAAAGTTAAAGTTATAGGTTTGTTAAGATATAATACATTTGAAGAATTATTTGAGGATTTTGATATAGAAATGATGGCTGATAAATCAATGACAAAGCAAGACTTATTAAGTGTATTAGAAGAATTTTATACACCAGAGAAACAAAAACAATATGGTGTTGTCGGAATACGAATTGAAAAAATATAATAAAAACACACTCAAAAATTCATTTGAATCTAAGAGTGTGTTTTGTTTTGCCTTGACAGATTGAAAACTATTCGGGAAGTTCTCCGTTGTACACTAACTCACGAGAAGAGTTGTTATAGTAGCCTTCGCTCATAGTTTGAGTCAACTCCCAATTATATTTCTTGATGATAGGCTCAAACATTGGGATTTTGTAGTCTGCAATTGTGATAAGAGGCTTTGTAGTACCGAGATACTTAAAAGCTTGTTCTAACATCTTTGTTGCAACATGTTTCCCACGATAGCCTTCTACTACGAGAAAAGTACAAATCTTGCTTTCAGTATCATCCTTTTTCAAAAATGCTACACCAGCTACATTGTTATTAATTGTGCAAATAACGACTTCGCCAGTACCATTAAATACTCTAGGAATTTCTTTTGCCCAATACCACTCAAAATGCTTAGGATAATCTTTACAGATGTAATCCGTAACAGAATAAGCAGCCTGTGCAAATTTACCAAAGAGATTATGGTTGTTGATAAGAGAGCTTAATGTGTAAATCCTCATATCGTTTGTCTGTTTGCGAAGTTCAAACACATAGACTCCCAAAGCTTCCTTATCTTCAGGATAAATTTCCTGATACATTTCCAAAGCTTTATACTTGGTAACGCCAGGAATTGCCTTAGAAGAATCTTCATTGTCGAGCATGTCAGGGAAATCTTCATAGCGAGTTACACGGATAACCTCAAACTTGATATTAGAATAGTCCTTAAAAGTGATTGTATCACCTTTTTGAACTCTTTTAATATCAGGATATCCAACCCTTACTTCAAGGGTCTTGATTCCCTTGTTGATAAGATTGTAATATTCCCGTTTGATTCTCCAGTTATAGTTTTTAGCCATAACATCAACCGTCCTTTCATAAAGTATATATTCTTAAAACTGCGACATACTGTAATTTACAGTATATCTTTATTATAGCACAAACGGGAAAGATTGTAAATAATTATGTATACCCTAAAAACAATAAATTATATAGTTAAAATATTAATTGAACCTCAGCGACAACTTACAATTTTTAAAGGAGATATATTATGGGAGAATTTATAATACAAATAATAATAGGTTTAATTATAATAATTATAGGGATATTGAATATGAAAGGAAACATATCTTTACTACATTCTTATCATAGAAAAAGAGTAAAAAAAGAAGATATAATACCTTTTGGAAAAAAAGTAGGAATAGGAAGCATAATTATTGGAATTACAATAATACTAGCAGGTGTATTCACAATTTTAAATTATACTCATATAAGTAATGTAGTATTAAGCATAGGAATTACAATGGGAATTACTATAATATTTTATGCAATGTTTAAATATAATAAGGGAATATTTTAAAATTACAAATTACAAGTTATAGGAGAAATAAATGATAAGAAAATTTGAAAAAAATGATATAAATCCTGTAATGCAAATATGGAAAAATGAAAATATAAAAGCTCATAAATTTATATCAAAAGAATATTGGAAAAATAATTATAATTATGTAAAAGAAATTCTACCAAATGCAGAAATATATGTTTATGTTTTAAAAGAAAATATTGTAGGATTTATAGGAATAAATGAGAATTATATTGAAGGAATTTTTATTGATACAAATAATCAATGTAAAGGAATAGGAACATCTTTATTGAATAAAGTAAAAGAAAACAGAGATAATTTGACATTAAGTGTATATAAGAAAAATATAAATGCTATCAATTTTTATAAAAAGAATGATTTTATAATTACAAGCGAAAATATAGATAAAGATACAGCTGAAATAGAATACACAATGACTTGGAATAAGTAAGAGCCAAATTACAATAAGTAAATCAAATTACTTTAACAACATTAAAATATCAATAAGCAATAGAAGAGAGGTAGAAGTAGATATGGAAAAGTGTAAAAAAAGGAATACAGAACATTGCACAAAATCAAAGTTTTGTTCAAAAAGAGATAGGAGAAAAATAATAAAACTCTTTTTAGAGTCCTACCCACAAGTTCTTGTAACTACTAGCCTTAAAGGCTTTACTAGCTATTTATTAGCTATCGTTCGACTAGCATTACTTTATAATTTATTACTTGTAATAATGCTAGTTTAGTCCTAGATATTACTTAATAATTTTTATTTCATATTATATAATTTTTTTTGAATCTTCAAAATGCCTATTTCTCTTTATTTGCCGTATTTTGTCAACAACAAACTATAAGCCTTAAAAATAAAAGCGGCTTAAAATCGATTCTCGTGCGTTGCTTTTTTGGGCTATTTTTGCATTTTTTTATATACCTATATAAGTATAAAAAATTTGGTTATTTTTTATCTAAAATCTCTCAAAACCAGAATTATCAATATTTTGCTAAAATGCTAAACAACAAGTTATATGGTTTAAATGTTAAAATGGCTTAAAATTGATTTTCGTAAGTTTAAATTATATTAATCAAATACATATAAATTTAAAACCAAACATTAAAATTTGCAATTAACAAATGTTCGCTTTAAAAAATTCTATAAATTTAAAATCTTTAATTTATAATTTTTTAATTTTTAAAATTTCAAATATAATTTCTTTTTGATTTTAAAAATTTTTAATTATAAATCTGAAGCAAATTCTATTTTGTAAAAACTTTGTATAAAATTTTTCTTCATATTTTGCTATAAATATTTATATTAAATATAAATCTACAACATTAAAAATATGGCTATCCCCTACTCTACTCATTTTTATTTAAATTATGAAAATGTATCTTCATGTTATAAAAGAAAAGAAGATAGCTTTTACACTACCTTCATTTAATTTTTTAACTTTACTTGCTACGCTACCTATATGGAATTGTTGGAATGTCCATATTTATTCTACTTGAGTTTTCATAGAATTTTTCGGCAATAACATCAAATTTAGCTAAACACTCTTGAATTCTGGAGCATCCATAATATCAAAAAATGAATCTTTTATAAAATAAAAATATCCTACATCTATTTGCATAACTATTTCTCCTTATACTATCAAAGGCTTACCATCTCTGGTAAGCCTCGAAAATTTATACACTCTCTCATTTATAACTCGCCAAAGAGGCGGCGACAAACACATTTATTAAAAACAACGATGTTCTTAATTATTATATTCATAATAGCATGAAATATGTCATTTTGTCAATAATTTTAATAAATTTTCATCAATATGTTATAGTTTATCCTCTTTAAAGTTTGTGTATTAAATCGGCTTTTCTTTTTCAATCACTCAATTAATACTAGCATATAATGCTTTTAAATTTTACAGCTTGTTTCATTTCATTGTTTATTCCTCATTTTTCTTTTTTATATCATTCTTATAAAATGTATAAATTCCAACAATTAATAAAATTGTATAGCCTAAAACCATAAACCAACCTTGATAATAAATATAATATGAACCATATAAAATCCCTGTTGTTATTCCAGAAATTCTAACTAATTTCATATTTGATTGCCATAAACAATATGCCCTAATCATCGAACCTATTGTTGGTAATAATGAAATTAATCCATTCCAGGTAAATACACAATTGATTGCTATTACTGATTCAAAAATTATTAATATTAAAAGATATATTTTTTTGCTAAATTTATCTTTGTTTATAAATAAGCATGTCCTTATAAAATTTATTATACTTAATACTGCTCCTGTAAAAGCTGATACAATAAAATCATAAATTGCTTCGCATATACAATTTATAGATTGAACACATAATGATTTTTTCCTATCTTTTATACATATACTTACAATTACTGCTATAAATGCTAATACGCTAAATATCATAATTATTGCTCCTTTTTGAATTAAAAAAACGGCTTTTTTTCCAGCTAAATTTCTTGCGAACATAAAATTATTTGGCTCTATTCCTTCTTCTGCAGTATGCTCAAAAAATGAGTATACTGAACTTTCAGATAATTCTTCATCTTTATAAATATTTTGAATATGGCGAGTGATTGTTCTTCTATCTTTGCCAAATAATTCTGCCATTTGTTTTTGTGTAAACCACACAGTTTCATCTTTTTAGTTTACTTCTAATTTTACTCCTTGTTTTCAAATAAAATAATTTCATTTCTTTTTTCGTCCATACGTTTTAATGTTTATTTTAAATTTTCAGCGTTTAATTCTTTGAGCTCTTCTAATATAAATTTTCCATCTTTCATTATTAGTGTATCATCAAAATAAATTTCTCCACCACCAAATTCTTTTCTAAGAATTTTAACTATATCCCAATGAATTGCTGACCTATTTCCGTTATCACTTTCTTCTAGCGCCATTCCTGGAGTTAAATGAAAACTTCCATTTATTTTTTCATCAAACAATGTATCACACATTGGTAACCATTAACACTGTTTTTTACTGGACATGTTGCGACTTCACCATCTGGTATATTAAATGTTCCATAATATTTTTTTGCAGGAATTCCTTTTATACTAAATGTTAAATCAGTTTCAGGTGCTACAATATGCACTTTGTCAGTTTTATTCATTAATTCTTTTAAAGGTTCCATCGCAATCTTCATTTTATTATAATCAACATTACAAACATTGTAATAAAAATCTTTAAATTCATTTAGTGTCATATTACTTTTTTTGCAAAATATTCGTTTGGATATCTTAAAATACACCATTTTGTATGTTTAACTGAAAAAAGTATATCACTTTTATTTAAAATTATGCAATATATTATAAAGATTTTTTTCTACAAACGACATATACTAAATTGTATATATTATTTAAAATATTTAATTATAAATAAACTGCCTATTCCAACTTCTGATTCTACATCAATATACCCATTATTGCTTTCAATTATAGATTTAGCTAAGGCTAATCCTATACCATTACTTTCATTTGATGAATTCTTTCCTTTATAAAACCTTTCAAATATATGAGGTAAATCTTGTTTATTAATGCCAATTCCATGATCCTTTATTTCTATTTTTGTGTAAACACTATTTTCTTCATAATGAATTTCTATTTTTGAATTATCTTTTGAATGTTCTATACAATTTTTAATAATATTTGTTAAAGCTTCCACTTGCCATTTAAAATCGCAATTTATTTTTATATTTTTATTTTCTTCTACCAAAATATTTATGTTTTTTAAATCACATAAAATTGACACATTTTTTATTGCATTATTTATTATTTCTTGAACACATACTTGTTTTTTTATAAAATGTACTGAATTAGCATCAAGTTTTGATAATTTTAATAAAGAGTTTACTAAAAAATTAATATTTACCAATTCTCTTCTTATGTCTTTTATAAAATCATTTCTAGTTTTATAATCCATTTCAGGATTGTCCATTAAATTATCTACCATAACAGACATAGAGGTTAATGGAGTTTTTAGTTGATGTGATATGTCTGAAAGTGAATTTTTTAAATTTATTTTATCATTCACAGAGTTTTCTGCTACTTCCTTTAGCATTACTGTAGTTTTATATATCTCGTTTTTTAAAATTGACAATTCATCTTCTGTATTATCTTCAATATCTAATTTGTAATTTTTATTATTTATTTCTTCTATATATTTTGTTATTTCACCTAATTTTTTGTCTTTTGAATTAGTATATTTAACAAATATTAGCAATACAGCCATAGCCAATCCTATTATGAAGCATAAATTTATAATCGAAAATTTTACAAACATTTTATCATTTTGAATTATTATTGAATCATTTTCTAAATTTATTCCATATTGCTTTAACAATCCTGTTTCAACATCTTCCTGATTATTTAATATTTGAATTAATTCGTTTTTATCAATATTTGGATATTGATTTTGGACATTTGTTACAATCATTCCTATTTTTTTGTTAAAATTCCCTGTATAAACTTTATATTGATACAGTAAATAAAACTGAAATATTGCTGAAACTACAATTATTACAATGCAACTTAAAAGTATTGTTTTTTTAAATTCTATTTTATTCTTCATTCTCGTCTTTATTCCTTTCACTAACCCACAAAAAGCAAGGTAAATAAATTCCTAGTTTGATATCATTTATTCTGTATCAACTCTATAACCAATTCCTTTAATTGTTTTTATTATATCTGAATCTAATTTTTTTCTTATTCTTTTTAAATATACTGTTACAGTATTATCGTTAACATCATTTCCTGTCCATTCCCATATCTTTTCTATAATTTCATCTCGTTTTACTACTTTGTTAAGGTTGTTGAATAATAGATGTAGTATTTTTAATTCTAAACTCGTTAAATTTACCTCTGTAGAGTTTTTAAATACCTCCATTTTATCTATATCAAATTGAATATCTTTAATTTTAACAACCAAATTTTTGTTTTCTTTTAAAATAATTCTATTAATTCTTGCAATTAATTCTCTTGTAGAAAAAGGTTTTGTTATATAATCTTCTGCTCCAAGTTCTAGTCCTCTTACAATGTCATCTTCATCATCCTTGGCTGTTAAAAATATTGTATTAATTTTTCTTTGTTTAATTTCTTTATCATACAAGTCAAATCCATTTCCATCTGGAAGCGAGGCATCTAATATTATTAAATCAGGCCTATTCTTGCTTAAATAATTAATTGATTCTTTTATATTCAATGTATGAATCGCCTTATATTTATTTTGTTCTAACAAATAAATCAAGCCTTTTGCAAGCGTTTCATTATCTTCAATTAATAAAATATTCATTAACCTCGCTCCTTCCCCAATTTTATATATTTTCATTTCTTATTGTTTCTATTGTATTTTGTTTTTTTATTTTACCAATAGAATATTTCATAATACAGGTTATAAGTAAAAATACAGTAACAATTGCTATTATTATTGATTTTATTGGAATAGTGAATTTTAATGTTTGATTTGTTCCTAATGCACTATACATTAAATATGAAAGTCCTATTCCTATTGGAATACTAAATAATAGTGATTTTATTCCCATAAATACTGTTTCAAGTCTTATCATTTTATTAAATTCTTTAGTTGTCATTCCAACTGATTTTAACATTGCAAATTCAGGTTTTCTAAGCTCCATATTGGTAGTAATTGTATTAAATATATTTGTTACTCCTATTAGTGTAATTACAATAATAAATCCATATAAAAATATTCCAACTAAAGTAAATACTTTTTCCAGCATACGTGCATTTTCTGCAATATTATTTATATTATAATTATAACCTTTTAATAATTCATCTATATCATCTTGCAATTTATCTGGATTACTTGAATCATAATATATCATTATCTCATTACTTTTAAAGTATTTTTCATATATATCATTAGAAACAATCATTAATGCATAATTTGAAGGTTCTTCTAATCCAAATGGCAAAATATCTGTTATTATTCCAATTTCTACATCAAATTGCTTATCATCACTTGTTTTGCAATTTATAGTTTCATTTTCTTTATATTCAAACATTTTAATATTTTTTTGTATGTATTTATTTTTCTCTTCGTCATATTTTCCAACTCGTATATTATTAATTAATATAGCTTTATTTTTCATTTTTTCATAATTTAATCCTAATTTTTTTATGTATTCTTTATATTGTTCATTATTTACTGTTTTTACATTAATGTTGCTATCAAATATATCCTCTTCTTTTGCAGATGTTCCATTCATAAATTCTTTATACTCATCACTATATTTAGAGTTTGTAATATAGCAGTTGTCATATTTTGAAATTGTATAATTTTTTATATTTTCTAGCCTAGTTGTTTCTATCACCTTTTGTTCCAATTGCTCATCATTATTATCATCTATTAGCAACCATAAATTATAGTCTTTTAGTTTTAGTTCTTCTTTAATTTGATCAAATGCTAAACTCATAAAATATGATAAAGCTATAAATACAAATACTGAAACAGTTATTGAAATTACCGTAGTTCTATATTTTTTCTTGTTTCTTTTTAAATTTTTATAAGAAATTTCTCCTCCAATTCCAAAAAGCTTTTTTATAATCTTAGGGCTTTTTATTTTTTTTGATTTAATTTTTATTTCATTACTATTTCTAATTGATTCTATAGGAGAAATTTTTGAAGCTTTTCTTGCACTTCTTAATGCAGACAAATATATTGTTATAATTCCTAAGCCTATTGCAACCGCATAAGATATCCAAGAAAAAGATAATACAAGTTTTAATCCTTTTGCCAACATATCTCCAATAAAAGAATTGCTAATTAATATTAATATACTTGAAGCAAATACTCCTAAAAGTAACCCTAGTGGTATTCCTATTAATCCCAATATTGTTGCTTCAAAAAATACATTTTTTCTTATTTGTTTCTTTGTTGCACCTACACTTTTTAGCATTCCATATTGTTTAGTTTTTTCTGCAATAGATATGTCAAAACTATTTTTTATACAAAATACTGATGTAAATACAATAATCCCACATGTAATTATCACAACAGTTCCAAGTCCTCCAACAGCATTATTATTTAATGGGTCTGTTTCTAATATAATTAGATATGAGTTTATATTATAATTATACTTTGATTTTGAAACCTCATTTGCAATTTTATTAAATTCTTCCTCAGAATCAAATTTTCCTTTTTCAAATTTTCCAAAATCATCTTCATTTATGCTTAATATATTGGCAGTTACATTTATATAATCCTTTGAACCCTCTTTGGTATATTTACAGTATGCATCAGCTTTTCCTAAAATATTTTCATCATTTAAAAATGTAATAAAAGTATAACCTGGTGCTGAATAATTTTCTATATTGCTTGCAGGTCTTTCAATAATTCCAACTATTTTATAAGTTTTTGATATAGTATTTATTATTTTTTCTTGTGAATCTTTATTAAATTCATCATTTTGATTTAATTCTATTCCATTGCTAACTCTAGTTCCTACATTAAGTGTAATAGTATCTCCAACATTTAATGCAATTCTACCATTAGTTTTTAAGTGGGTTGGAATTACAATTTCATCTTCATTTTCTGGTAATCTACCCTCGCTTAATTTTACAGAAAGGTTTTCTAATGATGCTTTAGTAAAGGCCTTTATAAAAGCATAAGGTTTATATTCATTTTTAGAATTTTCTAGATTAGCATATCCAACATCTTGTGTTAAAAATACCTCACTTATTTTTCTGTTATTTTTTAATGTTTTGGTTTCTTCTATTGGTACATTATAAAATACAACATGAAAATCTCCCTTTTCATAGGTTTCGTATTTTACAAGTGAAGTTATGCAACTATTATACATAGATGCAACTGCTGTTATAAGTGCAACTGATAACATTATTCCAATTATTGTTACAATAGTTCTTTTTTTATTTAATTTTAAATTTTTTATTGTAAGTTTTTTTAATAAATCCATTATACTTCACCTACAATCTTGCCATCTTCAATTTTTATAATTCTATCTGCACTCTTTGCAATTTCCATATTATGTGTAATCATAATAATTGTTTGTTTATAATCTCTGTTAGATTTTCTTAGTAGTTCTACAATCTCATCACTGGATTTAGAATCTAAGTTTCCTGTTGGCTCATCAGCTAATATTATTGCAGGATTAGTTATCATTGCTCTTCCTATAGATGTTCGTTGTTGTTGTCCTCCTGATAATTCATTTGGAAGATGTGTTCTTCTATTTTGCAATCCTAAAGCATTAATTAGTTCATCTAGCTTATTTTTATTTACCTCTCTGTTATCAAGGCTTAACGGTAATGTTATATTTTCTTCTACATTCAGTATTGGTATTAAATTATAAAACTGGTAAATTAACCCTATTTGTCTTCTTCTAAATATTGCTAACCCATCATCATTAAATTTGTAAATATCTTTACCCTCTATAAATACTTTTCCAGATGTTGGTCTATCTACCCCACCAATTAAGTGTAAAAGGGTTGATTTTCCACTTCCGTGATGCCCCCACTATTGCTACAAATTCTCCTTTTTCAACTTTAAATGACACATTATCAATAGCTTTTACCTGTGTCTGTCCTTTGCCGTAAATTTTACTTAAATTTTCTACTCTTAATATTTCCATAAAATTCTCCTTTCATTTTCTTTTACATTTACGCATAACATATTTAAAGTGACAAGTAAGTGACTTTATATTATCTTTTAATATTTGTATTATGTATTTTTTTAATTTTGCTTCCACTGATAAATTTTCAAATCTACCTTATTATTAACAACTTTAATTCCATCTTTTTCAAGTCTTTTTCTTTGAATATCTTTTCCTCCAAAGACAAATGCTTCTGCAAGTTCGCCCTTACTGTTTAAGACTTTGTAACAAGGATATTTATCTCCGTCTGGATTTTTATGGAGTATGTTTCCAATAGCACGTGCTAATCCCTTATTTCCTAAAAACTCTCCTATTTGTTTATATGTTACAACTTTTCCCTTTGGTATTGTTGTTAAATAGTCATAAACCTTTTGTGATAATTTATCACCAGTCAAACCACATTTATTGCCAACAGTTAAATTATAGCTATTATCTATTAATTTATATATTTTATTTATATTTACAGTATTATCTAAATTTATTGTAATCCAACTTTTTTTGTTCATATGGTAGCCTGGATATATTTTTTTGTTATCTATAATTTTATCTATCTCATCTTTTTGATATCTTAAATCAAGAATTTCAATTTCTTTGTCATAATCTAATCCTAACTTTTTACTAGATATTACAAGAAGTACTCCATACCATTTATTGTTTTGCTTATTTCTCCAAATAGCATTATTATCATATTTTTTCCACAAAAATTCTAAATCATCATCATATTTTTCTTTTATATATCTAATTACTTCTTTTGATTGTTGATTTTTATAAATCTCATCAATAGTACACTTATTAATAATGTCTTGTATAGTTTTTTCATACTCTTGCCTAATTTCTCCAACAAACTTTCCAGCACAATCTTGTATATCAACCATTATGTATTCTTCATCATTTGCCAAATCAATTAATTTTGATGTTTTTTGCTTATCTGAAATTATTACAACTATTTCAAATTGTTTGTTATATATTTTATTTTTAAATATGTATTTATTTTCTTGTTTTTTAAATCCATATTCAACTAATTTGTTACATTCAATTGCTTTATTTTTTAGCATATTTTCTAAATTTCTCATTACTAAAATTTCTCCCACATATCATTTATTTACATCTCTTCAGTAAAATCCTTTCTTATCCCATTTTGATTTCTTGGTACATTAGTTAAAAGCCCTATTCTTTCATAATATCTTAATGTATCAGATGTTAAATTATATTTTTTACTTACTTCTGATATAGTCATTTTTTCCACATCTATAAAACAATAATATACTAATTATATACCATAAAATACAACAATTTTCAATAAACTGCTTACTATTAAACTTTTTTAATTATCATGTTCCATTTTTTTCTTTATTAGTATATAATATAAAAAGAATTTAAGGAGGATTTTATGAAATTAACAAAAATAGAAACAAACATTAAAAGAAATTTGTACTTAAATATCACATCAAATCTAAATCTTATGCCATGTTCTAAACCAATAGAAAATCAAGTAATAAATATATACCCTCATTTACAAAGTCAATCAATTATAGGTTTTGGAGCCGCAATCACACAAAGTTCTGCTTATGTACTAAATAATATAGATAAAAATATAGCAGACAAAATAATAGATGAATACTTTTCTAAAGATGGTTTAAACTACTCTATATGTAGACTCCCTATTGGAAGTTCAGACTTTTCTACTAAAAGCTACTCATACTCATATAAAGAAGATTTAACAGACTTTAGTATTGAAAATGATAAATTAATAATACAAACTATAAAAATGGCTAAAAAAAGGTCTTCAGATTTGAAATTTTTAGCAAGTCCATGGTCTCCTCCAGCATTTATGAAAAATAATAATAATCTATATCATGGTGGAAAATTATTAGAAAAATACTATTCCTTATGGGCAAAATATCTTGTAAGATATGTTATAGAATACAAAAAGGAAAACATAAATATAGACTACATGACTATTCAAAATGAACCAAATGCAATCCAATCTTGGGAATCATGTACTTATACTTCACAAGAAGAAGCAAACTTATTAAAAAATTACTTATTTCCGATATTTAAGAAAAATGGTTTAAATACCAAATTCTTAATATGGGATCACAACAAAGAAGGTCTTTTAAATAGAGCTATTTCAGAATTTATTGATAATAGTGCCCTTGATTATGCAGCAGGCGCAGCATTCCACTGGTACACAGGAAGTAATTTTGAAAATATAAGATTGTTTCATAATTTGTTTCCAAATAAGCTTTTAATCCATTCAGAAGGATGTACTGGTTATTCTAATTTTAAAGCTAAAGACGAATTGTTTAATGCTGAATTATACGCAAGTGAAATTATAGGAGATTTTAATGCAGGTGCAAATGCTTTCATAGACTGGAATTTGGTCTTAGATTATAAAGGAGGACCAAATCATAAAAACAATAATTGTAATTCCCCTATAATGATAAATAAAGGAAATAATGGTTATATTAAAACCCCTAGCTTTTATTATTTATCGCAGTTTTGCAAATATATTAAACAAGATGCAAAAAAAATTGCATCAAGCACATATACAGATGATATAAATGTAATTTCATTTAAAAATACTAATAATAGCATTATTATTGTACTATTAAATAAAACAGATAATAATAAAGAATTTAATTTATGTTATAAAAATTACTTTTTTCATGATAATTTAGACAGCCATGCAATTGTAACTTTTATAATAAATGGAGATGAATAACAAATGATACAAAGAGAAGATAATCCAGAATATGTAAATCAATTTTTAGATTATACTGCAACGATTTTAAATAAATCGCCAAATACAATAAAAGAATATAATTATGATATTGCTATGTTTTTAAGATTTATTAAAATACATTTTAAAATGACAAATGAAACCGAATTAGATAATATTAAATTTAATGATATAGGAATTGATACTATTAAAAAAATTAGTCTTTCTGACATACATGCTTTTTTAGCATATATGACAAATACATTCCATAGTAAAGCTGCAACAAGAGCGCGTAAAGCTTCTAGTATAAGAGTATTTTTTAAATACCTTAGCCAAAAAGCAAATCTAATACAAATAAACCCTGCTCAAAATTTGGAAAATCCTAAACTTGACAAAAGACTACCAAAATATTTATCTTTAGATGATAGTAAACGTTTACTTAATGTCACAGCAAATGAAGATAATCGTAATTCTAAAAGAGATTATGCAATAATTACTTTATTTCTAAATTGTGGTATGCGTCTATCTGAACTTGTTGGAATAAATACTACAGATATTATATTTAGTGAATGTAAATTAAATGTTATTGGTAAGGGAAACAAAGAACGTACTATATATTTAAATAAAGCTTGTATGAATGCTATTCAAGAATACTTAAATGTTAGACCTAAAGAAGCAATTAAATATGATTCAAAAAATGCCCTATTTTTAAGTGAACGAAGAGAAAGAATAAGTCGTAGGACCGTTCAGTATGTTGTAGATAAAGAACTTAAAGCTGCAGGTTTAGATACAAAAAAATACTCTACACATAAATTACGTCATACTGCCGCAACACTTATGTATCAGTATGGAAATGTTGATATTAGAGCACTACAAGAATTACTTGGGCATGAAAGTATTTCAACAACAGAAATTTATACACATGTTAATAATGAACAAGTTAGAAATGCTGTTGAAAGCAATCCTTTGGCAAATTTATAAATTTATAATTACAATATTAATTTTCTATTTAGATAAATTAATATTGTAATTTTTTTATATTCATAACAATATAGGTTGTATTTGTTCTCCTTCAAAAGCATATTTAATTGTTTTTATTATATATTCTGGGTCAAATACAAGCGACCTTGGTTTTGTTATAGGATTATCTTGCCTATATGGAACAAAATAATAATTCTTTCTATTTAACAATTTTCCTATATTTTCTGCATTTCCGACTAAGCCCATTATTGGTTGATGGTGCAATTACAACTGGCAAATTATTTCTTAAATGTGATTTAACAGCCATTGTTGCTGGTGTATCTATTATGTCATGGGCAAGTTTTGCAATTGTATTTCCGTGTAGCCGGAGCCACTACCATAATATCTGTCATTTGTTTAGGTCCAATTGGTTCTGCATCTTTTATTTCATGTATTATTTTATTATTTGTTATTTGTTCTATTTCATCTATAAAATCTTTGGCTTTTCCAAACTTAGTATCTGTATTATAACTATTAAAAGACATTATTGGTATTATTTTTGCTTCTAATTTTACCAATTCCTTAATTTTTTCTATTGTTTTATTAAATGTACAAAATGATCCTGTAAGTACAAATCCTATTTTTTTTCCTTTTAGTTCCAAAATTTATAATTCCCCTCCCTTCTTTTTGTATTTATATATAATATGAAATTATGTAAATTTTGGAAATGGTTTACTAAAATATTTATTTAAAATTTATAATAAAAACAGGCCTAAAATTGAAGTGAACCCAAATTATTAGACAAAAAAGTTTAATAATTTGGGTTCTATTTATTTATTTTATATAATTTACTAGTTTTTCAGTTTCTTTAGCAATCATTAACTCTTCATTAGTTGGAATTATATATGCTCTTATTTTAGATTCTGGTTTTGTAATTAATCTTTCTTCTCCTCTTACATTATTTGCTTCTTCATCAACAATAACTCCCATAAATTCAAGTTGTTTGCATATTCCTTTTCTAATATTTATTTGGTTTTCTCCAACACCGCCTGTAAATACAATTGCATCTATTCCATTCATAGCAACTGCATATTTTGCAATATAACTTGCAACTGCATATTTAAAGCTTTCCATAGCAATTTTAGCTCTTTCATTATCTGTATATGATTCTGACTCTATTACTCTAAAATCAGGTGCTAATCCTGATATTCCTTGAACACCAGATTGTTTGTTTAGCATATCTTCTACTTCACTTGCTGTCATATTTTCTTTTTTCATTATATATGTTACAACAGATGGATCTAAATCACCACTTCTTGTAACCATTGGTATTCCAGCAAGAGGTGTTAATCCCATACTTGTATCTACAGATTTTCCACCTTTAACAGCACATATACTAGAACCTTGGCCTAAATGACATGTTACAATTTTAAGGTCTTCTATTGGTTTATTTTCAATTTCAGCCAATCTGTTTGATACATACATATGTGATGTACCATGAAATCCATATTTACGTATTCCATATTTTTTATAATATTCATATGGTATTGGGTAAATATATCTTTCTTTTGGTATTGTTTGGTGAAAGGCTGTATCAAATACAACTACCATTGGTTTTCCAGGCATTACACTTTGGCATGCTTTCATTCCTAAAACTGCTGCTTTATTGTGTAATGGAGCAAGTTCAGCACATTCATCTACCTTTTTTATAACCTCATCAGTTATTATAACAGGACTAGAAAAATATTCACCACCATGTACTACTCTGTGTCCTATAGCACTTATTTCATCTAATGAATCAACTACTTTGTAATCTGGATTTATTAATTGTTTTAATGTAAAATCTATAGCTTCTTCATGGTTTAATGCAGGATGTTTAATTTCAATTTTTTGTCCATTTACTTTATGTGTAATAAAAGCTTCCTCTTCTCCTATTCTTTCATATTTTCCAGAAGCTAACACATCATTAGTTTCCATATTAATTAATTGATATTTTAGTGATGAACTACCACAATTTAATACTAATATTTTCATTTTTTCCTCCTAATTATTTATTATTTTTTCAGTTTCTTTAGCAATCATTAATTCTTCATTTGTAGGCACAACACACAATACAATTTTAGAATTATCAGTAGAAATTACTGCTTCTTCGCCTTTTATTTCATTTTTTGATAAATCTAATTTTGCACCTAAAAACTCTAATTGTTTACATATTAACTCTCTGCAATATGGGCTTTTCTCCCCCACACCTGCTGTAAATGTTATTATATCTACTCCATTCATTGCAACTGCACATTTCATTATATATTGTGCAATTAAATATGAAAAAATATCTAATGAAAGTTTAGCATGTGTTCCTCCAGATAAAGCCTCATATTCTATATCTCTAAAATCCATTGAAACTCTTGAAACTCCATAAACTCCTGATTTTTTATTTAAAATTTCTTCCATTTTTTCAGCCGATAAATTTTCTTTTTTCATTAAATATGTTAAAACAGATGGATCTAAATCTCCACTTCTTGTTCCCATAGTAATTCCACCTAATGGAGTAAGTCCCATACTTGTTTCTACAGACTTTCCATTTTGTATTGCACAAATACTAGCTCCTTGGCCTAAATGGCAATTAATTATTTTTGAATTGTTAATGTCCTTACCAAGCATTTGGCAAACTCTATTTGCTACATATTGATGTGATGTACCATGAAATCCATATTTACGCACTCCATATTTTTCATAGTATTTATATGGTACAGGATAAATATACCTTTCTTTTGGTATTGTTTGATGAAATGCTGTATCAAACACAGCTACCATTTTCATATTTGGAACAACTTTTTTGCATGCTTCTATTCCAAGTACTGCAGCTGGATTATGAAGTGGTGCTAAATCACTGCATTTTTTTATTTCTTCAATTACTTCATCTGTAATTAAAACAGCATCACTAAATTTTTCTCCACCATGTACAATTCTATGTCCTATTGCCTCTAATTCTTCCAAACTTTTTATTACACCATAGTGGTCATTTGTTAACCTATTTAGTACAAAAGCTATTGCTTCTTCGTGATCTTTGGCTTCTATTTCAAATTTGTGTTTTCTGCCATGTACCTTGTGCGATAAAAAAGAATTTGGTTGCCCTATTCTTTCAAAATATCCTTTTGCAATAGTTTCATTGCTTTCCATATCTATTACTTGATATTTTAAAGATGAGCTTCCAGAATTTAATACTAAAATTTTCATATTTGCACTCCCCTTTATTATTCTTGTGCTTGAACAGCTGTAATTGCAATAACACCAACTATATCATTACTACTACATCCTCTTGATAGATCATTTACTGGCTTTGCAATTCCTTGGCAAAGTGGTCCATATGCCTCTGCTTTTCCAAGTCTTTGTACTAATTTATAACCTATATTTCCTGCATCTAAGTTTGGAAATATTAATGTATTTGCCATTCCTTGTATAGGGCTTGATGAAGCTTTCATTTTTGCTATTTGTGGTACTATTGCAGCATCTAATTGCATTTCTCCGTCTAATATTAAATTAGGTTCTTTTTCTTTTGCAATTTGTGTTGCACTTATAACTTTTTGTGTTAATTCTGATTTAGCACTTCCATATGTAGAATATGAAAGCATGGCAACTTTAGGTTCTTTTTGTACTAATTGTTTAAAACTTTTTGCAGATGATATAGCTATTTCTGATAATTCTTCGTCTGTAGGGTTTTGATTTAACCCACAATCTCCAAATACAAATGTTCCATTTTCTCCATACTCACAATTTGGAACTACCATTACAAAAAATGCTGATACAAGTTTTGTTCCTTCCGCTGTTTTTAATATTTGAAGTGCAGGTCTTAAAGTATCTGCTGTAGAATGAACTGCACCTGATACAAGGCCATCTGCTTCAGTATTTTGATCTTTTAACATTAGCATTCCAAAATATACTGGGTCTTTTACTAGAACTTTTGCTTTTTCAATTGTCATACCTTTTTTTTGTCTTAACTCGTATAAAGTATTTACATATTCATCAAACTTTCCAGACTTTTCTGGTTCAATAATTTTAGCACCTTCAATGTCTATATGGTTTTCTTTTGCTTTTTCTAAAATTTTTTCTTTGTTTCCAATTAAAACTATTTTTGCAAATTGTTCTTTTAAAACTGTTTGAGTAGCTTCTAATGTTCGTATATCTTCAGCTTCTGGCAAAACTATAGTTTTAATTTGTTTTTTTGCCCTTTGTTTTACATTTTCTATAAAATTCATATTTGCCTCCTTAAACTTTTTATATTATATAGTTAAATTATAAAAAGTACAAGCATAATTTTAAGTTTTAAATTCTATATCTTCTTTTCTATATTCTTTTGGTTTTAAACCAAGCCTTGTACTCATATAACTAATTAAAGCTATTGATACAATTGTTAGTATTATTCCAAAAATGATTGTTGAATTTGCCGTATTTGTTACTGTAAGAAGATATGAGCCTAAAAAACCTATTGACATTCTAAATACATTTTTACTAATTGCATTTACCGCAAAAATTTTAGGCAGTATCTTTTCAGTTGTAAAATTTCCCATATATCTAGAACACAAAACTCCGGTGAATTCCTTGCAATAATTTTATAATTATATTTGCAAGTGTTATTATAACTACCATATAAACAAAAGAAATGTTTGTAATTCCAACAAATCCCATTATTAGTGTCATTATTGATGTTAGTATTAAAATTACTGAAAAAGATTTATTACGATATTTTTTATGAAAATATAGTTGGCCATTTGCTCCAATTCCAGATGCAATACCTACAATTGCAGAAATTATTGCAATTAGCTGTTCTTGTGTTCCTATATCTTTTAACAAACTAGTTCTATATGTACTAATTAAGCAAAATGCTCCCCATATTATTCCAGAATATAACATTAAACTTCTTAGTCTACGTGATTTAATTACAAATTTAAATCCATCTTTAAGTTCTTTTATATAAGAAATTATTGATATATTTGTATTTTTTGATTTATTATCTTCATTTTTCAATTCTTCATTTTCTATTTCTTGAAAGCCAAATGACATTATAGTTGCTAAAATTGTAACTAATAAAGCAAATATAACAGGAATGAATGGATTTATAACATATAAGAAACCAGCCAATACCGATGTTACTGCATTTATATAGTAATAATTTTTAGAACCTCTCCCTTCAAGTTTCGAAAATATTTCTCCCTTTTTAGAACAAGCTGGAATAGATTGAGTTAATAAAGTCGTATCTGATATGTCTTTTAAAGAAAAACATATTGCACTAATAAATTCTGCCAATACAAGAATTTCAAAATTTGTAGAAAAAATAATTAGGCTTAAATATATAACATTAAATATATTTCCTAAAATTGTGCATCTTCTTGTGCCTAGTTTTTCAACCACAATAGTTGCTGGTATTTGAAGAATAATCATAAATAATGCATAAAATGAAGATTTTAATACTACATCTGCTGCACTTATATTTTTTACCTGAGTTAAAAATAAAAATTCTATTGCATAGTAAAAAATTCTATCTAATGACAACATTCTATATAAAGAGTATATTTTCATATTTTGCTTGCGTTTTATTCTATTATTTTTTTCCATTTTATTCTCCTCTTTTGTATTATTCTTCTTTTTTATATCATAAATAGATTTTTTTGACAACCCCCAATATATCATAAAATGCCGAATTTTGTAATCTTTTTTCATTTACAAAATTCAGCATTTACATGTATTATTATTTATTCAATTTTTACTATTTCTTTCTAATTTTTTACAATTTTTAATTCACGGCTTTAGAGTTCAGTCCTACTTTATATAAAGTGTGAGCCTGCTGCCATAGCTGGAAAAGGTAGAGGCAGGATAGTTGTCGGTGCGACTGCTTGGTGCATAGCTACCACTGTAATAGCCTCCCCTGCTAATTCGGTAAGCGGTACTGATGGCCTCTTGTGTCCATTCTCTAATATTTCCTAATAAATCATAAATATTACTTAACTTATCTTTACTTACTGTTTGTCCATTATTTGCTCCACCAGTTACTCTTGTTGTATTTCTTGATGTATTTCCTATTGACAAATCTGTTGGACTACTACTTGTAACATTTATCTTATTACCTTTCATCCATTTTAACATTGCATCATACTGACTTCCCCATATCATACTTGATACTACTTTTTGACTTGCATTTTCTGTATTATCTGAATTTTTCTCTGGTGCATATGTTTTGGCTCTATTATATAATCCATACCATTGATTTGTATCAGTATCACTTGCATTTGCAGATGTTGCTCCATATTTTGACTCTGCATTTTTAGTTTCACTATTTAAACTCATTTCATATCTTCCAACATAGAACCCTCCATATTGTGATACACTTTTAATCATCTTATTATATTCTTCTTGATATAATGTTGAACTCCATCCTTCTATTTTACTTGAATTTGCTTCATCCCCCTCCGTTGAACTTGATAAATTTGCTGGCTCTCTATAATAACTTGTTGAATCTGCACTCCATTCATATTGTGTATTTCCTGTAGTATCTGTATTCCAATCATATAACACCCCTCTATAATTTGTATTTCCATTTGCATCTGTTCCGCTTGTTACTACTGCCATATTATTTAACGTATCTACTGGCACCCATACAAATTCATTTCCAACTTTTTCTTCTCCACTTGCTGCATCTGTTATTACTGCTCCTCCTATTTTATCTCCTTTTATATAATTATAGCCTTCTGGTATTGGAATATTTCCTTCTCTTACTTCTTTTATATTATCATTATTTGCTAAATTTCCTGCTGCTGTTATTGTTGGTACAACCACTTCTGAATGGTTTAATTTTGTAACTTTTACACTACATGTTCCTGTTACAACTGTTCCACTTAATTTTCCTTTTGCATTTATTGTTACTGTTGTTTCTCCTTCTTGTACTCCTGTTACTTCTCCTGTTTTTTCATCTACTGTTGCTTTTGTTATATCTTGTGATACATAACTTGTTACTTCCACACTTTCTGCATTTTCTGGCACTGCTGTTATTTTTCCTATTTTGCTTTTATCTCCAATTGATACTTCTATTTTTTCTGCTGTTACACCTGTTACCTTTGCTACTATTTTTACATTTATGCTGTCTTGGTATGTCTTTCCTTCCACTTTTGCTGTTACAGTTGCTGTTTCCCCTGCATTTGCATTACTATTTACTTTTACTGTTACTTCATTTTCTCCTGCTTCACTTAATGTTATATTTCCTGTACTTTCCCATTTTATGGTTCCTGTTTCACCACTTAATATTTGGGCTCTTACCTTTTTTTCTTCTGTTGCTCCTTTTAGTATTTCTATGTCTCCTGCTGTTATTACTAGTCCCTCTTTTTCTTTTACTTCTCCATTTTCACTTATTGTATATACATATCCGTCTTTTTTTACTGTCCATGGTAATTCATCATTTTCTGATTTTGTTATTTCTATTCCATTATTTGTTAGCTCTTGTTCTAATATTTCTTTATTTATAACAAGTCCTTCATTTATTCTTGATGCTTGCACTGCTAAGTTTATTTGTTCTTCTACTGTTTTTTGCGCATTTTTTTCTTTTGCATTTTGTGCTTTGGTTAGTATTCCATTATCACCTGTTAATGTTGCAATTGTTACTCCTGCTAGTATTAAAAGCACAATTATTGTAATTACAAGTGCTATTAATGTAATGCCTTTGTTTGTTTTTAATTGTTCTTTTAACTTATTTTTCACTTATGTTTTTCCCCCTTTTATTTTTTCTTTTGATTTTTGATAAACTGTTTATTTATCTTTTCTTTATTTTGTGTATTTTATACACCATTATTTTATAAACAAGCTTTTTTATTTCTTATTTACAAAGGTATTTAATTTTCAAAGTTCTTAGCTGTTTATAATTTAATAGTATATTTTTACTTTCAAAGTATATACTAAATATTTTTTATTTACAAGCATTTTTTCTATATTTTCTATTTTTTTATTTTACAAAAATTATAAATCAATTTAAGAACATGTAAATTATAATTATATTAAATTTTTAAATATGCACAAAAGAAAAAGCAGCACATATTAATGTACTGCTTTTTTGGGAACCTTCATGCTACTGGTTCTGCCATAAGCATCAATACAACCAGTGCAATTATGCCAGCTACTGCAGATATGTTAGATTCATTTCTTTCATACCATACTTTAATAGCTTCCCGCACTTTTTTCATCTTTCTCAGTCCCTTCATATAAGTTTTTTTTGAATGGTGAGTTTTATTATACTATATTTTTATTAAGTATGCAACTTATTTATATTTTTTTCTTACTAAAATAGTGTTTTTATTTTCTTTATTAAATAATGACTTCCACCATTTGAATTATTTTGAGTATTTTCTACCATTCCAATAATAAGTAAATTTGAATCTTTATTTGTTGTAAAACAATTAAACCATCCCAATGTTCCACTATCTTTATCATCTTTATTTTGCTTTAATTCTGCAGTTCCTGTTTTTCCTGCAATTGTTACTCCAGATACTTTCATGTCATTTGCTGTTCCTTGTGGATTTTCTACTACTTGTATTAAATCTTCTTTTATTGTATTTGCAGCATCTTTAGTAAAAACATTTTCCTTTAAAATTTCACTTTTAGCATCTTCTTTATACTCAATATATGGCTTAATCATATTTCCATCATTTGCAAAACTAGAATAAATAGAAGCCATATGTATAGGATTAACCAAAATATTTCCTTGTCCAAAACCAGAATCTGCAAGTTGCCCTTCACTTTCTATTGTACTAGAATTAGAATATTTAGACTTTGCAAGTGTAATAGGAAAATCTAAGCTTTCATTAAATCCTATTTTTTCTAAGTTAGATGTAAAATTTGAAGTTCCAATTTTAAGTGCAGCTTGTGCAAAATAAATATTATCAGAATGTATTAAACCATTTAATAAATTTTTTTGTCCATTATATGCTGTTAAAGTAGTTACTTTATAATCGCCCCAACTTGAATCTTTTTGCCAACTTGTACCATTATAATTAAATGTATCGTCTTTAGTAAATGCACCTGTTGTAAGTCCAATTGCTCCTGTAATTGGTTTAAATGTAGATCCTGGACAATAGCTTTGTAAAAATCTATTATATAATGGTTTAGAGGCATCATTATTTAGTTCTTCCCATTTTGCATTTGTCATTCCTAAAGAAAAATCATTTGAATCATAGGATGGTGTACTTACTAGTGCTAGTAATTCTCCTGTTTTTGGTTCCATTACAACAAATAGTCCTTTGTCATCTTTTAACTGTGTGTATAAATTTTTTTGAATATCACTATTAATTGTAATTTTTACATCTTCACCATCTTTTTGTTCTTGTTTTGCAATTTCTGTCACAAGATTTCCTTTTTCGTCTGCAATATATATTTGAATTCCATCAGTTGATTTTAATCTATCTTCATATGCGAGTTCTAGCCCTGACTTTCCAATTATACTTGTAGAAGTATAGCCTTTATCTTGATATTTTTGTAATTCTTCTGCATTTATGCTTTGAACATACCCAATTAAATGTGCCGCTTCTTGTCCTAAAGTATATACTCTTCCATCTACATCATTAATTTGAATCCCTGAAATTTGCAATAATTTTTCTTTCAAGTCAGAATTATCTTTAGCTACTTTTTTCACAGGAACAAATGTGTCATCTTTTACATAACCGTGCTGATAAATACTTATTAATTGTCTCAATGCTTACTCCTGTTAATTCTGAAATTTTAGATATGCTTTCATCTTTATTGTCTCCAAGTTTACCAGGAACAATTCCAACTGATGAAACCTTTCCATCATATGCAAGTTTGTTTCCATCCCTATCTAAAATAGCTCCTCTATTTGCTTTTAAAGTTTTTACTCTTACCTTGTAGCCCTCTTTTAACTCTGGAAATATTAAAGTAGTTGACCAATCTATTTTATATTGTTTATCTTCTTTAACTAGATTAACACTATTAGAAAAATCTACTTTTCCAGCTGAAGTATACATTTGCTCATTATATAATATTTTAATATTTTTACTTTCTTTTTTAGTTTCCTTTATGTCTATTTTTATATCTAAGCTATCAATTCCTTCATAAATGTTTTTATTTTTGGTAATAAAGTCTTCTTTAGAAATAGAAGATTTTGAACTACTACTTAGTAACTCATACATTCCATCATAATTTTTATCATTAATATATGCTATATATGTATTTAAAACATCCTCTGGATTTTCTTTATTCAAATTTAAAGTAATTACAGTAACAATTATAATTACCATGACAAGTAATATAACTAATCCAATTATTAATCCCTTCTTATTTTTCATCTTTTCCCCCTATATTAATTTAATATTATTTTTTGCTATATGAAAAAATACTGATAATGTTTTTGATATTATTTCTTTGCTTTCTTCATCTATATTTTTATATGTACTTAATATTATTTTTGCTGTCTCAAATTTTTTACTGCTTAATTGTGCTAGTGTTTTTGCCTCTGTAGCATTTAATATTTCAAATAATGTATCTATAAATTTTTCTCTTTGTTCTGGACTTACTTCGTTTAACCAATTTGTAATTGTTTGATCTATAAATTCACTAGAATTTGTTAATGTATCTTCTATAAAATGTGCTCCTAATAATTGCCAACTATATAAATCATGTTGCATAATTCCAGTTTGCGTACTTTTTATTATTGTTGTTGCTTCTTTATGATTAAGTAATCTTCCTATTATAGAAGTTTGTGGTATATATGTATGTAGCCTTCTTATTGTATTTTTATACTCATTTGTATCTATAACTGTTTTTTGAAATCCTGGTCCGTCATTATTATATATAGCAATTATTCTATCATTAACTTCTTTGTTGCAAAAAGCTGAAGCATATACTGCAAGGTTTCCACCTTTAGAATGTCCTGCAACTCTTATATTTTGTTTATATTTTGTAGCAATATTATTTAAATAATTTACTGCATCTACTTGGGATGGAACTAAATCTTTAAAGCTCATGTTAAAGTCTTCTTTCCATCCTACTATTGTATTATCTGTTCCCCTATATGAAACAAAAATTGTATTATCAGGTAATTCTATTGTAATTGCAGAAAATTGTTTTTCTAATATATTATCTATTTTATTTACATAATTTGATAATAGTATGTTTCCAAATCTTATACTATTTGCTAAAACTGGGAAAAGTTCTGTATCTTCTTTTTGTAATATTCTTCCTTTATTTTCTGTATTACAATATCTGTTATAAGCTTCTTTTAAAGTTATAGTTTCATTTTCTAAATTAAGATTATCTAACGGAAAATATGATAGTCTTGATAATATTAAAGCATCAATTTCATTAATTTCTACATTTTTTATATCTATATCTCTCCACATCATATAATCAAATATATTTGCCATTGTTTTTATCTCCTTTGCTTTTGTATAAATTCAAGTATTTGTGTTGCAAGTATTTCTTCTTTTTCATTATAACTATGATTTGCACCTTCTATATAATTAACATCACTTTGTTTATTTTCTATAATTTGTTTAACCTTTTTTACTAATTCATCTGGCTTATCTATTATCATTTCATTATCTGTTCCCCAACGCATAAATAATGGCTTGTCTATTTTACTTAAAATATTATATTGTTTTATATCTATATCTTTATTATCTCTTGCATATCTTAAAAATGTTTTACAGCTTACTGGATGAATAAAAGCCTCTTGTGGCATTAAATTTTGTAATTTTCCTTCTTGCTCCATTTTATTTGCAAGATTAATATAATATGAAAAGTTTTTTCCTAAAAAGACCTTTAAAACACTTGTTATATCAACCAAAGAAAGTAATATTATACTTTTTATAATTTCTAATATTTCAGTATTATTTTGTTCTTTCAATTTATTATATGTATAAATTATTTTAGTACACCCTAAGCTATGTCCTTGTAAATAAATATTTTTATACCCTAATTTTCTAAGTTCTAAAATTGCTCCTACTATATCATAATAACTATCTAATACTTCTTCATATGAAGTTCCTGCTATAACTTTTGTTTTCTTTCCGTTTATATTTTTTGTAATATACTTTACAAGTTCACTTCCTCTGTTGTTAAAGCAAAAATAATCTATGTTTAAATTATTTGCTGTATTAGCTATTACATTATCTCTTTCTTTAAAGCAATTACTGCTCATTCCATGAATTGACAAAATTACATCTTGGGTAGTTTCTTTTGATTTATGTAAAAATCCATTTAATTTTGTTCCATCTTCTGCATAAAAATTAATTTGTTCCATATTAGCCTCCTTTTTTTCTAAGTATATTATTTTGATTATTTTTTGTCAATAATTAAAGCTTTTGGGCTATCAATTTTTCCTTATCCCTAATTGACTTTATTCTTCAATCATGCTATAATAATAAGTACGTTCTTTACTAGAACGCATACGTATTACAACCCTTTTATTTTTTTAGGAGGTTAAATTTAAATGAATCGGAAAAAGTCAATAAAAGTTCGTACGACAATGGCTGATTATTCAAAGATCAAGCCAATTGCAAGCAAAGTAGGGACTTCATATTATTTGAAGCTTTGTGATGATAATGGCAAAAGTAGTTTAGATTATGAATATGGAGATAAGGTAGATTACAAAAATCTTGCTCATATTGCAGATTATAAAGTAAATACTCCTTATTTATTTTATATTTGTTTTCAGGATTCAATAAACTGCGTACTCCAGCAACTTCCGCCTTATTTGCTTAAAGAGGCTGTTGCATTTGAGCTTATCTACATGACATGTGTAGGTATAAATGATTTGTTTAAGGTAGAGCACGACAACGGCTTTAATGTTGCCATTGTGCGCCTTTACAAAAAAAATGCTAATATGTCTCAGGCAGAATCAGTTAAATACTGCGAATACTACCCGTACGAAAATGCACCAATACCTATCAATATGAAACCAGATGATTTAAAAAAATGTACTGTTAGGTATAGGTAATATTTTTATTTTCCGCATTAAAAAAGCCATAGTTAATTACTTTGGCTTTTTTCTTTTATGGCAATTATTAGTTCATTTGGTTGAACTCTCATGTTTGAATTATTATATACAAATTCTTGATTTTCTAAATATACAACATATCCCATATTATTTAATTTAATTTGTGCTAATGTTAAAAATGCTTTTTCTTCTTCACTTGTTACTGAATTTTTTACCCTTACCTCATAAAATGTAAATCTTAAAAATTCAGGGTTTACTGATATTTTTTCATCTACTAATCTATCTATAAGTTCTATTAATTTATCTTCTATTCTATCTTCCACTTTTTTATCACTCCTAATCTTTGTCTATTTTACCACAAAATAATTTTCTATTCAACAAAATTCACACATTGTTCATTTTATTTTCCTATAAACATCTGCACATATACTTTTCCATATTTGTTACTTTTAACAACTCCCACTCCTGTATAATTAAAATTACTATTTAATATGAATGTCCAATATGGAATTTTAATTAATTATCATCAAATGTTTCTTCAAAATTTTTTGCTGTTTTCTTTACACTATCTTCATAGCCGAGTTAAAGCAGCAAATGGTGCAAACTGGGCTGATCTTGCCTCTAATGTCATTTGTGGATGTTTTTTTGAAACATGGTGTGGTAAATTTATAATATCTTCATACATTTTATAATTGTTACTCATCCTTTATGTCCTCCTATTTGGATATTTCTTTCTATGGTTGTTCCACCCTCTTCTAGGTTCATTCCTTTTAATATTGCATTTTTTCCATATTTATTTTTTATATTAATCATTGTTTCTTGTAATCTTTTTTCCTTTTTTTCTTTATTTTTTCTTTTACTTTCTTCTTGATAATTTTTAAATAAATCTATTTGTTCATATTCACTTTTCCTAACTTCGCTTTCATTAATTACTTTGTTAGCTGTTATATTTATTCTTCTTATTAGTAAATTTTTATCTATTATTTTTTTATATAAATTTATTGCAGCCTCCATAATTATTTTCCCAGATGATGTTTTATAGTCTAAATTTATAGTGCCATGTGCAGGTTTTGGAATTTTCCTTCCATATCTATCATTTGTAATTTCTTTAATGTTTTCTTTATTTATTAATGGATTTGTAACATTTTCTACATCATACCCTATTGTCAATACTATTTGGTTTGTAACTAACTTCTTTTCTACTAAATCCAAAGCCAAAAGTTCTGCCATCTCTTTTATTATTAGCATTGTTTTTTCATAATTATATGGACAATGTAATACTTGCCCCGAACTTATACTATTAGTTGATGGTTTGTATTTTTTTATGCTTTCTATTGTACATGGTTCATACCCCCATGCATGATCTATTAAAAGTTCTGCATTTATTCCAAATAGTTTATATAATATTTCTTCATTTTCTATTGACTTCCTTGCCACATCTCCCATGGTAAAAATTCCATTTTTTTCTAGCCTTGTTTCATAGCCTTTGCCTACTCTCCAAAAATCTGTTAATGGTCTATGTGACCAAAGCAACTTTCTATATGTAATTTCATCAAGGCAAGCTATTCTTACTCCATTTTTATCTGGTTTTACATGTTTTGCAACAATATCCATTGCTATTTTACACAAATATAAATTTGTACCTATTCCTGCTGTTGCAGTTATTCCTGTTTTATTGTAAACTTCTTGAATTACTTTTGTTATTAATTGTTTTGCTTGCATTTTATATGTATTTAAATAATGTGTAATATCAATAAAAACTTCATCAATTGAATACACATATATATCTTCAGCCGAAAAAAAATTTAAATATATTTTATAAATATTAGTACTATATTTCATGTAATATGACATCCTAGGTGGTGCTGCTATATAATCTAATTCTAATGAAGGATTATTTTTTAATTCTATATAATTAAATGATTTTCCTGTAAATTTAAAATTGGGAGCTTTTCTTCTTCTTTCATTATTTATTTGATTAACTTTTTGTATTACTTCAAATAGCCTTGCTCTTCCTGGTATTCCATATGATTTCAATGCTGGGCTTACTGCTAAACATATTGTTTTTTCTGTTCTACTTTCATCTGCTACAACTAAATTAGTGGTAATAGGATTAAGCCCTCTTTCTTTACACTCTACTGATGCATAAAAACTTTTTAAATCAATTGCCGCATATACTTTTTTCACAGTCCATACCTCCTTAAGTTCTTTTATAATATATCATAAAAATTTATATTTGTAAACAGTTGTTCGTGATTTATTTAAAAATAAAATCAGTTATATTTCAAACTGATTGTTATATTATGATAATAATTTTTTTACAACATCACTAATTGTTTTTCCATCTGCTGAAGCACCAATTTTTTCTTTTGCTGTTTTCATTACAATTCCCATATCTTTCATTGATGTAGCACCTGATTCTTTTATTATATCTTTTACAATGTTTTCTATTTCTTCTATATCTAATTGCTTTGGTAAGTAACTTGTAAGTATTTCTAATTCTTTATTATTTTGACTAATTAAATCCTCTCTTCCACTTTTTTCAAAGTCTTGTGCTGCATCTTTTCTTTTTTTAGCCTCTTTTGCAATTATTTCTATTATTTGTTCATCAGTTACTTCTATTGCTTTATCTTTTTCAATTTGTAATATTGATGACCTAATTAGTTGTACTGTATTTTTTCTTATTAAATCTTTTTCTTTCATAGATTCTTTTAAATCGTTTAGTAATTTTTCTTTTAACATTTATATTCCTTCTTTCCAATATTTTTACATATTATATCATATAAATATTAAATAGTCGAGTATTAATTTTATTGCACTATTGAATAAATTATTTTGTTTTCCGCAAGCCCTGTCTTACTGTTTATTATTCTTTTATGTAATATAGCTTCCTTTACCATCCCAACATTTTCTAAAATTTTACTTTTGTCTTCTACAAGTTTTTTGCATCCATCAAAAAACTCACTTACAATTACATCAAATTTTCCTGTTTTTAATAAATAATTAATAACTACCTTTAAAGCTTCTTCTAGCAAACCTGACTCTGCTAAATTAAGTGCAATTCCACACTTAAATTTACAAATCCTATTAGCTTCAGACCTTTCTGATGCATTTATATAACCTACAACTTCATGTTTTTTCTTATCTTCAATTGCCCATATTAATTCATTCATTTTTTCATTTTCATAAATAAATGAACTTATCATAATTTCAGTTTGCCTAACTGTTTTATGCATATTATATCCCAGACACTCAAAAAGTTCTTTTTCAGTTCCCAGATTTTTATATACATCTTCTGCATCCTCTAATTTAAATTTTCTAATTTTTAAGTTTTGCGTTTCAAATTCTTCCATATCTATCATCTTCCCCTAGCTTGACCATTATATAACAAAATTCATCTAAAAAAGAGCTTTTTTTACAAAAAGCTCTTTTTGGTATATAAATATTTTCCATATATTTTTTTAGATATTAAATTAGATGATAAACAAATTTATTTATTTTTTATTTGTTAAATTATACTCATATAATTTTTCATATGATTCTTCATTATTTATTAATACTTTTTCTTCATTAGCATTTTTTTGTTTTAATTTGAATTTATTAATTAATTTTGTAATTCCATATACAATATAAAATGGCAAAGTCATTTGGCCAACTGACATTA
Organism: Clostridium sp. CAG:440; assembly: GCA_000437215.1. GTDB lineage: Bacteria > Bacillota > Clostridia > TANB77 > CAG-508 > CAG-269. The sequence goes on from FR898629.1 coordinate 79,142, forward strand.
CAAAAGTAAATAATGGTCCAGTAAATTTATAAATTATATGTATTGGAGTTCCAGGAAAGTCTTTTGATATAAACATTAAGTTGCTATCAAATATTATATTTACTATATATGATACAACACATATTATACCTACAAGACAGGAAAAATATATAATATCTCTTTTTTGAAGTTCTATATAATGTGTTATATTTATTAATAACCCTAAATACACCATTGTTCCATGGAATAAATAACTATGTATGCTTATAAAATGCATTGCTGGATATGTAGGAAGTGAAGTAGTTGGCAATAACATAAAAACTATTCCTCCAATTATTCCCCCTGTTGCTAAAAAAACATCTCCAACTCTTTTTAGTTTTTCCTTAGTAAATGAACTTAAAAAACCCGCATACAATAACAAACTACAGTAATATAATGGTAAATATTCATTTACATTTTTTAAACTATTATATTTTAAACTAAAAACTATTCTAACAACTTCCAAAAGCCATATAATTATAGTCATATTTTTTATTATTTTATGTACTTGTTCTTTATTTTTATGAATTGTAAATTTTAGTGCAATTGCAATAAATAATGAGGTTATAATTATTAATTTAAAATGATTTGGAGTAAATATACCACATGGTTCATATTCACCAGGTTTTGCAAAAAACATATATTATTCACTCTTCTTTCTATTTCTATTAGTACATTTTATGCTTCGTTTAGCCATTATATAATGATTTAAAATCCCATGATGTTCCCTCTTTTGAATCTTTAAGTATAATTCCTTTTGCTTCTAAAGCATTTCTTATTTTATCTGCTTTTTCAAAATCCTTATTTTGTTTTGCTTTGGCTCTTTTTTCTATTTCTTGTTTTATATTTTCTTCATCAATATCTAGTTCTTTTAAATATTTGTTTTTTAATTTTGTTATATATTCATCTGGATTTTGATCAAATAATCCAAGAACTGAATATACCTCATGTACATTTTTTAATATCTTTCTAAGTATGTTTGCTATATCTTCTTTTGTTTTGTCTTTTGATGTTTTCATAATATTATTAGCATATTTAAAAATGTTATATAAATTTGCTATTGAAGCGGTCGTGTTAAAATCTTCATCCATATTTTCAACAAATTTTGGTATTATGCTATCTGCAATATCATCTTTAACATCATATTCTTTAACTAGATTATCTTTTATGTATTTATTCATTTCTTTAATTGAAGTATAAAAATAATTTAAATGATTTTCAGCTAAACTATAATCATTATCTGAAAGATCTACATCTGAACCATAATGTTTTGAAAACATTACATATTTTATTGTTTCATAATCATATTTTTTTAATGCATCTCTTATTGTTAATGAATTTCCCAAAGATTTGCTCATTTTTTCACCATTTATTTTAATTAACCCACAATGGCTCCATATGTTTGCAAATTTTTTTCCTGTTAATGCTTCACTTTGTGCTATCTCATTTTCATGATGTGGAAATAATAAATCTCTTCCTCCACCATGAATATCAATAGTTTGCCCTAATGTATCTAAAGCCATAACAGAACATTCTATATGCCAACCAGGTCTTCCTTTTCCCCATGGTGACTCCCAATATATTTCTCCCGGTTTTGCTGATTTCCACAATGCAAAATCTATTGGATCTTTTTTGCCTTCTTCTAGCTCTATTCTAACTCCATTTAACATATCGTCTACATTTCTATGTGAAAGTTTTCCATATTCTTTAAATTTTCTAACACTATAATATACATCACCTTTTTCGGTTTTATAGGCATAGCCTTTTTCAATTAATCTTTCTACAAATTCAATTATTTTATCAATATATTCAGATGCCTTAGTTTTCACATCTGCCTCTGTTATATGTAGTCCTGCCATATCTTTTTCAGTTTCTTCTATTTGCTCTTTTGAAAATTCTAAAGCATTTTTTCCATACTCATTTGCTCTTTTAATTATTTTATCATCAACATCTGTATAGTTACGTACATATTTTACATTATAGCCTTTATATCTTAAGTAGTCTGCCATCATTGAGTATACAATTGCTTGCCTTGCATGACCTATATGGCTCAAATCGTATACTGTTACACCACACGCGTACATTGTTACATTATTTCCATTTATAGGAACAAATTCTTCTTTCTTTTTTGTCATTGAATTGAATATTTTCATATTTATCACCTATTTCTTTAACTTTTGTCTAGTATTATATCATGTAAACTTTAAAAAGTCTACTTGGTTTTTTATTTAGTTTTATATTTTATTATATTAAAATAAATTTTTACATTTACAATTTTTTGATTTTTTTCAACAAAAAAGAGGGTTATTACATAAAACTACTAAAAAGTAATTTCATGTTTTCCCCCATTTTTTAAACTTTAATTATTGGTTAGCAACTAAATTTTGCCAATTTACTTGTGATAATTTTCCATCTTTGTCTATTGTAAATTCGTAATTTCTATATATTTCTTCAGATTTATATGTATATTTTGTATACCCTAAATTTTCTGCATTATACTCTCTATCTGGTTCTCCAAATATTTTTTTGATATCTTCAAGTGATGAACCAAATTTTAATCCTTTACAAAATTCAACATTTAAAGATAATACATAGTCTGGTATTTTTCCATATTCATATTCACCTATTTTTATTCCACCTATTTCTGAATCAGCAACAGTCACTTTAGAATCAGTTGAATTATAAGGTGTCATATTACATACAACTTTTTTATTTTCATTATATATAGAACCTGCACCTATCATATATGTATTTTTTCCAACTTCTTTACTTGTTACTCTTGAGTCTTGTTTTAAATTGACTTTTGATAATTTAGAAAATTTATCTCCTGCTTTAAATTTTTCTCCATTAATAATTACAAAATAATTTTCATTATTGTCAATTTCTTTTCCTTGTGCTACGTTAGACTCACTTGCTTTACTTTCTCCATTTGTTGAAGATGTTTGCTTATTATTATTGTTTGTAAATATTATTGCTGCAGCAACCACTATAGCTACAACAACAGCTACAATTATGCCTATAATTAGATTTTTGTTTTTCATTTTAAATCCCCCTAAAATTTATTTTCTTGTCAAGATTATCATATTAATAATTGTTTGTCAATATTAATACACACAATTTTATTTATTTTTCTCCTTTGACCTTTTATCATTTATAATTTGCATTTCTTTTGGGGTTATAAGAGTTACATTATTTTCCTTTGCCCATTTAACACATCCTTTTAACACAGTATTCAAAAATGGTCTTGGTACTTTTAGCAATGTTTTGCATGCTTCTTCTGTAAATTTAACCTCTGGGTCAATTCTTCCAGCTGCATATTTTACAGAATCAATATCAACACCTTTATTTTTAGGAATTGGCATTGCTATAGGTCTTCTAAATTTTGTATACCAGAAATTTTTTGAGTCTCTATACCCATAATCAACTGGAACTCTTGGGTAACCTACTGCGCTAACTCCATTTATTATAGTATTATAATATTTTTCCTTCATTAAAATATTATCAATTTTTAAAATAAAATGTGCTCCAAATTCAGATGTAATTCCATTAAAATTATGGTATGGTCCTTTGTATTCTTCTTGAACTTTATCATTTTCGGCCCCATCTAATTCCTTTACCCAAGTACATTCAAATACTTGGTATGCTTCTTTTACAACTTTAGGATATTTTTCGTTTGGATTTTCTCTTGCTCTTTTTCCATCTACTAAAGTATATAAACAATCTTTCATTTTTTCTTCAGGAGTTTCTCCTGGAAATCCTAGTCTTACTGCTTCTTTAAAATATTTTCTATCATCTTGTAAAAAGTTTAAAGCACACTTTCCTGTTTTTAATAAATTTTTGCATGTATTTGAACTGTTTCTACATTCTAGTATCATAGCATAATATTCTTTACCAGCTATATAATATGGAAAGCATAATGAGTATGAACCAATATTTGTAAAGCCGTTTTCATCAATTGTTGATATTTCTATTGTTGGCATTGGAAAAAAACTTGATGTTTGATAGAAATTATCTACAATTCTCATATTTTTAAACCCTTCTAAATTTTCAATTTTCTTTGTTTCTAAATTCATATTTACTCCTCCTTAGTAATATATATTTTATTTATTAAGTTTGCTTTTTTATTATAACAATATAATAAATACAATGCAATATTTATTTATGGCATCAATTTCCAAAAAAATTTTTCATAATATTAATATAATAAAAAGAGCTAACCATATACAAAATGTTTAACTCTTTAACTATAATCATCTTTGACATCCAAAATTTTATTTTTCAATGTCAAATGGATGTCAAAATTCTATTTTTACTATATTTAATATATTAGTTTGTGGATTATAACCCTTGATATTACTGATTTTTCCCACAGCAGTTTTTATATTTCTTACCACTTCCGGCATGGACATGGATCATTTCTACCAATTTTTGGTTCTTCATTTCTTACAGTTCTATCAACTCCAGAATTTGCCATAGTTTGTCCATTATCCACACTATTTAGAGCCTCTTGAGCTTGTTTAGTAATTCTAACTGTTTCATGTCTTTTTAACTCACCTTGTTTTCTAATGTTCATCATAATTTTTGTTACATCAGCTTTAATATCTGCATTCATCTCATCAAACATATCCCCACCTTCAGTTCTATACTTAACAACAGGGTCTTGTTGACCATAAGCTCTAAGTCCTATACCATTTTTTAATTCGTCCATATTATCTATGTGATCCATCCATTTTTCGTCAACAACTTTTAATAATACAACTCTTTCTAATTCTCTTAAATCTTCGCTACCTATTTCTTCTTCTTTTTCTTGGTATTTGTCTAAAGCTAATTTTTGTAATTGTTCAGATATTTTTTCTGGTTCTTCTTCATTTTCTTTAATATAATCTAACATTTCTATAGCAAATGTATTTTTTATTTCTGTATCAAGGCTTTCAACATTTACAGAATTTTTATCATTATCTATATACATGTTTACAGTTTCATCTGCAACTGATGTTATCATATTTTTAATACTATCACTTACATTTTCACCATCTAGCACTTGTCTTCTTTCTCTGTAAATAATTTCTCTTTGTACATTCATAACATCATCATATTTTAATACATTTTTACGTATACTAAAGTTTCTTCCTTCAACTTTCTTTTGTGCTGATTCTACTGCTCTTGTTAATATTCTTGATTCTATTGGCATATTTTCATCTGCACCTAAAGTATTGTATACTTTTGTAATTGTATCTCCAGCAAATATTTTCATTAAGTCGTCATCTAGTCCAATGTAAAATTTAGATTCACCAACATCTCCTTGACGTCCTGAACGTCCACGCAATTGGTTATCAATTCTTCTAGATTCATGTCTTTCTGTTCCTATTATTTTTAATCCACCTGCTGCAATTACTTTTTCTTTTTCTTCTTTTATTTGTTCATCATATTTTGATACTAATTTGTTAAATTGTTCTCTTGCTCTTAATATATCTTGATCATCTGTTTCATAATAAGTATCTGCTTCTTCAATCATTGGCTCTGGTACTTTATTTCTTCTCATTTCTTCTTTAGCTAAGAATTCACTATTTCCTCCAAGCATAATATCTGTACCACGCCCTGCCATGTTTGTTGCTATTGTAACTGCGCCATATTTACCAGCTTGTGCAACTATTGCAGCTTCTTGTTCATGATATTTTGCATTTAATACTTCGTGTTTAATTCCTTCTTTTTGTAATAATTTACTTAATTTTTCAGATTTTTCAATTGATACAGTACCTATTAAAACTGGTTGTCCTTTTTCATGACTTTGTTTTATACTTTCTACTACTGCTTTAAATTTAGCATTTTCATTTTTGTATATAACATCATTTTCATCTTTTCTTATCATAGGTTTGTTTGTTGGTATTTCAACAACATCTAAATTATATATTTCTTCAAATTCCTGTGCTTCTGTCATTGCAGTACCTGTCATACCTGATAATTTATCATACATTCTGAAATAATTTTGGAATGTGATTGTTGCTAACGTTTTTGACTCATCAGCAATCTTAACTCTTTCTTTTGCTTCAATTGCTTGATGTAATCCATTATTGTATCTTCTTCCATACATAATACGTCCTGTAAATTCATCAACTATTAATACTTCTCCATCTTTTACGATATAATCTATGTCTTTTTTCATTACTCCATGGGCACGTAATGCTTGATTAACATGGTGTACAAGTGTTGAATTTTCTAAATCATTAAAGTTTTCTAAACCAAAGAATTGCTCAGCCTTTTTTATACCTTTTTGTGTAAGTGATGCTGATTTTGCCTTTAAATCTACTATATAATCATATTTTTCATTATCTTCTGCTTGATCATAATCTTTAACATCTTCTTCTACTATAACTTTTGCTTCTAATTTTTTTACAAAATCATTTGCTTTTTTATAAAGATCTGATGACTGATTTGCTCTACCAGAAATTATAAGTGGTGTTCTTGCTTCATCTATTAAAATACTATCAATTTCATCGACAATTGCATAATGTAATCCTCTTTGAACTAATTGATTTTTGTATATAACCATGTTATCTCTTAAATAGTCAAATCCAAACTCATTGTTTGTTCCATATGTTATATCTGCTGCATATGCTTTTTGTTTTTGGTATGGTTCCATTCCTGCAACAACTAGTCCTACTGATAAGCCTAAAAATTTATATAGTTTTCCCATCCATTCACTATCTCTTTTTGCTAGATAGTCATTTACTGTAATTACATGCACACCTTTTCCTTCTAAGGCATTTAAATATACTGGCAATGTTGCAACTAATGTTTTTCCTTCACCAGTTTTCATTTCTGCAATTCTTCCTTGGTGTAAAATAATTCCACCTATTAATTGAACATCAAAGTGTCTCATTCCTAAAGCTCTTTTTGATGCTTCTCTAACTACTGCAAAACTTTCTGGCAAAATATCATCTAATGTTTTTCCTTCTGCTAATTGTTTTTTAAAATAATCTGTTTTTGCTCTTAACTCACTGTCTGTAAGTTTAGATATTTCTTCTTCCAATTCATTGATTTTCTTTACTATTGGCATTACTCTTTTTACTTCTTTTTGACTGTATGTTTTGAATATTTTTCCCATTTCGTACTTTTCCTCCTAAGTTTATAATTTTACTTTGTAAATATATCACTAAAATTTATTTTTAGCAAGGCTTTTAGATTAAATATTTTAAAATGCTCCTCCGGCCTCCGCCGCTTCCGCCTCCTCCGGATGATGATGAACCGCCTCCAGAAAAGCCTCCGCCTCCTCCAGAGCTACCTCCACCAGAACTACTAGTCCATTTTCCTATACTATCTCTTGTTATTTCTCCATATCTTTTCATAAAAATTTTATCTAAGCTTGCATTATTATAAAAATAATAATAATTTGTATCCAAATATGAACTCATAAATTCACTTGACACTAATTTTTCTAAGTCATCATCAATATTTAAACCATCTATACAATTTATTATTTTATTTGAAATTCCAAAGCTTACTGCATAACATAAATATTTTTCCCATAATTGTACATACTCAATATTTTTATCTTTAAGTAATGTATAATCTTCTATTTTCTTTTTTAATGTATTTAATTTACTATAATCTTCTATCATTATAGCATCATTTTTCAACATTAAATTGTCTGTAAGCACAAGTATTGTCGCAATACAAATTAATATTTCGTCTGCAATTAAAAATTTTGCAGGTATAAATATTGCAGTTATTATAATAATAATTCCCAAAAACACAATTGTAGAAATTGTTGTTGTTGCAACCTTTTGTCCTGTTACTTTTTGTACTGTTTTATTTACTTTATGTCTTATCATGATTAGTATATTTAAAAATACTTGAATTAATCCCATAACTAAAGGAATAAATGGTAATATTATTATTAAAAATGTTGTAATTGTAAATACTATTCCATCTGCATCTAAAAAAAGATTAAATCCATTAAAAGATATATGTTTATATACTAATACTAAAGATAGAACAAATAAGAAAATATTAAAACCTCTAATTACTAGTGGAACTTTTGCTTCATTTGCACCTTTTTTTGCTAATTCTTCTTCTACTGTTTTGTTTAGTTCTTTAAATTTTTTATTTGCGTCTTTTTCTTTTGGCATTTTTTCTAATCTATATTTTAAATCTACTTTGTCATCTCCGTCAAATACCCAATCATAAACATATTGTTCTATATTGTCCAATTTATTATAATTTTCTTCATTTTTTGTTATAACATATCTATAAGGTTCTTTTTTACTTGTGGATGGAATCATATCCATAGTAATTACCTTTTTATTAATTAAATTTAAAATTACAGCAATTATGTCTCTTGCTAAAATTTGCCTACTTCCTTGTATGCATCCTGCAATCATAGGATTATATTTTTTAAATAATTCTTCATCATCAACATTATCTAATATATATTTCTTGTCTTTTTCATATATTAACATTAAAATAATCCAATAAACTAATAAACAAATTGCAATTATAATTATTTTAAAAGTATATGATTTTTTTAATTCTCTATTTTCCGAAATTTCCTTTTCATCATCTAAAATAATATTTTTGGCATTTATATTAGAGTTTTTTGTAGAATTAATAATATTGTTATTATTAAACATAAGTCTTGCAGCCACATACTGTTTTTTCTTAAGGTCATTTACTTTAAAATTAGCATGTGTATTTGAAATTATTTTACATTCTCCGATTTAACGGACCATGTCCCCATATTTTTAATTCATCTTGATTGTTTGGTAAATATATATCTATATTTAACTTGTTTATGTCACACTCCCACTTGCCTCCAATAAAATTGTAATAAAGTTCTCCAACATCATTATGTTTTACACATAAATTTTTAATTGTATAATATAAATCAAATGTCTTTTTTTCGTTATTACTTGGTGAATAAACTTTTATTCTATACATTCCATCTGTATTTGCTACTGTATATTTTGCTTTGTCTCCATTTACAGCACTTTTTACTAACTGATGTTGTATATCTTTTCCATTTGTACTTTCAACTACTTTTTCTACTATAACCTCATCACCATTATATAGTTCATCATTAATCTTGTTTTGCCCAGCAACACTTTCATATTCCGAATCTTCCAAATTATATGGTATATCAATGTAAATCCCATTATAATTTCCATTAAAATTATATTTTAATGAATGTTTTATTTGTGCAGAACCATCATCATTTATTGTTACTTGCATATCCATGTTTTCAATATTGTAACTTTTAGCTTCTACATTTTTTGAAAATAGAACTATTGCAAGTGTCATAAATATAATAACAATTAATAATTTAATTTTTGTTTTCATCTTTCGTCCCCTTTACTATATTTAAGGTTATTCTAGCATAAAAAATTTTTATAGGCAACATATCTTATCATATTTTATAAATTATTACATACATTTAAATAAATTATCTATGTTTTAAAGGAGAGCAATATGTATGTTTATTTTTAATGTTAAAGTTAATGGAAATAAAATATTTAAAATATTTTTTACAATTGTTACTATTTTATTAATTTTTATTTTAGTATTTGTTACTTATAAAATTTTTAGTGGTGCAAGCTCATCTACAAGTTCTTGTGTTCCAAACAAAGATATTTATGAAATTTCTACTAAAAATTATACTAATGTTTTAAAAACCGTTCATGATAATATTGATACATATGTTGGGAAAAAAATTTGCTTTACAGGATATATTTATAGAATTTATGATTTTTCTGATAATCAATTTGTTTTAGCAAGAAATATGATTATTTCTTCTGATTTTAATTATGTTGTTGTTGGTTTCCTTTGTGAATGTGAGAATGCAAAAAATTTTGAAGATGGAACTTGGGTTAATTTAACTGGTGAGATTTATAAAGGTAATTATCATGGAGATATGCCTATAATTAAGGTTATTGATATAAAACAATGTGATAAACCTAATGAAGAAGTTGTTTATCCTCCTGATGAAAATTATATTCCAACAAGTAGTGTATTATAAAAAAGAGCGGTAATACCGCTCTTTTAGGTCTCTTTAGATTATGGCAAGCTTTTTGAGCTCTCCCAAAGCAATCTGAAATGTCTCATCTGTGGTAAGATTCGTTGTGTCTATATAGACATTTGGAATTCCCTTAAATGCTGACAATGCAGGATTTGCTTTTTGCAGTTCTTCATAAGCTCTTCTTGTCGCTTCTGCCTGTTTCTTTACGTATTCGATTGTTTCAAATTTGTCTGCATCTGGATCATCTTTAATCCTCTCAAAAGCAACCTGAGGATCAGCGTTGAGATGTATCATAACATCGCAGCGTTCAAGTTCATAGGTTCTCATCAATTTGTCAGATTCTTCATAAGAGAAACCTCTGCATTCTCCATGTACGAAAGAATCAATATATCCTCTCTGAGAAACCAACACGTCCGATGCCTTGCGCCAATCGCGAATGTGGACAGTTCCAAGAATCCTGTTATCCAGAGCAAACAGCATCTGGTCAGAATAATTGTCCTGCCATGGCATGCCGTCTCCTACTGTATTGTTAAGAAGATCAAGCAAATGCTTGTCATATGGGAACTTAAAGTCTTTCACCTGCAGATTCTGCATCTTAAAGTGTCCTACCAAATTCCGCTTGAGCGTTGTTTTTCCTGTTCCGTCTAAGCCTGTTACACAAATCCATAAACCTTTTTTCATAATTATGTCCTCCCTTTGAAGTCTAATAATTTTTCTCTCATTTTAATATAAAAATAAGAGATATACTTTTAATATACCTCTATTATACCATTTTATAATTATTATGTCAATTCAAATCATTCTTACATTTTCTTTCCAATTATTTATAATATTTTCTTCTATTTTTAAATTTCCATAACCAACTGCCATTTCAACATCTGGTTTGAAATCACCATGGTAATCACTTCCACCTGACATAAAAAGATTTCTTTGTTTACATATTTTTATAACATTATTTTTTTGTTTCTCAGTAAATGTTGTATAAATACATTCAATACCATCTATTTTATGATTTTGTAATATATCATTTAAAATTTTTTCAGAATTATCTCTATATTCATATATATGTGGAACAAATACAAGACCTCCTGCTTCTTTAACCAATTTGCAAGCATCATCAAATGTAGGTAAAATATCATCTGTATTTACAAAAAATAATGTAGTAGGATTAGACATAAATTTTCTATAAAACACATTACTATTTTTCCAACTTTCTTCATCTATTAAATTTTTATTTTCTTCATTTTTAGTAATTATTTGGTGTAAATATTTTGATGCATATATGTCAGGATTATAATTATCTACAAAATTCTTTCCTACATCAATATTATTTTTCTTTGCAATTTCATATATTCTTTTAACCTCAATTATGTTTCTTTCTTTATTAGAAATATATAATCTGTGTAAATTTTCGTTCATATAATTGGTGTCAACACCATAGCCTAGTATTTCAATTGGAATACCTAAAATCTTGGTATTCATTTCTATTCCCCTTATTATTTTACCACTAAATATATTTCTTAAATTTTTGTCCTCTAATTCTGGATAGGCTAAACATGTATTATGATCTGTTATTGAAATATATGATAAATTATGCTTTTGTGCTTTTTCTAAAATCTCTTTAACAGTATTAGTGCCATCAGAATATTTAGTATGCATATGTAAATCTATCATAATCTTTCCTCCTATTTATATTGATTATCTACTTCTTTTAAAATTACATCATGTGCACTTCCTTCTGAAATACTTACATCAGAAACAAGTGTTAATCTAGCTTTTTCATGTAATTCAGGAATTGTAATACTTCCACAATTACACATTGTAGACTTAATTTTAGCAACTGTAATTGCTAAATTATCTTTTAGTCTTCCAGCATAAGGAATGTATGAGTCAACACCTTCTTCAAAAGAAAGTTTTTTATCTCCTCCCATATCATATCTTTGCCAATTTCTTGCACGGTTTGAACCTTCTCCCCAATATTCTTTTACATAGCCATTTCCCTTTTTAATAATTCTTGTAGGGCTTTCGTCAAATCTTGCAAAATATCTTCCCATCATAACAAAATCTGCTCCTAAAGCTAATGCAATTGTAATATGATGATCATGAACTATACCTCCATCAGAACATACAGGTATATATATTCCAGTTTCTTTAAAATACTCATCACGTGCAGCAACAACATCAATTAATGCTGAGGCTTGTCCTCTACCAATTCCTTTTGTTTCACGGGTTATACAAATAGAGCCTCCACCTACTCCAACTTTTATAAAATCTGCTCCAGCTTCTGCTAAATATCTAAATCCTTCTTTATCAACAACATTTCCTGCACCTATTTTTACGCTATCTCCATATTTTTCACGTACAAAATCTATTGTATTTTTTTGCCATACAGAATATCCATCTGATGAATCCATACATATTAAATCGACTCCTGCATCAACTAAAGCTGGTATTCTTTCTTCATAATCTCTTGTATTTATTCCTGCTCCAACAATATACCTTTTATCTTCATCTAGTAAAGATTCTGGATTATTTTTTCTGTCCTCATAATCTTTTCTAAATACTAAATATTTTAATTTTTCTTCATCATCTAATATTGGTAAACAAGCTATTTTATTTCCCCATATTATATCATTTGCTTCTCCCAAATTTACACCTTTTTTTGTGTATATTACTTTTTCTTTTGGTGTCATATATTTATCTATTGGATCATCTAAGTTTGCTCTAGATATTCTATAATCTTTATCTGTAACTAATCCTAAAAATTTTCCATGTGCTGTTCCATCATCAGTAACCATAACTGTTGAATGGCCTGTTTGTCTAATCAATTCTATAACATCTTTTAATGGTGTTCCAATTTTTACATTTGAGTCACTTATTACAAACCCAGCTTTATGTTTTTTTACATGTCTAACCATATTTGCTTGTGATTCTATTGATTGTGCTCCATAAATAAATGCCACTCCACCTTCACGTGCAAGTGCAATTCCCATTTCTTCCCCTGATACTGATTGCATTATTGCAGATACCATTGGCACATTTGCATAATATTTTGCTTCTTCTCCTTTTTTATATTTTACAAGTGGTGTTTTTAATGATACATTTGATGGTATACATCTTTCATCTGTTAAATTTGGTAATAATAAAAATTCATTAAATGTTCTTGATATATCTTTTAATATAGTACTCATTTATAACTCTCTCCTATTCTACATATTTTTACAAAATTATACTATATCATTAATTTTTTGTAAACACTTTCCTTTTATTAAAATTTATGTTAGTATAAATTCACCATATAATTCATAGTATATATATTTATAACTATGAAAGATATTGGGAAACTACTACGGAGGTAAAAAAATGAAAAATAATGAATTAATTTTAATTTTAGATTTTGGTGGTCAATACAATCAATTAATTGCAAGACGTGTTAGAGAATGTAATGTTTATTCAGAAGTTGTTCCATTTGATATATCAATAGATAAAATTAAAGAAAAAAATCCAAAGGGAATTATCTTTACAGGTGGACCTGCAAGCGTTTATGGTGAAGATTCACCAAAATGTAATAAAGAAATTTTTGAACTCGGAATTCCTGTACTTGGTATATGTTATGGCATGCAACTTATGACATATACATTAGGTGGAAAAGTTGAAAGAGCAAACAAACGTGAATATGGAGTTATAGATGTTAATATAAATAATTCTTCATTACTATTTGGCGGTTTTGAAAAAACAAATAAATTTTTAATGAGTCACACAGATTATGTAGAAACTTTACCTGAAGGTTTTGAAAATATCGGTTCTACATCATCTTGTCCAAATGCCGCAATAGAAAATGTTTCAAAAAAACTATATGGTATACAATTTCATCCAGAAGTTAATAACTCTGTTAATGGAACATTAGTTATAAAAAACTTTTTATACAATATATGTAATTGCAAAGGCGACTGGCAAATATCATCATTTGTAGATGAAAGCATAAAAAATTTAAAACAAAAAATTGGTAACAAAAAAGCATTATGTGCTTTATCTGGTGGTGTTGATTCTTCTGTTGCTGCCGTTCTTTTAAGTAAAGCTATTGGAAAAAATTTAACATGCATTTTTGTTGACCATGGTCTTCTTCGTAAAAATGAAGGTGATGAGGTTGAAGAAATATTTAGAAATCAATTTGATATTAATTTAATTAGAGTAAATGCTAAAGATAGATTTTTGGCTAAACTTGCTGGCGTAACTGACCCAGAAACAAAAAGAAAAATAATTGGTGAAGAATTTATAAGAGTTTTTGAAGAAGAAGCTAAAAAAATTGGAACTGTAGACTTTTTGGTTCAAGGAACTATTTACCCTGATGTAATAGAAAGCGGTTTAGGAAAAAGTTCTGTAATTAAAAGTCATCATAATGTTGGCGGTCTTCCTGACTATGTTGATTTTAAAGAAATTGTTGAACCTTTAAGAAATCTTTTTAAAGATGAAGTTAGAAAAACTGGTTTAGAATTAGGTATTCCAGAAAATTTAGTATTTAGACAACCATTCCCAGGTCCAGGACTTGCAATACGTATAATTGGAGACATTACAGATGACAAGCTAAATATATTAAAAGATGCAGATAGTATTTTTAGAGAAGAAATTGCAAATTTTGGTCTTCATAAATCTATAAATCAATATTTTGCTGTACTTACTAATTTAAAATCTGTTGGTGTTATGGGTGATGAAAGAACCTATGACTATACAATTGCTCTTCGTGCTGTTGAAACAACAGATTTTATGACAGGTATTTGGAGTAAAATTCCATATGAAGTTTTAGAAAAAGTTTCTAGCAGAATTGTAAATGAAGTAAAACATGTTAATCGTGTTGTTTATGATATAACTTCAAAGCCACCGGCAACAATAGAATGGGAGTAAAATTTATTAAAATATGCAGTTATAATTATTATATTCTTCCCAGGGCTCCCCATTATAAGAAAATGTAATTCGTACCTCATACATTTTCTAAAACGGTCCCCACTTGCCCTTCACAGAATATATAATTATAACTGTATATTTTTATTATAATTTATCTTTTATCAAAAATTGTTTTCATTACTCCCCCATCTATTAAGCTTGCAAAAACATTTTTTAATATTATTAAAATTATTGGTCCTGCAAGTAGTCCTAAAATTCCCCAAACTTTAAATCCTGTATACATTGCAATTAAAGTAAAAATTGGATGTACGCCTATATGCTTGCTAACCAGCCTTGGCTCCAAAAATTGTCTTGCTGTAGACATTATAATTAACAAAACAATAATTGCAATTCCCAAAACCAAATCTCCATTTAGTCCACAAATTATTGCCCATGGTACCATTACAGTTCCAGAACCTAAAATTGGAAGTGCATCAACAAAACCTATAAATATTGCCATTAGTAATGGGTATTCTACATTTAGTCCTACTATTTTAAATAAATATAATCCTATAAGTGATATTACAAAAGATACAAGTATTAAAGTAGCTTCTGCTTTTAAATATCCTCCTAATGTTTTTATCAAATCTCTTAAATGTTTTCCTACTCTTTTTACCCAAAGTGATGGTATATGATGCTCTACTTGATCCAAAATGTAAACTTTATCTACACATATAAAATATAGTGCCATAACTGTTATTACAAAATATATTGATATTTCTGGAATAGAAGTAACTACCCCTATTAACCCATTTAAAAACTCTCTTACCCAAATAGATATAGAATTTAATATTCCACCTGTTGAATCTTGCAATATACCCAATACTTCATTTGGAACTTTTATTTTATCAAAATCAAATGATGTTATAAAACTTTGAAATTTACTATATGCTTTGTCAAAATAGAAATTTAAACCTTGAAGTAAATTTGATGCTTCTGAAAACAGTGTAATTATTCCCCATATTAGGCTTCCTAAAATAATTACAGATACAATTACAAATATTATTATAGAGCTTGTCTTTCTCGTAAATTTTGTTTTTCTCATTATTAACCTAATTAATGGTTCTATTATTAAAGATATTATAAAAGCCACTAAAAAAGGCATATAAAAAATTGATAATTTAAACGCCAAAAATAGTCCAACTATTGTAAATACTACATATAAAATTCTTCTAAAGACCCTTGTCCAATATGACATGTCAACAATCATAATTTTCTCCCTTATTTTAATATGTATAAAATAGACAATGATTTTTGACAATCAATGTCTTGTTCATTGTCTATTATATTCTTTTGTTTAGGTTTTATTACTCAGCATTTTTTGTTTGACCATTACAATCACAAATATTTGCTATTGTAGTACATACTTCATTTTTACCTATTTGATTATCATGGTTTGCTAAATTTCCTATAGTTAAAATTCCTATAACCTGATTTTTTTCATTACATACAGGTAATCTTCTTATTTGGTTATTTGCCATTTTAGTTTCTACATTGCTTACTTCTTCATCTTGCTTACATGTGCATACATTTGTACTCATTATATCACTTACTTTTGTGCTTTTTACATCTTTATCACAAGCAATTGCTCTTAAAATTATATCTCTGTCAGTTAATATTCCACATATGCAATTATTACTATCACATACTGGAACACATCCTATATGATTGTTACACATAACTTTTGCAACATTTTCAACATTATCTTCTGGTTTAACACAGCAAACATCATTACACATACATTCATTAACTTTCATTACTTTACCACCTTTCAAAATTTTCATATATTTATTTTTCGCATTTTTTATTTTATTATTCAAATTTAAATTAACAAAAAAACTAAAAAATTCCATTTTTGAAACTTTTTAGTTTTTCATTTTTATTTATTTAATTCTTCTTTTATAACTTCCCATACCTCTGGATTTTCTCTGTCTTTAGCCCACTCAGCAACTCCTGCTAAATTATTGCTTGATATTAGTGATAATTTTGCTTTTATAGATTCTATATCTTCAATCCACATTTTTTTGGTTTTTCCATTTTCTTCATATTCAACGTAATTTTGTTTTAGTTCATCATCCCATTTTTTATCAACATTATCTGGTAAAACATTGTCTACATTTTTCATGTTTACTACTTTACCACTTGCCTTTCCATCACTATTTTCTGTCCATAATACAGTATAAAATGGTACAGCAAGTATTATTTTTTTAGAGTCTATTTCTTCTGTTTTTAAAAATTTATTTAAGCTTAAATTTACCCAATTATAGCCTGCAGTTGTTCCTGATTTTGTGCTTGATGAACTTGTTTGATCATATGCCATAAATACTATATAATCTGCAACATGTCCAATTACATTTCTGTCAAAACATAAAGACCATGTTTCTCCGCCATCTGGTGCTGTTACATCAACAGATATTACTAATCCCATTTCTTTAATTCTTGGTGTTAACTCTATTATAAATCTTGAATACATGTCTTTATCTTCTTTTTTCATATTTTCGAAATCTATATTTATTCCATCTAAATTATATTTAACACATGCATTTACAATCTTTTCTATTAGTTCTTGTCTTTTTTCATAACTATTCATAATTTCAGAAGTCACATTTAACATATTTTCTTCAAAAGAATTTGATACCATTGCCCATACCTTGTAGTCATTATCATGTGCCCATGTTATATATTGTTTTCCTCTTTCTCCAACATTTTCTTGGAAGTTTCCTTTTGAATCTATATAGAAAAATGAAGGTGATACAACATTTACACCATCTATTGTTGTTCCACTTCTGTCAGGTGCTTTAGCATATTGTGAAAAATAATCCCATACCAAATTTATTTTTCCGTCTATTTGTTTTTCTTCTTGCATATTTTCTCTTATTGTAACTTCATTTACTAAATTTTTACTTTTTATAAATCCTACTTTTCCATTTTCTGTTCTTATTTTTGTCCATCCATCATCTGTTTTTGAAACTACAACTACATAGCTTCCTTTTTTTACTCTATCTATTGTTTTTGCTATAAACTTTGTTGTCGCCTTTATAGCAGAGTCTGATGAAACCATAGCCTTTTTTTGTTCTTTAGATGTTGAATCTATTGTTATAACTTTTGATTCTTTTATATTTTGTATTTCAATTCCATAAACATCTTTCATTTCTGATATTGGTAAATATATGGTATCATCTACTTTTTTTGCATTTGCATATATTTTTTGGTCTGAACCATTAATATTTATTGTGTTTCCTTCAAAACCAATACTTGCTATTTTTTTGTCATATGTTGTTATTATTTTATTATTTTCTTTTTCTTCATAAATATATTTGTCAAAAAAATTTGCAATATCTTGTTTTGATAAATATATAATATCATTTTCTATTAATATATCATTTTTTAAATTAGATGTTATATTATTGTTATTTATTACCAAATTAGTTTTTTCATTTTTATCAAGTATTATAAAGTCATTTGCAATATATGCAATAATTGCAAGTATAATTATTGCAACTATTATTATAAATCTTTTTATGATTTTTTTCTTCTTTTTTTCTATTTGTTCCTTTGTCATTGGTTCTTTACTTCTTCTTCCTCTTTTCATCTTTTTTCTCCTTATTGTTTTATTTTTTATACTATATCATAAAATCTTTTTTTAGAAAATAGAAAAGATGAAAAAATTTTATTTTTTCATCTTTATTTTTGGCTAGAATTACAGTTTTAATTATATATTTTGCAAATAAAAAATTTTTATAAATTATTTTAAAATTCTAATTGTATTTAGTATTGTAATTAATGTTGTTCCAACATCTGCAAATACTGCTTCCCACATATCTGCTATTCCAAATACACTTAATAAAAGTATAGCCAATTTCACACCTATTGCAAATGTTAAATTTTGTTTTATAATTCTATTTGTCTTTTTAGAAATTGATATTGCCTCTGGTATTTTATCTAGTTCATCTGTCATTATAACAACATCTGATGCCTCAATTGCAGAATTTGATCCTATTCCTCCCATTGAAATTCCTAAATCTGCTCTTGCTAAAACAGGGCTATCATTTATTCCATCTCCCACAAATGCAACTAATCTTTCATCTTTTTTATTACTTAATACTTTTTCTAATTCATTGTATTTATCTGTTGGTAACATTTCGGCTTTTACTTCATTAATGCCTGCTTGTTTTGCAATTTTATTTGCAACTTCGCTCTTATCTCCTGTAAACATTTTTGTATTTATTCCTAGTTTTTTTAATTTTTCAATTGCAATTTTTGCATCTTTTTTAATTTCATCTGCAAGTACAATATTTCCAACTGTTTTATCATTTATGCTTAAATATAGGACAGTATCTTCATTATTTAATTTTTTATTATTTCCTGCAAATTCTTCATTTCCTATTTTTATTTGTTTTCCTTCAATTTCATATTGTAGTCCTTTTCCAGATACTTCCTTAAAATTAATTACATTTTTTGTATCTATATTAGAACCTGCTTTTTTCAATATTGACTTTGCAATTGGATGGTTTGAAAAACTTTCTCCCATTGCAAAATAATTTAATATTTCTTCTTCACTATAGTTACTGTCTAAGGCATTAATTTGTGAAACTTCAAAACTTCCTGTAGTAATTGTTCCTGTTTTGTCAAAAACAACAGTTCCAATATCTTTCAATCCATCTAAATAGTCACTTCCCTTTACTAAAATTCCTCTTTTAGAAGACTTACCAATTCCAGAAAAATAACTTAATGGTACAGATATAGCAATAGAACATGGACATGATATTACTAAGAAAATTAATGCTTTATATATACTTTGGCTATATGTTACATCTTTAAATATTAGTGGCATAAATATTGCAACAATTACTGCAAGCCCCATTACAACTGGTGTATATATTTTTGCAGCTTTGGCAACAAAATTTTCTGTTTTAGCTTTTTTGTCTGTTGCATTTTCCACCATGTTTAATATTTGATTAACTGTACTATTTTCATATACTTCTTCAACCTCAATTTCTATTAACCCTTGAGCATTTATACTTCCAGAAAGTACCTTATCATCCTTTTTTACTTTAACTAATTTACTTTCTCCTGTTAATGCAGAATTATCAAGTTCTGCAGTTCCACTAATTACTTTTCCATCTAGTGGTATTTTTTCACCTGCTTTTACAACTATAATATCTCCTATTTTTACCTCATCTGGCAAAACTTTTTTTACATCATCATTTATTTTTATATTAGCATATTCTGGCTTAATATCCATTAAACTTGAAATTGATTTTCTTGTTTTGCTTACTGCTCTTGCTTCCAATATTTTTCCAATTTCATATAAAGTAATTACCATTACGCCTTCCATACCTTTTCCAACTAAATATGCTCCAATAGATGATACAACAATTAAAGTATTTTCATCTAAAACTTTATTTTTTGTAACCTGTTTAAATCCTTTTACTGCTGTTCTAGAAAGTAATATTATTAATGAAACAACAGTACAAATATTACATACTAAATCTCCAAAATTGCCATACATTCCTATTAAAAATATTGCAAGCCCTAAAATTAATCTTATTATATCAAAACCATTTCTTTGAGTATCTTCTTTTTCTTTTCCTTCATCTAAAACTTCTACTTCGGGTTCTAAGCTTGTAACAATTTTAACAATTTCTTCTTTTACGCCATCTTTTTTATCTGTTTTAAATGACAATTTTAATGTAGAAAAATTAACATTAACATCCTCATATCCTTCTGTTTTAGCAATTTTATCTTCTATTTTTTTTGCACAATTTGCGCAATCTAATCCATATAATATATATTTATAACTCTTCAATATGTTCACGACCTTTCTTTACTATTTGACTTATATGTTCATCATCTAAACTATAATAGACTACCTTACCTTCTTTTCTAAATTTCACAAGCTTTGCCTGTTTTAATATTCTAAGTTGATGAGATATTGCAGATTGGGTCGTTTTTACTATATTTGCTATATCACATACACAAAGCTCTTCTTCCATTAAAGCATATATTATTTTCATTCTTGTAGAATCTGCAAAAACCTTAAATAACTCTGCTAAATCATATATTATACTATCATCTGGCATTAAACTAACAACTTTTTTTACATTTTCTTCATGAATTACTGTACATTCACATAAATTCTCTTCCATTATGATTCCTCCTTTTATTATATTTATATGTGAGCAACTGTTCATATGTTAATTTTATAACTACAATATTTTTTTGTCAATAGTTTTATAAAAAAATTTTAGACATTGGGACGGGGTTTTTGTCTTGTGGAGCTCTATTGTTTGTTAATCTTTTATTTTTAGAGTTATATCCATGTTGAAGAGCTGGTGCAGTTGATTTTGTTACTCCTGTTTTTCTTCCTTTTCTAACTAATTGATTAATTGTTGGCACTTAAATTTCACCTCCTATTTTTTATTTTATTTTATTAGCAATGTTTTTGTTAATAAAACAAACCGCTACGGATTCACGCAATACGCGTAATTTATCGTAACGGTTTATATTGTATCATTTTTAGCTTAATTAGTCAAGAAAAACTTGGAAAATTTCCAAGTTTTTCTTAATTATTTTACTTCTTCTCTTTGTTGTTCATGTATACTTTTTAATGCTTTCTCAGAAATATCTTTTGCTCTTTTTTCAGCTTTTATTTCTTCAGGAGTTTTTGTAACCCTATTTCCAAATTTGTCAAACTTCATACTTTGGTTTTGTTCTTGTTCTTTATTTTCTTTATTTATTATATCAAATATTTTATCTTGCGTTTTTTTATGCATGTCGTCATATTTTTCACTTTTCTTTTTAAATGTTTCACTCCTTTTGAGTAACCAATTGTTCCTATAATCAGAAATTTTATCTTTTAGTTTTCCATGTAAATGCATATTTGGTCTAATTTTATTATCCATTGAAAGATCATTATTTTTCTCTTTGCTTGTTTTTGGTCTTAATATTATTTTTTCCTCTTTATTGCCATCAGCAATTCTTTTTGGTTCCTCCTTTGTTTCTAACTCATAAGATCTATTTTTTATTTTACTAATTATTCTTCTAAGTAATGTATCTTTAAAATTTTCAACTTCAAATCCTTGTTTTTCTGCTCCTCTAGCTATTTCTCTAAGGTGCATTTTATTTCTTAATCCTTTTACTTTCTTTAGATTTTCCATATCATATTTAACATCTATATAATCATTATTATATAGTCCACCTACAATCAATTTATCTAAACTATCACTATTTTTATTTGAGCCTATTTTTTCTCCTATAACATCAACTAGAAATGGATCAATATTCTTTCTATCTTGTTCGTTTAGTATTTCAAAGCCCTGCCTTTCATCAATATGACTTCTAATATTTTTTAATATAGGTTTATAATCACTTAAACTAAATTTATTTGAATTATAAGAAAATATAGTTGGCTCCTTTTTTCCTTCTTCATAAATTAGATACTCAAGAATTCCTTTTTTGTTAATTTTAACATCAACATTTGTTATTTTATCTAATTCATTTGCTTCTTCATTATGTCTTCTTTCAAATTTTAAATCATTCATTCTGCTATATTTACTGTGTATTTTTTCTTCTTCATCATCTTGTTTTATTTGATTTAATTTTATATTTTCACTTCTATTATCACTATTTTTTTCTTCTTTTGTTTTTATTTCTTCTGGTTCATTTGCCTTTACTTCATTTTGTTTTGGTTCTTCTGGTTGTTTTGCTTGTATTTCATTTTGTTCTGGTTCTTCTTGCTTAACTTCTTTTTCTTCTTCTAATTTTACTTCTTTTTCTTTCTCCTCTGCCTCTTTTTCTTCTTTCATTTTTGCTGCATATGGTTTAAAAAATTCAGCTAACCCTTCGATTAAGAAATTTGTTGTATATGGCTGTTTTAATACCTTTTCTACATTAGATAATTCTTCAAATTCTTTTTCAAATTCAGGATTTTCGACATTAGCTATTTCATCATTAATTTGTTTCAGTTTTTCTTCTCTTTGCTGAAGCATAGGTTTCATTATATCCAATGCAACAGCACTTTTGTTTTCCATGTCCTTTTTTAATATTTCAATTTTTCTTGATATATCTTCTTTTTTTTCATTAATTAGTCCTGTTTTATAGTCTTCATAATTTTTTTTCATTTTTTCTCTTCTATCTTCAACTTGCTTTAATATTTCTTCTTTATTTTTATTAAATTTCTCTTTTAATTCAACCTTTTTTACTTCTACAAGTTTTTTTCCATCTTGTAATTCTTTATTTAATTTTTCAAGTTCAGTCATTTGGCTATTACGTCTATCCATGTAAACTGGATTATTAGGATTTTCTTTTTGAAATTCTTTATCAAAACTTTCTTTTTCAACATTGTAATCTTCTTCTTGTTTATTTATTTTTTCTTCATTTTCTTTTATATCTTTTTGTATTTCATAACTACTGTCTAAAGTTTCTTTAATTTTATCTAATATTTTTTTATCCATAATTTTCCCCTTTCAAAATACAATATATTTTTGTATTTTATTACACTAGTATTTTTATTATAACATTTTTCACAATTTATTTCAATAAAATTATGTAAATTATTAGAAATTTAATACAATTGTAATATTTTGGTAATAATTGTAAAAAGGAGCTTAAAATTCTTTTAAGCTCCTTTTTGCTAAATTCATATATCTTTCTTTTTTGTCTCTAATCCTTTTTCCTTCTAATTCTGGCAATATTCCAAAATTTGCATTCATTGGTTGAAACTTTTCATTTGGAGATGAAATATATTTTGCAAGTGCTCCTATAATTGTATTTTCACTAAAAGTTATTTTTTGTTTTTGGCCATTGTATTTTGTAATTGCATTTAATGCAGCCACCATACCAGAACTTATTGATTCTACATAGCCCTCAACTCCTGTAATTTGTCCTGCAAAATATATATTTGTATTAGATTTCAAATTATATGTTTCATCAAGCAAGTTTGGAGAATTAATAAATGTATTTCTATGCATAACTCCATATTTTATAAACTCTGCATTTTCAAGACCTGGTATCATGCTAAAAACTCTTTTTTGTTCCATAAAGTTTAAATTTGTTTGAAAACCAACCAAATTATACATACTTGCTATTTTATCATCTTGTCTTAATTGAACAACAGCATATGGTCTTCTTGCAGTTCTTGGATCATCAAATCCAACTGGCTTTAATGGTCCAAACCTTAATGTATCAATCCCTCTTTTTGCCATAATTTCAATTGGCATACATCCTTCAAAAATTTCTTTTTTCTCAAAATCATGTAAAGTTACAATTTTAGCATTTATTAATTCATTCCAAAAGTTTTCATATTCTTCTTTATTCATTGGAAGATTTATATAGCTTTTTTCTTCACATTCCAGCCTTTTTTTCCACTCTTCTACCGTTTCTTCTTTTTTCTTTTCTTGACTATATCTGTCACCATAAAAAGCAATACTAAAATCTATACTTTCTTTGGTCACAATTGGTGCTGCTGCATCATAAAAATACAATTTGTCTTGTCCTGTTAGCTCTTGTATTTGTTTTGCTAATGTATCTGATGTTAATGGTCCTGTTGCAATAATTGTAATTCCTTCTTGCGCAATTTGATTTAAAGTGTTATTTACTCCCGCTTCTTCATGAATAATTTCAATTAAAGGATTGCTTTCAAGTTCTTTGGTTACTTGTTTTGAGAACTCCTCTCTATCAACTGCTAATGCTTGACCAGCAGGCACTTTGGTTTTATCTGCAATTTTTATCAACAAAGAATCCAATTTTCTTAATTCTTCTTTTAATAAGCCACATGCATTTGTTAATAAATTAGATTTAAATGAATTGCTGCATACAATTTCTGCTAAATTTTTATTGCTGTGAGCCTCAGAAAATTTTTTAGGCTTCATTTCATATAATTTTACATTTATTCCTGCTTTTGCAATTTGGTATGCAGCCTCGCTTCCTGCAAGTCCTCCGCCAATTATTGTAATATAATTTTTCATTGCTTTCTCCCTTTTAATCATAAACTAATAGTGTTCTATTTTCTTTCAACCACTAAGTAATCAGCAATTATTGCCATTCAAACCCGGAACCATTGGCAATTTATTGCCATTTAAACCCGGAACTGTTGGCAATTTTTACTCAAAAAGACTTAATATGTCTTCTTTTGATAGCTTGTTTATAAATGTAGTCTTGGTATCTAACACATTGTCTATTAGTTTTTCTTTCTTTTTTTGTAGTTTATATATTTTTTCTTCTATTGAGTTTTTTGTTATTAGTTTATATACTTGTACATTATTTTTTTGGCCTATTCTGTATGCTCTGTCTGTTGCTTGATTTTCTGTAGATACATTCCACCATGGGTCATAGTGTATTACCATGTCTGCTCCTGTTAGGTTTAGTCCTGTTCCTCCTGCTTTTAGTGATATTAAAAACACTTTTATTTCATTATTGTTGTTAAATTCGTCAACCAAATCTACTCTTTCTTCTACTTTTGTTGCTCCTGTTAGTTTAAAGTATTTTATATTTTCGTCTTTTAGTCTTTTTTCTATTATTTCTAGCATTGATGTGTATGATGAAAATAATAATATTTTATGTCCTGATTTTATTGCTTCTTTTGTTATTTCCATGCATTGCTCTAATTTACTACTTTTCCCTTTATAGTCTTTTATAAATAAGTTTGGATGGCAACATATTTGCCTTAATCTTGTAAGTGCTGCTAATACTTTCATTTGGTTTTTCCCTGAGTCTGTTTGGCCTATTAATTTTGCAACTTCTTCTTTTATATTTGATAAATATGATAAATATATTTCTTCTTGTTCTTCTTGCATTTCATTTTCTAATATTGTTATTTCTTTTTCTGGAAGTTCTGTTAAAACTTCTTGTTTTGTTCTTCTAAGTACAAATGGTTCTATTAACATTTTTAGTTTTTGCATAGAACTTTCATCTTCTTCTTTTACAATTGGAATCTCATACATTGTTTTGAATTTTTTATATGTATATAAATACCCTGGCATTATAAAGTCAAATATTGACCATAATTCTGCAAGTGAATTTTCTATTGGTGTTCCTGTTAACGCATATCTTGTTTGTGCTTTTAAATCTTTTATTGCTTTTGCATTTTGAGTTGTACTATTTTTTAAGTATTGTGCTTCATCTGCTATTATGTATTTAAATTTATAATCTTTTTGTTTATAGTTTTCTATGTCTCTTTTTAATAGGTCATATGATGTTATTACTAAATCATAATCTTGCAAAGTTTCTATTAATTTTTTTCTTTCTGATAATGTCCCTCTAATTACAAGTGTTTTTAATGTTGGTGCAAATTTTTCTGTCTCATTTTTCCAGTTTAGTGTTAATGAACTTGGTGCTATTACAAGGCTTGTCTGTTTTTCTTTATTGTTTTGTATATAGTCTAAAATTATTGATAATACTTGTACTGTTTTTCCCAGTCCCATATCATCTGCAAGTATTCCTCCAAACTTATATTCATCTAGTGTCTTTAACCATTTAAAACCTGTTTTTTGGTAATATCTTAAATTGGCATTTATTTTTGGTAACCTAATTTCTTCTAGTTGTTCTTTATTTAAGCTATTTACTATTGTTTTATAAGTTTCATTTTTAGTAATTGCAGTTGATTTAAGTTTTCCTAAAATAGTATTTAAATATAATGTTCTACTTACAGGAAGCTTTATTTCGCCTTTTTCTAATTCTTTATAATTTACATCTGTACCTGTTATTAATTTATCCAAAAAGCTTATTTCCTGATTATCTTGTAAATTTAAAAAACTCCCATCTTTTAACCTGTAATATTTCTTTTTTAGATGATATCTTTCCATTATTTCTTTTATACTATTTAAATCCAAATTTAGCTCATTTAGGTTTATTGATAATAAATCATTTTCTACTTTTATTCCTATATTTCCTATTTTGGGTTGTTTTATTTGTTTGGATTTAAAATTTTCTGTAACAAGTACTTCAAATTTTTTCATATATAAGCTTATATCATTGGACATGAATTCATAAATTTTATCATTATTTGGTAATATAAATCTTAAATTTTTTACATCAAACATAAAACCTGTTTTTCTAAAGATATTTAAGGCTTTTGTTTCTTCAATTATATTTCTTGGAAATTCTATTTTTGTTTTTTCATCTAATGGATTAAATTCATCTTTTCCATACTTAAATTTTACATCTGCTATTATGTTTTGAGCATTGTCAAAATCTAAAAACACTTTTACTTCCAAGTGTTTTGGTTTATATTGTTCTAGTTCATATTCTGGTATATTTAAAATTTTTATTGAATTTTCCATTTTAGGCATTATTATAGAGAAAAATTGTGTTAACTGTTTTGTTCCTAGCTCTACTTCTGTTATATAATTTTGTCTAAATGTTTCTAACATTTTTATTGTTGTTTTTTCATAATTTTTATTACATCTATATAATTTATTTTTTTCTAATATGTATTTATATTTTTTTCCCCTTATTAGTACTACTTTGTATATATCAATATTAGGAATAATTATGTAGTCCTCATTTTTAGTTTTCTTTAATAAGAATTCCAGCTTTGGGTTTTCCTCTATAAATTTTACTTTTTCTTCTTTTCCATCTTTTTGAAATTTTACTTCTTGGTCCTTTAGTATATCAAATATTTCATCTATCCCATTATTTCCTATAATTATAAAATTTTCATTTAAGGCTTTTCCAAAGTATTTATAATTACTGTTTGAATTTGAATTTGCATATTTCATTATTTCTGCATATTTTAACATAAACTCCAATAATGGTTTGCTTTCTTTAGTAAACATTTCTTTATCATGAATAAATTGTAAACCTTCTTTATATTTAAAGTTTTCCTTATTCATCATTTTTGTATAAAATTCTGCTAAATTTTTTATTTTATACATTTTATTTTTTCCTATTTGAAATTCTATCTTCATATTTCCTGTAAATTTATCATATATGATTTTTGGTTCTAATTTTATTGTTTCTTTACTTTTTATATCAATTTCTTCTTCACTTATATTTTCTATTTCTTCATTATAAAAGGTGTTGACTATTTTGCTAAAGTTTTTATATTCTTTATTATTATTTACTTGCATTTTTATTTCCCCTTTTCTTGGCTCGATATTATACTACATTTTTTTATATTTGGCAAGTTTAGCTAAAAAACAAAAAGGGAAAATATGATTGCACATATTTTCTCTTTTTTAGTTTATCTTTTATTTATAATCTCAGGAGAATCTTGATAATATTTTGCAATTAACTCGTCTAGTTCAACGCTTAGTTTGTAAATAATACTATAATCTTCACCAGATATTATACTTTCATTTAGTTTATCTCTTAATTTACAAATTTCATCATTTAACATATGCATCTCTCCTTTTTTTATTTTTTCTCTTAAGTACATTTATAAATTAACACATTTTTACATCAAAGTCAATGAAATTTGTAGTATTCATGCGGTTTTCGTACGTGTTAAATCTATTTTTTTCGACATCAAATGACACAAAAAAACAGCATAAATTTTTTTATTTTATTTATACTGTTTTTTTGATATTTTATTTTCTACTTTCTTACGACTGAAAGCACCATATTTTCTGTTTTAAATAAATCATTTAAAATTTGTGTCGTATATTCTAGATTTACTGTATCTATTTCTTCTAAATAGTCAAAGCTATTTATTCCTTTAAAATAATCTGCCAAAAACATTCTAGATATATCTGTTACATCATTATATTCTTTAACATATGTTCCATATATCTTCTTTTTTATTCTTTCAAAATCATCTTTGTTTATTCCATTTTGTTTAAATTTATTTATTTGTTCTTTAAAACTGTCATATACTTTTTGTGGTGTGTTAGATTGACCTGTAAGAAGAACATGTGCATATGTTGTAGAAAATTCGTAGTCTAAGCTTGGAGTAGAATATATTGTTCCATCATCATATAATTTTTTATATAACTCAGAGCTTTTGCCAAATAGTAAATTTAATATTATTTCTACGGCAATATGTTTTTTTACTTTGTCTTTGCACTTTATTTGGTTATCCTTTATTCCTATGCAATATAAACTTTGACTTACTTGCATTGTTTGCTCTATTTTTTCTTTTACTATACTACTTGGCTCTTCTTCATATATTCTTTTTATTTCTCCATTAGATTTATTTGGAATTAGTCTTTTCTTTATTTCTTCTAATATTTTATCTGGTTCAAAATCTCCACTTACAACTAACGCCATATTTGATGGATTATAAAATGTATTATAACATTTATATAAAATTTCTTTGTCTATATGGCTTATTGTTTCTATAGTTCCTGTTATATCAATTTTTATTGGATTATTATGATACATTGCCTCCATAGCATTTAAATAAACTCTCCACTCTGGATAGTCATCATACATCATAATTTCTTGTCCTATTATTCCTTTTTCTTTTTCCACATTTTCATCTGTAAAATATGGGTGTTGAACATAGTCCATAAATTCATCTAGTGCTTCGTAAAAATTATCTGTACATTCAAATAAATATGCTGTATGGTCATTTGTTGTATATGCATTTGCATTTACTCCTAATGCTGTTAGTGTGTCTAAACTATTTGTTCCATTTTCTTGTTCAAACAATTTGTGTTCTAAAAAGTGTGCTACACCTTTTGGCACTTCTATAGTTTCTGTCTCTCCTGGAACTATAAACTTGCTATCATTTGACCCATAATTTGTTCCCCAAATAATATATTTTTTTTCTATTCCTTTTTTAGGAATAATCATTACTGTTAAGCCGTTTTCTAACTTGTCAATATATAACTTTTCTTTAACTTTTAAATTTTCAATTACTTGCATTTTTATCTCCTTCTAATCTCTTAAAAAATAAATTGTATTAATAGATACTTTTTTAGCAATATTTATAATATCTTCCTTACTTACATTTTCAATTTTTTTAGTATATTCCTCTAAAGATACTATAGTTCCTGTTAACTCTTGTCCAAAATAGTAAGTAATTTGTGTATCTTGCTCATCATCAATAATTTTTATGCTTGCAATTATTCCTTTTTTTGCATTTTCTATTTCCTCTTCAGTAAAATCTCCTTTTTCCATATCTTCAATTTGTTTTTTTACAAGAGTTAATGTTTTTTCGTAATTTCCAATTTCAATTCCACACTTTATAAATATATTGCTTTTATATCTCATATAACTAGAACTTGCAACATATGCTAAATGTGCTTTTTCTCTTACATTTTGGAACATCTTAGAATTAGCAGATCCACCTAAAATACTGTTGTAAATTAATGTGTCATATTTTAAGTCTTCATTATCTATATTAACATCAAGCCCTACAATTAATTTTCCTTGTGTTACATCCATACTCTCTGTAACTACATTTTCCTTTTTTTCCTCTTTAGGACAAATATTTAATTTAGTATAACTTGCTTCTCTTTCGTTTAAATTGTTAATACATGTATTTTCTTTTACTAATTGTTCAACATTGTTATCTAACATTCCAGACACAAATATGTCTATTTTACATGTATTTATTAGTTCTTTATAATAATTGTATAAATCTTTTGCATTTATTTTTTCTAGGTCTTCTATATACCCAAATTTATAAAGTCCAAAATCTTCATTTTTATACATTTCTTCTATACATCTATCTAATGCATATTGAGCCTTATTATCTATTTTTCCTTCTATTATTTGTTTTATATTATTTTTTTCTTGTTCTACATATTCTTCCTTAAATCCATCATTTTCAATATATGGATTAAATACTATGTCTAATATTTTTTCTAGAGATTCTTTTAATAAGTTTTCACTATTACTTGGTAAGAAATTATCATTAATTGTTTCTATATAAAATTTTAAAACTTGATTGTCTCCTGTTTTATCTAGTCCACAGTCAAAACTTGCACCATACATTTGCTCTAGTGTTTTGCTTATTTGCTCAGAAGTTGGCATATTTTTTGTACCTCTTCTTAATATTGATGATATTAAAGCATTTTTCGTAACGTTTTGTCTATTTAATTTTGTCGTTAAAAACACGGCAAGTAAGTTTGTTTTGAATTTTTCAGTATTTATTTTATGAAGCTTAATTCCTTGTTTTATGTCTATTTTTTCATAACTCATTTTATTTCCTCCTTTTTTCCTACATAGTATATTACATTTTACCATAATTATGCAAGATGTTTTTAGACATTTAGACATTGGGACGGGGTTTTTGTCTTAAGGTTTTCGGGACTTCTCTAAAATAAAATCCAATAGCTACCAAAAGTAGATTATATTAAAATCAAATTTTAGAATTGAAAATAATTGAATTAGAAATTTT
>FR898630.1 GCA_000437215.1 Clostridium sp. CAG:440
TTGCCATTTAAACCCGGAACCGGTGGCAATTTTTCTTAATCTTCTTACTATTTCTTCTAATTTTTCTAATAAATAATCTACATCTTCTTTTGTGTTATCTTCCCCAAAGGTGATTCTTAATGAACTATATGCCACTTCTTGCGGAAGCCCTATTGCAACTAATACATGTGATGGTTTGTTTGAACCAGTTGTACATGCAGAACCGCTTGAAGCACATATTCCATATTGATCTAAATTTAATAATAATGCTTCTCCTTCAATATTTTGGAATGAAAAATTTGTATTTCCAGGTAATCTATTTGTTCTTTCCCCATTTAATTTTACATTTGAAATTCTTTTTTCAACTTCTGAAATAAAATAATCTCTTAGCTCACTTAAATATTTTATATGTTCTGGTAAATTTTTTTTAGCTAACTCACATGCTTTTCCTAATCCAGCAATTCCCGCCACATTTTCTGTTCCTGCTCTTCTATTTTTTTCTTGATGTCCTCCATCTATAAATTTTTGAAAATCAATTCCATTTTTTACGTACAATGCTCCAATTCCTTTTGGACCATATATTTTATGTCCTGATAATGATAACATGTCTATCCCCATTTTTTGTACATCTATAAATACATTTCCACACGCTTGGACTGCGTCTGTATGTAATATTATTTTATGTTTTTTTGCTATTTGTGCAATTTTTTCTATTGGTTGTATTGTTCCAATTTCATTATTGGCAAACATTATGCTAATTAAAATCGTCTCTTCAGTTATAGCATTTTCTAGTTGCTCTAAATCAACTACTCCATCTTCATTAACCTTTAGGTATGTTACAGCATATCCTTCTTTTTCTAATTCTTTGCATGAATTAAGAACTGCATGATGTTCTATTTTAGATGTAATAATATGCTTTCCTTTATTTTTAGCCAAATGTGCAATTCCCTTTAAAGCTGTATTATCACTTTCAGAGCCTCCTGCTGTAAAAATAATTTCACTTGCATTGCAATTTATAAGTTCTGCAACATTTTTTCTTGCATCTTCTATAGCTCTTTTGGCACTTCTTCCAATTTTATACATTGATGAAGGATTTCCAAATTCTATACCAAAATATGGAATCATTGTTTTAATTACTTCATCTTTAACTTTTGTGGTAGCTGCATTGTCAAAATATCTTATTTCCTCCATAAAACCTCCGATTAAAAATTTACTTTTTGCTAGTAATTTTTCTTTATTTTATTATATTCAAGATATTTACAATTATTTACTTTAAAACTTCTTTTATTTTATCTAATTGTTCTATTGTTTGATTATAGCCATATTTATAGCAACTATCTAGTTTTTTTGTATCAAGTAGTCCTGTTTTATCTGTTTGTATTGTTAATATATAATCACTCATTTTTAAGTTTTCCTCAGATATTTTGTTTCCCATTATATCAATTGTACGCATTCCAATATCCATAACATTACTTTTTTCATCAATATCATCTGCTTTAAAATTAACAGCTATTACCTTTGTTGCTCCTTGTTTTTTTACCTCATTTACTGGAATATTATCAAGTACTCCTCCATCTAAAAATTTATGATTTTTATACTCACATGGGCAAAAAATTGCTGGAAAACTGCTGCTTGCTCTTACTGCTTTTCCAACGCTTATGTCTGTAATATAGGCAATAGAATTGCTACTATTACTTTTATCACTTTGTGGAGTATAATTTGTAAAAATATATTCTTTTGAATCATTTAAATCCACCGTTGGTATAACAAGTGGCATTTTTATATCTGAAATTTTGGTAATTTCCTTTTTTAGTGCTAAATTATTATATGCCTTTTCAATACTTTCTCCACTTTTAAGACCTATAAATTTATTTTTTTTGCTATTCATAAAATTACTTATTCCAGATATTATTGGTGCTGCATTTATATTTATTATTTCATTTGCATATTTTTTAAATAACAAATATATATACATTGGAGAATAGCCAATAGCATATAATGAGGCTATAAGTCCACCAGCACTTGTTCCTCCTATTACATCAACTTTTATATCATTTTCTTCCAAAGCCTTAAGAACCCCTGCATGAGCAATTCCACGTATTCCCCCACCTGATAACGCTAAACCTAATTTCATTTTTCCACCTTCTTTAATCTTCTATATTTTATTATTTACTAAATATTGTGTGCATAAACATTTTTACTACACTTTGTAAATTTAATTCAAAAAAATCCTATACTGAACTATACTTTTTGTATAATTCAATATAGGATATTTATTATTTTCCATAATAACAATCTAACATAATTTGCTTTAATTCAGAAACTAATGGTAAACGTGGATTTGCAGTTGTACATTGGTCCTCAAATGCTCTATCTGCTAACATATCTACTTTTGCCAAAAATTCTTTTTCATCAATTCCTGCATCTTTTATTGACTTTGGAATTCCTAAATGTTCATTCATTTGTTTAATTTTTTCTATTAAACTATTAACTCCCTCTTCAACATTATCAGCTTTTAATCCTAATTTTTTTGCTAGTTCATAATATTTTTGATCAGCAATAAAATATTCATATTTAGGGAATGATACAAATTTAGTAGGTTTTGAACTATTGTATTTTATTACATATGGTAATAAAATTGCATTTATTCTTCCATGTGGTATATGGAATTCTGCCCCTAACTTATGTGCTAAAGAATGGTTTATACCTAAAAATGCGTTTGTAAATGCCATACCTGCAATTGTACTTGCATTATGCATTTTTTCTCTTGCTAATTTATTTGTTCCATCATCATATGCTTGCTCTAGATATGTTACAACTAATTCTGATGCTTTTTCTGCTAACCCATCTGTGTAATCTGATGCCATATTTGACACATAACTCTCAATTGCATGTGTTAAAACATCCATACCTGTATCTGCTGTAACAGATTTTGGAAGACTCATTACTAAATCTGGATCTACAATTGCAACATCTGGTGTTAATTCATAGTCTGCTAACGGATATTTTTTATTTTTTTGTTTATCTGTTATTACTGCAAATGAAGTTACTTCTGACCCAGTTCCTGATGTTGTTGGTATAGCTACCATTTTAGCTTTTTGTCCAAGTTTTGGGAATTTATAAGTACGTTTACGTATATCCATAAATTTTAATTTTAATCCTTCAACATCTGCTTCTGGATGTTCATAAAATAACCACATTCCTTTTGCTGCATCCATAGGGCTTCCTCCACCAACGGCAATAATTACATCTGGTTTAAAATTATTCATTGCTGCAACACCTTTTTTTATTGTGTCAAAAGATGGATCTGATTCTACTTCACTAAAAATTTCTGAATGAACATACTGACTTCTTTTCCTTAAATGATATAATATTTTGTCTACATAGCCAAGTTTTACCATCCCTGGATCTGTAACTATAAATGCTCTTTCTATGTCTGGCATTTTTTCTAAATAGGCAATTGATCCTGCCTCAAAATATATTTTTTCTGGAACTTTAAACCATTGCATATTAACTCTCCTTTTCGCAACTCTTTTTATATTTATTAAATTAACTGATGAAACATTGGCTGTTGTTGAATTTCCACCAAATGAACCACATCCAAGTGTCAATGATGGCATGTTTGTATTATATATATCTCCAATTGCTCCATGTGTTGATGGTGAATTAACTATTATTCTTCCTGCTTTCATAGTCTCAGAAAATTTTAAAATTGTATCATTATCCTCAGAATGTATTACTGCAGAATGGCCTAATCCTCCAAACTCCAATAATTTCTCTGCTTTATTAATTCCTTCTTCTGCATCTTTTACAATGTAATAAGTTAGAACAGGACTTAGTTTTTCTTTAGAAAATGGATATTTTTCTCCAATTCCTTCTTCATACACAACCAATACCTTTGTGTCTTGTGGTACTTCAAATCCTGCATCTTTTGCTATTTTATATGGTGATTGTCCTGGTACATGTGATTTTAATTTAAAACCATATTCTTCTGTATATTCAAACATTGAATCTGATAATTTTTTCTTTTCCTCTTCACTTACAAAATAGCAACCTGCTTTTCTCATTAAATCTTCAAATTCTTTATATATATCTTTATCTACCAAAACTGCTTGTTCTGATGCACATATCATTCCATTGTCAAATGATTTTGAAAGCACTAAATCATTTACAGATGTTGCAAGTTTTGCTGTTTTATCTATATAGCATGGCACATTTCCGTGGTCCCACACCTAAGGCTGGTTTTCCACATGAATATGCTGATTTTACCATTCCTGTACCACCTGTAGCTAATATTAAATTAACATCTGGGTGGTTCATAAGTTCTCTTGTTGCTA
This sequence comes from Clostridium sp. CAG:440, assembly GCA_000437215.1. Classification (GTDB taxonomy): domain Bacteria; phylum Bacillota; class Clostridia; order TANB77; family CAG-508; genus CAG-269. Next base: position 4,317 of record FR898630.1, read on the forward strand.
AAATTGATGGTTCTTCTATCCATAAAATGCAATTTTCTGGTGCACCTGCGGCTATTGCAGCATCTCTTACAATTTTTGCCGCTTCTTTGCTGCATTTTTGTGCTGATGGATGGAATCCAAATATTATTACATTTCTGGTTTTTGCTGAAATTATAGATTTAAACATAACTGTTGAAGTTGGGTTGGTAACAGGTGTAACCCCTGCTATTATTCCAACTGGCTCTGCAATTTCAACATAATCTTCTTCATCATTTTCATTTATTATTCCAACTGTTTTTTCATATTTTATGCTATGATATACATATTCAGTTGCAAACATGTTCTTAGTTATTTTATCTTCATAAATTCCTCTTCCTGTTTCTTCTACTGCAAGTTTTGCAAGTTCCATATGATGTTCAAGTCCTGCCATTGACATGGCTTTTATGATATTATTTACTGTCTTTTGGTCTAATTTCATGTACTCCTGTGAAGCAATTTTAGCCTTTTTTACTAAATCATCAATCATTTTCTTTACTTTTGCCTCATCAGTTTGGTTTTCCTTAACTGCCATAAAATTTCCTCCTTATATTCATTTGTATTTACCTACATATTATATATTATAAGAAATATTTGTCAATATTATTCCAAAAAATAACAACACCGCCCAGAAGAAAAAAAATTGCCACCGGCTTAAGGGTTTAAATGGCAATAAATTGCAATGGTTCCGGGTTTGGATGGCAATAATATAATA
>FR898631.1:0-10197 GCA_000437215.1 Clostridium sp. CAG:440
AAGTATGATATGGGGAAGTCAATGGGATGCGATGCTAAGATGGATGAAAAATAATGATATAGATGTTACAGGTCTTATTCCAAAAGATTATAATCAAACAAGAATAACAGGAGGGGCTAATAAAGATAAGTTAAATAATGTTTATGATTTATTAGGAAATAGTATAGAATTTACACAAGAGGCATATACCACTACTTATCGAACTTTAAGAGGAGGGCATTATCTATTTAACAGTGTGCCGAGCTATCGTTCTAATAATTGTTTTCCGACAGATACTTTTTTTGTCATTGGCAGTAGACTTACTCTTTATGTAAAATAGTATTGGAATTTTAAATGATTGTAAGGAATCTGGAAAATAAAACTTGATTTTTAACTGTGTAATTCAAATCTTTTAGAATTACACAGTTTTTATGTATAAAATCAAATGCCAAATTGGAATAAATTAGTTGTATTAGAAAAAAATAAAAAAATTTGTCAAAACCATTTACATTTTGTAAAAACTTGTATAAAATGTATAAGAAAAAAACCAAAGAAAAACAGTCAAAAGAAAGGGGCATATCAATGAAAATATTGATGTTAACGTGGGAATACCCACCAAGAGTAGTAGGAGGAATAGCAAGAGTAGTACATGACTTATCAAAAACTTTAATAAAAGATGGACATGAGGTTACAGTTGTAACATATAAAGAAGGAGATGCTCCATATTTTGAAGACGATAAAGGGGTAAAAGTATATAGAGTAGACAATTATATGATAAACCCAAACAACTTTATAGACTGGATAATGCAAATGAACTTTAATATGGTTGCAAAAGCAAACGAAATAATTGCCAAAGAAGGAAATTTTGATGTAATACATGCACATGACTGGCTTGTAGCATATGCGGCAAAAACATTAAAAAATTCATACAATATTCCAATCGTTTCAACAATACATGCAACAGAATCTGGAAGAAACAGTGGTATACATGATGAAACACAAAGATACATAAATGACACTGAATGGATGTTAACATATGAGTCATCAGAAGTAATAGTAAATAGCAATTATATGAAAGGCGAATTACAAAGACTATTTGGTTTACCATACGAAAAAATAAATGTTGTACCAAATGGAGTAAATTTAAATTTATTTAATGGAATAGAAAGAGACTATACATTCAGAAGAAAATTTGCAATGGACAATGAAAAAATAATATTGTTTATTGGAAGATTAGTATATGAAAAAGGTGTTCAACATTTAATAGCAGCAATGCCAAAAATATTAGAGGGGTATCATGATACAAAACTAGTAATAGCTGGAAAAGGTGGAATGATAGACGAATTAAAAGCACAAGTAGAAGCACTTGGAATATCACAAAAAGTTTACTTTGCAGGATATTTAGGTGGAAAAGATGTACAAAAAATGTACAAAGCAGCAGATATATCAGTATTCCCAAGTACATATGAGCCATTTGGAATAGTTGCATTAGAAGCAATGCTTTCTGAAAATCCAGTAGTTGTTTCAGATATAGGAGGATTAAACGAAATAGTTCAACATAAAGAAAATGGAATGAAAAGCTATGCTGGAAATCCAAATTCAATTGCAGATTCAATATTAGAATTATTATATGATCATAAACTATGTTCAGAAATTACAAAAAAAGCAAAAAATAAAGTTAGAAATGAATATAACTGGAGCAAAATTGCACAAGACACACACTTTACATATCAAAAAGCAATTTGCCAATCAATGGCTGAAAAACAAAAAAGAGAAATTGAACAAGAAAGAGCTAAAAAGGCTAAAAAAGCTAAAGGAACAGAAAATGAAATTACAAACTTACTTAGCTTCAAGAAAAGACATGCATACGCATAATTTAAAGGGAATAGGTAATGCCTTTTCCCTTTTTTTATAAAATAAAAAAATATAAATAGATTACTATTTTCTACAAATTTAGCAAAAAATAAGTGTATAATATAAAAAGAAAGGAAATAAAAAATGGCAGAATTTAAATCAGGATTTGTTACATTAATAGGAAGAACAAATGTAGGAAAATCAACTCTTATAAATTTATTAGTTGGGGAAAAAGTCGCAGCAATAGCAAACAAAGTACAAACAACAAGAACTGCAATAAGAGGAATAGTAAATAGAGAAAATTCACAAATTGTTTTTATAGACACACCAGGAATACATAAACCAAAAACAAAGTTAAATGAAACAATGGTAGAAACATCTTTTGCAAGTATTCCAGATGCAGATGTAGTATTGTTTTTAATTGAGGCAACAAGTGATGAAATTGGAAGAGGAGACAGAATAATTTTAGAAAAGATAAAAGAAGCCAAAAGAAAAACAATATTAATAATAAACAAAATAGATTTAGTAAAAAGAGAGAAATTGTTAAATTTAATAGATATATATAGTAAAGAATATAACTTTGAAGCTGTAATACCAATATCTGCAACAAATAGTAAATATAAATCAATAATTTTAGATGAAATAGAAAAACACTTAAAAGTCGGACCTGCATATTATGATATAGAAGAGTATACAGACCAAACAATGAGACAACTTGCAGAAGAAACAATAAGGGAAAAAGCACTAAAACTTTTAGACCAAGAAGTGCCACATGGAATTTATGTGGAAGTAGAAAAAATGCAATCAAGAAAGAATAAGCAAAATGAAGATATATATGATATAGAAGCTACAATATATTGTTTAAGAAATTCACATAAAGGAATTATAATTGGAAAAAATGGAGATATGTTAAAAAGGATTGGAAGAAGTGCAAGAATTGACATGGAAAGAAATTTTGGTGTGAAGGTTAATTTAAAAACGTGGGTTAAAGTAAAGGAAGATTGGCAAGAAAATGATTCAATTGTTAATAAATTTAAATTAAAATAAGTATAAATTTTTTTAAAAAGCAAAAGATAATTAAAGGTAATACTTTAAATTTAAGGAGATGACGCTTATGATAAAGAAAATAGCATGGGAGACATTTAAAAATACTGGAGATATAGATACCTTTTTAGAGTTTAAACAAATAGAAAATATAGAAAATAATATAAAAGAAATTCAAAATATAACAAATATGAATTTAAAAAATAAGAATAATGAAATTGGTAAAAATTTATAAAAGATATTAGCAAAAAGGATGTAAAAAAATGTCAAGTACAAAAGTAAATGGAATAATACTTTCAGAAAATAATTTGGGCGATTTTGATAAAATGCTTACAATGTTAACACCTGGGCTTCGGAAAAATATCTTGTGTTGCCAAAGGGGCAAGAAGGCCCAAAAGTGCTCTTCTTGCCGGAACACAGGTGTTTTGCTTTGGAGAATACCTAATGTATAAAGGATCAAGTACATATCATATAAATTCGTGTGAAACAATAGAGATGTTTTACAATATAAGAACAGATTTAGATAAATTAAAATATGCAATACACATAAATAAAATTGTTCAAGATGTAACCCAGGAAAATCAAAATTGCTATAAAATATTACAATTATTATTAAATACATTATATGTAATTTCACAAACACAAAAAAACTTAGACTTTGTTTTAAGTGTTTTTAAATTGCGTTTATTATGCATTTTAGGATTTACACCTAGAATAAAAAAATGCACAAATTGCCAAGAAGAAAATAATTTATATTATTTTAGTTTAAAAGATAATGGTTTTAAATGTGAGGAATGTAGCAGGCAAGATAAATCAGCAATACAAATGAACGAAAGTACTAAAAATGCTATTATATATACAGTTGTTTGTCCTCCAAAAAAACTATATTCTTTTGATATAAAAGACCAAAGTTTAGAAGAATTTAAACTGATTGTAAAATTATATTTTAATGAAAAATTAGAAAAAGAATATAAGTTAGAAGAATTATTTTAAAAATAATGTTGAAAAAAAATAAAATAACATATATAATAAACTTATAATCGTAAAATAAAACATAAAAGAAGAAGGGAGCGATTTTTATGAAAATAAAAATAACAGGAAAGGAACTAAAGATAACAGAGGCTATTAATGATTACGTAGAAAGAAAATTAGAAAGAATTGATAAATATTTCGAAGAAGCAGAAGCAGAAGTTACACTAAAAACAGAAAAACAAGAGCAAATAGCAGAAATATATGTTCAAGCAAATGGAGAAAAATATAGAGCTGTAACAGAAGACAAAGACTTATATGCTTCAATTGATAAAGATATCGATATATTAGAAGGCCAAATTAGAAAATCAAAAACAAAAAAAGAAAAAATGATGAAAGATGCATCTATAAAAACAATGGAAGTAGCAGATAACAAAGAAACAGAAATAAAAGATGAAATAATAAAAACATCATATTATGAAATAAAACCTATGTTACCTGAAGATGCAGTATTAAAGTTACAAGAAAAACCAACACATAACTTTTTAGCATTTATAAATGTAGAAACAGGAAAGGTAAATGTAGTACATAAATTAAAAGATGGAAAAAATTATGGTTTAGTAGAACCAGAAGCTTAAATTAAAATAAAATATTAAAGGCAGGAAATCAAATCCTGCCTTTATGTATTTCATAAAAACAAAATTTAACTTTCTGCCTAAAAATAATGAAATTAGTACATTAGTAGAAACTATTTCATGTTGTTTTCAGCTTGTTGTATCATTTTTCTAACCATGTTACCACCTATTTTACCAGCATCTTTAGCTGAAATGTCTCCATTATATCCGTCTTTTAAATTAACACCAACTTCACTAGCTACTTCGTATTTGAATTTATCTAAAGCTGTCATAGCTTCTGGAACTAATTTTTTATTTGAATTGTTAGCCATTGTTTTTTCACCTCCTGCTAAATTTAACATCTATAGAAAAAACTATTGCTTTTTCTAATACTATCATTTGCAAAAAAAGAAAAAATAAACAGGAAATTTTTAGAAAAAATGTTGCAAATAAAAATAATTAAATATATAATTTTAAAATGAAAAAATTAAAAAAGGAGAGACTTATGTATAAACTAGTAGCAATAGACTTAGATGGAACAATGCTAAACAGTTATGGCATTGTTACGCAAAACACTAAAAATATAATAAAAGAAAATATAAAAAAAGGAACCAAAATAATAATTGCGTCAGGAAGGACAATTTCTTCTATAAAACCAATAGCAGAAGAAATTGGAAATAATGATTATTTTATTGCAGGAAATGGTTCTTTAATTTATGATGCCCAAAAAGAAGAAATAATATATGACAAATTTATTCCAAAAGAGAAAATGCTAGAAATTATAAATATATGTGATGCAAACAGCATTTTTTATACTGTATATACAGATAAAGAAATAATAACAGAAAAATTAAAATATAATGTTTTATATTATTACAATGAAAATAAGAAAAAAGAAGAAGAAAAAAGGACAAACATAAAAATTGTAGACAATATAAAAAAATATATAGAAAATCAAGAAGATGATAAATATTTAAAAATAATGATTTGTGACGAAAGTAAACTTGTTTTTAATTCTATAATTAAAAAAATGAAAGACATAAAAAATATTGAGGTTTTAGAAGTAGGTCATATGTCAAGAAAAATAATAAAACAAGGAACTGAGGAGGTTCCAATAGAATATTATTATACCGAAATTACACTAGAAGATGTAGACAAATGGAATGCTATAAAATATTTAATTGAAAAATTAAATATAAAAAAAGAAGAGGTAATAGCTATTGGGGATAACGTAAATGACAAAAAGATGGTAGAAAACGCAGGACTTGGCATTGCTATGGGAGGAAGTACACCAAACTTAACAAGTGTTGCAGATTTTATTACTAAAACAAGCGATGAAGATGGCGTTGCATATGCTTTAAATAAATTTTTAAATTGAATATTACAAAAATATTACAAACCCATTACAAAAATATTAAATTTAAATTATACATATATAAATAATTGATTTTAATATTGCTTTGAGTTAAAATAAAATAGATAATATTTGTAAAAAAATATACAAAAATAAATATTAAGGGAGGAATTTGTCATGGCAACAAATCCAATGCAAAGAAAAGCAAGAAATTCATTTATATTAGGAATGTTAGTTATGCTAGTGATATGTGGAGTAATAATTGCATTTCTATTTATTCAAATAACAAATTTAAATAAAAAAGAACAAGAAAATAAACAAGCAAGTGTTAAAGTTTATGTTTTATCACAAGATGTTGGTTCTGGACAAGTAATTACAACAGATATGTTTACAATGCAAACAGTAAATAAAAATCTTGTACCAAGTAATGCAACATCAGATTTAAGTGTAATTGAAAATTACGCACTTCAAGATAAAGAAGGAAATGAAATATATACAAAATATGATAAAGATAAAAATGCAGTATTATATATAAAAAAGGACAACAAGGAGTATCAATTACAAAAAGAAGATGAAACAGATAACTATTATATAGAAAAAAATGGTGACAAGGAATATGTTGAATTAAATAGTGTACCATTAGTTGCAAAGGTAGACATGAAAGCAAATACAGTAATAACAAAAGATTTAATTAGTAAATCTGATAATACAGTTGCAGATGATGTAAGAAGAGAAGAATACAATGTTTTTGTTTTACCAATGGATTTAGCAACAGGAGATTATATAGATGTTAGATTAATGTTACCTTCTGGACAAAATTACATAGTTGTTGCAAAAAAAGAAGTAACAATACCAAATATTGCAGGAGCTGATTCAGAAGATACAGTTTGGTTAAATTTAAGAGAAGATGAAATATTAAGCATAAGCAGTGCAATTGTTGATGCGGCTAGAATAAATGGGGCAAAACTTTATGTTACAAAATATACAGAAGCTGGAATGCAAAAGGCAGCAACTCCTACATATGTTGTTAGCTCAGAGACAGCAGCTTTAATGAACAAAGATCCAAATATTTTAGACAAAGCAATGAAAGAATTAAAATCAAGATATGAAAATATAGGAAGCACAGAAATAAGAAATAATTATATAAATAGAGCTATTGATAATGCAGGCGAAGAAGGAGAAACAAACTTAAAAACAAATATGGAAGAAAGCATTACAAAATCACAAGAAAATAGAAAAAAATATTTAGACTCACTTTCTGGTGCAGTACAATAAAATAATAAAAAAGGAGAGACCAATGAAAAAGATAGGGTTTATAGGATCTTATGACAAAATTGATATGATAATTAATGTTGCAAAAATTTTAACAACATTAGATAAAAAAATATTAGTGATAGATGCCACTATAAATCAAAAAGCAAAATATGTAGTACCTACTATAAACCCGACTACAACATATGTTACAGAATATGAACAAATTGATGTTGGAGTTGGTTTTAAAAATTTTGAACAAATAAAACAATACCTATATGTTGAGGATGAAAAAGAATTACCATATGATATAGTATTAATAGATGCAGATAATATAGAAGCAATTCAAAATTTTGAACTTGAAAATTCGCAAAGAAATTATTTTGTTACATCATTTGATTGCTATTCGTTAAAAAAAGGATTAGAAATACTATCAGCATTCCAAGAACCAGCAAATCTTACAAAAGTATTATTTGCACAAGAAGTTTTAAAAGAAGAAGATGAATATTTAAACTATTTATCTTTAGGCTATAAGGTAATTTGGGATGAAAACAGAATTTATTTTCCAATAGAAAATGGTGATGCGAGTATTATTGCAGAAAACCAAAGGGTAGCAAAAATAAAATTTAGAAGATTAAGTGGCGAATATAAAGATGGTTTAATCTATATATGTCAAGAAATATTAAGGAATGAATTTAGTGAATCACAAATAAGAAAAACTTTAAAAAATATAGAAAAGGGAGAATAAAATGTCAATAGTAACATTTTGGAGTAATGGAAGAGAAGAAACTGGGAAAACAATGGCAGCAGTTGCAATTGCAACACATATGGCTATAGAACATAATGTTAAAATATTATTAATTTCCACGACAAATAAAAATGAAACAATCCAAAATTGCTTTTGGGAAAAACAAAAAAAGAAGTCTACTTTTGGACTATTTGGCTTATCTACATCAGATATAGAAATGCAAACAGGGATGGATGGACTTATAAAAATGGCTAGAAGTAATAAAATAAGCCCTGACACAATAAAAAATTATACGAAAGTTGTTTTTAAAGATACTTTGGAAGTACTCTTTTCTGAAAATGGCGTAGAAGATTTATCAAATTATTATCCAGAAGTTATAACAATGGCTTCACAGTATTATGATTTTGTTTTTGTTGATTTAGACAGTAATATAAATGAAAATATAGAAAGATTAATATTAGAAAAATCAGATTTAATTATTGCAAATATTAGTCAAAAATTATCAAGTATAGAGAAGTTTAAAAATATTAAGCAAACCAATAAATTATTAGCTTCTCCTAAAACAATTGTAATGGTTGGAAGATATGACAAATTTTCAAAATATACAGCCAAAAATATTAGCAGATATTTAGGACAAAGAGATCTTGTACTAACAATGCCATACAATACACTATATTTTGAAGCAGCAGAAGAAGCAGGAGTACCAGATTTATTTTTAAGAATAAGAAAAATAAATAAAGAAGATAGAAATTGGACATTTATGCAAGAAGTGCGGAAGAGCAGCTGAAACAATTCAGTATAAAATACAAACTCTACAAATGGGAATGTAGAAGAAAGGGGAAACCTAAAAATGACAATAACTAACATTTTACTTATGGCACTTGTTATAGGAATAGCAATATTTGTAGTATATTACTATATCAAAAAGAAAAAAGAAGAAAAGGTTGAAGAAACAATTAATGTAGATGATAAAACTTACACATTAGACAAAATGAAGGAATTTGTAAAGAAAAGACTTGATGAAATAACAAAAGTTAACCTTTATGATATAGGACTTTCTGAAGAAGAATTAAAAAGAAGAAAAAATAAAAAGTATGAGTTAAAAAAAGCATTAAAAGGTTGTACATATGGAGATGTTAATGATAAAAAATATGTAAAAGAGTTAATATTTGACTTGCTTGCAAAAGAATATGGAGTTACAGAAACAAACATATCAAAAGCTATTCCATTTGATATTCCTTCACTTTTAACTGCTCAAGATAAATTCGATATTTTAATATATGCATATAAAAAAGAATTTGGTTATGAAGCATTAACAGAAATGATTAAAAAATATGATTTAGCAGAACTTAAATTCCTAGAAGGAGAAACAAAGCCTTCTTATGTTATTACAGAAGATGAAATATCAGAAATATATGAAAAAGAGAACATATCTTTATCATTTGCAGACAAATTAGCAGTTGTTGTACAAAGAATATATCAACACTATAAAGGTTATAGTTCAATAGATGAAGTAAGAGATATGAATATAGATGGTGTATCTGGTCGGAGTATCTGGACTTCCAGAGAGCTTTTTAAGTCAGGTTGCACAAACTGATGGAGATTATTTAAATCAGGTTTCTGAACATAAAGTTCCAAGAGCATGTGATAGTATTTGGATTTTTTTCCAAGGTAAATCAATACGTTTAGCATTTTTATCATTTGGAACAGAAGCAGAATTAAAAAGAGTATGTCAAAATATTTATAAATATAACAACCCAGGACAATTATCAGATACAAATGGTTATAAAATAAACGAAATGAAAGATGGCTCACGTGTTGTTGTTGTAAGACCAAGTTTCTCAGAAACATGGGCATTCTTTGTAAGAAAATTTGACGTAAAAAGAGCTACACTAGAGCAATTAGTTAGAGACCCAGGTTATGAAGATGCAATAGAACTTTTGAAATATTTAGTAAAAGGAGCAAGAATTACATCAATAACTGGTGAGCAAGGTTCTGGTAAAACTACATTATTAATGGGTATGATAGAAAACATATATGAAACAATGAACATAAGGGTTCAAGAAACAGCATTTGAGCTTCACTTAAGAAAAATATACCCAACAAGAAACATATTAACATTTAGAGAAACAGATACAATATCTGGACAAGAAGGTCTAGATGTTCAGAAAAAAACTGATGGTTCTGTAAACATTATAGGTGAGGTTGCAACAGACCCTGTTGCATCTTGGATGATACAAGCAGCCCAAGTTGCATCTAAATTTACATTATTTACTCACCATGCAAAAACATTTCCAAACTTGGTAACAGCACTTAGAAACTCAATGCTAAGAACAGGAGTATTTACAGACGAAAAAACAGCAGAAGAACAAGTTGTACAAGTA
>FR898631.1:10242-26544 GCA_000437215.1 Clostridium sp. CAG:440
CATCAAGTAAAAGATTTTAGAGGAAAAAGATATATAGAAAGAATAACAGAATGTATTCCAGTAGAAAGTAAAAATGAATACACATATGATCATAGAAATGAAAAAACATTAGAGGGAAAATTTGACAAATTTTTTGACAACGCAACACATTATTTTACAAAAACTACAGACAAACAATTATATACATATAGAAATATATTAGAGTATGTAGACGGAGAATATGTAATAACAAACCCAATAACAGACCAAAACATTAGAGAAATGAGAAATAATATGGATGAATCAGATGTAGAATCATTTGATAAATTTGTAGAAAAACATTGGGGAAATAAATTAAATGCACAAGAAAACGAAAAAGAAACTGCAAAAAGAAGAGGAAGACCAGCAAAAGAAAAATAAACGGAGCAAGGAGGTGCTAGAAAAAAGTGTCTAACCAAATGCTATATTACATAATGGGAGCATCAGTAGGAATTTTAATTCTTATTATAATTGCATATTTTATATTATCAAAAAAGATGAATAAATCAGAATATAAAAGAATTCAAAGATTGCAACAAGGAACAAAAGAAAAAAAATTTTCTACTGAAGTTTTATATCAAAAATTATATGTTACATATATAAAAATTCCATTTATAAAAAGATATATTTTAAAATTAAGAAGAAGACTGGAAATTATAAATATAGATGATGAATATAATACAAGAAAAGATGCAGCAAAAATTTTAACAAGAACACTTATAATACTATTCCCATTAGTGTTACTTACAATAATAATAACACATACAAATTATTTATTAATGTTTATATTATTAATATTTGAATTGTTTATGATAGATGTGTTGGTAGATGGTTCTGTAGATAAAATTGACAATAAAATATTAAAAGAACAAATTGATTTCTTTTCAGAAATTAGACATGCATATCATGAATTTAATATGGTAGAAGAAGCAATATACCAAGTATCACAAGATGATGAAAAAAGTGTATCTGCACAAGGTGAAAAGATTTATGAAATTTTAATTTCGGATGATCCAGAAATAGAACTTGAAAAATACTATGATATAGCACCAAATAGTTTCTTAAAAGAGTTTGCTGGAATATCATACTTAACAAAAGAATTTGGAGACAGAAAGATAGATGGCGCATCTTTATATTTAAAAAATGTTAATAATATAACACAAGAGATGCAACTTGAAATTTTAAAAAGAGACAAATTAAACTATGTATTTCAAAGTTTATCTGTTATTTCAATAGCACCAGTTTTACTATTAGAACCAATAAAAAATTGGTCAGTATCGAACTTTAATTTTACAGAAAGTTGGTATAATGGAAAAGCTGGAATGATAGTGCAAATATTAATTTTAATTATAACATTTGTATCTTACTTATTAACAAGAAAATTAAAAGATAATGGTTCAACAAATGCAAATACAAAAAACACAGAAAATCCATGGCAACAAAAAATATATAGTAAAAAAATATTAAAAAAAATAATAGATTTATTTATACCAAAACGAAATAGTAAAGAACATAGAAAGGTTAGTAAATTACTAAAGGATTCTGCATCATATTTAAAAATAGAATGGTTATATACAAACAGAGTTACACTTGCTATTGTAACATGCATTGTTTCTATTGTTTTATTTTCTCAGCTTCATGCTGTAGCAATAAATTACGTCTATACAGAGCCAACCACTGACTATGATTTAATAAGTGGATTATCAGATAAAGACAAAAGAAAAGCGATGGAAGTTACTGAAGTTCAAAACAAGTTTTTAGATAGGTTTAAAGGACAGGCAATTACAAATAAAGATGAGATGCTTGTAAAAATACAAACAGAAATGAAAAATTCACATTATTATTCGGATGCATCAAATGAGACCATAACAAAAGAATCAAATCAAATATATGACAAATTGGTAATTATTAACCAAGAATTTTTACAATGGTATGAAGTACTTTTAGCATTTGTATTTTCAATTGTAGGCTATATGGCTCCACTTTGGCTTTTAGTATTCCAAGTAAAAATGAGGCAAATAGAAATGGAAGACGAAGTAATGCAATTCCAGACAATTATATTAATGCTTATGAGAATTGAAAGGGTAAATGTTGAAATAATTCTAGAATGGCTAGAAAGATATGCAAATATTTTTAAAGCACCAATTACAAAGTGTTTAAATAATTATGAAGCAGGGGCTTGGGAAGCCTTGGAAGAATGGAAAAATGAAGTATCTTACCAACAATTAATTAGAATTATAGAAAGTTTGCAAGCTGCAGTTGAAAAAATACCAATTAAAGATGCATTTGATGAATTAGACTCAGAAAGAGATTATTACCAAGAAAAGAGAAAAGAATCAAATGATAGACTTATAAAAAGAAAAGGAATGATAGGTAAAGTTATTGGTTTTGCACCAATGGTATGTTTATTTGTAGGCTACTTAATAATACCACTTGTATTTATTGGATTTACAAGTATGTCAAGTTCATTTAGTAATATGTCTTCTGGCAAGATATAAGGGGAGGGACATATATGGAAAATGCATCAAAAGCTTTAATTATGGCAGGAAGTGTATTAATTGCTTTAATAATAATAAGTTGCTTGGTATTAATGATTAATAATTTAAGTACATACCAAGGATTACAAACTCAAAGTGAAGAAGTGGCCCAAATAGAAAAATTTAATAATCAATACATTATTTATAATAGAGATGATGTAAGAGGCAGTGACTTGTATTCTTTGATGAATAAGGTTATAGATTACAATATAAGACAATCAACAGAGGGGAAAGAATTAGGACAAAATGGGCAATATGTTGGGTATAGACCAATGAGTATTTCAATTGATTTAAAAAGTTATCAAAGTAATCTTGCTTATTTAGATGGTAAAAATAGATTATTTACAAGCGCAAGATATGCAGCTTCTGGTACCAACAATGGAATTGAAGGGATTAAAGAAAAAATTACTAATTTAGAAAATACGGAATTTGATTTAGGTACTGGAGTAAAAATAAGTCTGGAACCTGAAATTTTAACAAATTTAGTAACAGCAAGCACAAAAATATTTGTTGGAAATTCAAATGATTTGGATAATGAACAAAAATCAGATGCTGTACAAAACTTTTATAGAGTATTAGGGTATAATATGCCAAAAAATGACACAAATACAATAAATACTATTTATAAAAATTTAAATAACAATTTAAAAGAAAAAGTTTATACATATGCAGAATATATTCAATTTAAAAGAGCAATTTTTAAATGTACAGATGTTAAATATGATGAAAGTTCTGGAAGAATTATTAAAATGGAATTTGAGTGTACAGGAAATTTTAATTAAAATTTAGGAGTTAAATATGGAAAATGCATCAAAAGCTTTATTAATGGCTGCTGGAGTATTAATGGGAGTTGTTATATTATCATTAGCAGCATATTTATTTGTAACATTTAGCTCATCTGCAGATGATGTTAAATCTGAAATTGCAAATAATCAATTAAATAAATTTAACAGTCAGTTTTTAGCATATGAGCAAAGAGAAGACTTGACAGTTTATGACATCTTAACAGCAGTAAATCTTGCTGAAAATAATAATAAATATTATCAATTAGAACCAGGAGATACAAATTATATAACTGTTAAAGTTGATAATTCTGTAGTAAATTCTACGGACATTGAGAAAAAAATAAAACCTGAGAGTTTAGAAAAAGAAGGAGAAATGAAAGAAGACAACTTAGGTGGAAAGTCATTAAAAAACTATAGATGTAATGTTTTATTAAGTGATATAACAGGAAGAGTTAATGCTGTTAATTTTTCATCAAATAAAACTTGAAAAATAAAACATATAATGATATAATAAAAAAGGAGAATAATGAAAAAAATTGCAATATTTTTTACAATAATAGTCATTATTGTAGTTGGAATTTCTTATATATATTTAAATTTTAAATCAAATTATGATACAATACAAAAGGAAAATAAACAATTTGAAAGTTATTATAATCAAGAGGTAACAGGATTGGATGTTGCAACAATAATTAATAAGGCAATGGACATAAATAATAAAAACGAAAATCAAAAAGACAGTAAAGGAAATTTTATAGATAATGAAACAAATTCTATTAATGTTGACATAAAAATGTTGGATAATGATAAAACATACAATATGATTAGAATATTTAATGGTGGAATAAGTACATTTACACAGTATTATGGAAATATAAAATTTAAATGTACAAATATTGATTATCATAAAAAGACAGGAAGAATAAAATATATGTTGTTTGAACAAACAACTAAATAAATATGTTATTAATATTATCAATATACATTTGATAAAGAATATAAAAAACAAAAGTAAAACAAAGGAGGAAATTATTATGGAAAATGCGTCAAAAGCATTAATTATAGCAGGAGCTATACTAATCTCAATAGTATTAATTACTTTAGGAGTTGTAATTTTAGGACAAGGACAAGAAGTCGTAAATAGCAGTAATATGGATGCACAAGCAATATCATCATTTAATTCACAGTTCACACAATATGAGGGAGATAGTGTTACAGGAAGTAGAGTTAACACTTTAATAAATGCTGTTATTTCTAGTAATACAGTTTCTAATCGTGATGGTGAAGTTAATAAATTAATAAATATAACAGTAGCAAATGGAACAGATATTACTTTAAAAACTTCAACAGCATCAACAGCATCTGATATAACTTATGTTAGTGGTGTTACAACTAGAGCAAAATCTGGAACAATATATAAAGTAACTGTTGATTATGGAACCGCAGGATATATTAATACTATAACAATTAGCAAAGTTAAATAGATTATGAAATGAAAGGATGATAATTATGGAAAATGCAGCAGATGCATTAAAAATGGCCGCTTGGGTTTTAATATTTGTTGTAGCATTATCCATAATTATTAATGCATTTGGAATGGCAAGGCAAACAACAGATATATTAATATCGTATAATGACAACGAATATTATACAGATTATGTTGAACAGGGAAGTACTGAAAGAAAAGTAGGCTATGAAACAATTATTCCTGCAATTTACCGCGCATATAAAGAAAATTATAAAATAATATTTTTAAATAATGATGGTACTCCAATGTACTTTTATGAAAACAAAAATACAAAAGAGCAAATAAACTATATTGACCTAGAAAAACAAAATGTGGGGAATGATACAGCAAAAGAGGAATTTATAAAATATATAGTTACAGGAAAAGAAATAAATAATAGTCAATATAAATTTGAAAATTCTTATGATATAAAAAATAATGGTTTATATAATCAAATTAAAGGTAAGCAATTTACAGAATCTTTAGGAGTTTATTATCAAGAAGAAATAGATGGAAACCAAAGTAATACGCCAGATGCAAACAAAACTAAAAAAAGAGTAATAACATATAAAAGTTTATAATAAAAATACTTAATTTAACATTATAAGTATTAGAAGGAGGAATAAAATGGGTGATACACTAATAACAGTAGTTGCAATAGTTTTAGCAGCAACATTAATGTTTGTATTTCCACTAATGACAATGTCTAATAGGGCTGACGATGTATCTCAATTGTCTGTTCAATCTTTAACAACACAATTTGTAGATGATGTTAGAACTACAGGAAAAATTACTTCAGATAAATATAATAAATTTGTAGAAAATATTCATTCAACTGGAAACACTTATGATGTTGAAATTGAAGTAAAAGTTAGAGATGAAAATCCAGGAAAGAAAACAACTCAAGCAAATAGCAAAAAAATAGGAGAAGATGTTTATTATTCAATATATACAACACAAATTGAAAATACATTAAAAAATAATAATGCATATAACTTAAAAGAAGGAGATATTGTATCTGTAAGTGTTAAAAATACAAATACAACAATGTCTCAACAATTAAGTGGAGGAACTTCTACTGGATTAACTGGAACAATTGCAGGAGAGGCATCAGGCATTGTAACTGCTAATGGAAATTAATAATATACAAAAAGATAGCTTGTAATCCATATTACAAGCTATTTAAAAATCTTACAAAAGGAAAGATAAAATATTATGATGAATTTACAAAGTTTAGCTGTAATTTTTATAATTATAGTATTGCCAATATCATTGGTATTGCAAGTTTATACTCAAAGTCAAATAGATACACTAAATTTACAAATTTCATATGATTCTAAATTAAAAGATTCAACATATGATGCAATAAAGGCATTTCAATTAAATACTATAAATAGTAGTACGTCTGACTTAGCAAACTCCAAAATGAGAGATTTAGAAGCTTCTGTTAATGCTTTTTTTACATCAGTTGCAACAAACTTTAATGTGCAAGGTTATAATGCAAGTACTCTTCAAGATTATGTTCCAGCTTTAGTATACACATTATATGATGGTTATTATATTTATTCACCATATACAAATACATTAAAAAACAATGAAAGTAACGATAATTCAACATATAAAGATGAAGAAAAATTATATGGCTTAAAACCATACATATATTATAGTTGTGAATATACTCGAGGAAATGATAATTTTGTAATTACATATTCTTTAGATAATTATATAACAATACAAGGCTATATATCAGGCAATTGGGTAAATGATGCTGGTTATTTAATAAGTGGAATTACTTATGATGATTCTACAATAACATATAGAAAATGTAACATAAATAAAAACCAATCATTAATGGAGGAATATGTTGGACAAAAATTATATAGCTATCTAAAAATAAATGGAGTTAAATATTATTATGATAAGGATAATGGGAAATGGTTTTATTTATTAAATGGTAAACAGGTATATACAAATATTGATTTATCAAGTGGAAATGATAGTTCAGCTTATTATTATTATAAAGAAGCTGCAGACTTTACAAAAAGAGTTTTTAATGATTATAACTTAGGAGAGTTAAAAACATCTAATGCGAAAGATGCTAGCTACAAAAATACATATGGAGATACGGCAATATTTGATAAAGAAAATATAGAAGAACCTAATTCTAAATTTAATGAACATAGATTAGCAGTAATTAGAAATTCAATAGAAAGTAATTTATCAACTGCTATTGCAAACTTTAATAATTATTCAACAACCACAACTGATTTTAGAATGCCAAAATTAAAAGAAGATGAATGGGATAAGATTCTAAACAATGTTTCTCTTATAAGCTTTATGCAAGGTTTAAGCATAGGAGGAAAAATATATAATGGTTATAGTATTGTTACAAATAATACAAATGAAGAAGTTGTAACAGAAGATTCTATATATATTGTAACCAATAATTATACTGATTCTAATAGTACATATTGTAATGTAAGAAAAAAAGATTTAAATAAAGACGTAAATCTAAATTCTGTTGGAATTTTTTATAATGATTTACAAAGAAAATCATTAATAAGTGATACAGGAACAGATTATTATTTCCCTAAAAAATCTCTTGCAGACTATGAAAGTGTTGTAATGAAAGATAGTTTAGATTATGAAAATGATGGCAATATATATGAATATTTAAGTAATAAAGAAAATCTTGCAACTGTATATTATACAGCACTTGGAAGAGAAAGATACAGTATGTATAAAGTAAATAGAAATGTACAGGACTTATTAAAAAATTATCAAAATTAAAATAATATAAAAATTGAGATGAAAATTATCTCAATTTTTTTTAATTTGTATATCACACAAATAAAAAGTTAATAATAAAATAAGAAGCAACAAAGGAGAAAAATTAAAAGAAAGGGATTAATCAATTAAATAGATTATTTCTATAAAATTGATTATGTAAAAAAAATATGACAAAGAAAATTAAAATCTTATTTATATTATTAGCATTAATTATAATTTATTCATATGTAATAACAATACAAAATTTACCAGATAATATAATAATATTTCAAGGTGAGAATATAGCAGTAAACCAATTTATGGGATTTAAAATAAATGATGAAACAGTAGAAACATCAAGTACAAGTAGTAAAACATTAAATGATGTTGGCAAAACCACAGTAAAGGTAAGCTTATTTGATAAAATATTTGTAAAAGATATGGAAGTAGATGTACTACCAAGGACAAAGGTAATACCAGTAGGAAGTGTTGCCGGAGTAAAATTATATACTAGTGGAGTTTTAGTAGTTGGAATGTCAGAGATTGAAGGCACAGACAATAAAAAATATAAACCATATGAAAATACAGGAATAGAAGAAGGAGATACAATAATTTCAGTAAATGATAATAAAATTTCATCAACAAAAGAATTAATACAAAATGTAAATAAGTCAAATGGAAATGATATAAAAATTGAATATATTCATGAAAATTCCACATTATCATGTAGTATAACACCAGTAAAAACTTCAAGTAGTGATTATAAATTAGGATTATGGGTGCGAGATAGTGCTGCTGGTGTTGGAACAGTTACATTTTATGATTTAGGAAGCCAAACATTTGGAGCATTAGGACATGGAATAACAGACATTGACACAGAAAAGCTTATAAATATTGAAAGTGGAGAATTTGTTACAACAAAAATTTTGAATATAACAAAAGGAGAAGTGGGAAATCCAGGGAAAATACAAGGAACTGTTGAAAATCAAAAAAATATAGGAAAAATATATAAAAATACTAAATTTGGAATATATGGAAAAGTTGATAATATATCAGCTTTAAATATAGATTCATCAAAAGAAATGGAAGTTGCTTTAAGAGAAGAAATAAAAGAGGGGAAAGCAACAATATTATGTAGTTTAGATGGAAAAAGCCCAAAAGAATATGAAATACAAATAGAAAAGATATATAAAGAGAATAATTATGACAATAAAAGCATGAAAATAAAAGTAACAGATAAGCAATTACTTGAAAAAACAGGAGGAATAATTCAGGGAATGAGTGGTTCTCCGGTAATACAAAATCGGAAAATTTGTAGGAGCTGTAACACATGTATTGGTAAATAATCCAGAAGAAGGCTATGCTGTTTTTGGAGACATTATGTTAAAACAAATAAGAGAAGTACAGTAAATAAGAAAACACATACTTTTTATTAATTAGTATGTGTTTTTATAATATTAATCAGCAAGCATTGGACCTATTTTGGTGACTGTACCAGCGCCTAATGTCATAATTATATCATTTTCAGAAACATTGTTTTTTAAATAATTTACGCATTCTTCAAAGTCTGGAATATATTTTGCATCCTTGCCTAAAGAAATAATTTTATTAACTAAATCTTTAGAAGAAATTCCAAATGTGTTTGTCTCACGGGCTGCATAAATATCTAGAACAATAATATTGTCAAAATTTAAAAGGGCTTTTGCAAAATCATCAAGCAATGTTTTGGTTCTACTATATGTATGAGGTTGGAAAACAACCCATGATTTATTGTATTTTTTATTCATTAAAGATTTGGCTGTTGCTATAATTTCTGTTGGATGATGTCCATAATCATCAAAAATATTTGCACCATTTACTTTACCTTTAAATTCAAATCTTCTGTTTGCACCAGTAAATTTTAACAAAGCACTTTTAATTGCACTTTTTTCAATACCATATTCTGTACATAATGCAATACAAGCTAAAGCATTTAATACATTGTGCATTCCAGGGACATTAAGTTTTATTCTATCGAAAAACTCGTTATGGCTATAAACATCAAATTCTGGAAAACCACAATCATCAAAAGTAATATTAACGGCAAAAAAGTCTGTTTTTTTATTGGTAATTCCATATGAAAGACATTTTGCATTAGTATATTTTGGAAGTTCTAAACAATTTACATCATCACCATTTACAATTAATAATCCTTCAGGTGGTAGCAATTTTACATATTTTATAAAAGCATTTTTTATATTTTCAAAGTTTTTAAAATAGTCTAAATGATCATTATCTATATTTAATATAATTTCTGCTTTTGGACTAAATTTTAAAAAACTTTCAACATATTCACATGCTTCAATAATAAAATGTTCACTATTTCCAACTTTATAGTTGCCATTTATTGCTTTTAAAAATGCACCTACTTGTATGCTTGGATCTTTTAGTGCTTCAATAAAACATAAAGATACCATTGAAGTTGTTGTTGTTTTTCCATGAGTACCAGATATGCAAATTGTATCTTTAAAGCATCTTGTAAGAATACCTAAAAAATCGGCTCTTTCTATTGTTTCAATGTTTAATTTTTTTGCTTCTAACATTTCAGGGTCATCTTGTTTTATTGCAGCAGAATAAACAACTACGTCTGCTTTAGAAATATCTTCTAAATTATGACCTACTGTAACTTTAATACCCTTATCTTTTAATAATTTTATTGAATCAGAATCATTTGCATCTGAGCCAGTAACATGAAAACCAAAGTTTTTTAAAATGGCAGCAATACCACTCATACTAACTCCACCAATTCCAATCATATGTATATTTTTATATTTTGTTAAAATATCTATATTTGGCATAAAAACACTCCTTTTTTAAAACAGATAAATTATATACTTATAGAACAAAAAATTCAAGCTTTTTGCCTTATTTTTATATAATATTAATAACTAAAAAAAGTGTTACAAAAAAAATAAAAAATTTTTGTAAAAAAAAGAAGGAAAAAGTTTCTTTTTGAAGAATATAATAATTGTACATAAGATTAAGCTAATATGTACAAAATATTTATAAACTTAAGGAAGGTAGGTGCACTTAAATGCAAATCACAGACGTACGTTTAAGAAAAGTTAATTCAGAGAACAGAATGAAAGCTGTTGCTTCTGTAACATTCGATAACGAATTCGCAGTACACGATATAAAAGTTATCGAAAGCCAAAACGGATTATTTATAGCTATGCCTAGTAGAAAAACTCCAAACGGAGAATTCAAAGATATAGCTCATCCAATCAATGCTGAGACTAGAGATAAAATTCAAAAAGCTATTTTAGAAGCTTATGAAGCTCCAGAAACAGAAGAATCAGCAGAATAAGATAAAAAAAAAAGCACTTTTTTAAAAGTGCTTTTTTGTTTGCTTAAAAAATATCTAAAATTCAAAAAAGGGCGCTAAATACTTGAAAAAAAGCTAAAAACAATGTAAAATATAAAAGGTAAAATAAAAAAGAGAGGTACAAAAATGTATTTAATAGTTGGACTTGGAAATCCAGAGAATCAATATAGTAAAACAAGACACAACATGGGATTTGATACAATAAACAAAATAGCTTCGTCTTATAATATAGATATAAATAAAAATAAATTTAAAGCAGAGTATGGAACAGGAATAATAGAAGGAAAAAAAGTAATATTATTAAAACCACAAACATTTATGAATTTAAGTGGTGAATCTATAAAACAGTGCATGGATTTTTACAAATTAAAATTAGAAGATTTAATAGTAATATATGATGATATGGACTTAGAACCTGGAAATATTAAAGTAAGAATAAAAGGTGGACCAGGAAGTCATAATGGAATGAAGTCAGTAGTTTCAAACATAAATTCTGAAGATTTTGTACGTGTAAGAGTTGGAATTGGAAAACCAGAAAATAAATCAGATATGATAAATTATGTAATAGGACATGTTAGTGAGGATGAATACAAAATATTGGAAGAAGGAACTAGTCTTGCAAAAGATGCAACAATTGAAATAATAAAAAATGATGTAAATTCATCAATGAATAAATTTAATGCTAAAACAAGGTAGAAAGAGGAATAAAAATGCTAGAATTATTTGTAAGTAAAAAAGACAATATTAAACAAATATTGCTTGTAAACAACGGAAAATTAATAGAAAGATATGAAGAAGAAAAAGGCGAAAGAAGAAATGAAGGAAATATTTTTTTAGGTAAAGTAAAAGATGTATTAAAAGGTATGGAAGCTGCATTTGTAGATATTGGAACAGAAAAAAATAGTTATATATATGTAAAAGACATTTTGCCTAAAGTAGATGAAAAGAACAATAAAGATTTACAAATAAAAGAAAAAATAGAAGATATTATTAAAATAAATGATAAATTGTTGGTTCAGGTTCAAAAAGATAGTAATGAACAAAAAGGTGCAAGAATATCTACACACATAAAATTACCAAGCAAATATATTGTACTAATGCCAAACACAAGTATAATCACAGTATCACAAAAAATAACTAATAAAAAAGAACAAGAAAGACTAATAAAATTAGTAAAAGATAATTTAAGCCCAAATAATGGAGCAGTAATTAGGACATCTGCAAATGGAAAAACAGAAGAGATAATTGAAGACATAAAAAATATAGAAAAAAAATGGAACAGTATAAATGAAACTTATAAAAAAGAAAAATCAAATAAACCAAAATTAATTTATAAAACAGATGGAATTGTAGAAAAAATATTAATAGACCTATCATGTAAAAAACTTGAAAAAGTTGTATTTGACGATAAAGAAGAATTAGAAAAAATAAAAAAATATATAATGCAAAATAAAGAGTTTGATAATTTAAAATTAGAATTTAGTAATAGCGATATATTAGAAACGTATGACTTAAAAAAACAGATAGAAAAATCAGAACATAGAAAAGTTTGGCTTAAATGTGGAGGATTTATAACAATAGATAAAACAGAAGCATTAACTGCAATAGATGTTAATACTGGAAAATTTACAACAGGAAAAAATTTATCAGATGTTATATATAAAGTAAATTCAGAAGCAACAATAGAAATTGCAAAACAAATAAGGCTAAGAGATATAGGTGGAATAATAATAATAGATTATATAGACATGCTAAGAGAAGGGGACAAAGAAAAAATAGAAAATTTATTAAAACAAGAATTAAAAGAAGACAGAGCAAAAACACAAGTAGAAGGATTTACAAAATTAGATTTAATGGAATTAACAAGAAAGCACATATGTAGTCATAAGGGGTAATAAAAATAGAAAGGATTAAAAAAATGAATGTAGGATTTATATCACTTCGGATGTAGCAAAAATTTAATAGATACAGAAGTTACAATAGGGCTATTTAAAAAAAATAAATATACAATTGTAAATGATCCACAAAAAGCAGATATTTTAATTATAAATACATGTGGATTTATAGAAAGTGCTAAAGAAGAGGCAATAAACACAATACTTGAAATGGCAAAATACAAAGAAGAAGGTAGATGCAAATACCTAATTGCTATGGGATGTTTAGTTCAAAGATATTATGATGAGTTAATAAAGGCACTTCCAGAAGTAGATTTATTTATAAGAATAGATGAATATAACAATTTATGGGAAAAAATTGAGGATTTATTAAAAAGAGATGTTGTTGTAAAATCTAAAAATAAATATTTTGAAAAAGTAACAGATATAAAACAATTGCCACTTTTAGACCCAGACGAATTTTTAGAAAGAGTTGTTACAACAGGAAAAAATTATGCATATTTAAAAATAGGAGAAGGATGTAGCAATAATTGTACATATTGTGCTATTCCATATATTAGAGGAGCATTTAAAAGTAGACCATTTGAAGATATTGTTGAAGAAGCAAAAATGCTTGCAAAACAAGGAATTCAAGAGATAATTGTAATTGCACAAGACACTACAAAATATGGTATTGATTTATATAAAAAGGCAAGACTTGCAGAATTACTTCATGAAATTAGTAAAATAGAAGGAATAAAATGGATAAGATTTTTATATTCATATCCAGAAGGAATAAATGAAGAACTAATACAAGAAGTAAGAAAAAACGATAAAATTGCAAAATATTTTGACATACCAATACAGCATATATCAAATAAAGTTTTAAAAAGAATGAACAGAAAAACAAGCAAAGAAAACATTGAAAAACTAATAAAAAATATAAAAGAAAATATACCAAATGTAGTTTTAAGGACAAGCATTATAGTTGGTTTTCCAGGTGAGACAAAAGAGGATTTTGAGCAATTATTAGAATTTATAGAATATGCAAAATTTGATAAATTAGGAGCTTTTCCATATTCAAAAGAAGAAGGAACACCAGCCGCAAAACTACCAGATCAAATCCATGGTAATACAAAAAAAGCAAGATACAATAAACTAATGCAAAAGCAGCAACAAATATCAAGGAACAATTTGCAAAAAAGAATAGGAAAAATAGAAGAAGTTTTAATAGAAGACATATCATTTGACAACAAATATTTTATTGGTAGAACAATGCAGGATGTACCAGAAATAGATGGAATTGTATACATAGAAAATGACAAAAATTTAGAAGCCAAAGATTACTTAAATAAATTTATTAAATGCGAAATAACCAATATAAACGACTATGACTTAATAGCAAAATTGCCATAGTTCCGGGTTTAAATGGCAATAAATTGCCACGGTTCCGGGTTTGGATGGCAATTTTTTGAAAAAAAGGAGAAGTTTTTATGGAAAAAGAAAAAATATTAGATAAAATGAGAGAATTGAGAGATGTAAGGGATTTACAGATATTAAGTAAAGAATTAGAAAATATAAATTTGGATGTTGATTATAAAAAAGATTTAGCTGAAAATAAAGTTTTAGATGTAAAATATTTGGGACAAATTGAGCAAAATGTTGAAGTTGATGGTAAAGAAGAAAAAGTATTAAAAGATATATATTTATTAATTGAACAACAAAAAGATAAAGACGGTAATTTAATTCAAATTGAAAAATATTATAATGAAGACTTGGAATTTTTAGCTGGGAATAATTTAACAGATGGCTATGGTCTTATGCTAGACCCAAGACATATGGATCAAAGGGACTTATTAGAACAGTTACAAAATCTTGATAAAGAGGGGTTATTGGATTTAAATGAAATGGACCAAGAAAGATTAGAACAAATTGCCAATGTTTTAGGAATTGAAAAAGATGATATAAAAAAAGTTGCAAGTATGAATAAAAACCAATTAGAAGAAGCGGAAGAACAGTTAGAAAACGAAGAAAACTTGGATTCTAAAAAGATTGACGAAGGAAAAGAACGTAAAGAGTTTTCTAAAAATGAGATTGAAAAAATATCTACAAAAAATGAAATAAAAATTAATCAGAAAGTAACTGATAAAGATACTATGGCATCTGTTTTAGGAGTTCAAGATAAGGGCTACCAAAAAATTGCTATAATTTATTCTGATAAATTAAAAGGAAATAGTAATACTACAAGATTTTCTTTTGTTGGAATTAAAGAAGATGGTTCTGCTGAAAAAATAGAGAGTCTAGAACAAGGTTATGGAAATACTCCATCTAAAACAATATATGGTTTAAATAGAGATGGTAGCCAATTGGAAGAACAAAAAGCATCCTCAATATTCAAAATTAAAGGAAAAAAAGAAGCGCAACTTGCAGTTGAAATTGGAGCTATGGGTACAATAGAACCAAAATTTGTAAGAACACCTGCACAAGATAATCAAAAAGCAATAAGTGTACCGATAGAAACAAGTCAAATAAAACCTACAACAAGAGAAGTAAGAGAATTAATGAATGAAAGAAGAAATGTAAGAGTTTCTGAAGAAATAGAAAAAATAGAAAATCATAAAGAACATGGGTGTGACGTTGAAAACTTAAAACTTCAGGATTATGATGACAATCTAAATAATAATACACATACCCATCTTGAAGATGAGGAATTAGAAAAGTATGCAAATGAAGCACTTAATGACGAAGATATAGAAAATGTATTTACTAAAAGAGAAGTAAAAGAAATGATAGAAAAATATTTGGAAAATGGAAAGCAAATAGATGAAGCAATTGATTTAATACGGACAAGATGCAGAAAACATGAAAACCAAAGAACACTAAAATATTATGGTAAATTATTTTTAAAGCTTAACATTATATTATTATATATTCTTTATAGAATATATAATAATATAACTGTTTAGCTTATTATAAATTATACAACAAATAAGTTCCAAATACCAGTTGTAATCATGCAAATAATAATTCCACAAACAGTAGGAATAGCAAAAGACATGAACATCCATTTTAAACTTGAAGTTTCTTTTTTTATAGTCATTAAAGTTGTAGTACAAGGAAAATGCAAACATGTAAAAATCATAACATTAATTGCTGTAAGCAAATTCCAGCCATTTTGTATTAATATTTGAGCTATTTCAAAGTTATTGTCAATATTACAAAGAGCAGTACCTTTTAAATAACACATAAGGATTATAGGTAAAACAATTTCATTTGCTGGAATTCCAAAAATAAATGCAGTTAAAATATAACCATCAAGTCCCATAAGTTTTGCAAACGGATCAAGAAAATTAGCAATAATAGTAAGTAAACTTTGACCATCAATCCCAATATTTGCAAATAGCCATATAATAAGTCCAGCAGGTGCAGCAACAACAATTGCTCTTCC
>FR898631.1:26564-66930 GCA_000437215.1 Clostridium sp. CAG:440
GCTCTTCCGAAGAACAAATAATGTTCTGTCAAATATAGACCTAATTAGTATTTTACCAAATTGTGGTTTCCTGTATGGTGGAAGTTCTAAAACAAAAGAAGAAGGAA
The DNA here is from genome assembly GCA_000437215.1 of Clostridium sp. CAG:440. Taxonomy (GTDB): domain Bacteria; phylum Bacillota; class Clostridia; order TANB77; family CAG-508; genus CAG-269. The sequence continues at coordinate 26,672 of FR898631.1, forward strand.
CACCTTTTAAAATTGTTTTAGATAAAATTTTAGAAACCACAAGAGTCATAAAAATTCCTAAAAGAATAACACAAATTACAGCAATTGTAGATATAATTGAGCCTGCAAAACCACTAATGCTACCAGCAATAAAAATACTTGCAATTGCAATTAAAAATGGGAATCTTCCATTACAAGGAACAAATGCATTTGTAATAATTGCAATTAATCTTTCTCTTGGAGAATCTATAATTCTGCAACCAACAACACCTGCCGCATTACAACCAAAGCCCATACACATTGTTATCATTTGCTTTCCTGTACAACAACATTTTTTAAAAAAGCCATCCATATTAAATGCGATTCTTGGCAAATACCCTAAATCTTCTAAAAATGTAAATAAAGGGAAAAATATTGCCATAGGAGGAAGCATAACAGAGATAATCCATGTTAAAGTTTGATAAACACCTAAAATAAGCATATTTGATAGCCACTGAGGGCAATTAATAAACTCTGCAAAATTTATTAATTTTTCCTGAAAAAATGCAAACATATTAAAAAGTAATTCTGAAGGATAATTTGCACCAATTATGGTAATCCAAAAGATAACACCTAAAAATAAGATCATGATTGGAATTCCAAATTTTTTAGACGTCAAAATTTTATCTATTTTAATATCTCTTTTACTTTCAGATGATCTTGTAAAACGGCAAACTTCTTTACTTATTTTTTCTGCTTTTGTTACAATAGAAGAAATGATTACATTTTTAAAATTTGATTTATTTATATTTTCTTGTTCTAAATTACCTAGAACATTATTTAATTTTATATTTATATTTTCATTAGTTGTTATATCTATATTTAAATGATTTCCAATGGAATTTAAAATTGTTTTTTCTCCGTCAATAAGTTTTAAGGAAATCCATCTATATAAGTTTTTGTTTAATTTATATTCTTTTTTTAATTCATTTTCTAAAATTTTTATATTATCTTCAATAAGTTTATTGTATTTAGGTTTGCTTGGCAAAATAGAAATCTTTTTTTCACATACCTTGTAAATAGTTGAAATTAGATTATTTAAAGTTTTTTTCTTTTTTGCAATTGTTCCAACAACAGGACAGCCAAGTAATGAAGATAGTTTATCTAAATCAATATTAATGCCTTTAGATTTTGCTTCATCTAGTAAATTTACACAAACAATAATATTATCTGTAATTTCCATAGTTTGGTAAACCAAATTTAAATTTCGCTCTAAACAAGTAGCATCAACAACAATTACGGTAACATCAGGCTTTTCAAAACAAATATAATCCCTTGCAATTTCTTCTTCTTCAGAATTTGACATTAAAGAATAAGTACCAGGAATATCAACAAATAAAAATTTTTTACTTAAATATGTACAAGTGCCACTAGCATTAGCAACGGTCTTACCGAGGCCAGTTACCAGTATGTTGATGCATACCTGTTAGGGCATTAAAAATAGTTGATTTTCCAACATTTGGATTTCCTGCAAAAGCAATGGTATAATCACATTGCTCTTTTAGTAAATTAAATTCATCTCCTAAAAGATTAGAACCTGTTGAAGCCTTGGTAAGACCCATAAAATCACCTCTAAATAATTTATATAATTATATTCTATGTTCTTTTTAATATTTTGTGATTATTTTTATTTGTTTTGCATCTTCTTTTCTTATTGCAATAACACTATTTCTAACCTCAAATGCTCTTGGGTCAGAAGAAGGACTAATCAAAATTGGCGTTATTGGAGTTCCACAAATTAACCCCAAATCTAGAAGCCTTCTTTTTACATTATCTATACAATTTATATCTTTAATTATTCCTGTTTTATTTAAAGGCAAATCACTTAAAATTTTAACACTTTCCATATTGTAGCTCCTTTTGGTTTTAATACATTTCATTTTTTTAGTTTAGTTATAATATATTATATTTTTGTAAAAAATAAATGTTACTTCTTGACTTTTTTTATCAGTTATGGAAAAATAAAGAAGAATTTAATAAAAAGGAAGGATTGGTAAAAATGGAAAAAATAAGAGGATTTGAGGTAGCAAAAGGATTTGAAAATAGTAATATAAATTTACCTGTTAGAAAAACAAAATATTCAGCAGGATATGATATAGAAGCTGCAGAAGATTGCATTGTTCCAGCTTTTAAAAGAGGTCAAAAGCCTACATTAATAAAAACTGGTTTAAAATCATATATGCAAGATGATGAAGTTTTAATACTTGCAAATAGAAGTTCAAACCCAGGAAAAAAAGGATTAATATTAGCTAATAGTATAGGAGTTATTGACAAAGATTACTATGGAAATCCAGATAATGATGGACATATAATGTTTGCATTTTATAATATAAAAGATGAAGACGTGCAAATAAAAAAAGGTGATTGTATAGGACAAGCAATCTTCCAAAAATATATGGTGGCAGATAATGATAATGCACAAGGGGAAAGACTAGGAGGTTTTGGTTCAACAAGTAAATAAATCTACTTATTGGTCAAAAATAAATAAAAAAATTTATATTTCTATAATGCTTGAGACACAAGACTTTTAAGGAAAATAAACATAAAAAGTAATGGTAAAAGCTTTGACTTTTACCATTTTTTGTTGTATAATAAATATGGTTAAAAAATCCAATAAAGTTATAATATTTACATAACTTTATTATATTTTTTCTGCCAAATAGTTAATACTTGAAAGGAGTGACTTACATGTTCAATGTAGGCGATAAAATTGTATACCCAATGCATGGAGCAGGAGTAATTGATGCAATAGAAGAAAAAGATATATTAGGAGAAAAACAAGCTTATTACATACTAAAAATGCCTGGAGAAGTTAAAGTAATGGTACCAACAGCAAAGGCAGACGAGGTTGGAGTAAGAAATATAATAGATAAAGAATCGGCAGATAAAGTATTTGGAGTATTTGAAAAAGACGAAACAGAAATGGACAAAAATTGGAATAAACGTTATAGAGATAACATGGATAAAATGAAAAGTGGAGACATATATGAAATAGCAGATGTAGTTAGAAACTTAAGTTTTAAACAAAAAGAAAAAGGACTATCTACAGGTGAAAAGAAAATGTTAAACAATGCAAAACAAATATTAGTTAGTGAACTTGTTTTAGCAGAACATTCTAGTCAAGCAGAAGTAGAACAATTAATAGAAAATAAAATAAACACATCATTTAATATATTTAGATCAGAAGATGTAATAAAAGAAAGTGTTGTTAAAAAATTCATTCCGTTTGAAGGAACTGGAACAGAAAATTTATAAAATAAACATATAAAAAAGAGGCTTTAGCCTCTTTTTTATATGTTTATTTTAAATCCATTCACCATATTTTTTAATATAAATTTTCTTTGCAATTAAAGCTACAAAACAATATAAAATAGGAACTATAATAATAATACTTAAATATTTAAGTTCCAATGGAACAAGTCCAATAACATTACCTAAAATAGTATAAGGGACAACAATTCCTACAATACTAAGAAGTATAGAAGAGAAATATACCATTTTATGTGCATTACTTTGAACAAATGGAATTTTTGCAGTTCTTATAATATGCATTCCAACTAAATTTGAAACTATACTATAGCTAAACCATATAGTTTGGAATGTAGCAACATCTCTAACAGAGAAAATAAACCACATAGCAGCAAAAACAATTAAATCAAAGCATGAACTTAAAGGTCCCATAAATAGCATAAAATGTTTTAAACTTTTAACATCAAATCTTTTTGGCTTTTGCAAATATTCTTTATCAACATTATCAAAAGGTAGTGTAAGTTGACCTAGGTCATATAGTAAGCTTTCAACAAGTAATTGAATAGGTGTTTCTGGTAAAAATGGTAAAAGTATACTTGCAATTACTATAGAAACAACTTCACCAAAGTTGAAACTTGAAGCCATTTTAATATATTTCATTAGATTACCAAAAGTTTTTCTTCCGTTCTGTAACACCGTCTAACAATACGTTTAAATCTTTTTCAAGCAATATTATATCTGCAGATTCTTTTGCAATGTCAACTGCTGTATCAACAGAAACGCCAACATCTGAATTAGTAAGAGAAGGACTATCATTAATACCATCGCCCATATAACCAACTATATTTCCAGAGTCTTTTAGTAGTCTTACAATTCTTGCTTTTTGTATTGGAGAAAGTTTAGCAAATATATTTGTTTTCTTTAAAAGCCTAATCACAGCTAAATCTTGAAGCTTATCAATTTCGCTGCCAAGTACAATATTTTTAGATTTTATTCCTACTTTATTACAAACACATCTTGTTACTTCACTATTATCACCTGTTAGTACAATAACTCTAATTCCAGCTTTATTTAATTTTTCAATAGATTCTTTTGCACTTTCTTTTGGGGGATCTAAAAAACCAATAAATCCAAGTAAAACCATGTTTTTTTCTATACTAACATCAAAGTTTTGTATATCATTTATGTCGTTTTTTTGACACACAGCTACAACTCTTAGGCCATCTTTATTTAGAGATTTACTTATTTTTTTAATATTTTCTTTAATTTTATTTGTTATATTTGTAACTTCACCTTTATAATCAACCATGGTACATATGCTTAAAATTTCTTCAACTGCACCTTTGGTTATCATTTGTTTTTTTGTACCATCTGTAACTATAACAGATAAACGTCTACGTGAAAAATCAAATGGAATTTCATCAATTATTTTATATTTTTCTTTAATTTCATCCATTCCATTTTTTAAGCCCCTTTCAATAACTGCCTCATCTATATTTCCTTTTAAACCTGTTTGAAAATAAGAATTTAAAAATGCATGTTTTAAAATTCTTAAATCTTCGTCACCATTAATGTTTAGGTATTTTTCAAGCACAATTTTATCTTCTGTTAATGTTCCTGTTTTATCTGTACATAATATATTCATTCCACCTAAGCTTTGAATTGAGTCTAATTTTTTTACAATAGTTTTTTTCTTAGACATTCTAACAGCACCTTTTGAAAGACAAGATGAAAGAATAACAGGAAGAAGAAGAGGGGTTATTCCAATTGCTATTGCAACTGCAAATGTAAATGCAGTTAGATTGTCATGTTTCCATGCATTTAAAACAAAAATTAGTGGTATTAATATAATCATAAATCTAATTAGTAATTTACTAATACTTTCAATTCCTTTTTGGAATGAAGTTTTTGGTTTGCCAGATAGGGTATGTGCTATTTGGCCAAAATAGGTTGAATCTGCTGTTTTTATAACTATGCCTTTGGCACTACCACTAATAACATTTGTTCCCATAAAGCAAATTGTATCTAAATCTGATATGTTATCTATTTCTTCTAGTTGCATTTGAGAATTTATTTGTTTTTTTACTGCATCAGATTCGCCTGTTAAAGATGATTGACTAACATATAAATCTTTTGCTTCAATAATTCTTAAGTCAGCTGGAATCATACTACCAGCAGATAAAATAACTGTGTCTCCAATAACAATTTCTTTTATTGGTATTTTTATTTCTTTTCCATTTCTAATAACTGAACATGTTGTAGCAACTAATGCTTTTAATTTTTCGGCCGATTTATTAGACCTATAAACTTCAAAGAATTCTAAAAATGTACTTGCTAATATTAAAATAATAATTACTATTATATTTGCAAAACTTGGTGTTTCAGGTAAAAATACGTCTGTGTAAAATAGTACTAATGTAATTCCAAGTAAAATTGCATTAAATGGGCTAAACAAGCTACTTAGTAGGTAGTTATACCATTTTTTTGGCTTAGCTTGTTTAATTTCATTAAAGCCAAGGCTATGTAATCTATTTTCGGCTTCTTTATTTGTTAATCCTTTTTCTTTGACTTTAAATTTTTTAATAAAGTCTTCTTTGCTTAAAGTGCATTCTTCACCATACATTTTAAGTACTGTGTTTTCTGTCTTTTTTGTTTCTTGCATTTTTTATTCCTTCTTTCGTAAATTTTTCTACTTAAAAGTATACCACTAAAATGAAAAAATGAAACAGATTTTTTTTATATTTTAAAAAATTTAATATTTTTTTAAGGTTTTAGGGGTAAATTTATATTAATAAAATAAAGGAGGAAAAATATGAAAAGAATTTTAAAAAATGTTATTATGATTTTAATTATAATAGCAGTAGGAATAGGAAGCTATTTCACAATGAAGGATGTAAATAATGGCGCACAGCCTAGTAAAATGGAAAATCAAGAAATGAGTCAAGATGGTCAAAATGAACCACCTGCAAAACCAGAAGAAAATGGTGAAAATACTTCATCTGAAAAAAACAATCAAAGTAGTAAAAATACGATACCAGCAAAACCGGAAGAAAATAGTCAAAACACATCATCTGAAAAAAGTAATCAAAGTAACCAAAGTACACCACCTGAAAAGCCAGAGCAAAACAGTGATAGTAACAACGAAAATACACAGCCACAAATGCAAAATGGAGAAAGTAATCAAACTATGACACAGATGAATGAAGGAGAAAATCAGCAAACTCCACCACAAATGCCAAGCGGTGAAAAACAAATTGAAGGTATTTATTATGTTTTATTTGCAATAGAGGGGATTGTTATATCAACTCTTATAATATACTTAATAATGTCTAAATTTAATAAATTAACTTTTAGTCAAACACTAGAAAAAATAAATAAAAAGGTTATATTTATAATTATGATAATAATTGTTACAGTTATTTTAACAGTAGTTCAAGCAATTATAACCAAGAATGTATTTTTATCAAATGGACCTGAAAATAATATGCGAATGAAGCCTGGAGGAGATATGAATTCATCATCTTCATCAGTAACACAAACCGGAGCTACAACAGTTGACGATACAACTACATTAGATGAATCAACATATACTACTCAAAATAGTGATGAGAGTGTAATTTTGGTTCAAAATGGAGGAAATGCAACAATTGATGGAGCTAAAGTTTCTAAAACAGGCGGAGATAGTTCAAATACAGAAAACTCTGAGTTTTATGGAGTTAACTCAGGAATTTTAGTAACAAAAAATTCAACTGCAACAATAAAAAATGCAACAATTTCAACAGATGCAAAAGGAAGTAATGCTGTATTTTCAACAGGTACAGATTCTAAAATTTATATAAGTGATTCAACTATAACAACAACAGGAAGTTCTTCTTCAAGAGGATTAGATGCAACTTATGGTGGTTATATTGAAGCTGATAATGTTACAATCTCAACACAAGGTGGAAGTTGTGCAACACTTGCAACAGACAGAGGTGAAGGAACAGTAATTGCTAAAAATTCTAAGTTAGAAACAAATGGAACTGGCTCACCTGTAATATATTCTACAGGTAATATAAGTATTGAAAATACACAAGGAACTGCAAATGGTTCGCAAATGGTAGTAATAGAGGGAAAAAACTCAGCAACTGTAAAAAACTCTACATTAACTGCTAGTGGAAAAGGAAATAGAGGAGATACAGACCAAGCAGGAATTATGATATACCAATCAATGTCTGGAGATGCAGGGGAAGGAACAGGAACATTTACAGCAACAAATTCTAACTTAAGTGTGCAAGAAAATTCTAGCTATTATAAAACAGCGCCAATGTTTTTTATAACAAATACTGATGCAATTATAAATTTAAATAATTGTAAATTAAGTTATGGAAGTAATATATTGATTAGTAGTAAAGGAACAACACAATGGGGAAAAACAGGATCTAATGTTGGAAATTTAACATTTAATGCTGAAAATCAAAAGCTTGAAGGAGATATAGAAATTGATAATATATCTACATTAACTATGAATCTAACAAGCAGTTCATATACAGGAACTATAAATGGCGATAATACAGCAAAACAAATAGATATAAAATTAGATAGTAATTCAACAATAACATTAACAGGTGATTCTTATGTTACATCATTAGAAGATGATGATAATAGCTATAGCAATATAAATTTAAATGGATATAAATTATATGTAAATGGAACAGCTATAACAAAATAGTAATTTAATTAATGGTAACTAAAATAAACTTTTTTCATAAAATATATAAAATATGAAAGGAGTTTATTTGTTTTATGGATTATGAGTTAATGATGAACGGAAATGTAAAAATAGGTCAAAGAGCCCCAGATTTTGAAGCAATTACTACATTCGGACCAGTAAAATTAAATGATTATAAAGGAAAATGGTTGGTATTTTTTTCACATCCAGGAGATTTTACCCCCATTAAGTCTGCATCTTTGGATGAATAGATAAAAACAGTAGATTTAAACTATTGATGTTTACTAAAAGTTCTTTGCAAAATGTGTAAATAATCCCAAAAAGTCCTTTGAAAAATGTGTATACTTTTGCTAAAGTTATTTGATTTTTGTGAAAAATAATGATATACTATATATAAATATATCATTAGGAGAGTGATTATATGTATAGAAACAAAATAGAAGAATTAGAAAAATGGAAAAAATCATCAAATAGAAAACCTCTAATTATAAGAGGTGCAAGACAAGTTGGAAAAACATGGTTAATGAAGGAATTTGGAAAAGAGTATTACGACAAATGTGCATATATAAATTTTGATGATAATATAAGAATGAATAAACTTTTTGATGAAGATTTTGATTTAGAAAGAATAATACAAGGTTTAAAAATAGAATCAGGTGTAAATATTGAACCAGAAAATACATTAATAATATTAGATGAAATTCAAGAAACACCTAAAGCATTAAAAGCGTTAAAATATTTTTGTGAAAATGCCAGAGAATATCATATAATATCGGCAGGTTCTCTTTTAGGTGTAGCAATACATGGAGGAACTTCGTTTCCCGTTGGAAAAGTAGATTTTTTAGATTTGACACCATTAAGTTTTTTTGAATTTTTAGAAGCATTAGGAGAAAAAAACTTATTGGAATTATTAAAAAATAATGATTTTGATATGATTAATGTATTTAACAGCAAATTAAAAGAATACTTAAAACTTTATTATTATATTGGAGGAATGCCTGAAGTAGTAAGTTCTTATATAGAAGATAAGGATTTATTAGAAGTTCGTAGAATACAAAAAACATTATTAGATGATTATGAACAAGATTTTTCTAAACATGCTCCAAGTAATATAGTTCCAAGAATTAGACAGTTATGGAACAATATACCTACACAGCTTGCAAAAGAAAACAAAAAATTTATTTATGGTCTAGTGAGAGAGGGAGCAAGAGCAAGAGAATACGAAATAGCATTATCGTGGTTAATAGATTGTGGGCTTATATATCAAGTGAATCGAGTAAATAATAGTAAAATACCATTATCAGCATACCAAGACTTTAATGCATTTAAATTATATCTATTAGATGTTGGTTTATTAGGTGCTATGGCTGGAATAGATTCTAAAACTCTACTAGAAGGAAATGACATATTTGAAGAATTTAAAGGAAGTTTAACAGAGCAATATGTCCTATGCCAATTAAAACAATGTACAGAATTGGATGTGTTTTATTGGTCATCTGATACAGGCACTGCCGAATTAGATTTTATAACGCAAATAGGGAGAGATAATATTCCTATAGAAGTAAAAGCAAGTGAAAATTTACAAGCTAAAAGTTTAAAAACATTTGTACAAAAATATAATACTAAAATTAATGTAAGGACGTCAATGTCTGATTATAGAAAAGAGAATTGGCTTATAAATATACCCCTATATAGTATAGGTAATATAGAGAAAATAATTGATTAATTTAATTTTACCCAATTAAACACTGCACACAAAGATTTGTAATTTATAAAAAAGGTGGCATTTACTTTTCAGCAAATGCCACCTTTTTTTAAGGATTTTAATATCTAAATATATCATTTCCTTTAGGGTCTTTTTGTGGTACATCTTTTATAGCTTTAAGAACATTAGAATTAATTTGCTCAATTGCATTTGTATCAAGTGTCTCTATTACTACATTTTGCTCTTTCGCATTAATTTTTTTTATCAATGAACCACGAGAAAATTTTTTTACTTGTTCTTCTGTGAATTTCATTAGAACTTCCTCCTCGATATAATAATATCGTGAATTAACCAAATAATAAACTGACCTTATTATTTGATATACTGACATTTATTATATGAAGTATGTTATCATAAATCTATAAATTTTTCAAGTTTATAAGATTGTAAAAGAACTTTTAACAAAAAAGTATTAGTAATTTAAAAAAAGTAATTTATGCTAAAAGAAATATAAGGATTTTTTTTAGCATAATATTTATTTAAGAAATATTATGGAGGAGTTAATTAAATGCAAATTACTTCTTGCGAATTTACTAATACAAAGTATATCCAAATTTATTTAACAGAAGAAGAACTACAAAAACAAGAAACAAAAGAAATTATAAAAAAATATAAAAAAGAAAAATATAGAGTAGCTATATTCGTAGCAGGAAAAGAAAATTATCCCGAAATTCTTGAAAAAATAATTACGAAACAAAAGGAATTAAAAAGAAATGTATGCTAACATAAAAACAAGCAATATCAGGAAAGAATTGGAGGAAAAAATGACAGTTGTTGGATATTGTAGATTGTCTAGAGATGAAGATAAAGAAAATTATTCAAGTATAGAGGAGCAAAAAAGAATTATTATAGATTACGTAAAAACTAGAAATTGGAATATCTCAGACTTCTACATAGATGACAATGTTTCGGGATATACCTTTAATAGACCTGAATTTACAAAAATGATTGAAAAAGTAAAAGAAGGAAAAATAGATGTAGTTGTAGTAAAAGACTTATCAAGGATTGGAAGAAATAACGGACGAGTTTTAGTTTTAATTGATGACTTTAAAAATATGCAAAAAAACTTAATAGCAGTATCTGAAATGGGTGGTTCTTATGATGTTTTAAATGACAGAGATGATATGATAGGAATAACAACATGGTTTAATGAAAGATATGTTAAAGAATGTTCTAAAAAAACACGAGATCATATGTATTCTAAACAAAAATCAGGTAGACTAATAATGGGAAACTATTATGGCTATGAAAAAGTTTTTAAAGATGATATACCTATGTTATATGCTATAGATGAAATAAGACCAGTTATTAAATTAATATTTAAACTATATATAGAAGATGGATATGGTTTCCAAAAGATTAGTGAAATATTAAATGCAAAATATAATTTTCCAACACCATCAGAATATTACCAAATGAAACATTTAGAGCAAGGGAGAGCATATAAACATAAAGTTCAAGATAAATGGACAAAAGATATGGTTAGCAATATTTTAAAAAATGAAGTATATACTGGAACTCTTGTAACTCATAAAAAGAGAAGTATTAATATTAGAGGGAAAGTTGTAAAATTACCTAAAGAAGAACACTTTGTATTTGAAAATCATCACGAGCCAATTGTTTCAAAAGAAATGTTTGAATTGGCACAAGAATTAAGAAACAAAAAATATAAACAAAATACATCAGGAGCAAATAAGAAGCATAATTATTATTTCTCAGGTATGTGTGTATGTAATGAATGTGGTTCTGGAATGTCTGGTGTGGTAATTAAAAGAAAGGTTAAAGAGAAAGGGTATGATTGTTCAAAATACAGGCAATATGGGGTTAAAGTTTGTCATTGCCATGAAATTAAAGAAAAAGATATATTAATTCATTTAAAGGAATTCTTAAACTTTACTAAACAAAAATATTTAAAAGAAATAAAATCTATAAAACTAGAACAAAAACAAGATAAAACTGGTGATGATATATTTAAACTACAAAACAAATTAAATATTCTAAATGAAGAATATAAAATGTTAATTAATCAAAAAATAAAAGAAATGGTATCTTGTAATAATCCTATGCAAAGAAAAATTATAGAAAATACATACAAAGAATTAGAAGGTAAAAAAATGCAAAATATTACTTATTTGCAAGAAACAATTCAAAATACCGAAAAGAAAAATTCAGAAGATAAAATTAAGCAATTAAAAACATCATTAGAATATTTTGATGAAATTATAAATGCAGAAGAACCAATCAGAACAATGTTGCAAATGATAATTGATAAAATTTGCATATGCAGAGATAAGACCATTATATTTAAATTAAAATCAGATATTGATAAAATGCAATTTTAATTTGGACTAATTCAATTAAGCATATTAATATATTCGACTTTTTAATGAATAATGATTTTTAAAAATAAGTATGAGCGTCCAAAGATGTGTACTTTACCCCCGTGTGTACAACAGAAATGATTGCATTTGCAAGAGCCAATACATACTTTGAACAATTAAATGCATGCCTTTTAGGTTTAAGTATAGATAGCAATCCATCACATTTAGCGTGGGTAAACGATATATATTTAAGAACAGGAATAATGTTGCCATTTCCAATAGTTGCAGACAGAAATGGGCAAATTGCAAGAAAATATGGAATGATAGCAAATGATATAAGTACAACTGAGACTGTAAGGAATGTATTTATTATAGATGATAAAGGTATAGTTAGGACAGTATTGGTATACCCACTAAATATAGGAAGGTTTATACCAGAAATAATAAGAATAATTCAAGCATTACAAATGGCGGATTGTACTAAGGGTTCTACACCTGCAAATTGGATGCCAAATCAACCAGTAATAGTTCCTAGCCCAAAAACCGTGTGCCAAATGCAAGAAAGAATTAAAGAAATAGAAGAAAATAGAAATGGCTTAAGTTGGTATTTAAGCTTCAAACAGCCAGAAGAAAGATGTATAAATAATTGTGAAGATAGTTCTAAAAAAAGACATACACAATTGGAACAGAAATAAATGTATTTTGAATATTATTTTTTAAAATTCACATAATAATATTATAAACATTTTTTAAATTAATATAAAAAAATGATTTAATACTAAAATATATGGAGGTATTAAATGGAAAAAAATCAGAAAATAAACTGTACAGTTGGAAGTTGTAGATATAACAATCAAAATGAACAAAAGTGTGAGTTGCAAGCAATTTTAGTTGCACCAAATGAAGGAAAGAAAACAATGCAACCAGACGAATCAATGTGTTCAAGCTATAAACATGTACAATAGTAAAAAAGGAAGAAAAGTTTTAAACAAACATTTCTTCCTTAAATTTTATTTAATATAAAATAAATATTTCTTGACATATTAAATAATTAGAAATACAATAACATTATAAAAAAAAGGAGGAAGATAATTATGGCATTAGTAACAACTAAAGAAATGTTTGAAAAATCAATGAAAGAAGGGTATGCAATAGGTGCATTTAATGTAAATAATATGGAAATAATACAAGCTATTATGGATGCAGCAGCAGAAGCAAAGTCACCAGTTATTTTACAAGCATCATCAAGTGCAATAAAATATGCAAGATTAAATTATTTGATGAAAATGGTAGAAGCGGCTGTAGAAGAACATCCAGAAGTTCCAGTTGCAATACACTTAGATCATGGACCAGACTTTGAAACAGCAAAAATGTGTATAGATGCAGGTTTTACATCTGTAATGATTGATGGTTCAAAATATGACTTTGAAGAAAATATAGCATTAACTAAAAAAGTAGTTGATTATGCTCACGCTCACGGAGTAGTGGTAGAGGCAGAACTTGGAAAGCTTGCAGGAATTGAAGATGATGTAAATGTAGCAGATGCAGATGCAATGTACACAGACCCAAGCCAAGCAGAAGAATTTGTAAAAAGAACAGGATGTGATTCTTTAGCAATTGCAATTGGTACAAGCCATGGAGCATATAAATTTAAAGGAGAGGCAAAATTAAGATTTGATATATTAAAAGAGATAAAAGCAAGAATACCAAATACTCCAATAGTATTACATGGAGCATCAACAGTTATACCAGAATTGGTAGAAATGTGTAATGAATTTGGTGGTAATATTCCAGGAGCAAAAGGAGTTCCTGACGAAATATTAAATGAAGCAAGCAAATCTGGAGTATCAAAAATAAATGTAGATACAGACTTAAGATTAGCAATGACAGCTGGAATTAGAAAAGTTTTTGTAGAAGAACCAAGCGCATTTGATCCAAGAAAATATTTAACACCAGCAAGAGAATTAATTAAAGAAACAGTAAAACATAAAATGATTGATGTTTTTGACTCAACAAACAAAATATAAAAATTGCCAACGGTGCCAACGGTTCCGGGTTTAAATGGCAATAAATTGTCACTGGTTCCGGGTTTGGATGGCAATAATATATTATTTTTTGTACCTTGGTGTCGCAACCAAATTAAATTAAAATTAATTGTTGGTTGCTCCAACTCGCACTCGTGCAAGCACTCGTTTGGTCGCTTACGCGGTACTACAAAATAATATATTATTGCCATCCAAACCCGGAACCAGTGACAATTTATTGCCATTTAAACCCGGAACCGTTGGCAATTTGTTGCCTTATTCTTCTTTGGGCATCTTTTTTTGCTATGTCTTGACGTTTATCATATAATTTTTTTCCTTTTCCAATACCAAGTTCAAGTTTTACAATACTTCCTTTAAAGTAAAGGCTAATTGGTATTAGGCTATAGCTTTTTTGCTTTATAAGTCCATACAGTTTATTAATTTCTCGTTTGTTTAGTAAAAGTTTTCTGTCTCGTAATGGATCTTTGTTAAATATATTTCCGTGTTCGTATGGACTAATGTGCATTCCAATTATATAAACTTCACCATTTTTTATGGTAGCATATGTATCTTTTAAGTTGACTTTTCCTGTTCTAATGGATTTTATTTCTGTTCCTGAAAGTACAAGTCCTGCTTCTAATTTGTCTTCAATTGTGTAATTATGATATGCTGTTGGATTTTTGGCTATTAATTTTGTATTCATATTTTTAACACCTCATTTTTATATATTTGTATTATATCATGTTTTACATTATTAATGAACATATATTTGTAAAAATTTGCAAAAAATTAAAATATATGTTATAATTGAATTATGTAAAACGTTTCAAAAAACTAAATTATTTACAGGAGGAAAAAAACATGAAACAAATTCATTTGACAAACGAAGGCATAGTTCTTCAGACAAAAAGTGCAGGGCTTATCAAAAAGGCAGAAGGACAATTCATCCCATTTGTAGACGGCTTTGAGTCATCTCAGATGACAATTGATATTCGCCTTAAGCGGATAACTGTGGAGACAGGCCATACAACTTTCCCAAGTAAGAAGGTTCATGAGTTCGGTCTTGCATATGCAAAGGGAAACTTCCCAATTAAGCCATCAAAGAGCCAGATGAGAATTTCTTTCGAAAATGGAAGGATAAGCCTTAAGGCCAAAAAAGATGAAGTCAGCTTTCCTATGAATCAGATTGACTTCATAAGGATTTCCAAAG
The DNA here is from genome assembly GCA_000437215.1 of Clostridium sp. CAG:440. Taxonomy (GTDB): domain Bacteria; phylum Bacillota; class Clostridia; order TANB77; family CAG-508; genus CAG-269. Next base: position 41,970 of record FR898631.1, read on the forward strand.
GAGAGATTACTCTTCTTAACAGAAGAATGGCTGTTTTGAAAAAGATAGCTGTTTAGAAAAGTTTTAACCCCGCTTAAGCTAATGCTAGCGGGGCTTTTTCTTATTATTCATGTCTATTATCATTGTTATTTAGTTGTGAAGAATAATACCAAACAAGAGCTATAATTGCAATAGCTGCAATTCCTAAAATAAGCCAAGTCCAAGCAGTACTATTCATACCCATAAATGTATTATCAGCAGAAGTTCTTGTTGCTGTATAATTATTAGAAGTACCTGTTACAGCATTTCCAATATTGTTTGCAGCATTTTTTATATTACTTCCGGCTTTGTTTACACTGTTTTTTACTTCATTACCAGCATTATTTGCTCCTTTTTCTACATTATTTGTTGCATCTTTTGCAGCATTGCTAACACCTCTTGCAGCATCTTCAACTGCATTTTCAGCACCACCTACAACATTTCTTACACTATCTGCTGCTTTTTGTAATTCGTCATTTGCAAAACAAACTGTAAATGAAAGAATAATACTTAAAACAAGTGCCATACCAATTATTAGTTTTTTATTCATTTTTTACCTCCTATAAAATATTAAAAAAATCTAAAAATAAGAACAAGATATTTTTCATAATTAAGTTAAAATTTGTATGAAAAATAAATTCTAATAATAGTATTAAAAATTTTGGAGAAAATATACATACAAAAAATACAAAAAAACAGTATGTTTTGAAACAATACTGTTTTTAATAATTATATATTATAAAATAAATTATCTTTTTAATTTTATTAAAATTGCAATTGCAAGTAATATTAATAATATTCCTATTACAATAATAAAAATATTTAATACAAAAGATGCATCTCCATTAGAACTACTTACATTACTAATTGTTGCTGCAGGAGAAGAGGTGTTTGATGTTGAACTTGAATTATTAGATATATTTTCTTCATATTCATCATCAGATGAAGAAGTGTTTGTATTTGAATTTCTATTTGAAGATGTGTTTGAATTATTTGAATTTGAACTAGCATTTGATGAGTTAGTTGTATTAGAAGTTTCTTCTTCGTCAGGTAAATTTAAGTCTATTGCAAAACATTTTGTTGTAAATATAAATAGTATTGAAATTAGTATTATTAAAATTGTTTTTGTTATTTTTGACATTTTAATTCCTCCTTTGTTATTGAATATATAATAACCTAAAAATAAAAAAATGTCTAGTATAATTTAAAAAAATAGGCAAAAAGATGTTACAATTCATTGGATTAATTATAATAAAAGTTATGTGGAATTATCTAATTTCTAAAATTTCATTGACATTATTTTATAAATATTATATAATGTTAGCCGAAGTTAACAAAAGGAGACGCATATGGAAATTTCAAAATCTTTAGAAGAATATATAAAGACAATGTATGTTTTACAAAAACAAAAGGGAATAATAAGAGTAACAGACATTGCACAAAAAATGAAATGCACAAAAGCAAGTGTTAATAAGGCAATAAAACAACTAAAAGAAAAGGCTTACGTAAATTATGAAACATATGGAAAAATAGAAATAACCAAAGATGGAGTTAAGTTAGCAAAAAAGGTTTTAGAAGCTTATGATATAGTTTATCTTTTTTTAACTGAATTGCTTGGCATAGAAAAAAAAGAGGCTAATTTAGAAGCAGAAAAAATGAAACAAAGTATGGAAGATGCGACTTTAAATAAACTTGCAAAATACGTACAAAATCAGCTTGGAATTCAAACTTTAGAATGTAATTATGACATTAATAATGAAAAATGTATTGAATGTTCAAGAAGAATAAAAGCAAACCAAAATTAAAAATAATAAAAGAAGGGAATAGTAAAATGAATAATACATTATTAGAAATTAAAGATTTATATGTAAATGCAGAAGAAAAGAAAATATTAAAAGGATTAAATTTAAAAATAAATAAAGGTGAAGTTCATGTTGTAATGGGACCAAATGGGGCTGGAAAATCTACACTTGCAAATGCTATTTTTAATAACCCAGTTTATACAAAAGAAAATGGACAAGTATTATTTGAAGATGAAGACATAACAAACTCAAAAACAGATGAAATTGCAAGAAAAGGAGTTTTTATGTCATTTCAATTACCAGAAGAAATTCCAGGTGTGTCTGTTACAAACTTTTTAAAATATGCTAAAAATAAAATGACTGGAAAGCCAGTAAAGGTATTTGCATTTAAAGAAGAAATAAAAGGATATATGGAACAATTACATATTAATCCAAGTTATATGGACAGAAACTTAAATGTTGGTTTTTCAGGTGGAGAAAAAAAGAAAAATGAAATTTTACAAATGCTAGTATTAAATCCAAAACTTGCAATATTAGATGAAACAGATTCAGGACTTGATGTTGATGCAATAAGGACAGTATCAAAGGGAATACAAATGTATAAAAATGATGAAAATGCTGTTTTAATAATAACACACAATGCTAAAATTTTAGAAAATTTAAAAGTTGATTATGTTCATGTTTTGGTTGATGGAAGAATAGTAAAAACTGGAACACAAGAATTAGCTAAAGAAATCGAAAAAAACGGTTATGGAATATACAAAAAATAATATTGCAAATTTTGAAAGGAATTTAAAATGGGTAAAACAAAATTAGAAGAAATTAATAGAAATATATATGACATAAAAAATAAAGATGAATATGAATATAAAATAAAAAAAGGTTTAACATCTGAAATTATAAATGAAATATCAAAACAAAAAAATGATCCAGAGTGGATGAGAGAATTTAGATTAAAAGCTTTAGAAGTATATAATTCTTTAGAAATGCCAACATGGGGACCTGATTTGTCAGAATTAAATATGGATGAAATTGCTACATATGTTAAACCAAAATCTAAATTAAATAGTAACTGGGATGATGTACCAGAAGATATAAAAAATACATTTGATAAGCTTGGAATTCCAGAGGCAGAAAAGACATCTTTAGCAGGAGTTGGGGCACAATATGACTCAGAAGTTGTATATCATAGCATAAAAGAAGAACTTGTAAAACAAGGTGTAATTTATACAGACATGGAAACAGCTGTAAGGCAATATCCTGAAATTGTTAAAGAACATTTTATGAAATGTGTACCTGTACATGACCATAAATTTGTTGCATTACACGGTGCAGTTTGGTCAGGAGGTTCTTTTGTTTATGTTCCAAAAGGAGTAAAAGTAGATATTCCTTTGCAATCATACTTTAGACTAAATTCACCAGAATCAGGACAATTTGAACATACATTAATAATTGTAGATGAGGGTGCAAGTCTTCACTTTGTAGAAGGATGTAGCGCACCAAAATATAATAAGGTAAACTTACATGCTGGTTGTGTTGAATTATATGTTAAAGACAATGCATATTTAAGATATTCAACAATAGAAAATTGGTCAAAAAACATGTTAAACTTGAATACAAAAAAAGCAATAGTTGGTAAAAATGCACAAGTTGACTGGGTTTCTGGTTCATTTGGTTCAAAAATATCAATGCTTTATCCAATGAGTATATTAAATGGGGAAGGTGCAAAAACTGAATATACAGGTATTTCTTTTGCAGGTAAAGGGCAAAACTTAGACACAGGATTTAAAGTAATACACAATGCTCCAAATACTTCAAGTGTTGTTGATGCAAAATCAATATCAAAAAATGGAGGAATATGCACTTACAGGTCTTTAGTAAGAATTAATGAAAATGCAAGAAATTCAAAATGTTCAGTATCTTGTGAATCTTTAATGTTAGACAACATATCAAAATCTGACACAATTCCAGTAAATGATGTAAGAACAGATGAGGTTCAATTTTCACATGAGGCAAAAATTGGAAAAATAAGTGATAAAGCAATATTCTATTTAATGAGTAGAGGCTTATCAGAAGAAGATGCAAAAGCAATGATAGTAAGAGGATTTGCATACCCTATATCAAAAGAACTTCCTATAGAATATGCAGTAGAAATGAACAATTTAATAAATTTAGAATTAGAAGGAGCTATTGGATAATGAAAGAAATAATATTAAATGAAACTCCGGTAAGAACAAGTGCTAATTTTGGAATAAACAATATAATATTAAAAGACTTTGAATTCCCAAGTAAAATACAAGAATTTGATGGATTAGAAATATTAAAAGGAAAAGAAAACGTAAGCAAAAATTTTAATTTTAATAATTCTTTAAAATATGGAGTGTCAAAAATACTAGAAAATGATATAAATAATAATGCAAATGTAACTTTGGCAATAAATGCAAAAAAAGAAACACAAATAGCATTTAATTTGACAGATAAAAACAATCAATTAGCAGAAAATATAGAAATAATAGCTAAAAATAATGATGAAGGAACAGTTTTATTAAAATATAAATCAGATAATAAAAATGATGCATATCATAATGGAATATGTAAGATAAAAGCTTGCAAAAATTCGAAGACAAAAGTTATTATTGTTAATTTATTAAATAGTAACACAAACAATTTTTTAAGTATAGAAAGCATTGTAGAAGAAGGTGCTAAACTTGAAGTCGTTATAATAGACTTAGGAGGAAATATAACAGTTACAAACTATTATACAAATTTAAGTGGTAAATTTTCTTCATCAAATGTAGATAGTATATATCTTGGAAAAGATGAACAAAAAATAGATATAAATTATATTGCACATTTAAATGGTGAAAAATCAAATTGTAATATAGAGGTTCAAGGAGCATTAAAAGATAAAGCTATTAAGAATTTTAAAGGAACAATAGATTTTAAAACAGGAGCTGTAAAATCTATTGGGGCAGAAAATGAGTTTTGTATGTTATTGTCTGATAAAGCAAAATCAAAAGCTTTACCTATGCTTTTATGTACAGAAGAAGATGTAGAAGGAAGTCATAGTACTGCAACAGGAAAGGTAGATGAAAGTGAGCTATTTTATTTAATGACAAGAGGATTTAGCAAAAAAGAAGCAATGAAACTAATTGTAAAAGCAAACTTTTCAGCTATTATTGACAAAATTAATGACGAGAGTTTAAAAGAAGAGATTATAAATGAAGTAGACAATAGACTTGATTAAATAAGGAGCAAATAAATGAAAGTAGAAGAAATAAAAAAAGATTTTCCATTATTAGAAAACTCAAAAATTGCTTATTTGGATAGTGGGGCAACTACCCAAAAACCAAATAAAGTAATAGAAAAAGTAGAAGAATTTTATAAAAAATATAATGCAAATCCACATAGAGGAGCATATTCTTTAAGCGTGGAAGCTACAAGCTATTATGAGGAGACAAGAAAAAAAATTGCAAAATTTATTAATAGTCCTAGTCAAGAACAAATAATTTTTACAAAAAATGCTACAGAAAGTTTAAATTTAATTGCATATTCATATGGAATGGAAAACTTAAAAAAAGATGATGAAATTACTATATCTATAATGGAACACCATTCTAATTTAGTTCCTTGGCAAAAAGTATCAAAAGTTACAAAAAGCAAATTAAACTATATTTATTTAGATGGAAATTATGAACTTGATAATGAACAAATAAAAAGTAAAATAACGTCAAAAACAAAAATTGTTGGAATAACACATGTTTCAAATGTTTTAGGAACAATAAATAATGTAAAAGAAATAATAAAATATGCACATAAAAAAGGTGCAATTGTTGTTGTAGATGCATCACAAAGTATTCCACATATGAAAATAGATGTACAAGATTTAGATGCGGATTTTTTAGTTTTTTCGGGACATAAAATGCTTGCTCCACTTGGTATAGGTGTTTTATATGGAAAAAAGGAATTGTTAAATAATATGACTCCATTTTTAATGGGTGGAGATATGATAGAATATGTGTATGAACAAGAAACTACATTTGCAAAATTGCCAAATAAATTCGAGGCTGGAACGCAAAATGTAGAAGGGGTAATTGGACTTGGAGCTGCAATAGATTATATAGAAAGTTTAGGATATGATGCAATAGAAAATATTGAACGTGAGTTAACAAAATATGCAATTTCTGAATTATCAAAATTAGATTATGTTGAAATATATGCTACAAAAAACAGCAAAAACCATTTAGGAGTAATTTCTTTTAATATAAAAGGAGTACATCCACATGATGTTGCAAGCATATTAGACTCTTGCAATGTTGCTATAAGATCTGGAAATCATTGTGCACAACCATTAATGAGATATTTAGGAATTGACTCTACATGTAGAGCAAGTTTATATTTTTATAATACAAAAGAAGACATAGACAAATTAGTAAATGGAATACAAAAAGCATATAAAATGTTTGAAAAATTTATAATTAAATAAATTTTGAAAGGAAAGAAAAATGGAAGATTTAAATGATGTATATAATGATTTAATTATGGAACATAGTATGCATTCTGAAAATAAAAGAGAATTAAAAGATGCAGATTTTGAAGAAATGGGACATAATCCAAATTGTGGTGATGAAATAAAATTAGAGCTAAAATTAGATGGAGACATAATAGAAGAATTAGCATTTACTGGACATGGCTGTGCTATTTCTCAAAGTTCAACATCTATTATGATAGATACTTTGCAAGGTAAAACTATAAAACAAGCAAAAGAAATAATACAAACTTTTATAGGAATGATAAAAAGAGAAATAACAGATGAAGAGGAATTAAAAAAGTTAGAAGATGCAATAGCGTTTAGAAATATTTCTAATATGCCTGCTAGAGTAAAATGTGCTTTACTTGCATGGCATACAATGGAAGATATATTAAATAAAAATGAAAACAAATAGGAGCAAAAAATGGAATATAATAATATTGTTTCAAAGTTGCCAAACTTTTTAATTGAAAAGTTAAACCTACAATATAATGAAGAAATTACTAAAAAAATAATAGAAGGTTATGGGCAAAGGAGAGTATCTTCATTTAGAGTAAATACATTAAAAAGTAATGTATGCAAAATAGAAAAAATTTTAATAGAAAATAAAATAAATTACAATAAAGTTTCATGGTATAATGAAGCTTTTATTGTAGAAAATGAAGAAAGCTTACGTAAATTAGATATATACAAAAATGGAGATATTTATATGCAAAGTTTATCTTCAATGCTTCCGCCTTTAATTTTAAACCCAAAAGAAAATTATGATATTTTAGATATGGCAGCAGCGCCAGGAGGAAAAACCACACAAATTGCAGCACTTACTAATAATAAAGCAAATATTACAGCATGTGAAATGAATAAAGTTAGGGCTGAACGATTAAAGTATAATATTGAAAAACAAGGAGCTAAAGTATTTGTAATGGTTAAAGATGCAAAAACTATAGATAACTTTTTTTCATTTGATCAAATTCTTTTAGATAGTCCATGTAGTGGAAGTGGAACATTAAACGTAGAAAATGAAAAATTAAATGAAGTATTTACACCAAAATTAATACAAAAATCTGTAAAGGCTCAAAATAGTTTATTACAAAAAGCAATAAAAATATTAAAAACAGGACAAGAAATGGTTTATTCTACATGTTCTATACTATCTTGTGAAAATGAGGAAATAATAAATAATGCATTAAAGCAAAAAAATATAGAAATTGTTCCAATTGAATTTGATAAAAAAGAAGATTTACCTTTACTTCCATCAAAAATAGAAGGAACTATTTGTGTTGCACCAAATAAATTTTATGAAGGATTTTTTATTGCAAAAATAAAAAAAATAAAATAATGGAGGAAAGAAAAATGGAGTACATATATGAAAGAAAAATAAATTATTATGAAACAGACAAAATGGGTGTTGTACATCATTCTAATTATATTCGTTTTTTGGAAGAGGCTAGATGCTCTTGGATGGACAATGTAAAAATGCCTTTTGTTGAATTTGAAAAAAGGGGAATTACTATACCTGTTTTAGGTGTAAATTGTGAATATAAATATCATGTTACATTTGATGATATAATACAAATAAAGTTATTTGTAAAAGAATACACAGGTGTAAGGCTTACGATGGGGTATAATGTTATAAATAAGAAAGATGGAAAAACAGTTCTTATAGGTGAAACAAAGCATTGTTTTACAAGTAAAGATTTAAGACCATTAAACTTAAAGAAAGTTGCACCAGAGTTTAGTCAAAAATTTGAAGAGATGAAAAATAATTAAGATAAAGGTAAGTATAAGTTGATTTTTTAAAATAGTAAACATAAAAATTGAAAATATTAGTAAATGGTGATATAATTATATTATAATAACTTATATAAGGAGGAATGTTTGTGGACATTCAGACAGCAATTGCAGAAGCTCATGGAGAATTTCATTTTGACCGGTATTCTAAAGATTGGTTAGTAAAGATGAGTACAAATTGCATGGCCTTTGCTTTAGGCCTTGAGACAGCATCTAACAGTGAACTTTATAGAGTAGGAGCTCTATGTGAAAAAAAGCCAATTGATCAGGAATATTTTTCGGAGTATGAAGTTAAAGAACTTTTTTTGGAAGACCTTCAAGTACTCAAACTTAATGCAAAACAGGTAACTTTCGAAGAAACAAAGGTTATGGATTTAGAGTCAAACCAGTATATTGTTTTTTTGTTTGTTACAAAGTATGGAAAAGAAATTGGAGATTTCCATTTTTGGAGGTATGACAATGAATGGGGCTTTACACAAAAAAGGCCAAGACAGGTTCCAATTATAATTGAGAATCCAAAAAGGGATTGGCCTGAAAACTGGAACACAAAACTGATGGGAGCTTTTGTGATTACAAAATAGAGGCGATTAATTTCGCTTCTATTTTTTATTTAAAAACATATTGCAAAAAAAAAGTCAATATGATATAACTATTGTATAAAAATACGAAAGGGGAATAAAAATGGAAGATAAAAATCAACCAAACGAAAATGTGGAAAACAAGCCACAAGAACAAGAAGTGCCAGTAAAAGAAGAAAAGGTAGAAGAAACAAAAAAAGAAAATAAGCAAGAAGAAGTAAAAGAAAACAAAACAGAAAGTGTAGAAAAGCCTGCAAAAAAAGAAGAAGTAGCTAATGAAAAAGTAGATGCTAAATTTAACAAAAGTGCAGAACAACCAAAAGCTACTAAAAAGAAAAGTAAAGGTAAAAAAGTGGCAATAATAGTAACATTAATATTAATTATAGCAATAGCTGCAGCTGCTGTATATTATTTTATGTTCTATTCAAAACCAGAAGAAATTTACAAAAGAACAATTCAAAGTGGAATTGATTCATTTGTAAATAATGAAGAAAAAAACAAAGATTATAAAACATTAAAGGCTGGATTAAAAGTAGATTTTGACGTTGACTTAAAAGACAATTCTATAATTGATAAAAAAGTATTAGATTTAATTAATAAAACAGATGTAGGACTAGAAGTTCAAACAGACAAAGAAGCAAAACAATTAGTTGTAGACTTACAATCAAATTATGATAAAAAAGCATTATTAAATGGAAAAGTATTTGTAAATTCAGATGATGAAGAAACCTATGTTTATGCCAAAGATTATTTAGATAAATATATAGAAGTACCAATGGAAGACGAAGTTTATGAATCATTAAATCAATTATTTGAAGCACAAAACAAAGCTGTAGATGTAAAAACTCCAATGTCAATATTAAAAAATGAATTAGTTGCAATGATTAAACCAGAATATTGTTCAAGTAGTAAAGAAGATATAACAGTTAATGGACAAAATGTAAGTGCAACAAAAAATACAATAAAATTAAATGCAAACCAATTTAAAACAGAAATTACAACACTTGTTAATAACTTAAAATCTAATCAAAACTTTATAAATAGTTTTGAAGAAAAAGAAACAATAACACAAGCTTTAGAAGACATATTAGACGAATTAGATGATATAGATTTAAGCGATGAAGATGCAACTATAGAATTTAATTTATATACACAAGGATTTATGCATGATGTTGTAAAATGTTCTGTAACAGTAAATGCTAGTTATCAAGCTGTAACATTAGGTGTTACAAAAAATGCAGAAAATAATTACGAAATAGAAGCATTATTAAATAATGCAAAAATAGTATCTGGTAAAATAAATATAGAAGAAAAAAATGAAAATGAAGGAAAACTTACATTTGAATTAAATATAGACAGTGTTGGAAAATTTGCTATGAATTTAGAATATAGCCAAAAATTTAATGAAGAAATTGAAAAAGCAGATACAAAAAATAGTGTGGAAGCAGAAGATTTATCATCAGCAGATCAAAAGAAATTAATGAATAATTTCCAAAAATCACAATTATATAAATTAGTACAATCATATTCAAATTCTTTATTAACATCATCTATAAAACCAAGTACATCAAGCAGTAATTCAATATTATCAAATGCTACTTCATCAAGCAGTATATTAAATAATAAAACAACAAAAGAAGATGATATAAAAGATAATGAAATTTTAACATATGATAGTAAAAATAAAATAACATATAATATTCCAACAGGATATACTGTTAGAAAAACTTCAGATAATTATAAAACACTAGAAAAAGGAAATGCTTCAATTAGAATTTCATCTAAAATATCAAACAAAGATGCTTACTATACATCACTTAAAGCAAATAAAGACTCTTTAGAAAAAGGGGATCTTTATAAAGATGTTACTTTAACTGAAATGGCTAAAACAACAATAAATGGAATAGATTTTTATTCTGCTACATTATCATATAAATATGGAAGTTCTATGACAGAACGTTCTACAACATATGTATGGACAGAAGTATCTGAAAAATATGTTCTTGACTTTGAATTAAGACAAACAGGTGAAATAACAGATGACGAGTTAAATCAAGTTTTAACAATTAAAGTTGAAGATGTTAAATAAAAAATAAAAAAATAAATTCAATTTATAAAAAGTAAATTGAATTTATTTTTTTGGGAAAAATTTAGATTTTGATATTTGACTTTTTTTATTTTATGTGATAAAATTCTCCTTTGAGTTCAAAAAGAAAAAAGGAGGAAAATTATGGAAAAAGAAGAAAATATATTAGGAACTGAGAAAATATCAAAGTTAATTAAAAGATTTTCCATTCCCTGTATAATATCATTATTGGTAAATTCACTTTATAATATTGTAGACCAGATATTTATAGGTTGGGGAGTTGGATATTTAGGAAATGGAGCAACAAATGTAGTATTTCCTCTTACAATGGTATGCCTTGCATTTGCTTTAATGTTTGGAGATGGAGCTTCTGCATATTTAAGTTTAAAACTTGGTGAAAAGAAAAAAGAAGAAGCAAGTAAAGGTGTGGCAAACGGAATATTAATTTCTATAATAATTTCTGTATTATTGTGTGTAGGAATCTTAATATTTTTGCCACAATTATTAAATGTTTTTGGATGTACAGAAAATTTAGAAAAATATGCAGTACCTTATGGTGGAATAATTGCAATAGGTTTACCTTTTATGATGATTGGGACAACATTAAACTCTATTATAAGAGCAGATGGAAATCCAAAATATGCAATGATTTCAATGGTAAGTGGTGCAATTTTAAATACTATATTAGATCCTATATTTATATTTGTATTTAATATGGGAGTAGAGGGTGCAGCAATTGCAACTGTTATAAGTCAATTTGTTACATTTTTAATAAATATTTTATATATTAAAAGATTTAAGTCTGTTATAATAAAAAAAGAAACATTTAAACTAAATTTTAATGTTATAAAAAAAGTTTCTAGTTTAGGAGTTAGTAGTTTTATAACACAAATGAGCATTGTATTAGTAATTGCTTGTGAAAACAATGTGCTTGGAAAATATGGAAGTGACTCAAAATATGGGGCAGAAATACCAATTACTGTACTTGGAATTGTAATGAAAATAAGTCAAATATTAAATAGTATTATTATAGGAATAGCAGCGGGTGCTCAGCCAATAATAGGTTACAATTATGGTGCGGGAAAAACAAAAAGAGTAAAAGAAACTCTAAAATATGTATTGTTAACAAGTTTAGGAATAAGTACAATTGCATTTATTCTATTCCAAACTATACCAGATAAATTAATATCTATATTTGGTACAGGTGATGAAAATTATATGGAATTTGCTTGTCTTGGATTTAGAATTTATTTAATGCTTGTTATTTGTAATGGAATACAAATTCCATCTGGAATATTTTTTCAAGCAATTGGAAAAAGTATTAAAAGTGCAATATTGTCATTATCTAGACAAATATTATTTTTAATACCAGCTATGATAATTTTAAGTAAAATGTTTGGAATTATTGGAGCTTTATGTGCTGGACCTGTGGCTGATGGACTTGCATTTGTAATAGCTGCAATATTGCTTATTTTAGAATATAAAAACTTAAATAAAGTAAATGTAGAAAGTACAAAACAAATAGATGAAATAATACAAAATGAAAATAACGAAGATCATGTAGTAATTACAATTGCAAGAGAATATGGCTCTGGAGGAAGATATATAGGAAAATTAGTTGCAAAAAAACTTGGAATTAAATTATATGACAAAAGTTTTGTAAATGAATTATCAAATATAACAGGCTTGTCAGAAGAATATATTGAAAATAATGAGCAAAAAATGGAAACATTATCTATGTTAAATAGTGGTTATTATTTTGGATTAAATAATGCAGATGAATTGTTTTTAAAAGAATCAGAATTAATAAAAGATGTTGCAAAAAAAGAATCTTGTGTTATTGTTGGAAGATGTGCAAATTTTGTTTTAAAAGATAGAAAAGATATAACAACAGTGTTTATATATAGCAATATGGAAGATAAAATAAAAAGAGCAACTACATTTTATGGACTAAATAAAGAAAATGCTAAAAAAGAAATAAAAAGAATTGATAAGTTAAGAGCTAATCATTATAAATATTATACAAATAATAACTGGAATGATTGTTCAAACTATGATATATGTATTAATAGTGATACATTTGGTGTAGAAGAAACAGCAGAACTTATATGTAAAATGGTAAGTAAAAAAGAAACAAAAGAAGTTTAAGGAGAATATAGTATGTTAGAAACAATAAAATTATATATATTAATTTTCTTTATATATGGAATTGCTGGTTGGGTAATGGAATCAACCATGATTTCGATAAAAAATAAAAAATTTGTAAACAGAGGATTTCTTATAGGACCAATATGCCCAATATATGGTTATGGAGTAGTATTTGTTAGTTTGTTTCTAAAAAAATACCAAGATGATATAATTGCTACATTTGTTATGTCAATAATTATATGTGGAGTTTTAGAATATTTTACAAGTTATTTTATGGAAAAATTTTTTCACGCTAGATGGTGGGATTATAGTAAAAAGAAATTTAACATAAATGGTAGAATATGTTTGGAAAATTTATTTTTATTTGGAATAGCAAGTATTTTAATAATTTACATTATAAATCCATTTTTAACAAGTAAAATAAATAATATTCCATCAAATATTCAAGATATAATTATAATATGCTTACTTATGATTCATATAGTAGACAATATTGTTTCATATAAAATAATATTAAATTTAAAACAGGTTTCTAATGAAATAAAAGATAATACTATAGAAATTTCAGAAAAGGTAAGAAATATTATTCATAATAAATCCAAATTTCACAGAAGACTTGTTGATGCATTCCCAAATATTAAAGAAAAAGTACAATATACAAAATGGAATATTAAAGACAAGATTGAAAAAATTAGAAAAAATAAAGAAGATTGAAAAATCTTTTTTATTTTTTTAGAAATGTGAAATGTTTGTGAATATATGTATAATAATGTTGACAAATTGCAAAAAAAAATGATAAAAATACATACAAGGAGGAAAAAGAAAAATGTTAAAACTATTAAAAAATGCAACAAAAAAACAATGGCTATTAGCATTAGTTTGTTTATTTTTAGTTATTACACAAGTATGGCTTGAACTTAAAATGCCAGATTATATGTCTGAAATAACACAGCTGGTTCAAAAAGAAGGAAGCAAAATGGAAGACATTCTTATAAATGGTGGTTATATGCTTGCTTGTGCATTTGGAAGTTTGGTTGCAGCAATAATTACAGGGTATATAACATCAAAAATATCTTCTGTATTTTCAATGAATATAAGAAAAAAAATATTTGAAAAAGTAGAAAATTTGTCAATGCATGAAGTAAAAGGATTTTCTACAAGTAGCTTAATTACAAGAACAACAAATGATGTAACACAAATAGAAATGTTAATTGCAATGGGGTTGCAATTATTAATAAAAGCACCAATAACTGCAATATGGGCTGTAACAAAAATATTAAATAAAAGTTGGCAATGGAGTGCAATTACTGGAGCAGCAGTTGTAATGTTATTAGCAGTTATAATAGTACTTATGGTTATAGTACTTCCAAGATTTAAAAAGGTTCAAAAATTAATTGATAAATTAAATGGAGTTACAAGGGAAAACTTAACAGGAATTAGGGTTGTAAGAGCATTTAATGCAGAAAAATATCAAGAAGATAAATTTGAACAAGCAAATAATAATTTAACAAAACAACAATTATTTAACCAAAGAGCATTTGCTATAATGCAACCTGTAATGTATATGGTAATGCATATGGTTACACTTGGAATATATTTTGTTGGAGCATATTTAATAAATGAAGCTGCAATGGCTGATAAAATAGTTTTATTCGGAGATATGGTTGTATTTAGTTCATATGCCCTTCAAGTAATAATGTCTTTTTTAATGCTTGCAATGATATTTATGATGCTTCCAAGAGCACAAGTATCTGCAAATCGTATTAATGAAGTATTAGAAACACAATCAAGTATAAAAGATGGAAATATAACAAAAAACAGTAAAGATGAAAAAGGAACTGTAGAATTTAAAAATGTATGTTTTAAATATCCAGATGCAGATGAATATTTACTACAAAACATTTCCTTTAAAGCAAATAAAGGTGATACAGTAGCATTTATTGGATCAACAGGAAGTGGAAAATCTACATTAATAAATTTAGTTCCAAGATTTTATGATGCAACAGAAGGAGAAGTATTGGTTGATGGAGTAAATGTAAAAGACTATTCTTTAGAATATTTACACAATAAATTAGGATATGTACCACAAAAAGCTGTAATGTTTAATGGCACAGTAACTTCAAATATTGAGTATGGAGATAATGGAAAACAAAAACCAACTATAGAACAAGTAAAAAAAGCAATTGAAGTTGCACAAGGCACAGAGTTTGTAGAAAAAATGGATAATTCTTACAATGCTCATATTGCACAAGGAGGTACAAATATATCTGGAGGGCAAAAACAAAGATTAGCAATAGCAAGAGCAGTAGCAAGGGATCCAGAAATATATATATTTGATGATAGTTTTTCAGCATTGGATTATAAAACAGATAGTGTTTTAAGAAAAGAACTAAAAAATTATACAAAAGATGCAACAAGTTTAATTGTTGCACAAAGAATTGGAACAATTATGAATGCAGACAAAATTATTGTATTAGATGATGGAAAATGTGTAGGTCAAGGAACACATAAAGAGTTATTAAAAAATTGCGAAGTATATAAGCAAATAGCTCTATCTCAATTGTCAAAGGAGGAATTAGAAAATGGCTAGTAATGAAACAAAAAATCCTCGTAGAGCTCAAATGAGAGGGCCAGGAGGCCCTGGAGGAGCAATGACAGGAGAAAAAGCAAAAGATTTTAAACAAGCAGTAAAAAGACTACTAAAAGAATTAAAAGGTTATAAGGTTTTAATAATAATCTCTTTAATTTTAGCAATTGCAGGTGCAGTACTTTCAATATCTGCGCCAAACAAATTATCTGAATTAACAGATGAAATTCAAAAAGGTCTTATAATTCAAGCAATGGATCTTGACAAAATAAAAGCAATAGCAATATTTTTAGTTATGCTATATTCAGCAAGTGCAATATTTACATTTATACAAGGAATTTGCATGACAAATGTTGCAAACTATTTTGCAAGAAGCTTAAGAGGTAGAATATCAGATAAAATAAATAAATTACCACTTAGTTATTTTGACAAGCATCAAGCAGGGGACACATTATCAAGGGTAACTAATGATGTTGATACAATTGCCCAAACAATGAACCAATCTTTGGGAAGCTTAGTAAGTAATATAACTTTATTTTTAGGCTCAATAATAATGATGTTTTACACAAATTGGATAATGGCTTTAACTGCAATATTGTCAAGCTTATTAGGGTTTATGGGAATGTTTGCAATACTTGGAAAATCACAAAAATATTTTGTTGCAAAACAAACTGAACTTGGTAATTTAAATAGTCATATAGAAGAAATATATTCAGGACTAAATGTTGTAAAAGCATATAATGGAAAAAGGGAGTCAGATATCGAATTTGATAAATTAAACAATAAAGTATGTGAAGCAAACCAAAAAAGTCAATTCTTATCAGGAATAATGCAACCAATGATGGGATTTATAGGAAATTTTGGTTATGTTGCAGTATGTATAGTAGGTGCATTACTTAC
Organism: Clostridium sp. CAG:440; assembly: GCA_000437215.1. Classification (GTDB taxonomy): domain Bacteria; phylum Bacillota; class Clostridia; order TANB77; family CAG-508; genus CAG-269. Next base: position 58,411 of record FR898631.1, read on the forward strand.
AATGAATAATGTAATTTCATTTGGTGTAATAATTGCATTTATAACATATGTTAGATTATTTACAAATCCTCTAGCACAAATAGCACAAAGTATGACATCTCTTCAATCAACAGCAGCTGCTAGTGAAAGAGTATTTGAATTTGTTGATGAAAAAGAAATGCCATCTCAAAACCAAATAACTAAAAAATTAGAAAAAGAAAATGTAAAAGGAAAAATTGAGTTCCAAAATGTAGTATTTCAATATGATGATAATGATAAACCTACAATTAAAAACTTTACAGCTGTTGCAAATCCAGGACAAAAAATAGCAATAGTAGGTCCTACAGGAGCTGGAAAAACAACAATGGTAAATTTACTTATGAAGTTTTATGATATTAATTCTGGTGACATAAAAATTGATGGAGTTTCTACAAAAGAACTAACAAGGGAAAATATACATGATTTATTTACAATGGTACTTCAAGATACATGGCTATTTGAGGGAACTGTTAAGGAAAATATAATTTACAACCAAGAAAATGTAAGTGATGAAAGAGTAAAAGAAGTATGTAAAGAAGTAGGTTTAGACCATTTTATTAGAACATTACCTAAAGGCTATGACTCTATTTTAGGAGAAAATGATGGTATTTCAGCAGGACAAAGACAATTACTTACAATTGCAAGAGGAATGATTCAAGATTCACCATTTTTAATACTAGATGAGGCTACTTCAAATGTTGATACAAGAACAGAAGAACTTGTTCAAATTGCTATGGACAAATTAACAGAAGGAAGAACATCATTTATAATTGCACATAGACTTTCTACAATAAAAAATGCAGACCTTATTTTAGTTATGAAAGAAGGAAATATAATAGAACAAGGAAATCATGAAGAATTAATGGAAAAACAAGGTGCATATGCAGAACTTTATAATTCTCAATTTGAGTTATAATTAGTTTTAAATGCATTATATAAAACAAAAGCACTTAAAACAAAATTTAGAACTTCACTTAAAAATATAGATACAACATAACCTGTAACTCCTAAAATAGGTACAAAAAAATAAATAAAACATATACTTACAATTAAGTCAATAACATTAATAATCATTACAGGAACTTGTTTATCTAATCCTTTTAATATACTATCAATTACTATATCAATATACAAAAATGAAATAACAAAAGATAATGTCTTTAAATATGTTGAAATAGAATCATTTTTATAAATTAATATAGATATATTTTTTGAAAACACAAAAAATAGTATATTAAAAAAAATACAAAAAAGTAATGTTAAGAGCAAAATAAATTTGGTAATTTGTTTTGCTCTTTTATAATCTTTTTTTGCAAAATAACGTGAAAATTCTGGAATAAGCAAACTACTAAATGATTCTATAAAAACACTAGGCAAATATATTATAGGCATAACCATTCCTGTTATAATACCATATTTTGAAATAGCACTAGTACAGTTAATTCCGCTTCTTTCAAGACTATATGGTATTAAAATTTGCTTTACTGTTGATAATCCAGAACGTATGTAAGATGCAAAAGCAACAGGAATAGAAACTCTTAGAATTCTTTTTTTGGGAGATGGCAAAAAAGATCTGTTGCTAATGCTTTTTTTAAAATCAATTTTATATAATATGTAATTAAAAATAAATGACCCAATTTCAGATATAACATCACCTAAAATAAGAGAATAGCAAACATAGTTTAAACCGATTTGGTAAATATAAACTTAACAAAAATGAGATAGCTATAATTTTAATTAATTGTTCAAAAAACCTTCCGAATAGCATTTTTATAGACTTTTCTAATAGCCATAAAGTAGCCAGTAATTGCAGATGACATAGAAATAAAAGGAAGGGCAATACATATTAAATAAATAACAGATTTACTAATTAAATTGTGCAAGCAATATTTTACAGCAATATTAGCTCCTAAAAATAGTAGTAAACTTGCTAAAATGCCTGTAACAAAACTTATAAAAATACATTTTGAGGTTATTTTTTTAATGCTTGTTTTATTTCCAATTGCAAGTTCTTCTGCTATTATTTTTGTAGATGCAATATTTATTCCAGAACATGCAAATGTTATAGCAAATAGATAAACTGACATTATAAGCTGAAAAACTCCAAGAGCCTCTTCACCAATTTTATTTGTTATATATATGTTAAAAAACATTGCAATTAATCTAAGTAGTACTGATGAAAATACTAAAATGATTGTATTTATAAAAAATTTTTTTATTCTTTTCAAACTTTATCACCTTTATAAAATATATGGAAAATTTTTATTCATATGTTTATAATTATTGTATTCCAATAAAAAATAAACTATATCTATGCAAAATAGATATAGTATGATACAATATTTGTTAGACATATTAGTTGTTTGATAATGAATAATAGAAAGGAGACAATATGTTTAAATTACATTCGCAATATAAGCCAACAGGAGATCAACCACAAGCAATTGAATACTTATCAAACGGAATTAAAGAAGGTAAGAAATTCCAGACACTTCTAGGAGTTACAGGATCTGGAAAAACTTTTACAATGGCCAACATAATTCAAAAAGTACAAAAGCCAACACTTGTTTTAGCACATAACAAGACGCTAGCACGGACAATTATATTCCGAGTTCAAGGAGTTTTTTCCAGAAAACAATGTTGAATATTTTGTTTCATATTATGATTATTACCAACCAGAAAGTTATATAGCACAGTCAGACACATATATAGAAAAAGACTCATCAATAAATGACGAAATAGATAAATTAAGACATTCAGCAACATTATCATTGTTTGAAACAAGAGATGTAATAATAGTTGCTTCTGTATCATGTATATATGGATTAGGAGATCCCGTAGATTACCAAGAAATGATGTTATCTCTAAGACCTGGGATGCAAAAATCAAGAGATGCTGTAATGAAAAAATTGATAAATATGCAATATACAAGAAATGAGATAGATTTTAAAAGAGGAACATTTAGAGCAAAAGGAGACATTTTAGAAATTTATCCTTCTTCACAAAGTGAATCTGCTGTAAGAGTTGAATTTTGGGGAGATGAAATAGAAAAAATTACAGAAATAAATCCATTAACTGGAAAGGGAATTGGAACTAGAATGCATATATTGATTCCACCAGCTTCACAATATGTAACTAGTAAAGATAAAATGGAAAAAGCTATAAAAACAATTGAAGAGGAATTAGAAGAAAGGATAGAGTATTTTAAGTCGCAAAATAAGTTAATAGAAGCACAGCGTATAGAAGAAAGAACAAATTTTGATATAGAAATGATGAAAGAAACAGGATTTTGTTCTGGAATAGAAAATTATTCAAGGCATATAAGTCAAAGACCAGCAGGAAGCCCACCATATACTTTATTTGATTATTTTCCAGATGACTTCTTACTTTTAATTGACGAATCCCATGCAACAATTCCACAAGTAAGAGCAATGTATAATGGTGATAGATCTAGAAAAGAATCACTTGTAAATTATGGATTTAGATTACCTTCTGCATTTGACAACAGACCATTAAAATTTAGTGAATTTGAAGAAAGGCTAAACCAAGTAATATTTGTTAGTGCAACACCTGCAGAATATGAAAAAGAAAAAGCTAAAGATAATGTTGTAGAACAAATTATAAGACCTACAGGATTGTTGGATCCAAAAGTTATAGTAAAACCTGTTACAAACCAAATAGATGACTTGCTAGAACAAATAAGAATAAGAATAGAAAAGAATGAAAGAGTTTTAGTTACAACATTAACAAAGAAAATGGCAGAAGATTTAACATCATATTTAAAAAGCTTAGATATAAAAGTAAATTATATACATTCAGATACTAAAGCTTTAGAAAGAATGGAGATAATAAGAAAATTAAGACTTGGAGAATTTGATGTATTAGTTGGTATTAATTTGTTAAGAGAGGGACTAGATATTCCAGAGGTTTCTTTAGTTGCAATATTAGATGCTGACAAAGAAGGATTTCTTCGCTCAGAACGTTCTCTTATTCAAACAATTGGACGTGCTGCAAGAAATACAGATGGAACAGTTATTATGTATGCAGACGAATTAACTGATTCTATGGACAAGGCTATAACAGAGACAAATAGAAGAAGAAAAATACAAGAAGAATATAATAAAAAACATGGAATAACACCAAAAACTATTAAAAAAGATATTAGAGATTCGATAAAAGCAACACTTACGCAAGATATTGGTGTTGAATATAAATTAGAAAAACAAGAAGATGTTAAAGAAACAATAAATAAATTAACAGACGAGATGCTAAATTATGCTGCAGCAATGGAATTTGAGAAAGCTGCAGAATTGAGAGATAAGATTAAAGAATTGGAGAAATTATTAGAAAACTAAACATAAAACATCATGTAATTTTTGTAATATATTTGTAACATAAATGTAATAAAACAAAATTACTTAGAAATAATTACATTTTTTTAAAACAAAAATAAAAAAGTTGCAATTGCAACTTTTTTTAATTTGTTTTGTGTTATAATTTACTCATCAAATAAAAGGAGGAAGAAAAGTGAAAATTATAAAAAGAGACGGAACAATAGTTGATTATGATCCAGAAAAAATAAGAGTTGCAATTGGAAAAGCAAACAATGAAGTAAGAAGAAAAGAAAAAGCCACAAAAGAAGAAATTGAAGAAATAATAGATTATATTGAAGAACTAGACAAAAAAAGAATTCTAGTTGAAGATGTTCAAGATATTATAGAACAACAATTAATGTCAATTGGAAAATATGAATTAGCAAAAAAATACATAACATATAGATATACAAGAGCATTAGTAAGAAAAGCAAATACAACAGACCAATCTATAAAAGAATTAATAGAAGGTGAAAGTGAATATTGGAATAATGAAAATTCTAATAAAAATGCAAAATTAGTAACAACACAAAGAGATTATTTAGCTGGAATTACAAGTACAGATATAACAAGAAGATTCTTACTTCCTGAAGACATAGTAAAAGCACATGATGAGGGAATTATACATTTTCATGATGCAGATTATTTTGCACAAAATGCATTACATAATTGTGATTTAATAAATCTAGAAGACATGTTGCAAAATGGTACAAATATTAATGGTGTAATGATAGAAAAACCACATAAATTTTTAACAGCAATGACAATAGCAACACAAATTATAACAGCAGTAACATCTAGTCAATATGGTGGAGCTACAGTAACAATGACACATTTAGCACCATTTGTAAGAGATAGTTATAACTTTTATTTGAAAAAATATGAAGATAGAAAATTTAGTAAAGAAGATTGTATAAAATATGCAAAAGAAGATTTAGCAAAAGAGATTAAAGATGGGGTACAAACATTCCAATATCAAATAAATTCAATGACAACAACAAATGGACAATCACCATTTTTAAGTGTATGCTTTTATTTAGGAGAAACAGAAGAATATAAAGAAGAATTAGCAATGATAATAAAAGAATTTTTAGAGCAAAGAATTGTTGGAATGAAAAACGAAAAGGGTGTATATATTACGCCAGCATTTCCAAAACTATTATATGTTCTAGAAAAAGATAATGTAACAGAAGATAGCAAATATTGGTATTTAACAGAGCTTGCAGCAAAATGTACAGCAAAAAGAATGGTACCAGATTACATATCAGAAAAGAAAATGTTAGAATTAAAAGTGGATAAAAATGGAAATGGAAATTGTTACCCATGTATGGGATGTCGTTCATTTTTAACACCTTATGTTGATCCAGCAACAAATAAACCAAAATATTATGGTAGATTTAACCAAGGTGTTGTAACAATAAACTTAGTAGATGTTGCATTATCATCTTCAGGTGATATGGACAAGTTCTGGAAAATATATGATGAAAGACTTGAATTATGTCATAAAGCATTACAATTAAGACATGAAAGACTTTCTAAAGCAACAAGTGACATTGCACCAATCTTATGGCAATATGGAGCACTTGCAAGATTAAAAAAAGGTGAAAGCATACATCCATTATTACATGGAGGCTATTCAACAATTTCACTTGGTTATGCAGGATTATATGAATGTGTAAAATATATGACAGGAGATAGTCATACAGATAATGGTAGAGGAAAAGAATTTGCAGTTCAAGTAATGCAAAAAATGAATGAAAGATGTAAGGAATGGAAAGAAAAAGAAGATATTGATTACAGTGTATATGGAACACCAATTGAGTCAACAACATACAAATTTGCAAAATGTTTAAAAAATAGATTTGGAGTAATAGAAGGAATTACAGACAGAGACTATATAACAAACTCTTATCATGTTCCTGTATTTGAAGAAATAGATGCATTTTCAAAATTAAAATTAGAAAGTGAATTCCAAAAATTAAGTCCAGGAGGAGCAATATCTTATGTAGAAACTCCAAACTTACAAAATAACTTAGAAGTTGTTATTCAAATCATCAAATTTATTTATGACAATATTATGTATGCTGAATTAAATACAAAATCAGATTATTGTCAAAAATGTGGTTTTGATGGAGAAATACAAATTGATGATAATTTAGAATGGTATTGCCCAAATTGTGGAAACAGAGACCACAATACACTAAATGTAGCAAGAAGAACATGTGGGTATATTGGAAGTAATTTCTGGAACAAAGGAAGAACACAAGAAATAAAAGAAAGAGTTTTACACATAGATAACAAAGATGATGAATAAAAAGAAGGGACATAAAGAAAGCTATGAGATATAATAAAATTAGAAAAATGGACATATCAGATGGACCAGGAGTTAGAGTATCAATATTTATGCAAGGATGTACATTTAATTGTAAAAACTGTTTTAATCCAGAAACACATGACTTTAAGGGTGGAAAAGAATTTAATGATGAAACAATAAAAAGAGTTTTAGAATTATGTGAAAATGAAAATGTAGAAGGTTTATCTATACTTGGTGGAGAACCAATGAATTCTGCTAATATAGAAGGAACGACAAAACTTGCAAAAGCATTTAAAGAAAAATTTCCTAATAAAAACTTATGGGCATGGTCTGGTTATTTATTTGATAAAGATTTAAAATACAAAGAAATTACAAAATATTTGGATGTCTTAGTAGATGGACAATATGTAGATGAATTGCATAACCCAACATTAAAATGGAAAGGCTCAGAGAATCAAAGAGTTATTGACGTGAAGAAAAGCCTAAAAGAAAATAGAGTAATTACCATAAAATAAAAATTGCCACCAGTTCCGGGTTTAAATGGCAATAAATTGCAATTGACATAAAGGTTTAGTTAATAATAATTATAACTAGTTTAATTGATTACTTTGAAGGAATACTTGCAAAATTATATTTAATTTGATAAAATATAAAAGAAGTTTAAATTAAAACTATTAAATAAGTACTTAAACCTTCAAAAGGTTTGACAAAAATATTATTTACAACAAGGAGGTTTTCTATATGAAAAAAGTACTTAAAGCTGTAGGGATTATTATAGCAGGAATTGTAGGTGTTATAACATTAAGTGTTTTAATCTTAATGTCTAGTGACAACTGGTACAATTACGAAGATGATTATTATTAATCTTCAAAGCATTATAAAGCTCTCATTAAAAATGAGGGCTTTATTTTTTTCATTTTTTATATTTACATTTTATTAATTTGTGATAGAATATCTTAGGTAAGGGGAAATAAAATGAAAAGTAAAATAAAAAGAATTGTTATAGGAATATTAATTTCGATATTAGTATTGTGTGCTGGATTTATTTGCTATGATAGAATTACAATAAATAATCAATATTATATAGGAGAAAAGGAATTATACATACCAATATTTGTTTATCATAATATTGTAAGTGACGAGTCCCAAATAGCATACGATTATATGCAAACAACTAAAAAAACATTTGAAGAGCAATTAACAGGATTACAAACAGTAGGATATCATTTTATAAATTATAATGATTTAATAGAATATAAAAAAGGAAATAAAAAAATATACAAAAAATCATGTTTAATAACATTTGATGATGGCTATGAAGGAGTATATAAAAATGCATATCCTATAGCTAAGAAATATAATATACCATTTGCAATGTTTATTATTAATAAAAATATGGGGAACCAAGGCGTAATCACTTGGGAACAAGCAAAAGAAATGAAAGAGAGCGGATTAGTTACAATTGCATCACATAGTGTGGATCATCCCGAATTTACTAGAATAAGCACTAAAGATGCTTGTGATAATGTAAATAAATCTTATAATGAAATAGAGGAAAAATTAGGAAAAGAAAATACAAAAATATTTACATATCCATATGGATTATATACTACAGAGCAAGAAGAAAAATTAAAAGAGCAAGGTTATATACAAAATTTAACTGATAATAAGATTAATAAAAGCAGCAACTTGAATTTATATGGCCTTCATAGGTGTTATCCATTAAATGATTCAATATATAAAATTATGGCCAAAATCATATATAGAACTATAAGATATAATTAGACATTGGGACGGGGTTTTTGTCTTAAGGTT
>FR898632.1 GCA_000437215.1 Clostridium sp. CAG:440
TATTATTCCTAAAATAGCACCTATAAAAAATAATGAAATAGGATTTAATATATATTTCTTCATAAATTATCTCACTTTCAAATTACTATTTATTTATTATAACTTTATATTTTTCTTGACTTTTTATCTTTAAATAGCTTATAATAAATATAGGAAATGACAAATCCACAAACGTGGTTTTGCCGAATTAAGTTTGAAAAAACTCACACCTAACTCGCCAAAGTTACAGATGTGAGTTTTTTTTATTTATGTAGTTGCTTGTCAACCCAGTTCTTATGCAGAACTGCTGTCAAGGCAACGTTTAATGTTAAAGAAAACATTAAGGATAATATCAAAAATAGTATCACTTTAATCATAAACATCACCACCTCTCCTACGATATTTCGTAAAATTCAGGTGGCAAAACCACATCTGTTTCTCATCATTTCCTATGTTAATTATTCTACAGTATTATTTAAAATTTGTCTATAATATTAATAAATTTTTATAGCCTATTTTTGTTTATAAATTCATAAATCTTATTTTTAATATGGATGTTTCCTAAATAATAAAATCTAATAAGAGTTATTTAAAAGTATAATGTAATAATCTTATAATATACAAAAATGTCATTTTTTATTGAAAAATCAACCTTTGTAATTTTCAAAGAGATAAAAAGAGCTTTTATCAAAATCAATTCAACCTCAGAAGTTTCAATACTTCCGAGGTTTTTTATTATTGTTCCGTAATATGCTAGTAATATACAAATTTATTTTCCATAGTCATTAATTTATCTAAAACGCACTCAAAGCTAACTATGCTACACTATTATTTTTCGCATAATTAGCTTTGTATTTTTTAATACAACAAATTGCTCTTTAACCAAATTGTAAGTTGTTACTCAACTATTTCCAATGCATCACTTTTGGTATTAATTCCTTCCAAATTATAATAAGTATTTGGAATATTTCCTATAATCACATTTTCTGCAAGTAAAACCTGATTAGATATGCTTTGAGTTATATCATCAAAAGGTGTTAAAATACTAACCTCACAATCAACTTGTAAATAAATCCTATGAAGAGTTTGGTTAATACCTTTAGACACAAATTCACTTTTTAAGTCTGTCTTTACATTTCCAATTGTTGATATCCTAATCTTAATTCCAGGACCTTTACCAGACATTAATTTTAATCCAGTAAAACTTCCGAAGCGCAATTTCAATGTCATCTCTTCCCTTGTCATCAATTTCTTCTTGTATCTTTACTGCTACATCTGAAATAATTTCATTTATTGGAATTACATTTGATTTTATCATTTTTATATTTCCAGACTCGTCTTTTTCTATAGAAAAAAGTTCATCATAAGTATGTTTTGCCATGACTTCTGTTGCTTTATTATTAGCAATAATTGTTGCCATTGATATTGCCTCATTTTTGCATAAAGTATCAAATATAGGAGTTACAGCACTAATAATAAAAGCAAGTGTCATAAATGCTATAAATACAATTATTAATATTTTAGCCCTTTTTCCAGACCTTTCTTTGTTGTTTTTCATATGAATTACTATTTTAGGAATTTTAAGTCTAGGTCTAGAATAAATTTTATGCATAATTTACACTCATTTTAGAATATCTTGGAATATATAATTTTTGACCTACATCTATTACATCCGGATTTTCTATTCCGTTTGTTCTTACAATAAAATCTACGGTTGTTCTAAATCTTTTAGCAATATTCCATAATGTATCTCCTTTTTTAACAATATATACTACTACGCTATAATCCTCAGCATTATCATCGTCATCTTCAGATTGTACATCATCTATAATGTTTAGTGTTTTATTTTCGGAAATTGTTCCATTTGCTAGCATATCTATATTACAGCTTATATTTCCTCCATCCTGAACTATAAAATCTTGGTTTGTTACTTGTAAGTCAAAATTAGAATTACAATTTTCACTAATATCTTTAAAAGAATGCTCAAAAGGAATTTTTACTGTTTTCAATTCTACATTCATGTTATCATCTAAAAATGTAAAATTACAAGTTAATTCTCCATCATATGTTTTAGAATCAGACATTCTTCCAGTATTACTAACCTCAGCTTTAACATCTGCATCAATTAGTTTTTTGTTTTCAATATCATTAACACTTACTATCTCTTTAACCTTCTGGGTTTCTTGAATTTTTCTTATATTTATCATTGTGGTTATTTGTTTTTTGGTAAAACTTAATTTTTCACAAGGACTATACATATCTTGTATTAAATTTATTTGTTTTTCTTCATATACCATACATTTTACTTGAACTTCCATTTCTACATATATAGAATGTTCCTCTGTACTATTAGGTTTCATTACAATATTTTTTATTTCATAGTTTGAATTACATATATTTCCATCTGTAACATTTGGAATATCTATAAAACCAACTATTGGAATCTTTCCTTCAGCAATTCCAATTCTATTGTCTTCTGTTAAATACATAACCTTTATTTTTGCCTCTGCTTTGGTTAATACTTTATTATAGCTTATTTTTATATCTTTATCACATATCATGACTTCAGATTTTAAAATTTCTGCTAAATTATCAATTTCCTGTATTGAAATATTTTCTTTAGAATATATTTTTGTATCCCCAATACCAACTAATGAATTTACATTTATGTCCTCTTTTAACATTTGAATATTATCATTGTTTTCTATATTATTTACAATCTCAACATTTTCATTAGAATATATTTCTATAAAGACTTCAATTGTTGCTTTTATTCCAATTTTTCTTCCATTAATAACTTTACATTCAATAGACTTTAATTTAAGTTCTATATTTTCATCCATACCCTCTTTACAATTCGGAACACTAATATTTTCAGAAAAATCTAAGCATGCATTTATACCTCTTACCTTATCTTCACTATTATCTGCTAAATACATTATACATGCATTTACACTTCCGTCTATTTTTATTTTATCATCTAAAACCTCTTTTTTATATACACATACCTCCCCACTTGTACAAATTGTACTTAAAATATCAGGCTTTGCATCTGGAACAATCATATCTTTTTCAACAAATATAATCTCTTTTTTCTTGCTTATTAATTTATTAATACATAAATTTTCTTTTGATGTATCTACTAACATTTCTTACCTCCTTACTTTTTCTTTATACATGTATATTATTGTTTGTATTATTTTATGCATCATTTTTATTAGACATGGGGACTTAGACATGGGGACGGGGTTTTTGTCTTAAGGTTTTTAGACTTCTCTAATCTTAGTAAAAGTAATATATAAAAAAGTAGATGATATTAAAATAAAATTTTTGAATTGAAAATAATTGAATTAGAAATTTTTATTAATTTTATGGATAGTGTTCATCTCCTGATGGAAGGGTGCCATAAAATTAATTTAAAATTTCTTTGATAATTATTTGAACGATAAAATTTTATTTTAATATCATCTACTTTTTATTATTGTTTGTTTTAATTATAGAGAAGTACAAAAACCTTAAGACAAAAACCTAAGTCCCATGTCTAATGTCTATATAAAAAGAAACTCTATATATAGAGTTTCTTTTATTTTACAATAATGATGTTTTTCTCTTTTTTGCTTCTACTGGCATTGGAATTAATGGACTATATGAATCTCCATCAAAAACTTCAACCTCTACTGTTCTTGTTAATACATCTGTGTAACTATATGTTACATTTCTATCATTTTCCGCATATTTTACTACAAAAATATTTGGATAAGCTTTTTCTATTGTGGCTTCTTTTTCAAAGGCTTTACTTCTTCCAAGTGATCCTTTTACTATTATCTTTTGACCTATTTTATCCCCTATGTCTGTTTTTAGATTAGTTATGTCTGTTCTACAAATCATACTATCACCCATTTCTCTTAAGATGAGCTAATTATAGCATTTTAGGCGATTTTTGTCAAAAAATAAATGTTTGTGTTTATGCCTTTTTTTTGCTTATTTTTCAGCATTTTCATGCTATCATCTTTGTTTTGTTACATTTGTTTTACAGTTATATTACAAATATATTACAATGGTATTTTTTTCATTTTTCCATTTGCTCCTATTCCATCTACACCCTTTTTTCCATCTCTTAGTTCTCTATAGATATCATCTATGGAAATGTATTTATATTCATCTGTTATTGCAACTTTTTCTGCTACAATTAATGGGTCTAAAAAATCTATTAAAATTCTTGCAGGAGATGATGCAAAATTTGCTCCTGCAGATATTAGTGCTTCAAAATAGCTCTGACATGCTCCAGCAAATATTACTAAATTTTTATTAACTTCTTTGTCATATCTTCTAGCTTCCTTTACAGTTTGTATAAAATATTTTGAATTTCTATAATTATAAATATTATTAAATTCTTTTCCTCTTTTTATCATTCCATCATGCCCTGTAATAATTAAAATATCAGGATTATAAATTTTCAATAGCCTATACACTTCATATGGTTGCCTGTGTTCTGGTATATTTTTTACTATTGCATTTAATCCAAATTTTCTGTAATACATGTATGATTTTTGACTATATTTTCTATCTCCATCTAAATGCAATATTTTTCCTGTTATAGTTCTTTCCTGATTTTTTCTATTATTGCCAAACAAACTATTTTTTATATCATTCTTATTTTGTGCTTTACTATATCTATCAAGTCTTAATTCTACTTTTTCGTTTAAATTTTCTAAACTCCTATTTATTTTTCTTTTTTCTATTATTTCTAAATCATCAACATCACTATCTGCCTCAATTCTTTCTACTAACCCTTTTAATATCGCAATTTTATCATTTTTATTTTGTATGATTCTTTCTACAATAAATATTATATCTTTTCCGTATGATTTTCTTCCTACTATATCCCCTTTTTTTATTTTATTCAATTTCATCACCTCTTAGTCTAGGCTATTATATTTTATGTCGAATTTTGTAAAAAGTTTACATTTTTTCTTAAATATTGTTGAAATTCACATAAAAAGGTGCTACAATTCATATGCATTGAAAATTCAACAATTTTTTTAGAAAGGTTGATGCTTTATGAAAAAAACACGGAATCTGCTTGTTCTAAATGGCAGTCCAAACGAAGTAAAAAGTGTTCTTGATTCCGCATCATTCAAGGCATTATCTATTTTGGAGCCATCACAAATAACGGCTCCAAACATTAATTATGCATTTGAATGCAACAAAAGCGTATTATGTCAGGATTTTAATCTCGACTCAATCAATACGCCTAAAATTCCAATCCTGGTAACATCCAATAAGGTTGGAATTTCACCCACACATGATTGCATTGATCCATCAAAAGATGTATTAGCGCAATTAGAGGAAATTGCAAAAAAGCATAACATTGATATCGGTGATCGCAAATCTAATAGTTCAGGCCTTTTGGGCATACCTAGCAAAAATGACTGTGTATATTGCAACTACTTAAAAGGAGTTGATACTTATTTGAGTCGTACAATATACGAAAACAAATACTTTTTTGTAATGCCTTCTATTGGCCAGTTTATTAATGGCTATTTGCTCATTATTCCTAAGGCACATGTTATGAGTATGGCAGAATTTTCTAAAGAGCTTATTGATGAGTTTAATATCGTCTTGGAAGACGTAATTGCAATCTTGAAGCTAACGTATAATTTTTCCGACATTTTGGTTTGGGAAAATGGCACTGGAAATTCTGGTAAAGGAAAAGCAAAAGACTCTGTCGTCCATTGTCATGTTCATGTTGCACCAAGTCATATTACTGCAAATAAAATTGAGGAAATTTCCACATTTTCATTAGCAGCAATTAAGACTAACGACATAAAAAACTATAATAAGCATTCATATTTGCTTATAAAAGATGGCACAGACAGCTGGAAAATCAACAATAATCCGTCTGTATACATTCCAAGACAGTATGTAAGGCAGATTTTGGCTGATGAGTATGGCATTCCAGGAGAGCTTTGGAATTGGAGAGAATATCCATATTCCGAGCAGGTTTATAAAACAGTTACTGACATAACTACATGTCTTAAAAATAACTGGAATAAACTTTCTCCAAGAATTAAGAGTAACACTAAAAACTTTGTAAAATTCTAATGTAAAGCCTAAAACTGGCAATCCTGTTCCTGTATTGGAATAGAATTACCAGTTTTACTTTTTATTTTTTTAAATGACTATATTTTAATTTCGTTGCCATTCCACCTCTTATGTGTCTTTCTGCTTTGTTTTCATCAAGTATCTCTCTTACTTCTTTTGCTAAACTTGGATTTATTTTTATTAGTCGTTCTGAGACATCTTTGTGTACTGTACTTTTACTTATTCCAAATTTCACAGCTGCCCCTCTTACTGTATCTTTTGAATCTATAATATAATGTGCTAAATTTGTCGCACGTTCTTCTATTGATATTCCCTTCATAAAGCAACCCCCATTGAATACTTTTGTTTAATTGTATTCGCATAAGGGTTGTATTAGAACGTCATATTTTTCATTTATTTTTTACCAAAAAACCTTTGTAATTTATCAAATAGCTTTTTAAAAAATGGTTCTTTGTAATTAACCATGGAAACTTCAACAGCTGATGTATTGATACTTTGTTTTTCTTTTGGCTTAAATAAGTTTTCTGTTTTATATTGTTCTTTTATTTTTTCTTGATATTTTAATGCATTTTTTCTAATAGTATCAATAAATTTTTGTTTTTCACTTTCCTTACATAAATAATCCAAATAAATTCCAGCCAATATATCTCTTGTCTTATCTTTTAACACCATTTTATTTACATCTTCTGAAAAATCAATTGAAGGTTTATAGCTTTTAGATTTATTATTTTCTAAGAATTCTATAATTTTTTTAGGAATTTTATTAAATTCACTTTCTTCTAATTCATTTAAAATTCCTAACACTTCTACAGCGGCTTCACAATATTCACTACTTAACATATACCTCACCTCTACTATATTTTGCAAGTTCTTTTTGAGCTGTTCTGTCAATTCCATTTGCTTTGTCTACAATAATTTCAATATCAAAAATGTTTTTTGGTTTGTAATATGGAAGACTGACTTGCTCATCTCCATATAAATCCTTTAATTTTTGCTGATATTCTTTTAAATTAGTCAAACTTTTTCCTTTTTGACCATTAATAAAAAAATTAAGTCTTTCTTTATATGTTTCTAAACTTGTATGTGTAAGTGTTAAACATCTTTCCTCTTCTTTAAATTCTTCATTTGACATTTCTAAATATTTTTTTGTTACTGCAGATAGTCTATCTTGTTTCTTGTCTTTTTCAAATTTCTCAAAACTTCCTTCATCTAAATAAAAAACTCTTGTATTTCTATCTCCACTTACTGGTTCACACACAAACAAATATCCATTTTGATTACAATTTATATCATTTAAAAGATTTTTATAAACAAAACTTATATATGACATTTCCTGTGTGCCATCTTCTAAATTTTCAACAACCTCAACCTTTCCTTTAGGTTTATTTTCTTCTAACATTTCCCTTCTTTTTTGAAAATCTATTATTTCATTTTTTCTTTCATACTTATTTCTCTTATCATGCGTATTTTGTGTTTTTCTTTCTATTTCATCAACTCGTTGTGTTATAGTACAAGTATGTTTTTTGCTTTGTTCTTTTTCATCTATTAAATATTTATAATATTCAATTAAATTTCCAAATGCTTCATTTTCTGCTTGTTCTATTCCAGCTATAATAAGTTTTGCCCCTGCATCATTTACTTTATTTTCTTTAGTTATAACATTCATAATTTCATCATTTAACTGGGTAAAATTTATTTTATTTAATGCACTTTTTTCATTATATTGTTCATTCTCATTTCCATATAAATCAACAATTGTATAATTGTCATTACCACTAAATCTTAATATTATTTTTCCTTTTTTTCTAACTATAGAAAAGCCATCTATATCCTCTGGATTTTTGTTATTCTTATATTTGCAGTTTTGTTTATATGTAGGATTATTTTTTTGCATTATATTTGCAATTGCTTGTTTTACATACTTTCTTTCCAATAAATCTGAAAACATCCAATCCAATTCTATAAAAGCATTTCCTCTATTCCATGACAAAATTCCATCTGGTTTAGTATTTGAAAAAAATTCTTCAAATTTCTTAAAATTTTCAAAATCTTTACTCATAAAATCCACCTTATTTCTAATATTACTTCATTATATATTTTATAAATATTTTCTTTTGTTTTCAACATTTTCTTTATTATTTAATATAATTGTAATCTTTTTGTAATACTTATTGCTAATATGTCTAACTTTTGATAAAATTATTTAAGGAGGCTTAAAATGCTTAGAATTAATAATTTAAAAATAAGAAAAGATTTAACTGAAAAAGAAATATTTGAATTTGCAATAAGTAAATTTCATATAAATAAAAATGATATTATAAATATGTTTATTTCACGAAAATCTATTGATGCCAGAAAAAAAGATGATGTTTTTTATTCTTATTCAATAGATTTAGAAGTTAAAAATGAACAAAAATATAAAAAATTAGAAAAGATTAAAGTAATAAATCTTCCCCAAATTGAAATAAAAAGAAATAGTAAATTTAAACCTGTAATAGTTGGAGCAGGTCCAGCAGGTCTTTTTGCAGCACTAACTTTAGTCCAAAATGGAATAAAGCCTATTATTATAGAACAAGGAAAAACAGTAGAAGAAAGAAAAAAAGATGTAGAAGCATTTTTAAATAATGGGAAATTAAACACCTTATCAAATGTTCAATTCGGAGAAGGTGGAGCTGGAACATTTTCAGACGGCAAATTAACAACTGGTATTAGTAGTCCTTACTGTAAAAAGGTAATTCAGGAATTTGTTAACTTTGGAGCACCTAAGCAAATTCTATATTTACACAAGCCCCATATTGGAACTGATAATTTAATAAATATTATTAAAAATATGAGAGAATATATAAAATCAAAAGGTGGCGAATTTCTGTTTAATCAAAAAGTCACTGATTTTGAGTTTAAAAATAATCATATTTGTGCAATATATTGTGATAAAAAAAAGATTGAAACAGATAGTGTTATTTTAGCAATAGGACATAGCAGTAGGGACACTTTTGAAAAGCTTTATAAAAAAGGTGTAAAAATGGAAGCTAAAAATTTCTCAGTAGGTGTTAGAATAGAGCACCTACAGTCTGAAATAAACAAATCTCAGTATGGTACAATAACAAAATTAAAATTACCGCCTGCAGAATATAAAATGGCATATCATTCACCAACTGGTCGTTCTTGCTACACATTTTGCATGTGTCCTGGTGGCCAAGTAATGGCATCATCAAGTGAAGAAAAAACAATTGTTACAAATGGTATGAGTAATTTTTTAAGAAATGGAAAAAATGCAAATTCTGCTCTTTTAGTAAATGTTACTCCTGATGATTTTTTTGATAATTCTCCACTTGCTGGAATATATTTTCAAAAAGATTTAGAAGAAAAAGCATTTATTTTGGGTGGAAGAAATTATTATGCTCCAGTACAAAGAGTAGAAGATTTTATAAAAAATCAAAAATCAACTTTTATTGGGTCAATTGAACCTTCATATAAACCAGGAGTTACACTATCAAATTTAAATGAAATATTACCTCAATTTATATCAAATACATTAAAAGAAGGTATTATATATTTTGATAAAAAACTAAAAGGATTCGCAAACCCTGACAGTATTCTAACGGGATTAGAAACAAGGAGTTCATCACCTGTTAAAATCTTAAGAAATGAAGATTTATGTTCAAACATAAATGGCTTATATCCTTGTGGTGAAGGAGCAGGTTATGCAGGTGGCATAATGTCTGCTGCTGTTGACGGAA
>FR898633.1:0-39893 GCA_000437215.1 Clostridium sp. CAG:440
AATTTTTTATTTTATATTTATTTATAATTTTTAATGAAACATAAATAATTATTCCCATTAAAATATTTGATACAAATAGCCCCGCAATTCCTTCTAATCCATAAGAAAAAAAGAATATATACATTTCTTGTCCAGAAGCAAAACCTGCACCTATTAATGTTCCTATTATTACAAAAACTATTTTTAAAATATTTTTCATAAAAAAACCCCCATAATATTGTTATGGGAGTTTTTTTATTTTATTCTATTTTTTTCTTCTTCTAATTATCCATACTATAATACCTGCAATTATAATTAATGCTGGAACTACAAATATAATACATTTAATAATTGTATCTTCTTGCTCAGTTGCTCTGTATGAAACTGTTCCTGTATTTTTTCTAGCTGTTATATCTTCTTGTCTATCTACTAAATATGCTATAGAATTTAGTACTAAATCCTTGTTATTGGCAAGTTGGAATACAGTAACTTGACTATAATTACTAACTGGGTAATCTGTTGTAAAATTGTTTTCTCCGTAAATTACCATTTTAGATTTTACAGCTTTTGTACCATTTTCTTCATTTGCCTCTGTTATTGTTTTTTCTAGTTCTGCACCAACTAAAAATTTTCCTGCAACATCAGAACTTGATTTTTCATCTGTTTGAATTTTAAAATTATTTCTAAAATATGATTTTTCACTTGCATTTAATAATTCAGTTTTATTTACTTTTAAATTTTCTAATTCTTCTTCACTTACTAGGTTTATTTTTGTTGCATTTATAAATCTAACCCCTGAATCTTTTGCAATATCCTTAGTTATTGTTGAATATAAAGCATCTGGTTTTATAATATCTGGACTTCCTTGCAACATTTTGCTACTATCTGTTTCTCTTATTATTCCTATTTCAAATGGTTTAACTCCATATAATGCTAATATTTTATTAACATTTGGGAAGTTTTGTTCTGATGTAACAGCACTATTAAGCCATAATATATTTCTTCCAGAATTTATATAATCTATTATTGCATTTGCAGCTATTTCATCAAAATCTTTTTTTGGTGTACATATTATTAATGTATCACAATCATCTGGTATTTTTCCTGTTGATAAAACATCTAATGTGTCAACTTCCGTAACTTCATTTGATAAATAAATTCCTAAATATGTCATATTATTTGATAATTTATAATCTGAATACCCCTCTAAAAAGTATACCTTTGGTACTTTATCTGTTGCAACTGCTATTATTGAACTTGTTAATTTTTGTTCTGCAATACTTATTGTTTCATATGTAGTTGTATCATATGTAACTAAATCGCTTGATGTTAAAACTTTTGATTTATCTCCACATTCAACTATTATTCCTTCACTTCCAGATTCAATTCCATATTTTTCAACTAAATCTGGTCTTGTAGTTGCATCTACAGCCTCTGCATTTATTTTTTCATTTACCTTTTTGTATTGTTTTGCCAAATCTACAGTAGAATCACTATCTGTGTAACCTACAAAATATAAGTTTATATCTTTATCTATATTTTTTACTTTTTCTTTACTTTCATCTGTTAATGTATATAATTTTTCTTGGCTTAAATCAATTGGCGTTAATTCTAAGCTTTGCATCCACATATTCAAAGCTATAAATACTAATATAATAATTAATACTAAAGCTAATGTTGTTGTCCCATTAATTAACCATTTCTTCTTTATAATTTGTAAAAATTTATTTTCTTTTTGGTCTTTTTCCTTTTTTTCTTTAATTTTTTTCTCTTTCAATTTTATCTTTCCTCCTATCTCACGCTTTTTCTTCTTTGCATTACAATTGCTGTTAATAATATGCATGCAACTGTAAATGATATAAATGTTACTGTGTCAGCTATATCAATTTGTCCTTGTGGGAATTTAGAAAACATATT
Organism: Clostridium sp. CAG:440; assembly: GCA_000437215.1. Classification (GTDB taxonomy): domain Bacteria; phylum Bacillota; class Clostridia; order TANB77; family CAG-508; genus CAG-269. Next base: position 1,897 of record FR898633.1, read on the forward strand.
AATTAATGAAAAATTTGTAAATACTGTGCTAAATTGTGGTAAAAACCATGTTAATATAAAAAATCCTATTGTAATAACACCTGCTATTATTTGGTTTTCTGTAATACTTGATGCCAACATTCCAAAAGAAATATATGACATTGCAAGTAATAAGAATCCAAGCATTGTTGCTAAAGCTGTTGTTATATGTGGCACTCCATAATAGCACAAAATACCAAAATACATAAATGTACAAAGTTCTGTTATTATAACTATTAATGTTGCTGCTATAAATTTTCCAAGTATAACCTTGGTAATGCTAAGTGGTGATGTTAATAATAATTGCTCTGTCCCTGTTTTTCTTTCTTCTGCAAATGTTCTCATTGTAAGGATTGGTACAATAAACGTTAATATTGTTGCACCAGAATAAAATATATATTCAAAATTAGTACTTCCATAATTAATTACATCTGTATAAAAAAATATACTAAACATTATTAAAAATAATCCTATAAATACATACCCTATTGGTGATAAGAAATATGATTTAAATTCTTTTTTTATTACTGCAAACATTATTTTTTACCTCCTTCTATTAATTCTATAAATGCATCTTCCAATGTTACATCTTGTTTTTTCATTTCATATATTGTTATATTTTCTTTTGCAAATTCAGCAAATATAGTTTTTCTTAAGTCTTTTTCTCCTTCTGATTCTATACAATAATGTTTAGTTCCATCATCATTTGTTGCAACTAATTTAATATCTTTTATTCCTTCTATTTTATCTTTTACAGTTTCTATTTTGTTTTCTGGGTCCTCTATTGTTACATATATATTATTATTTTTAGATACTGCATTTTCTAGATTTTGTGGAGTATCTATTGCAACTATTTTTCCCTTATTTATAATTATAACTTTATTACATATTTGGCTTACTTCTGATAATATATGTGAACTAAGAATTACAGTATGTGTCTTTCCAAGTTTTTTTATTAATTCTCTAATTTCTGTTATTTGTTTTGGATCTAATCCGACAGTTGGTTCATCTAAAATTAATATTTTAGGTTTTCCAACTAAAGCACCTGCCATACTTACCCTTTGTTTATACCCTCTAGATAAATTTTTTATTAATTTCTTTTCTACATCTTTTAGTCCTGTTTCTTCTATTGTTTTTTCAATTTGTTCTTTTCTTATTTTTCTATCTACTTTTTTTATTTGAGCCATATATGATACAAATTCTTTTACTGTTAAGTCTGTATATAATGGAACACCTTCTGGCATATACCCTATTTCCTTTTTAGCTTTTTTTGGTTTTTTTAACATATCATATCCATCAATTATGATTTCTCCTTCAGTTTGTTCAATAAAACCTGTTATCATATTCATTGTTGTACTTTTTCCAGCTCCATTTGGCCCAAGTAGCCCTATAATTTCACCTTCTTTAATATTAAAACTTATATTGTCTACGGCAACAAAGTTTCCATATTTTTTTGTAACATTTTTTACTTCTATCACAAAAATTCCTCCCTCATTTTAAGTTACAAAAAATATATCACTTTATTTTTTTATTGTAAAGCAATTCACAAAAAATTCACAAACTTATATTTCCGTATGTTTTTTTAAATTAAAAAATATTATAGCATATTAATTTAATAAAAGAATATTTATTAAAAAAAGGAGAATTTTAAAATGTTTTATGCTTTTTTAATTAGTTTTTTTATAGTTTTTTGTGCAGAGCTTGGAGATAAAACACAACTTTTAGTATTATCTTTTTCCACCAAAAGTAAAGTATCTTCCATTCTTGTAGGCGTAGGGGTTGGCACATTTTTAAGTCATGGTCTTGCTATTTTATTTGGCAGTGTTTTAGGAAATTTTGATGATGCAAATTTAAAATTTTATTTAGATATAATTACATATTCTTCATTTCTTTTATTTGGAATTATTGGATTTATTCCTAAAAAAAATAAAAGCGAAAATAATAGAAAAGCACGATTTTTACAGTCATTACTTAATTTAAATTTAAATTATGTTTTATTAGTTGCACTATGTATTTTTGTTGGTGAATTTGGTGATAAAACCTTTTTAGCCTCCCTTGGTTTAGGTCTTCAATACCCTAATTATAAAATTGCATTAATTTTAGGATCTATTTTAGGAATGGTTTTAAGTAATTTAATTGCTATAATTGTTGGTAAATGGTTAAGTCTTAAACTAAAAGAAGGCACAATAGAATGGCTTTCAAATATTTTATTTATTATTTTCGGCTGCCTTGGTTTTGCAAGCATAATTTTTTAGTAATTTTTAGTCATTTTTTCTTGACATTGCTCTTATTATGTGATATTATAATTAATGTCATTTAATAAATGAGTCAGTAGCTCAGTTGGATAGAGCATTTGCCTTCTAAGCAAAGGGTCGGGGGTTCGAATCCCTTCTGGCTCACCATAACAGTCTTAAAAAACATTACTAATTTTATTTAGTAATGTTTTTTCATTTACTCTATTATTGTAATTTATTTTTTATATATGCTGTTATTTTTCAACTATTATATATCATATTTTATTCATTCCAAAAAGCTTTATAAGTCCTAAAAGCTTCATAAATATCAAATTTACTTGTAACTTCATAAGGAGAATGCATTGAAAGAAGTGGAACACCACAATCTATAACATCTACACCTTTATTAGCTAGAATATAGGCAATTGTTCCTCCACCGCCAATATCAACTTTTCCAAGTTCAGCTAATTGATATTTTATATCATATTTTTCTAATAAATTTCTAATCCAAGCAACATATTCTGCATTAGCATCAGAAGCTCCAGATTTTCCTCTTGCACCAGTATATTTATTTAAACTAATACCTTTTCCAAGTAAACCTGCATTTGTTTTGTCAGAAACAGATGCATAAATTGGATCAAATCCTGCATCAACATCAGATGATAACATTTTTGAATAACAAAATACTTTATCTAATAAGTTAACCCTATTTTCTCCTGTTTTATTTAATAATTCAGAAATAAAGTAATCAAACATATGTGATTCCATACCAGTATTTCCCATACTTCCAATTTCCTCTTTATCTGCCAAAATACAAACAGCAGTATTTTTTACATTTTCTAAATTCATCATTGCAGCAAATGAAGCATAAGCACATATTTTATCATCTTGTCCATATGCTGCAACCATACTACTATCAAATCCTAAACTTCTAGCTTTAAATGCTGGTACCAATTCTAATTCTGAACTTAATAAATCAGCCTCAACAATGCCATATTTTTGATTTAATATATTTAAAATATTTAATTTAACTTTTTCGCTTATTTTTTCTCCATCAAAAGGAATGCTTCCAATTAATAAATTTAAATCTTCTCCGTCTATTCCATTTTTTAATTTTTTCTCCATTTGGTCCATAGCTAAATGTGGTAATAAATCTGTTATTGTAAATATTGGATCACTTTCATTTTCCCCAATATTAACTTCTATTTTCTCTCCATTTGGTTTTACAATTACGCCATGAATGCTAAGTGGAATAGTAGTCCATTGATATTTCTTTATTCCTCCATAATAATGTGTTTTAAAATAAGCAAAACCCGTATCTTCATATAATGGATTTGGCTTTAAGTCAAGTCTTGGTGAATCAACATGTGAACCTATTATATGAAGTCCTGTTTCCATTTTTTCTTGACCAATTATAGCTAAATACATGCTTTTATTTCTATTTATAAAATAAACTCTATCACCTGCATTTAAAGTATCATATTCAGATAAATCTTTGAAACCATTTAAATCAGCTATTTTTTTTGCTTCTTTAACAAATTCTCTTTCTGTTTTTGCCTTATTTAAAAAGTCCATATAATCTTTACAAAAATTAAATATTTCCTCTTTTCTTCTAGTATCAAGGTTTTCCCAACCTACCTTTTTCTTATTAAATAATTTTTCCTTTAATTCCTCTTCCATAATATCCTCCTTTGTTAATTTTTCTTAGTATATCACTTTAAAATTTATTTTACTAGTTTTTTTCTAATTTATTCTTAAAATTTGGTTATACTATTTTTATAATATAAAAAAGGAGAAATTTATTTTGAATTCTTTATGGCTAGATTTAACAAATAAATTAAATAATTTTCCAACTTTAGCAAATGATATTTCAACTGATGTATGTATCATTGGTGGAGGAATGTTTGGTATAACCTGTTCTTATTATTTAGCAAAACTTGGTTTTAAAACAGTTATTTTAGAAAAAGATACTATAGGTTCAAAAACAACTGGACATACAACTGCCAAAATTACTTCTCGGACATGGTTTAATATATAATTATTTATGTAATTCTTATGGAAAAGGCTTTGCAAAAGATTATTTAGAAGCAAACGAACAAGCAATAAAAAACATTTATGAAATAATAGAAAATGAAAAAATAAAATGTGATTTTGAGTATGAAAATTCATATATTTATACAGATAAACAAGATGAAATTATAAATATAAAAGACGAAGTAAATTCATTAAATAATATTGGTTTTAATGCAAATTATGTAACAAAAACCTCTCTACCTTTTAATATTTTAGGAGCCATCCAATATAAAAACCAAGCAAGTTTTCATCCTTTAAAATATTTATTAGGTCTATGTAAATCAATAACCAATAATGATGGACAAATTTTCACAAATTCTTTAGTTACAGATGTAAAAAATGATAATAATATTTTTTATACTTATGTTAATGGAAAAATTGTAAAATCAAAATATGTTATAATTGCATCACATTTTCCTTTTATAAATATTCCTGGTTTTTATTTTACTAAAATGTATCAATCTACATCATATATAATTGCTGCAGATATTAGGCAAAAACCTTTTTCAGGTATGTATATAAACGTAAGTGATCCAATTTATTCTTTTAGGCATGTAAAAATTGATGGAAAAAATCTTTTACTAGTTGGTGGCGGAAATCATAAAACTGGTTACTCTACTAGTTATAATGAAACCTATAAAACATTAGAAAATAAACTAAAGTCAATTTATCCTAATGCTGAAGTTTTATATAGATGGAATACTCGTGATTGTATGACACTAGACAAAATTCCCTATATTGGAAGATATTCTAATATAATAGAAAACATGTATATTGGAACCGGTTTTAATAAATGGGGAATGACTACTTCTAATGTTGCTGCAAATATAATAAAAGACATGATTTTAAAAAAAGAAAACAAATATGCATATGTTTTTGATTCTACCCGTATTAAACCTATAAAAAATAGAAAAGAACTAAAAAATATAATAGTTCAAAGTGTTGATTCACTTTTTATTGATAAAATAAAAAATAGTACAATTAATTTTGAAAATATTAATAATAACTCTGGTGGTATAGTAAATGTAAATGGGCAAAAAGTAGGTATATATAAAGATTCTACAGGTAATATTTTTGCAGTTAATCCTATTTGCACACATTTAGGTTGTTTGCTTTCCTGGAATGATATAGATAAAACATGGGATTGTCCTTGCCATGGCTCAAGATTTGACTTTATGGGAAAAAATATTTATGATCCTGCTTTTAAAAATTTGGAAATTTATAATTTAGATTAATTTTTTTATTTTTTTATTGACTTATGGCCTGTTTTTTGCTACAATTCCAGTAATAAATCATATATTTATATGTTTATTTTTTGTTTATTGAACTAGATTTCTCTTTTGTATAAGTTATCTAGTTCTTTTTATTTAGAAATAAATTAATATATAAAAGCCTCTAAAGCTTATGCTTTAGAGGCTTCGTCAACCAATTCAACGTTTTCTAACTTTATAACAGGAATTTTTTTAATATTGAAATCATTTGCAAAAACAATAATATTATAGCCATCAAGCAGTTTATTATTTTTATCTACAATAATAGGTCTTGGCAATTTTTGATACTTTTTATAAAATTCAAGTATTCTACAATATTTTTTTCCCTTTAAGTCTTGTTCTGGTTTATTATACCTAATAGCGTCTATCTTATCAAAAGTAACCCATTTTTTAGGTAGCTTGAACCCAATCTTTCTCATTATTTTTTCTCTATATTTTGTAAACTGTTTCACATGCTTTTTTCTGTCTTTTTTAGAAACACTCCTTACTTTTAAGTATTCTTCATGAGTTAGATTGCTTTTATCAGAATTACATTTTGAACAACATGGAAAAAGATTATTAGTAATACTTATACCTCCTGTATCTCTTGGGTACCGATGGTCTAATGTACTATTAGTACGTTTTAATTTTTTTCCGCAATATACACATTTCTTTCTTTTTAGTGCATATGTTAGTTCATACATTAGGTCCTCAAACCGCTGCAATTGGTAAATTTTCAAATTTCCATCAATAACTTCAGCAAATGGCAACTTGAATTTTTTCGGTAATTCCATAATCATGACTTTTACCTCCTCAAATTATGATGAATTACAAAGCTTTTGTGTTTTAATATATATCACATATATTTTTATTTTACAACAATTATGTAATTAATATTTTTCTATTTATAACTTGACAAACATAATGTTTATTGTAAAATAATTTTAATTTATAATTTGTAGGAAAAGGAATAAGTTATGAACAGTGAAAATCCAATAGGTATATTTGACTCTGGAATTGGTGGAGCCACAGTTTTAAAGGAAATTTTAAAAATATTACCAAATGAAAATTATATTTACTATAGTGATTCATTAAATAACCCTTATGGAGATAAATCAGATAATACAATTAATAAATTATGTGATAATATAGTAAATTTTTTTATAGGCAAAAAATGTAAAGCAATCATAATTGCCTGTAATACAGCAAGTGCAAAATCTGCACAATATTTAAGAAAAAAATATAGTAAACTCCCCTTTGTTGTGATTGAACCAGCTTATAAGATGGTTTATGATTATTCTTATAATAATCCAACTTTGGTAATGGCAACAAAAGGTACTATTGAAAGCAAAAAATTTAATACACTTTACCATAAATATGATAATCACAATACAAAACTTCTTCCTTGTGTTGGGCTTGCAGACATAATTGAAAATGGAGATAAATTGCAAATAAAAAATTATTTACAACATAATTTAGCAAAATATAAAGGAAAAGTTAAAAATGTTGTTTTGGGATGTACTCATTACCCTTTAATTGAAAATGAAATTAAAGAAGTTCTAGGTAATGTTTGTTTTTTTAATGGTGCCCCTTACTTAGCAAAACATTTAAAAACTGTTTTAATCGAAAATAATTTAATTAATACTAAACGTTTAAATGGTAATATTTCTTTTTTTGATTCTAACAATAGTGAAGTTAAAAAAAATAGATTTTTTAGTTATATTTCTTGATATAATTAACTATTAACAAAATAGTTGATGGTTTATAAATATATATAAAATTAAGGAGCTTATAAAAAGCTCCTTTTTATGGTCGAGGTGACTATTTATATCTTTTCAAAGTGCAGTAATATCAATATATTGAAACTTTGTGACTGCACTTTGACTGCATATATAAATTCCTATATTTTCATAAAACATTTTTCTTTTAAAAATTTCTTAATTTTTGTTTTATCTTTTCCCTCATAATAATTAATTAATAAATCTTTATATTCATCTGTTAATTCTGCTGGAATTACAATAATTCCTTTTCCCTTTGATATTAAATAATGATTTGCAAATATTATAGATGTTCTTTTATTTCCATCTATAAATATTTGTTTTTTCATAATATATAATAGCATTTCAATAGCTTTATCTATATCACTTATTTTTTTATTAAATATATCTTCTAATTCTTCTTTTATTATACTTTCTATTGGCAATTCAGGAGTCCATTTTGTTCCACCAATACTTACTGGAACAGTTCTTATTTTTCCTGCACTATAGTAAAATCCTTCTTGTACAAATTTATTTATTTCGCATAATAATGGAAAATTTGTATCTGACAGTATTACACTTTTATTTAATATAAATTCCCAAGCATGTTTTAGATTAACTATTTTTAAAACATCTTCTGAAGACATATTATTAATTTTTCCACCTTCTATAATGCTTTCCGTGTCTGCAAATGTTGTTGCAACACCTTCTAAAATTGCTTGTTTATAAATAGTATCTACTAGATGTCTTTTAGCAAAATCTATGTTTATTTCTACTTGTGGACTAAGTTCCTCATCAATATAATTCAATTGTTTTAATTGTTTTTCAATTTTCTTAATTTCTTTTTTTAATTCTTTTGCTTTAATACTATTATTCAATATTAAATTATATAAATTATCAGAATATTCTCCAACATATTTTGTAAGTAATATTCCATCTTCTCTGTAATGTACATATATATATTTATTAGAATCTTTTTCTCTAATCTCAACAGAGCCATATATCAAATTATTCAATTCTTTAGTTAAAGTTTGTTTGCTTTGAAGAAGATTCATAAATTCATACTTTTCTTCCATAAGATCACTCCTTTATAAATGTGAAACTTTTTGATATATAATCATGTTTTTTGTTTCACATTTATATTATAACATAAAACTTAAGAAATGTGAAACATTTTTTGAAATATTTATAAATATTGTTTCACATTTTTAGAAATTTTATACAAAAAAATTTCTATTATCTAATATTAATACTATAAAAGTTTAACAAAAATGGTAGCCAAAAAAGTATACACAAAAAAGACTACATTGAAATAAAAAAAATTGGTAGTATAATAAATATAATGAAATACATGTATATATCGAGGAGCTTTCTAGAGAGCCTCTTTTTTAGTGGAAAATGGAGGTGTTAAAATTGATTTAATTAAATTTAATATTTAAATTTTAGGCAGTTATTTTAATAACTGCTATTTTTTTATCTATAAGGAGGTAAAATTTGAAAGAAGAATTAAAACAAGAACTTATTAAGGAAGCAATTAATAGGTTAGAAAATCCATGGAAAAACCTAACTGTAAAAGATGTTTCTAAAGATTTAAAAATGGGAGAAAACTTAACAAATGAATTATTTAAAAGAGCAGACTTTCCTTCAATTAATATTGGTAAAACAAAGACTATTACTGCTATTGCTTATGCACTATGGAAACTAGAAAAAAGGATGCCTGAATATAAGAAAAACAAAAGAGGCTATTAATATAATAAATAATTGTAAAGAAATTAGAGTACCAATAGAAATAATGAATGTAAGGAATTTAACAATCACTCAAAAAGTATTATTATCTCAAATTGCTGGATTAGATAATAAAGAAGGGTGTTTTGCAACTAATTCTTATTTTGCAGAATTGTTTAATTTAAGTAAAACTCAAATATCTAGCCTAATTTCTGACCTTAAGGAAAAAGGGTGGATTAATATTAAATATGTATATAAAGAAAATACTAAATGTATCGAAAAAAGAATTATAAAAGTAAATTGCCCACCCTATCCAATCATACTTAAAGAGGGTATTAAAGCAAACAATAATATATCTGTTAAAACAGACTTTACAGATAATAATAAATATATAAATAATAAAAATAAACATTTATATACAAATTATGAACAAAGAGATTATTCAAATTTTGATTGGAATTCTTTATATGCTAATTTTAAAAAAGGAGGATTTGATGGCAAGAAGTAAAGGTGAAGGAAGTATATATTATATTGAAAAAAGAAAAAAATGGTCAGCTCAATATACAATAACAGTTGGAGACAAACAAGTTAGAAAAACAAATTATAAATGTAAATAAGACATTAACACTAGGAAAAGATAATGAGGTAATTATGGGAGATACAACAAAAACTTATGCAAGTAAACGAACTGTACCTATTCCTGATTTCTTAATACCTTCTATAAAAGAACAGTTAGAAGTAGCAAAAGAAAACAAGGATAATATTCTATTTTTATATAATGACCATTATATATCTCATTCAGTTGCAAATATTAGATTAAAACGAATTCTAAAAAGCACTCTAGGAATGGAAGCTAAAGATATTTCAACACATAGTCTTAGACATACTTTTGCTACTAGGTGTATTGAAGCAGGAATGTCAGCTGTAGTTTTACAAAGACTTATTGGACATACTGATATATCAATCACACTAAATACATATACGAGTGTTTTTAATCGTTTTAAAGAATCAGAATTGGAAAAAGTAATGGAATATTATAAAACAAATTCATTAGGTTTAGAGCCTATAAAAAATGAAGAAATAGTAGAAAATAAGGAAGTGGAAATTGATGATGATATGGAAATATAAGAGAAAGTACAGTTGACTTTTTATAGTTAACTGCACTTTCTTAATTAATTTAAAAAGTATTCGAGAATTTGTAAGATATTGTTTTATTTTATTGCAGTAATTCCATAATATCTTCTTATTAATAAGATTCCTTTATTTGTTTTGTGTAAATTAATATATTTATCCAATAAATTCATATTAATATCAAAATCCTCATTTCCATTAGAGAATTCATTTAATATAGGTGTTTTTAACAAAAGTGCTAATAAATCTTCTTTTGTTTCATAATATTCTCTAACATGAATTGGTACCAATTCTACTTTTTTAAATCCTACTTCTAATATATTTTCATAATCAATCAAACTAATTGGCTTTATATCATTGTATGCTTGACCTCTTTTAAACAATTTTTTAAGTTCCCAACAATCTAGTTTGTCAACGCCTCTAATTATTAATATACCATTACTTTTTAATGTATTGTATATTTGTTTTGCATCAATACAAGTATGTCTAGCTACGACTATATCAAAATAATTATTTTCTGTTGTTATATTTAAATTATCCATTTGCTTAAATTTGATATTAGTTCTATTTGATTTTTTTAAGTTATTATTAGCGGTTTTTATCATTTCATTTGAAAAGTCCGTTCCAATAATTTCCTTTGCTTCGGGAAAATACTCTAATAGTTTTTCTCCGCCACCTGTACCTAAATCTAAAATATATGAATCTTTTGTTGCCGTTTTGTTTAATATGTCATACATGTTCCAATTAGTTAAACATTCTTCTATATATTTGATTTTACTAAAATCCCAATTTTTAACTTCATTATAAAATTCCAACTCTCTATTCATAATTTATATCTCCTAAATCTATCCTACTTTTTAATTATTAAATCTTAATAAATAGCCATCAGGATCCTGCAACAAAAATTCTTTATCTTGAAATAATTTGTTGTCCACTCTATATTCGTTCATATTAAAATCTATAAAAAATTTAATGTCTTTAGCTTTTAATTGTTCATATAAATCTTCAACATTATTGACAGACATACTTATATTAATTCCATTCCCATAAGGATATTCCATTTTTCCAACATTCCAATTATTATTGTTTTCTTCTATCATAATCTGATTATTTTCCAACTGTATAAAGCAAAACTTATTCTCTGGTCTTTCATAAACAATTTTAAATCCTAAATTTTTATAAAATTTTTTACTCGTTTCTATATTTGAAACACTTAATTCAGGAATTAAACTATTAAATTCAATATTCTCTCTAATAATTTCATGTTTAAAAAATCTTTCTTGAAATTCAATTAAAACATCAATTTCTTTATTACTAAAATTTCTATTCTCTGGTACAATTATAAGTTTATCATCATTATCATTAATTCTATGAATTATTGCAATGCATTTTCCTGTAAATTCATTTAACGGTTCAAATACGCCTAAAACATAGCAATCTAATTCCTCTCCATCTCCACTTATTGTATCTGGAACAAAGCCATAGTTAACAGGATATATAAATCCATGTTTGGCATGTTTACTTCCCAAAGGTCTATCAACTTTTACTCTAACATTTTGATTTAAATAATTTATTAAATTCATTTTTATTTCTTCCTTAATTACAATTTTCTAAAAATATTTAACTAAAAAATATTTATTTAGTTTTGGATTTTTTTTATTTTCTCTTACAAATTCCACTTTAAATCCACATTTTTTATAAAATTCAGGTGCTTGAAAGCCATAAGTGGTTAAATTTATGTTTTCAAAACCTTTATCTTTATAATGGCTCTCAACAGTTTCAACTAGTTTACTCCCAATTTGTTTATTTCGATACTCCTCCAAAATAATAAGATCACTTATATGAACTTCCTTATAATATGAATTTCCAGTTATTATACCTACGATTTTATTATCTTCCTTAGCAATAAAAGCAAATGACCTATAATTACAGGTCACACCATTTTTAGTAGCAAATTTATTAAATTCGTTATCTATCATACTATAATGCTCTTCTTCTAAATTATCTTTATATTCAATATTTAGTATTGTTATCCTCCCTTACAACTTACTATCTGTTGTTATAATATCACAAAAAGAAAAATTACTCTATACTTTCGTATAAAGTAATTTATCTTTCTAAAAATTCTTTTAATTTATCATACCACCTACAATTAATCATATAGCTAAAATGTCCTTCTTTTTCTAGTATTATCAATTCTGAATTTTTAATTTTATTTGAAATATATTTTGCCTCATTTGTAGGTACTATATCTTTTTTTCCACCATTTACAATCAAAGTTGGTACATCTATTTTTTCAAGATCTGTTTTATCCAATGTTTTCATAGTATTATTTAAATTTTCAAACATTTCATTTTCTTTTTTACCTGGATAATATGGGATTTTCTCCATTATTTTAGCATATGTAGGTTTATGAATAATTCCATTTCTTGCTACACCACTACAGCAAATTAATTTTGAAATACTTTTTGGATATTGAATTGCAACATTTAATGCAACCGTTGCTCCTCCACTAGATCCTAGTAGATATGGTTTATCAATATTTAATTTATTTATAAATTCAAATACATCTTTTGCACTTTCCTCATAACTCAAAATACAATTTTTTTCACTTTTGCCACAGCATCTCCTATCAAATAAATAAACTTGAAAATCTTGTGATAACTTATTTGCAATGAATTTCATTGCATTTGTATTTGTACTATTCGGATTTAACAAAATTATTGGTTTTCCATTACCAATAATTTCATAATGTATATTTATATTATTTACTATAATCTCCATTAAAAATCTCCCTTATAACTTACTATTTATCTGTAAGTATATTATCATATTTTATTACATTTTACAACATAAAGAGATTGATATTATGCCTATTGTAAATTGTATTTTACATTCAAATAAAAGTTGTTTTTTCTAGTAATACCAACTGTTTTATTATCTGAAATAAATTTATATGCAGTCAAAATTGAAGAAAATCAATTAATTATAAAATTGACTGCATTTACTTAAAGATTTATAGAGTTTATAGAATTTTTAGAAAGGCTGAAAAAGTTTAAATAAATTGTGTGTAATGCAGTGATAACCAGTATTTGCTCATAAATGTAAAAAAGAAGAACTCCTAAGAATTCTTCTAAATATGGTCGAGGTGACAGGGATCGAACCTGCGACCTCATGGTCCCAAACCACGCGCGCTACCAACTGCGCTACACCTCGATAAATCATATGACCAATATAATATAACACAAAAAACTTAAATTTGCAAGACATTTTATAAATTTTCTAAAAGTTTTCAAAAAAAAATTATTATTTACCCTAAAACATAAAAAAACTTCGACTAAAATGTTAAAAATCTCTTGTAAAATACAAAAAAAACAAGTATAATATAAAAGTATGCACCAGTAGCTTAGCTGGATAAAGTGTTCGGCTACGAACCGGAAGACCGGGGGTTCGAATCCCTCCTGGTGCACCAAAGCTCTAAACAAAGTTTAGAGCTTTTTATTTTATACAATTTCTGGGTTATCATTTAAAATAATATCTGCTAAATTTTTACTAAAATCAAATGGAACAACGTAGCCACCTAAATTTCTAGCTTTATCAGCCAAAACACTATTTTCTATATTTACATATATTTTAGATTTTCCCTTACCATTTTTTGCCTCTTGAACTAAATTAGATACAGAAGAATTACCATCAAAAGCAACAACAATAGAATTTCTTCTTTCAAAAATTTCATAATTAAAACTTTTATATATTCCCATTTCATCACTTTCTATAGAAATTCTAATACCATCAATATCATCTTTTGATAAATTTTCATACTCTTGCTTAGAAAGCATTTTAGGAATTATTGCATAAATTTCAATATTTTTATTTAATTTTTTACAAATATCAATAACTTCCCTTTCATAGCCCTGCATTTTATGTCCTATAACAAAAAATGCTTTACTACCATCAACTTTTTTTATAAATTTTTCTAAAATTTCACATCCTGCCTTTTCGACCTTAGTATTTCTTCCCTTTTTATTAAAACTCCCCCCAGCAATTACTATAGGAACTTTATTTTCTGGAAGTTGTCTTACTTTATCTCTCAAAATACTCTCGGCCTCCATATTATTATTTATTCTCATTGGCATATTATTATCTTTATTTTTCTCATGAATTTCTTGTTCTAAATGCGTCAATGCTTCTTTTATTGTTCTTCCATTTAAGAATTTTTCAAATTCTTTAGACTTTCTTTCAAAATATATTTGGCTTTGTTTAACCACCATATCTTCAACTTTTCTCATCTTTTCAAAATCTTGGGTAGTAAGGTTTAGTAAGTTATGCAAAGCAAGTTGTTCATCAATAGTATCTACACCATAAAATCCACACCCATCTGTTCCCTGTACACAATTTATATTATTTTCCAAATATGTTTTTAATGGGTGAATTTTTAAATTCGTTAAATTATTTAATCTTACATTTGATGTTAATTGAAACTCCAATATTACATTATTTTCACGCAGCTGTTTCAATAACTCTTTTCCCTCTTCGGAAGATAAATTTGCTGTGTAAAGTCCATGTCCAAGTCTAATTTTAGGCATTTTTTGTCCTGGTCTTAATGATTCTTTTACACACATAATTGATCTAGAAACATTATCTTTTAAACTATCATTTTCTCCAGCATGAATTCTAATTGTAAAATCATTGTCTACCTCATCTACATATTTTACAAGTTCATTTATTGCTGGTTTTAAATCTCCAATATCATTTATTTCTTCACCAATAAAATCACTACCAACAACATATGGGCTTTTTGCAATAGCTTTTAACACATCTAAGTTGTCCCTTAAATAGTTTCCTCCTATTATTTGATCTTTTATAATTGTTAATGGAATTCTTCTCATGGCAGCTAAAAATCTTATTTTTACCCCAGTTTCTTTTTCTATGTATGGCATTATTTCATGAATTTCTTCAATTAATTTTATTGCTGGTCCATTTGATTTAACTAAGTCTGTGTCCGCAATTTCAACATAATCTATATTTTGTTTTTGATATTCTCTTGCAATCCATAAAAGTTTATCTTGTCGTAATGTAATATTTTTTAAGTTTTCGTTCTCATTATCTTTAAGCATTACTTTAACCATTCTACGAATATCTTTTTCTGGAATTAAATTTATTTTATCTCTGTCCAATTCAATTTTATCTTTGCTCTCTACTCCCTTACAAAAAACATATCTATAAATATATAGTTTTTCTAAATTTGTAAACACAGCTTGTCCATCTTTTAAAATAGCTAAACTATTTCTTATTTTTGCAATATTATATTGAGCATTTTCTATATTATTTAATATAAAATCTGCAAAATTAATAAAAGTATTATCATCAATTTTTCTTGTCAAATATTTTCCTTTTAAATCTAAACTTTCATATTGTTTTTCTATAATACTTCTTTGCTCCATTATTTTTTCTTCTTGGTCTTTATTCATTTTTAGTTTTAATTTTTTAATATAATATAACGGATATCTTAATTGATGTTTTATACCCAAAGAAATTAATGCATCTGGCGACAAATTAGCATTCATATGTGTATGCAAATCGGTCCTAAATTTATCTTTTTTAAATATATATGATTTTACAATTGTTTTTTCTATTGGTAATTTATAATCTTTTGTCTGTGACATTAATGTTTTTGTTATTGCAGGTATTTTAGCTTTTATTGCTACTTTTCCATTTTCATAAATATTTGCAATTTTAATTCCACCAAGTCTAAATATATATACAATTTCTTGATCTCCATTTATACTGGCTGGAATCACTCCTGTAATTATTTTCATATCATTTTTATCTTTTATTGTTTCTACATTACATAACTTTGCTAAATTTGTTATTAAATTTCCTGTATTATGATTTGGTGTTTCTAATATGTACCTTATCTCATCTTCTTTTTCACGGTATATACTTACAATAATATCTTTTTCTTTATCTAAATAAAATCTATTAACTAATGTTTTGTCCATTATTCCCTCCATAAAAAATTTAAATATTAAACACCATTTTAGCATAATCAAAGAATTTTAGCAAGTATTATGTTTACTTTTTAATAAATAATTCCTTTTGTATTTTTATATTCTTCCATTGTTTTTATGCACTCTTGTCTATCTAATTGTTTTAAATTAATTAATTTTGTGTTTTTTCCTTTTAAATAATCATAAATAATATCATCTCGAAACCCTATCTCTCCTGCATCTTCTTTTGTACAACCATAATAAACTGTCTTTATATTTGCCCAAATAATTGCTGACAAGCACATTGGACATGGCTCACATGATGTATATAAAATACATTTAGACAAATCATATGTATTTAATTTTTTACAAGCCTCTCTTATTGCAACAATTTCAGCATGTGCAGTTGGATCATTATTTTTTAATACTTTATTATTCCCATTTGCTATAATATTTAAATTTTCATCTAGTATTATGGCACCAAATGGTCCGCCATCACCATTTTTTATTCCTCTTTTTGCATTCTCATTTGCCAATTTCATAAACCTATCCATTTTTAACCTCCTTTATTCGTTAAACTATTTTACTATATAAGTATAAAAAAATAAAGACATATATAATTAATAAACAAACTATAATATTAAGAGGTGTATTATATTGATTATTAAGACTTTAAAAATAAATTTAAAAATCACTTTTATAATATTAATTATTTTTATCTTGTTATTTTCTTTAATAATAAGTTTTGTATTTGCCAATAATGAAAATGAAGAAAAAAAAGATTTTATTAAATGGGTGGATTTTAAAATTACATATGATGTATTAGATAAAACGTCAAAATTAGATATAAATTCACATGTAAAAAATGAAGAAATAAAATATAATTGGATAGAACTTCTTGCTTATTTAGCATGCAAAAATGGGGGCGATTTTAAAAAATTTAAACAAACTGATTTAGATGATTTAATAAAAAAAATTAAAAATGGTCAAACAATTGGAGAATTAACACAAAATATGAAATATTATAATTATTATTTTGAAAGTTATAGTGCTGTACTTAGTGGTTTTATTGGGGATTACAAAATAGAAACAACAAATGAAGATGGACAAAAAATAGTAACAGAAAAATATGGAATTAAAGCATTTCTTCCTATTGCTAAAAATTATGGTTTTAGCCACTATGATGATTTTGGAAATTCTAGGTCATATGGATTTAAAAGAACTCATCTTGGCAATGACTTAATGGGAAGTATAGGTACCCCAATAGTTGCAGTTGAATCAGGCACTATAGAAC
The DNA here is from genome assembly GCA_000437215.1 of Clostridium sp. CAG:440. GTDB lineage: Bacteria > Bacillota > Clostridia > TANB77 > CAG-508 > CAG-269. The sequence continues at coordinate 19,369 of FR898633.1, forward strand.
ATATTGGTTGGAATCAGTATGGTGGTTGGAGAATTGGTATTAGAAGTTTTGATAAAAAAAGATATTACTATTATGCTCATTTACGAAAAAATCACCCTTATAGTGAAAACATGCAAGAAGGAAAAACCGTAAAAGCAGGAGATGTAATTGGCTACCTTGGCATGACAGGTTATAGCCTAAAAGAAAATGTTAATAATATAAATATTCCTCATTTACATTTTGGAATGCAATTAATATTTGATAAATCACAAGAAGATGGAAATAACGAAATTTGGATTGATGTTTATAATATAATTGAATTTTTAAAGAAAAATCGTTCCGAAGTTTATATGAATAATAAAGATACAAAAGATTATGTAAGGAAAAATGAATTTTATGAAAATGCATTTTTCGAATAGGAAAGCCAAATTTTACGTAAAATTTGCATTATATTTAAAAAAATGGTATAATTATTATGTAAATAAATTTTATAAGGAGGTCATTAATATGACGGAAATACGCAGACAGTTAAAAGAGTACATTAAGATGGTTGGAGCTGAAAATCTCATTTACCATCCGACCCCCAAGGAAAAGGAAGCATTCGAAGGCATTCTCTTTACAAGAGGATTGCCAAACATCTCAATAATACAAGAATTGGCTTCATAATCCAAACAGGCACTAGTAATTTCTAGTGCCTGTTATTTTTTTCCTAAAACAATACTTATTTCTTTATTTATCTTCCCTCTACTAATTTGTAAAACAACTGTGTCCCCTGGTTTCTTTTTATAAATAAACTCTTTTAAATCATTCATTGTATTTATGGCAATCCCATCAAAAGAATTTATAATATCTCCCTCTTTTAAATCTGTACTACTAGCAGGGCTATTATTTAAAATCTTTGTAACATAAATTCCTTTATTAAAACTCGTATTTTTTTGTGTTAAATATGGAATTACCTCTTTATCATAACCATATATTCCAATATTTGCCTCTTCAAAATTATCATTTTTTGCAAAACTTTCTATTACACTTTTTATAACATTAATTGGAACGGCAAAACCTATTCCTTCAGCCGAAGATATTTTTACTGTATTAATTCCTATAACTTCACCGGCTAGCTAAAATTAATGGTCCACCACTATTTCCAGGATTTATTGTTGCATCTGTTTGAATAAGATTAGTCATATATGAACTTTCTCCATTTTCTTCTAACTTTATAGTTCTATTTTTTGCACTAATAATTCCTGATGTTACGGTCCTCCTAAACTCAAAACCTATTGGATTACCAATTGCATACACGCTTTCTCCAACTCTAATTTGGCTTGAATCTCCCAAAGTTGCAGCCACTAAATCTTTTTCATTTATTTTTAAGATTGATAAATCTAAATCTATATCACTCCAAACAACACTTGCACCATAAGTTTTTCCATCTTCCAATGTTACATAGCATTTGCTGTACTTTTCTCCTGTTAAGTGCTGATTACTTAAAATGTATCCATTACTAGATACTATAATTCCTGTTCCAAGTCCTAATTTTTCTTCACTATTATTATCTAATATTGAACTTCCTGTATTTTTTAATTTTGATATTCCTACAACACTCTTAGTTACATCCTCAATTTTATCTGCCAGTGTATTACTTTTATTTGTTATATTTTCCACATTTTCTGAATAATTTGTGGATTGTAACCTAGTTGTTTGATAACTGTTTTGATTTATTTCTATTTTATTGTATGTATTGTACATATACCATAAAATAATCCATAGCATTATTAATAAAATTGTTATATATATTATTTTTTTATTTCTTTTTTTACTAACATATTTCAACCAATTCACTCTCCTATTTGTTATTTTTTCCTAATTTAATTATTTTAAACATTTGATTTTCTTTTTTTTATAAATAAATTCGTCAAAAATTTGCTTTTTTTTCATTTTCATAATATAATCTATATGTAAAATTATATTATTTAAAATTTGAAAAATAAAAGGTGAAATTATGGTAAAAAAGGACTTTTATGAATTAACAAATCCACAAAAGAATATTTATTTAAGAGAAGAATATTATCCCAATACATCTATCAACAACATTTCTTTTACTTATTATTTTGAAAAAGATTTAAATCCAGAAATATGTGTTAAAGCAATTAACAAAATAATTGAATCAAATGACGCTTTAAGAATTCGCATAAAAAAAGATGGCAATAATGTATTTCAATATATAAGTCAATATTGTTATGAAGAAATACCAATATTTAATTGTGTTAATAAAACTTTAATAGAGAAAAAACAAGAAATGGAAATCGATGCAAAAAAAATCTTCAAATTTGAGGATAATAAATTATATAAATTTGCAATTTACAAACTCGAAAAAAATCATACTGCAATATACGTAAAATTACATCATATCATTGCTGATGCTTGGGTAACAAAAATATTGTTAAACCAATTTATGGAATATTACAATTTGTTTCATAACAATGAAACTTATATTGATATTGAACAACCATCATATATAAACTATATTAATGCTGAGAAACAATATTTTTCTAGTGAAAAATTTAATAAAGATAAAGCCTTTTGGGATTCTTATTTAAATTCATTTACTGAAGCCATTCCATTTAAGGAAATAGCCAATAAAAAAACTTCTAGCTCAAATAGATATACAAATGAACTAGATTGTAGTGATAAAATTAATGAATTTTGTAAAATAAATAACATTACACCTTATGCATTTTTCATTGCTGTATATTCTATATATTTATATAAAGCACAATCAAAAACAGATTTTACAATAGGAACACCTTTATTAAATAGAAAAAACTATACAGATAAACATACAGTAGGAATGTTTGTATCAACAATTCCTTTAAATATACATATTAATAAAAATGAAACATTTATTGAATTTACAAAAAGAATAGCAATTGACTTAATTTCAATACTAAGACATCAAAGTTACCCATATCAAAATATGTTAGAATATACAAGAAAAGAAAAACAAATAAACACTAATTTATTTGATACAATTTTATCTTTTCAAAATATGAGACCAGACGAAAATATTTTAGAATGCAAATTTAAACATTTTTGGAACTTTTCAGCTAATCAACAAACTAGTTTTGAAATGCACATTACAGACTATAATGGTGAAGGAAGATATTTTTTAAATTTGGATTATAATGAATCGTTTTGCAATGATAATGAAATAAAATTAGTTTTCGAAAGACTAAAAAATATTATTAATAATGTACTTAAAGAAAATTTACCTATAAAAAACATTTCTTTTATAAGTACTGAAGAAAATAATAAAATAAATAATATATTTAACCATTTTACAAACTATTCACCTTCAAAGACATTAATTGACTTGTTTGAAGAAACTGTAAAAAAACATCCAAACAAAATAGCACTAAAATTTAAAAATGAAATTCTAACATATGCAGAACTATCACAAAAAGTTAATGGTTTTGCAAATACTTTGCTAAATAATAATATAAAAAATAATATTCCTGTTAGTATTTTATTAGAACGTTCTTCTCAAATGGTCATAGCTATGCTTGCAACATTAAAAGTTGGTGCATACTATATAACCATTGATCCTTTTTGGCCACTAGATAGAATAAATTACATTATAAGTAATAGTGATAGTTCTATTTTAATAACTCATGGTAAATATATTAATCAACACTTAGATATGAAATGTATAAATGCTGATGAAATTGATTATTCTAATTTATCAAATAATATTAATAATATACCTCATTCTTTATCAGATTATGCTTATGTAATATACACTTCGGGTTCAACCGGTAAGCCTAAGGGAACTATGATGACAAATAAAAATGTAGTAAATTTATTACATTCTACACATATAAATTTTAACCAAACCCCAAATGATATATGGACTTTATTCCATACATATACATTTGATTTTTCTGCTTGGGAAATTTACGGTTGTTTATTATATGGTGGTCAATTGGTAGTGGTTCCAAAAGAAACAACTATTAATCCTAAAGAATTTTTAAATTTATTAGTTAAAGAAAAAGTTTCAATTTTAAATCAAACTCCAGCATATTTTTATAAAGTTATTGAGGAAGAAAAATTATTAAACTTAAATTTAGATAATATTAGATATGTTATTTTAGGTGGAGAAGCAGTTTATGCTGAACCATTAAAATATTTTAAAGAAAAATATCCTAATATAATTATATACAATGGCTATGGTCCAACAGAAACAACAATATTTGCAATAATGGGAGAAATAACAAAAAATGATATAAATGATAATAATATTTATATAGGATATCCTCTTGAAAATTATAAAATACGCATATTAAACCAAGATTTACTTCCTTTAGGTATTGGCTGTGAAGGAGAAATATGCATTAGTGGTAATGGCGTATGTAGCGGCTACTTTAATAATCCTGAAATGACAAAAGAAAAATTTATAACTATAGATGGTGAAACTGTATATAGAAGTGGTGATTTAGGTTATTGGAACTATGATGGAAGAATTAAATATATAGGTAGAAATGATAATCAAGTTAAAATTAGAGGTTTTAGAATTGAATTAGAAGAAATTGAAAAAGAATTATTAGCATGTAAATATGTTACTAAAGCTGTTGTTATGCCTATTGAAAATAACAATTATACAAAATCACTAGTTGGCTTCATAGAAACCTCTAAAGAAAATTATGTTGATACTGTATTACAAGCAATAAGACGAAATCTAACTTCATATATGATACCAAAATTATACCAAGTTAAAGAAATGCCTTTAAATAATAATGGAAAAATAGATAGAAAAAAACTACTTTCACAAATAGATCTTAGAAATAAAGAAATAATAAAACCAACCAATAATCTTGAAAAAGAATTATTTGATACAATTACTAAAATAAAAAATATATCAAATATATCCATAACAGACGACTTTTTTGAAGACTTAAATTTTGATTCTTTAGATATAATGCAAATGTCTACATTATTATCTAAATACAATGTTAGTATACAATCAATTAATAATAATTCTTCAATACAAAAACTAGCACAATCTATAAACAATAAAAATGATAAATCAACTATAAATGTATTTCATGAGGTAGAAATACAAAACCATACATTTTCTTATGATTTAAACAATGTTTTATTAACAGGATCAACAGGTTTTTTAGGTGCTCATATATTAAGAGATTTAATAAAAAATCCTAATACAAAAAAAGTATTTTGTTTAATACGAAACAAAAATGGTGTATTAGCTGAAAATAGGTTTAAAAAATTTATTAAAGATTATTTTACTTATGAAGATATGGCAAATCTTGACAAAATTACAATTATTAATGGGGATTTTGAAAAAGAAAATTTCGGAATTTCAGATGAGGAATATTCGAATTTAACCAAAAAAATATCAACAGTTATTCACTGTGGAGCTTATGTAAAGCATTATGGTAAATACAATAAATTTCATATGACAAATGTTATTGGAACTGAAAATGTAATTAATTTTGTACATAAATCTAATGCAAAATTAGCACATATATCAACAATTTCTGTTGGTGGTTATTGTGATATTAATGACATTAAATATTTGGATGAAAACTCTATTAATATTGGACAAACATTTAATAATCATGTATATATGATAACTAAATATGAAGCAGAATGTAAAGTACTAGATGCTATTAATTCTGGTTTTATAAAGGCTAAAATATTTAGATTAGGAAATATTATGCCAAGAATTACAGATGGTAAATTCCAAACAAACAAATTAGATAATGGATTTTTAAGCAGAATAAAAACAATTCTTAGCATTAAATCAATTACCAAAGATTATCTTAATCTTACAATTGACTTAAGTCCTGTTGATTTGTGTTCTCAAGCAATTGTTACTTTATTAAAAAATAATACTAATAACACTATCTATCATATATTAAATAATAATCTTCTTTCAGTTAAAGATTTAGTATCTAACTTTAATATTGAAACAATATCAACTGAAGAAGCTATAAAAAGAATTAAACAATTAGATGATCCTCATAGTGCCCACTTACTAAATGATTTATTATATTCAAATTTAATAGAAACTAAAACAATTGAAGAAATTAGTTGTAATGAGCTATTAAATTTAGGATTTTGTTGGAATAAAATTGATACTGATTATCTAGATAAAATTTTTAAAATTGTTAAGGAGTAATAAATGAAAAACTTAAAATTAAGAATATATAGTAAATTATTATTATTAGAAGTAGCTGTAATTGTACTTATGCGATTTCTAATACCTGTATTATCTAATTACCCTCCATATTCAGAGGCAATTGATTTTCAATTAAAAATAGAGGTGTTAACCCATGACCAGCAATATATCCTGTTAGGAATATTTGCATTGTTATTACAAACATTTTTCATAAAAATATTCTTCTCAGACATATTTAAATATATAAAAAAAGACCCAAAAGATGTAACTATAAAAGAAACCGAACAAGTTAGATTGCAATGTTATAAAATACCAAAAAAATTATTTTTTGTACAAACAGTTTTACTAGGAATAGTTTTATGCATGTTGTTTTCTATGGTTCAAATTAGCATTATTTTATGTATTAAATTTTTATTAATATATTTTTCATTTTTTACAGCATCATGGGTTATATCCATGGTCCTAATTAGAAGTGATTTAAATGCTATTATAGAATCTACATATACAATTAATAAAAATGTAACCTCATTTGGAAAGAAAACAAAATTTTATAAAAACTTATTACTTAACTTAATACCTTTCTTTATTTTTATAATGATTACAATTTCATTATTGGGGTATTCTAAAGTAACTGAACAAAATGGTGAAAATGGTTATTATTACTACAAACAAGCAATGAATGATATAGACTTTGATAATGAAACACTAGAAACCATTTCAACTAAATTAGATAATATTCCTTTAAGAAATTCTTCAGATTACTACTTTATAATTGGATCTAATGAAAAAAAATTCTCATCAAATTCTGGTAATGCAACAAATTTCTTTATAGAATATGCAAATGAGTTTTTAGATCAAACAGATGGGAGAGTTTATGAATATTATGGAGTAGAAGAACAAGGTTATGCTAAACGTATTACATTACAAGATTCAAGTTCTGTATTAATTGGTTTTAAATATACAACTACAAATGTAGAAATAATGACATATTTTGTTGGTATTAGTATTGCAGCAATTATTGTTTATATCATTATATTATTAATCTGGACAAAAAATATAAGTAAAAATATTTCAGAAATCTCATACAGATTAACAGAAATTTCAAAAAAAGATAATGTTATAAATGAATCTCCACTTCCTTTACTTTCAAATGATGAGCTTGGAGATCTAACAATTGCATTTAATAAAATACAACATTTAACACAAGAGTATATTACCCAAATAAAAGACACACAAGAATCACTAATGGAAAGCGAAAGATTATCTTCATTAGGCCAACTAATAGGAGGAATTGCACACAACTTAAAAACACCTATAATGTCAATAGCTGGAGCAGCAGAAGGGTTAAATGATTTAATTAAAGAATATGATTCATCAATTGATGACCCAACAGTAAATAGCCAAGACCACCATGAAATTGCAAGTGATATGTCTACATGGATTGAGAAAATAAAAAATTATACAGAATATATGTCAGACATTATTACTGCTGTTAAAGGTCAAGCTGTTGTCATGTCAAATGAAGACGATATTAACTTTACAATATCAGAACTTGTAAAAAGAGTTACAATCCTTATGAAGCATGAATTAAAAAATGCCATTATAAACCTAAATACAGATATAAAAGTTGATGAAAACTTAACTCTTAATGGTGATGTTAATAATCTAGTTCAAGTTATTAATAATATGATATCAAATGCAATTCAAGCTTATAATGGAAAAGAAAATGAAAGTATTGAATTTACTATTACCAAAGACTCAAAAAATATAATATTCTCAATTGAAGACCATGCAGGTGGATTGCCAGATAAAGTAACAGATAAACTATTTAAAGAGATGATTACAACAAAAGGAAAAAATGGTACAGGATTAGGATTATATATGTCTTATTCTACAATAAAAGCTCACTTTAATGGTAATATAACCTTTGATACTAAAAAGGGAAAAGGAACTAAATTTAATATTTATATTCCAATGTAAATTTATAAAAAGTATTAAGTAAAAACTTAATACTTTTTATTTATATAAATATTAACCTATAGTTTACATTCTATTCGAATTTTGTCAACTATTTATATTTTTTAATCTAAACCTCTTGCTTTTTATAAACTTTATCAATATAATGTAATCGAGAAATAAAACATACAGAGGTGATATTATGAGGCACGGAGCACAACAAGCAGCAGTAAACCAAAGCACAAATGATAATTATAAAATACTTGTCGTAGACGACGAAGAAGGAATTTTAGACTCTCTATCAATATTTTTAAAAAGATCTGGATACCAATTTGTTGGGATAACTGACCCAGTAGAAGCAATTGAAAGAGTTAAACAAGAACACTTTGATTTATTAGTATTAGACTTTATAATGACACCACTTCATGGAGATCAAGTTGTAGAAGAAATAAGAAAATTCAATAAAGAACTGTATATATTACTATTAACAGGTCACAAAGATTTAGCCCCACCATTAGAAACAATCAAAAGGCTAGATATACAAGGCTATTGTGAAAAAAGTGATAAATTTGATCAAGTAATATTACTTATAGAATCAGGAATAAAATCAGTTGCTCAAATGAGAGAAATTCAAAGAATAAATGAAGAATTAAAAGATACATATGAGCAATTAGAAAAAGCATACCTAGAAAGTGTTCAAACAATTAGATATACAGTTGAAGCTAAAGACCCATACACAAGAGGACATTCAGACAGAGTATCTGCATATTCTGTATTAATTGGCGAAAAATTAGGACTTTCTGAAAAAGATTTAAAAACATTAAGAATTGGTGGTTTATTCCATGATGTAGGAAAAATTGGAGTACCTGATGCAATATTACAAAAAGAATCAAGATTAACTGATGAGGAATACTCTGAAATAAAAAATCATCCATCAATTGGAGCACATATACTTTCAACAGCATCAATTTTTAAAGAAATAATCCCAATTGTTAAACATCATCATGAAAGATATGATGGAAAAGGATATCCTAGTCAATTAAAAGGTGATGAAATTCCTTATTTTGCAAGAATTGCTGCTATTGCAGATAGTTTTGATGCAATGACATCAAAAAGAACTTATAGAAATTCATTACCTATAGAAGTTGTAATTGAAGAATTTAAAAAAGGTAGAGGAACCCAATTTGATCCAGAATTGGATGATGTATTTTTAGATATATTAGAACATGATTATGATAAAATAAAAAGTATTCAAGAACAATTTAATCCAAATGTCGCAGAATGTTTATAATATATAAATTATAATTTAATAAATAAAAAACTAGTAATTAAATTTAAATTACTAGTTTTTTATTTTAACATCCTTTCATAGAAAGTCCTACTTTTTTTCTTTCCATATCAATTTTTATTACCTTAACTTTTACAATATCTCCTACAGATACAATATCTGATGGATTTTTTATAAATTTATCACTCATTTCGGAAATATGTACTAACCCATCATATTTTACGCCAATATCGACAAAAGCACCAAAATCAATAACATTTCTAACAGTTCCTGTTAATACCATTCCTTCTTTTAAATCTTCGAATTTTAAAACATCACTACGAAGAATAGGTTTTGGCATATCTTCTCTTGGATCTCTTCCTGGTTTTATTAACTCATTTATAATATCTTGTAAAGTCATCTCTCCTATTTCAAGTTCTTTTGCCGTTTTTTTAATATCAATAGCCTTTAATTTTGAGCGTAAATCAGTTAACTTTTCTTTATTTACTAAATCCTTTTTATCAAAGCCAATTTGTTTTAGTAATTTTTCTGTTTGTTCATAACTTTCTGGGTGAACTGCAGTAATTTCTAGTGGATTATCTCCATCAATAATTCTTAAAAATCCTGCACATTGTTCAAATGCCACTTTTCCAAGTTTAGGTACCTTTAACAATTCTTTTCTATTTTTTAATTTACCATTTTCATCTCTATATTTAACAATGTTTTTTGCAATAGTGTTATTTATACCAGATACATATGAAAGAAGTGAAGGTGTTGCAGTATTTACATCGACTCCAACCTTATTAACACTATCTTCTACTACTCCTGTTAAGCTTTCAGCAAGATTTTTCTGATTAACATCATGTTGGTATTGTCCAACTCCAATTGCCTTTGGATCAATTTTTACAAGTTCTGCAAGTGGATCTTGCAAACGTCTTGCAATAGAAATAGCACCTCTTATAGAAACATTTATATCTGGGTATTCCTCTGTTGCAAGTTTTGATGCAGAATATACAGAAGCACCTGCTTCACTTACAATTACATAATGAACATCGCAAGAAGCTTCTTTAATCATATCAGAAACAAACATTTCAGATTCTCTGGAAGCTGTACCATTACCAATTGCAATCATATTAATTTTATATTTATCAATTAACTTTAATAATTCTTTTTTAGCTCCAACCACATCATTTTGTGGTTCTGTAGGATACACAGTAGTATAGTCAAGAACCTTTCCGGTTTCATCTATAACTGCAATTTTACACCCTGTTCTATATGCTGGGTCAAATCCCATAACAGTTTTACCTTTTATTGGAGCTCCTAAAAGTAGTTGTTTAGCATTTTGTCCAAAAACTTTAATTGCTTTTTCCTCTGCTTTTTGTGTTAAATCAGAACGAATTTCTCTATCAATAGATGGCTCTATCAACCTTTTAAAACTATCTAAAATCGTATTTCTAAGCATATTAGAAAATTGAGTTTCACCTTTTATTACATCTTTTTCAATATATAATAAAATTTTTTCTTCTGGTTTTTCTAATTTGACTTTTATAAATTCCTCTTTTTCACCTCTATTAATAGCTAAAATTCTATGGCTAGGAATAAATTTTATAGCCTCACTATAATCATAATACATTTCATAATTTGATTTTTCATCTTCTTTAGCTGCTTTTGTAACAATTAGCCCTTCTCTATAACAAATTCTTTTAATTTCTTTTCTATATTTTGCATTATCAGAGACATTTTCTGCAATAATATCTAAAGCTCCACAAATAGCGTCTTGCTCATTTGCAACTACCTTATCTTTATTCTTTTTATCTTCATCAGATAAACTATCAATATTAATAAAATCCTTAGCAATCTCATTAATATCTCTAGTTTCTTTTTGCTCTATTATAATTTTAGCTAAAGGTTCTAATCCTTTTGCCTTTGCTACTGTAGCTCTTGTTTTCTTTTTTTGTTTATACGGTCTATATACATCCTCAACTTCAGCAAGTGTTTTTGAAATTGCAACTTGTTTTAATATTTCGTCTGTTAATTTACCCTGCTCATCAATAGATTTTATGACCTCTTCTTTTCTTTGCTCTAAATTTCTTAAATAATTTAATCTATCTCCAAGAGTTCTTAAAGTTTCATCACTTAATCCACCTGTTACTTCTTTCCTATAACGCGCAATAAATGGTATAGTATTTCCCTCATCAATTAATTTTATAGTTGCCTCAACTTGACTTGGCTTTACTTGCAACTCGTCTGCAATAATTTTTATAATTTTTTCCATCTTTTTTTCTCGTATAATTAAATATATTTAATGCTTATACGAATTTCTCCTTTCGTAACTTTAGTTAAATTTATTCAACACCTAAATATTCATTATAAGTAACTTCTCTATCAATTACTTTTCCGTCTTGTTTAATATCTATTATTCTATTTGCAACTGTCTGTGTCAATTCATGGTCATGTGATGTAAATAAAATATTTCCAATAAATTTTTTCATTCCTTCATTTACAGAAGTAATACTTTCCATGTCTAAATGATTTGTTGGTTCATCAAATATTAAAAAATTTGCTCCTGAAAGCATCATCTTAGAAAGAACACATCTTACTTTTTCTCCTCCTGATAAAACATTTGCTTTTTTTAATGCTTCATCTCCTGAAAATAACATTCTACCAAGAAAACTTCTTACATATGTTTCATCTGGATCTTTTGAGTATTTTCTAAGCCATTCGGTTACATTTTCATCTGTTTCAAATAAATAGCCATTATCTTTTGGGAAATATGATTTTGTTATTGTTGTTCCCCAAACAAGTTCTCCTTCATCTGGTTCAATTTCTCCAGCAATTATTTGAAATAATACTGTTTTGGCATTTTCATTATCTGCTAAAAATGCTATCTTATCATTTTGTTTCACATTAAATGATATTTTATCTAATATTTTTATTCCATCAACTGTTTTAGAAATATTTTTTACTTGTAATATTTCTTTTCCTGGTTCTCTATCTGGTTTAAAATCTACATATGGATACTTTCTATTTGATGGTTTTATTTCATCTAACTCTATCTTTTCTAATGTCTTTTTTCTAGAGGTTGCTTGTCTTGACTTTGAAGCATTTGCACTAAATCTTGCAATAAAATCTTGTAATTCTTTAATTTTTTCTTCTTTCTTTTTGTTTTGCTCTCTCATTTGTTTTAATGCAAGCTGACTTGATTCATACCAGAAATCATAATTTCCCGGATAGACTTTTATTTTTCCAAAATCAACATCTGCAATATGAGTACATACTTTATTTAAAAAGTACCTATCATGTGATACTACAATTACTGTGTTTTCAAAATTTATCAAAAATTCTTGAAGCCAATTTATACTTTTTAAATCAAGGTCATTTGTAGGTTCGTCCAATAATAAAACATCTGGATTTCCAAATAAGGCTTGTGCTAAAAGAACTTTTACCTTTTCCCTAGCTTCAATTTCCTTCATAAATTTATAATGATTATCTGGAATTATGCCTAAATCATTTAATAATTGACTTGCATCTGATTCCGCATTCCATCCATCAAGTTCTGCAAATCTTTCTTCTAATTTTGCAGCTTTCATTCCATCTTCTTCTGAAAAATCAGGTTTAGCATAAATTGCTTCCTTTTCTTTCATAATATCATACAATTCTTTATTTCCCATTAAAACTGTATCCATTACCGTATATTCTTCAAAAGCAAAGTGGTCTTGTTTTAATACAGATAGCCTTTCACCTTTTTCTAATGAAACATCTCCTTTGCTTGGCTCAATTTCTCCTGACAAAACTTTTAAAAATGTTGACTTTCCAGCACCATTGGCTCCTATTATTCCATAGCAATTTCCTTTTCCAAACTTAATATTTACATCTTCAAAAAGAACTCTTTTTCCAAAACGTACAGTTACTCCATTTGCACTTAGCATTAATAATCTCCTCCTATAATTTATCTTTGCTATTATACAATATTTGCTAAATAATTTCAAGCCAAATTACCATAAGCTTAAGCTTTTACATAAATTATAGTTATAATTTCATAAAAAAAGAAAAAGAATCTTTGCTATAAATTTTAAAACATTAAAATTATATGCAAAAATTCTTTTTTAATTTCATCATAATTAGTTATTACTTCCAAATAATAGCTTTATACTCCATAATCCTGATATTCCAACTAATATATAAATTATTTTGCTAATTACTGATGCTACACCAAAAATTGTATCAACTAAATTAAAATTAAATATTCCAATTAGTCCCCAATTAATAGCACCTATAATAACTAAAATTAATGCTATAGTATCTATAACCTTCATTTTTTACCTCCAAAAAATAATCTAATTATATTATTATATTTTTAATAAATTTTATTCATTATATTGAAAAAAATACTAATTAATGTTAATTTAAATAATGGAGGGGATTTAATTGAAAAAATTTTCAATTTTTTTAATAATTATATTAATAATAGCAGAAATAATTTTTGGAATATATCTTTTTAATAATAAAAATAATAATTCTAATACAACAATTTCTGAAGCTGAAAATACTAATCAAACAAAAAATGTGCAAACTGAAGATAAATCATTTACATTAACCGCTCTTGGAGACATTTTATGCCATAATACACAATATTGGGATGCACACAACACTTCTACAGATGAATATGATTTTTCTTACGTTTTTGAAGACATAAAAAAATATACTGAAAATTCTGATATAACAATAGCAAACCTTGAAACAAGTTTTGCTGGTAAGGAAAGAGGTTATAGCAATTACCCAACTTTTAACAGTCCTGATAGTTTAGCAACAGCCTTAAAAGATATTGGTATAGATATTATTACAACTGCTGGAAATCACTGCTTAGATATGGGATTTTCAGGTTTAAGTAAAACAATTGATGTTTTAGATAAAAATAATATTGAACACTTGGGTACATATAAAACAGAAGAAGAACAAAATAAAACATTTATAAAAGAAATTAATGGATTAAAAGTTGCATTTATAGATTACACATATGGTACAAATGGAATTCCAGTTCCAGAAGGAAAAAAATATTGTGTTAATTTAATTGATAAAGATTTAATAAAAAAACATATAAAAATGGCAAAAGATGAAAATGCAGACATAATTATTGCGTCTATGCATTGGGGAACAGAATATAGAACAACAGCAAATGAAGAACAAAAAGAATTATCAAACTTTTTATTCCAAAATGGTGTGAATATAATTATAGGTAATCATCCTCATGTAATAGAACCTTTCGAAACTCGTGAAGTTACAATGCCAGATGGCACTACAAAACAGTGCTTTGTGGCATATGCACTTGGAAATTTTACAGCTGACCAAAATGCTATAAATACAAGAGATTCTATTATTTTAAATATGAAAATTACTAGAAAAGTAGATGGAACTATTTGTATAGATAATATAAATTATGTGCCAATTTATATGTATAAAAATACATCTGTAAGTACACATAAATTTAAATTAATAGATTTAAATTCTGAAATAGAAACATACGAAAATGGAACAAATAAATCAATTTCAAATACAACATATAATTTATTTAAAAAAGAATTATCTCAAATTAAAAAAATTCTAGGAGAAAATAATTAAATAAAAAAGATTTTAAGTTATACTTAAAATCTTTTTTATTTTAGTCTAACATATCTTTTCTTTTTAACCACCATGTTACAAGTAATGTTAGAATTATAGAAACTCCAATCATAATTATAAAACCAAATGGACTATTTTGAAATGGCAGACCAACATTCATTCCCCAAAAACTAGAAATCATTGTTGGAACAGCTAAAACAATAGTAATTGAAGTTAAAAATTTCATTACACCATTTAAATTATTAGATATTATAGAAGCATATGCATCCATTGTTCCATTTAAGATATCACTATAAATTTTTGCCATTTCTATAGCTTGTCTATTTTCTGTAATTGCATCTTCTAGTATTTCTTCATCTTCATCATATAATTTTATAATTTTCCCCCTCATTGTTTTTTCCATTACTAGCTCATTTGATTTTAATGAAGTTGTAAAATATACTAAACCTTTTTCTAAGTTTAATAATTTTAATAGCTCCTTATTTTTCATTGAATTTTTTAATATATATTCTGCAATTTCTGTCTCTTTATTTATTTGCTTTAAATAGCTTAAAAAATATGAAGCATTTAAATATAAAATTTGAAATATAAATCTACTTTTTTTATAAGTTTGAAAATTCTTTATTCTTGTTTTTTCAAATGTACTAATTACCTTATTTTTCTTTAATGCAACAGTAATAAAAAAATCATCTCTTACAACAATCATTCCAAGTGGCATTGTTGTATAAATATCATTACCATCTTTTGTTTTTTCTATTATTGGAACATCTACAACAAATAATATTGTACCATCATCTTCCTCTATATCAATTCTTGCTTTTTCTTCAAAATCTAAAGAATCTCTAATAAAATCCTCTTGTATTTGTAAATTATCACATACTTTTTTTATTTCTTCCTCAGAGGGGTTCACTAAATTAATCCAACTTCCTTTTTCAAATGTGTTTATTTCTTCAAATTTATTTGTATCTTTTCCTGTATTATATATTTTTAGCACTTTTACTCCCCCTTTTTCCCATATAATTATTTTAATTTGATTTATGATTTTTGTCAATATTTTATTTTTTTAACTTTTATAAAAAGGCATTAAAAAAGGTCACTAAAAAGTGACCACATTTTAGTCTCCATTTCTTGCTGGATTATATGCATAAATAATCCTTCCATCTGGAGTTAAGGTTTTTATAACCGTTTGATTGTAAGAATAACCTTGTGTAATTAAAATTTGTTCATCTAAGTCTATTTTTATTTCTTGCATATAGCAATCCTTTATAATAAACCCTTCTTTTTCGTACATATTTCTTATTTTTTTTATGTACCATCCACAGTTTCTTGGCATATATACATAATTCTTAAACCTGTAGTGACATATTTTCATTGCACCAAGCCGTTCAATCAAAAAGTCATCGGCAGACCCAACATAACTATTAAATTGTTTTTGCAAATTGTGCTTTTGTATATATTTATATGCACTTTTGCAATGTCCTTCTGTCCCTGTACTTATATGACTGCCATCAGGGAAAATGAAACCTGTAGTTACTGGAAGCATTTTTTTCCCTCCTTCAAAAATATTTTATATAATTATATAACAAAAGTATATTATTTTCAATATATAAATCGAAATAAAAGCATCAGTATTTGCTATATTAATATTGTAGTTTTATATACAAAAAAACAACCTACAAGCTTTTTTGTTTATAGGTTATTATAATTGGTGCGCCATAGAGGATTCGAACCTCCGACCATTTGATTAAGAGTCAACTGCTCTACCAACTGAGCTAATGGCGCATATATTAACTTATGTTATTATACTACAAAAATAATTTTTGTCAATACCAGCTTAAAAGTCTCTTCAAAAAGAAGAGACTTTTAACTAATTTTTATTACTTGCTTGTGTATTTGTTTTATTAGAACTTACATTTTGAGTATTATTTTTATTTTCAGTTTTATTAGAGTTTGAATTATTTACTGTAGTATTATTTTTTGTTTCAGGTGTAGTAGAAGATGGCTTTGTGGCTTCTGGATTTTTTTCTTGAGTTGTTTCCTTAGTTGTTGTTTCTGGAACTTTAGTTGTTTTCTTTGTTCCTCTTTTTACAATTCTTTGCATTGCATTATATGTATCTTTTGATAATAAAGATTTTGAAACAACACTTCCATTTAAACTTTTTATAATGTAAGTTTCAGTTTGAAGTCCTGTTGCTCCTTTTTGAGTAACCACTTCTTGGCCTTCAGCCAAGCTTGCATCATCTATATACTTTGTTGTAACAGGAAGAGTTGCAATTGTTCTTGTTTCAAAAGAAACAGTATATTCTTGTTCTTCTTTAATTCCATATATTGAAACCGTTGCAATTCCATTTTGTACACCAGCATTTATTTTAACAGGGTATTTTCTTGAATTTTTAAATTTAAAATCTGTTAACCCATAAACAACTGTAGCATCCCTACCAGCAGGTAAATATGATGTTACAAATTGATGATTTCTTCTTTCAACTATTTCTAAATTTGACATAAGAACTGCATTATACAATGTTGAAGAAATTTGGCAAATTCCTCCACCAAGACCATCAACAACTTGACCATTTGAATATATTTTTGCTTCTTTATATCCCGCAGCAATTGTTCTTTCACCTAATGTTTTATTATAAGAAAATGTCTCACCTGGCATTAAAACTGTTCCATTAATTTTTTGACATGCTATTCTTAAATTTGTTGTTCTGTCTGTAGCGCTTGCATCATATCTTGTTGTAAAAACAGCGAGCCTATCTGGAAATGCTTCAGAACCAATTTGGTCAATTGT
The DNA here is from genome assembly GCA_000437215.1 of Clostridium sp. CAG:440. Taxonomy (GTDB): domain Bacteria; phylum Bacillota; class Clostridia; order TANB77; family CAG-508; genus CAG-269. The sequence goes on from FR898633.1 coordinate 37,177, forward strand.
CACCTTTGGTTTTGTAATAGTTAATTTTATAGTATATTCATTTTTTTCTTCTTTTATTAACTCTTTTGCCTCATCTACATTAAAATCAACACCATTTACTTCTGGAAAAATTTCAAAAGGATCTTTAGTATAATATGCATCTTTTGCTTCTTTATAGACTTCTTCATGAATCTTATCTATATTAATTTCGTCTGGCTCTTTTTCCATAACATTTATTTCTATTAAATATTGATTATCATTTAAATCATTTAAATTCTTTTTTATTTTTTGAGTAGTATCATCAACATCAATTGCAACACCTTTTTGTCCTTTAGTAATAATCAAATTATCATCTTCAATATAATAACTTGTTTCTTTAATTGCACCTGGTAAATTAGAACTTGCATCTTTTAAAGTTTGTTTTGTCACTTCTTCATTAATACTTAAATTAACATCAATATTCTTTTTTCCAATAAGAGTAAATAAAATGCTGTAATTATTAGTAAATATATTTCCATCTCTACCAACATTAAATGCATTTTCAACTGCCGAATCTATATTAAAATTTACTTCAATTAATTCAGGATTAATTTGAGTCTCAAACTCCTGATATTTTAATGTTATTTCTTTTGATTTTTTTTCATTATAAATGGTTTCCAATTTTCCTTTGGCTTCTTCCTTTGTCAAACCAGAAACTTCCACACCATTTATTGAAATTCCACTTATAATCTTATCATTGTTGATGTTTATAATAGCAAAAATAATTGAAAAAATAATAATTAATAATGCAATAATTATAGCCGAAATTATAATTTTTTTTCTGTTTTTATATTTTTTCTCTATTTTTTTATATTCCTTCTTTTCTTTTTCTATTTTGTCTTCATTTACATTAGATTCTTTGTTTTTTATATCTTCAGCATCTATAACTTTAACATCCTCTTTTTTTTCTTCTTGTTTTTGCATAAAATAACCCCTTTATAATTTATTTTCATCTTTTATATTATCATAAAGTATAATTTTTGACAATATTTTTACTAAATATTTACCTAAAACTAAAAAAACTTTAAACCCTTGGTATATATGTATATTTTCGAATTATTTTTTATTTAATTTTATGTTTTTTATTTCAAATATATTACATTTATAAAAATTTAAAAAAATTTTGAAAAAATACTTGAACATTGTAGAAAATAATATTATAATGTAAAAAGCAAAAGATAAATAAGGAGAGAATTTTATGGAACTTACTAAAAATATATTTTTTAACACAGATAAATTAGTAGAAAATAGCAATGTTAAAATATCATATACAGGTAAATTTTTTCAAGATAACTCTGAAAAAGTTTTTTTACATTATGGATTTGGTCAAAACTGGAATAATGTAAATGAAATAGAAATGCAAAAAACAGAATTAGGATTCCAAGCTGAAATAAATTTACTTGAAGGTGAATCATTTAATTTATGTTTTAAAAATGGAAATAATCAATGGGATAATAATAATGGTCAAAATTATATCTTCCCAATAGAAAAAGTTTCAACTGAATTGGTAGTTTTAGAAGACGAACCAGTTTCTTTAGGAACTGCAAAAAAATTAAGAAAATCATACTTATGGAGTAAAAAAATTCGTTTAGCAGTATATAAAATAATAACATATCTTCCAAAAATAATATCAGGAAATTATAAAAGAAAAGTTACAGAATAAATAAAAAAGTATCTATATAGATACTTTTTTTATTTTATTAAATTACCCATCCACCATTTATAGAAATTATTTGTCCTGTTGTAAAATTGTCATCTATTAACCAACATACACATTTTGCAATATCTTTTGGACTTCCAATTCTCCCTAATGGTGTATTTTCTTCTATTTGTTCTAATTCCTCTTTACTAAAATTTTTATTCATATCAGTGTTAATAGTTCCTGGTGCAATAGAATTTACTCTTATATTAGATGGGCCTAATTCTTTTGCTAGTGCCTTTGTTAATCCATCCATCCCTGCTTTTGACACAGAGTAAATAACTTCTAATGATGCACCTACCATTGCCCAAATTGAAGAAATATTTATTATACATCCGGATTTTTCATGAACCATGCTTGGAATTACCTCTTGTGACATCATAAATGCAGAATACAAATTATTATTAATTACTCTATTCCAATCATCATCTGTTTCATCTGTAAACATTTTATATTCTGATATCCCTGCATTATTTATTAAAATATCAATTTTTCCATATTTATTTAATGCATATTCTACTAATTTATGTCCTTCTTCTCTTTTGGAAACATCTGCTTTAAAAATATCAATTTTTATATTTATTTTTTCTAACTCTTGTTTTAATTCTTTTGCCTGATTCTCTGATTTATTATAATTTGCAATTACTTTTACTCCATTTTTAGCTAAATGTATAGCTATTTCTTTTCCAATTCCACGAGATGCTCCTGTAACTATTGCTATTTTTTCCATATTCCTCACCTTTATATAAATATTTTATATATAAAAAAAGCCAATAATTAAGCTTATCGCAAAACTACTGACCTTTATTATGGAGCCACTTCTCAGATTCGAACTGAGGACCCCCGCATTACAAGTGCGGTGCTCTGGCCAACTGAGCTAAAGTGGCAACTTTGGTGACCCGTACGGGAATCGAACCCATGTCTCCGCCGTGAAAGGGCGATGTCTTAACCGCTTGACCAACGGGCCTTATAAAATTAAGAACTAAACAATATATTTCAA
>FR898633.1:39900-40857 GCA_000437215.1 Clostridium sp. CAG:440
TAAGAACTAAACAATATATTTCAATCATTTAGTTCTTTGGTGAGCTATCCGCGACTCGAACGCGGGACAACTTGATTAAAAGTCAAGTGCTCTACCACCTGAGCTAATAGCCCATAACCGTCGTATGACTTACGACGCCCTTATATATTACAATATTTTTTTGGTATTGTCAATATATTTTTAAAAATTTTTTAAATTTTTTTAAAATTTTTTGTTTTTACATAAATATTTGTCAGAAAAAGTTATGCATTAAGCTTTTCTACAACTTCATTAACATCTATTCCATGAACATCACATGCTTCTTCTAAAGTTTCCATTTGTGAAGCAGGACAACCTAAACAATGCATTCCTATTTCTAATAAAATTTCTGCTTTTTCAGGTGCTTTTTCTAAAATTTCACCAATTCTTGTATCTTTATTAAATTGCATAATAATTCTCCTTTCAAATTATAACTACATATTATTTATTTTATCATAAATTTTAAAAAAAGTATAGACAAATTTAAAAAAATGATGTATTATGTCATTGTTGTAAGGCGGTGATACTATTTTAAATTTGCTAAATTTATTCTTTATAACACTTATTATTAATCTTTTTATAAGTTTATATTCAATTTATATGTTTTTTGAAATCAAAATTTTTCATAATCAACAAGGTTCCAAATTAAAAATTAAAAAAAATAAATTTAATTAGAAAGGAGGTCTATTTTATTTTTTATAATAAAAAGAAGGTTTTATTTTCTATTATTTTCTTATTATTATCAAGTATTATTTCTATTAAATTATTTTATCCAATTTTTATAGCAGAAGAGATTATTATTCCATATGGAATAAATCCTTTTGATATATGCTCAAAAAATCCATTACTTTGGTACTACATAAAAATAATTTATATTATTTCATTTATTATATCAAATTTAATTTTTAGTAATTTTTTATTTTATCGTTTTTTTAAATA
>FR898634.1 GCA_000437215.1 Clostridium sp. CAG:440
TGTAAAGGGAAGTGGAACAGTAGAAATTCCAGTAACTGAAGATATGGTAAGTGGCTATGACAAGGAAAAACTAGGAGAACAAACAATAAAAGTTACATATGGAGGAGAAGAAACAACATTTAAAGTAAATGTAAAAGATTATGTAACAAAAATAGAAGTAGTTCCAGCAGATGTAACAGGAAAATACAATGATGAATTATCACAAATAATATCAGCAAATGACATAAAATATGTTGTAACATATGCAAAAGAAGGAGCAAAAACCCCAGAGACTCTAACAGAAAGCATGATAAAAACAACATATAATAAAGGAACAATAAATAAACAAAGTCTAAAAGTAGAATATGAAGATGAAGATGTAAATAGTGCAACAAAAGGAGAAAAATTTGAAGCAACATTAAATGTAACACTTTCAGATGTAGTATCAAAAATAACGATAACAAAGCCAACAAAAACAAATTATAATCATGGAGAAGAATTGGATTTAACAGGAGGAAAAATAGAAGTAACAACAGCAAGTGGATTGAGGAAAGAAGTACCAATTGAAGGAAGCATGATAACAGAAAATGGTACAACAGTAAATATGAGTCCAAGTAAAGATGATTATGGAGAAAACACAACAGTAACTAAAATATTAACAATAACATATGAAGAAGGCGGAAAGAAAGAAACAGCAAGTTACCCAATAATAATAGTAAATGATGTAAAATCAATAACAATGCATCAAACACCAAAAACAAGTTACAATGTAAATGATTTATTAGATATAACAGATGGTGAAATACTAGTAACAAGAGCAGTAGGAGAGCCAGAAGCAAAAGAAATAACCAAAGATATGGTAACAGGATTTGATAGTACAAAAGAAAATACAAAATTAACATTAACAGTAAGTTACATAGAAAATGGAATAACAAAAACAACAACATATGATGTTTCTGTAAAAGATA
>FR898635.1:0-60398 GCA_000437215.1 Clostridium sp. CAG:440
CCCAATGTCTAAATGTCTAAAAACAAAAAAAGTTTAAGTATAAACCTAAACTTTTTGTATTTTTTAATTAAAACTTTCTTTTTCTTGCAGCCTCTGATTTCTTTTTTCTTTTTACACTTGGTTTTTCATAATGCTCTCTTTTTCTTACTTCTTGCATAACTCCATTTCTTGCACATTGTCTTTTAAATCTTTTTAGAGCATCTTCTATATTTCCATCTTTAACTTTAATTTCTGACATTTAATTCCCCTCCTTCCAGATATACGTCTATGTATACTCGGGATTTTCCGCATGGTTAACAAAGTTTTTTGCTAACACTATGATATTATACTTAAATCTATTAAATTTGTCAATAGTTACTCATTAATTTCCAAAATCTGCGCGTTTTTAGTATTATTAGTGTTACTTTTGGTATTGTTTTACATTATTAGTTCGTGTTATTTTTAACTTTGGATTGTTATACTTTTTTATATTATTTAAGGAGGTTAATTATGAATGATACTGAAAAAGTACTAAGAAAAAAAATTGGTAAGAGAATTAAACTTGCAAGATCTAAAACAGACTACACTCAAGAACAACTTGCCGAAAAGCTATCTCTTTCTGCAAGATATATTAGTCAATTAGAACGTGGAGTGGCATTTGGTAGCGCAACTACCATAGTTAACCTTTGCCAAGCATTAAACATCAATTCTGATTTTTTATTTAATGATATTATCGAATGTAATTCTTCAAGTTTAAATGATTTTGTTGATAATAGTTTTTTAGAAAATTATTTGCAATTAAATGATTATAATAAAGAAATTATAGATACTATGGTTAAACAACTTATTAAACTACAGAAAAAAGATGCTAGTAAAAATTTGGGTTAGCTTTAATTTTTAATATTAATTATAAAAATTAATTACAGAAATTAAATAAACTTATAAAAAAGGAATAAATTATTTTAATTTATTCCTTTTATTATTCTTTTAAATTTACTTTTAAACTATAATTTAGTTTATAGTTGTGCTTGTTGCCCCTGTTCCAACTACCTCTTCTTGCAATGATCTCCAAGTGTTACAGCCAACTATTCCATCTGATGCTAACCCTCTTGATGTTTGATAATTTTTTACTGCATTTTGAGTTGCTGCTCCAAATATTCCGGTCAAGCCCATTAGTCCTAAATCCAAGTGTATTTAAATCATCTTGTGCAATACATACATAATTACTTATGCTTCCTCTTTTTAATTGCATAAATCCACCTGTAGAACATGCTGGCTTTCCAAATCTTTTATCAAAATGTACCCACGTAGGTGTTTGTGATATTGGCTCAACATATGCCCATACTCCGGAATTATTTGCCGAATTCCATAATCTTGTTCTTTCAGCTGTACTTAATGTTTGACCAACATCAAATGCAACACCTGCATAATGTTGACTTTGGTTTCCATGTCCTCCCTCATATGGCCTCTTAAAAGCAAATCCGACAGGAATAGGCCTTCCATATATATATCGTTGACTATTCCAACTTTGCATACACCTTTTTGTAGTCCATAAAATATTACTTTTACTTGAACCTCTAAATTCTCTTACTCTAAGCGTCCCATTTGTATTATATGGCATGGGCTCTGCTTCTCCCCTATAATATGTTTCCATTCTATTTGTATCATTATTAAATACTAATATTTTTGCCATAAAAACCTCCCATAAATAGTTTTTTATACTATATTATGAAAGGTTCTTTATTTTAGTTCACTTATTTAACTTCTCTTGCTTTAATTATATATCTTCCCTGACTATCATCAGTACATGTTATAAGTGTTATTTCTTTTTTTCCTCCTGTAAGTTGGCTAGTGCAACTTTTATTACTTGGTTCTACAACATATTTGTCATAAACCTCATATGTAACTACTCTTCCTGATGTTTCAGAAATTGTTATTTTATCACCATTAACTAATGTTGGAACTTTACTAAAAAATAATTTATTCCTATAATTATGTCCAACTATACAATAATTTCCTACTTCATTTATATTTGGTCCCCAAAATTTACATGGAGATATTTTTAATAAACGTTCTGTCTCTTTTACGCTTCCTGTTTCTCCTTCTAATATTGGAAGGTCTACCCCTATTTTTGGAATCATTATAGTTGCTGTCGTTTGGTATGTATAACCGTCAACTGTCTTTTTTACTGGCTGATTGTTTATTTTTGTGTTTACCTCTTCTGCCTCTTCTTGTGGCTGCTGTTCATTTACCTCTTCTGTTTGTGATGAGTCGTCTAAAACAACTACTAAAACGCTGTCATCTTTTACTGTAGTATTATCTTCTTCTATGTCTGTATTTCGTATTTCTTCTAATATTTCTTGTGAAGCTTCTGCTGATTTATTTCTGTCATATTCTGCATATATGTATACAGATATTAAAACAATCATCAAAAAAATAGATAAAAGAAAATCAAACTTGTAAATCTTCTTTTTTCTTTTTAGTTCTGGCGTAACATATAATTTTTTTGTAACTAAAATTTGATTCATCACATTTCTCCTTATCTATATTCTTTAATATTGTATCATAAATTACATGAAATTGAAATACCTTTTTTTAAATTACATATCATTTAAAATATTGGCTAAATTTGCAAAATCCTGTAATGTCAATTTTTCTCCCCTTATATTTACATCCATATTTAATTTATTTAAAATTTTTATTCCCTCTTCTTTTGATGTAAATACATTATTGTTTACTAATGCATTTAAAAGTGTTTTTCTTCTTTGCATAAAAGCACTTTTTATAATTCTAAACATTAAATTTTCGTCATTAACTTTTACAGGTGGTTCTTTTCTAATGTTTAATTTTAAAACTTTAGAAGTTACTTCTGGTTCTGGAATAAATGAACTGTTTGGTACTTCCATTATTCCTTCTGGTACGGAATAATAATTAATTGCATATGTAATTGCTCCTGTATTTTTTCCACCTGGAGTTTCTATTAATCTGTCTGCAACTTCTTTTTGTATCATAATTGTTATACTTTCTATTTCTAAATTATCTTCTAACAATTTCATAACTATTGGTGTAGTTATATAATATGGCAGATTTGCAACAATTTTTACATTATTTACTTCGCTTTTATTTTCTTTTATTAACTCTTTTAAATCTAATTTTAATATGTCTTCATTTATTATTTCTAGATTATTATATAATAAAAATCTGTCATGTAATATATTTATCATATTTTTGTCAAGTTCGACGCAAATTACCTTTTTGGCTTCTTGTAATAAAAATTTAGTAAGCGTTCCAAGCCCTGGTCCAATTTCAATTACTAAATCATCTTTATTAATATTAGCTGATTTCACTATAGTCTCTACCACTTCACCATTTATTAAAAAATTTTGCCCTAGGCTTTTATTTGCTTTTATATTGTATTTTTTCATTATAAATTTTGTTTCTTCTAAAATATTTTCCATTTTTTTACCTCTTGCTTATTATAACAGTTTTTTACCTTACTTTCAATATAATTAAATTAAAATAAATTTGCCACAGTTTATTGATTTTTCATATTTCTTAATATAAAATATATGAAAAAACAAAAGATTGGAGAAATTATGAATAATAAAAATTTGAATTCTAAGAAAAAAAATTCAAAGAACAAATTAGCAAAAAAAATTGCTAAGAGCCCTAAGAATTCTAATGTTGTAAAATTAAATACAGATTTTAACACTCAAAATCTTATTCATTTTAAAAAATTAAAAGCTATATTCATTATTATTGTTATATTAATTCTTGCATTACTTATAAGAATTGGTATACTTCAGTTTGTTGATGGTAATTCTTTAAAAGAAAGTGCATATAAACAACAAACAATAAATCAAATTATAAGCCCAAAACGTGGAAAAATATATGCATCTACTGGAGAAGCTTTAGCAATAAGTGCAAGAGTAGACACAATTACAATTAATCCTCAAAAAATAGTAGATGAAAATAAAGATGAAGAAAAAACAAAAGCACTTAAAGAAAAAGTTGCCAAAGGGTTGTCTGAAATATTTGAATTAAATTATGAAGATGTTTTAGAAAAAGTTACTAGTGATTCTCAGTTTCAAACAATTGCCAAAAAAGTTGACCAAGATAAGGTTACAAAGCTAAAAGAATGGATGAAAGAAAATAAAGTTACTGTTGGTATAAATATTGACGAAGATAGTAAAAGATATTACCCTTATGAAACAATATGCTCAAGTATTCTTGGATTTTGTGGAACAGATAACCAAGGTATAACTGGTATAGAGTCAAAATGGGATTCAGTTTTAACTGGTACTCCTGGTAAAATTGTAAGTTCTAAAGGCAGCGATCAAAAGGAAATTCCAGATTCAGAAGAAACATATATAGCAGCTGAAAATGGTAGTGATTTAACACTAACAATTGACTTTAATATTCAATCAATTGTAGAAAGATATTTAAAACAGGCAGTTGAAGAAAATAACTGTGAAAATGGTGGAAATGTTATTGTAATGAATCCTAAAAATGGTGATATTTTAGCAATGGCTTCATATCCTAACTATAATTTAAATACACCATTTACACCAAATGAGACTCTTGCAAAAACTTATGATTCGCTAAGTTCTGAAGAAAAAAATGAAGCAATACAAAACATGTGGAAAAATAAATCAGTTTCTGACTTATATGAACCTGGTTCTACATTTAAGGTAATAACTTCTTCTATTGCTATAGAAGAAAACATTACTTCTCCAGACAATGAAGGTGAATTTGTATGTACTGGTTATGAACATGTTGCAGATAGAAATATTGCATGTTGGAGATATTATAATCCACATGGCTATCAATCTTTAAGAAAAGCATTGGAAAATTCATGTAACCCTGCATTTATTCAATTAAGTAGAAAAATTGGAATTCCTACTACATATAAATATTATAGAGCATTTGGATTGCTTGAAAAAACTGGTGTTGCTCTTGCAGGCGAAGAAAATAGTATTGTTCGTGCAGAAAAAAATGCAACTGCTGTTGATTTAGCTACAATGTCTTTTGGTCAAAGATTAAGCATTACTCCTCTTCAAATGATTACAGCCATTTCTGCTGTTGCAAATGATGGTTATTTAATGCAACCAAGAATTGTAAAAGAAATTACAAATACTGATACAGGCGCAGTAACAGAAGTAGAACCTGTTACTGTAAGACAAGTTATATCAAAAGAAACATCTGAAAAAGTACGTGACATGATGGAATCAGTTGTAGTATATGGAACAGGTAAACATGGCGCAGTTTCTGGTTATTCTATAGGTGGTAAAACAGGAACTTCTGAACCACCAGATGATAAAAAAGAACAAGGTTATGTTGCATCATATGTTGCAATTTCTCCCGTTGAAGACACTCAGGTTGTATTATTACTTACACTATATAAACCACCTCAGAGTAATCACCAAGGTGGACAAGTTGCAGGTCCTGTCGTTTCTCAAATGCTTTCTGAGATATTACCATATTTAAATGTCCCTTCTGAATCTACAAAAACAGATAACTCTAATAATGAAAATTTAATTACTGTTCCAAACATAAAAGATAAAACAATAGCTGAAGCACAAAAAACATTAGAAGATGCTGGATTTAAAGTAAAAGTTACATGTTCTGGTGATGTAAATACTGAACTTGTTTCAGAACAAAATCCAAAACCAGGTATTGCACTTTCAAAATCTTCTGTAATTATGTTATATTCTAAAGATGCAGTTGCAACTTCTACAACAGTTCCTGATTTAAAAGGAATGGGTGCAAGTGAAGCAACTAGAGTTTTAAAAGAAAAGAATTTAAATATAAGCATTGAAGGATCTGGAACTGTAATAAGTCAAGATTATTCAAAAGACACTAAAGTCCCAGAAGGTACAGTAGTAACAGTTACATTAAAGCAAACTTTAACAGATGCCCACTAAAAAATAAGCTCTATGATACTAATTTATGTATCTAGAGTTTTTTTGTAATTAAATTGTAATAAATTTTTAATGCATTTGAAATGTATATTAATGTCTTTTATTGTATAATATTGTTAAGGTACAATAAGGAGAATTTTATGAGTATAGAAAATGAATTAAAAAAAGATGGTATTTGTGTTACAGAAAAACTAGATACCTTAACAATAAATTCAATAGCAAAAAATATATCACAAAAACTATGCCAAACATTCCCAAATTTTGGTTTAAATCAAAATGATTTATTTATTAGACTTTCTAGATTGGATATGTATAAAGCTAAAATGCAAGAACGGAATGTCAGAGGCAAATTATTTTTATAAAAATACATCTATTTACTTTAATGAGAAAATAGATATAGATGATATAGAAGAATTTGCTGTACATGAGTGTATTCATTACATTCAAGAAATAAAAGATAAAAAAAATAATTTAATTAGAATGGGACTTTGTGACCACTCTGACTTTAAAGTTTATGGCCTTGGTCTAAATGAAGCTTCTGTTCAACTTATGGCATCAAAAGTAATTGGAATAAAAAATGACTTTGTTAAATATTTTGGAATAAGTTTTGAAACTAATAGTCCTTCATATTATCCTCTTGAATGTTGCCTAGCAAATCAACTAGCATATTTAATTGGAGAAGACATTTTATTTGAAAGTACTATAAATAGCAATGATAATTTTAAAAATAAATTCATTGAATCAACATCTATAAAAACCTTTTTATGTGTTCAAAGCGCGCTAGATTCAATTTTATATGCAGAAGAAGATATTATAAAATTAAACAATAAAATGATGGAATCTACAAAAGACAGGTGTGACAATATTGTAAGAAAAATTGAAGAATTAAAAAATGAAATAATGCTTACATTTTTAAGAACCCAAAATTTAATTATTTCTAGTTATTTTAATACAGCTTTTAACAAAATTTCTACATTAGAAGATGTTGAAAAATATAGAAGAAAACTTTATAATTTTAAAGATTATTTAGGTTCAACTGATGGTTATACTTTTTATCATGATTATTATGTTGAACAAATGGCAAAATTAGAGCATAAATATAATATATTAGAAAATGGCGGAAATGAAACAGCTTTAGATGTAAAAAATAAAAAAGAAAATTTATTTATTTCTTTATTGAAAAAAATAAAAGATTTATTTATAAAAAAAGATACAAATATGCAAGAAAGTAAATAAAAAATACCCCAATATTATAATTGGGGTTTATTTTATTTTTTTAAGTCTTCACATATGCTTATTGCTGCATCTCTTCCTGATTTTGCAGCCCAAGCTACTGTTCCTATTTTTCCAGCTAAATCTCCTCCGGCATATATTTTAGAATTTGAAGTTTTACATTTATCATTTACTAAAATATTTCCATACTTATTTAAAACCAATTTTAAATCGCCTACAAACTCTTCTGGTCTTGAGCCAAGTGCCATAATCACATAATCTACATCTATTTTATAATTACTATTTTCAATATTTACAGGTGACTTTCTTATTTCTCCTTCTTTTTGAATTAATCTAGTTTTTATTAACTCTAATTTTTCTACTTTGTCTTGTCCTATTATTTTTACAATATTATTTTGATATAAAAATTCTATATTTTCTGCTATTGCATCTTCTATTTCTTTTTGTTCTGCTGGCATTTCTTCACGTGATCTTCTATATATTACTTTTACTTCCTTTGCTCCCTTTTTCTTTACTGTTCTTGCACAATCCATTGCAACATTTCCTCCACCAATGACTGCTACTTTTTTATTTGTATAGTCTGGATGTAAATTATATTCCAAAAGTTCATTTCCTCCAAATACTCCAGGTAAATTTTTTCCTTCTACTCCCATTTTTGATGAAATATTTGCACCAAAGCTTAAAAATATAGCATCATATTGTTTTTCTAAATCTTGCAATATTAAATTTTTGTTTAATTCCATATTATATTTTACATTTATTCCTAAATTTAAAATTCTATTTACTGTTTCTTTTACAATATCTTTTGGTAATCTAAATTCTGGTATACCATGAACTAATAAGCCACCAAGATAATTATATTTTTCATATATTGTTACATCTACACCTTTTTTGGCCAAAAATGCTGCACATGTAAGTCCAGCAGGTCCCCCTCCAATTACTGCAACCTTTTTTTGTTGCATGTTTTTTTCTTTATCTAAAAAAACATCACTTAAATTTATTTTATTTTTCACAGCCATGTCAAAAACAAAAGCTTCTAAATCCCCTATACTTACAGGTTTTCCTTTTATTCCTCTAACACAGCTTCCTTGGCATTGTTTTTTATGTGGACAAATTCTTCCACACACTCCCGGAAGAACTGTTGTTAAAGATAATATTTGATATGCTTTTTTGTAATCTTCGTTTTTTATAGCATTTATAAAATCTGGTATATTATTCCCTAATGGGCACCCTTTATTACTGCAAGGTTTTATTTTACAATTTAAGCAATATTGGGCTTTTTTATTTATTTCATCAATACTTTCCATCTGTTTCTCCAATTTCTTTAATACCTTTTTACTTTTTAGGCTTTATTTAATATTTTTCTTCCTATTTTTATTTTGTTTAATAATCTTTAATTTTACTTAATATTCTATTTTTCAATTTTATTTAATACTGAAAGTACTAGTTTTAAATCATTAATAAAATCTATCTTTTTTGTTTCGTCTCTAAGTAATGCTGCTGGGTGCCATGTTGGTATATATGTTATTTGCTTCTTTTCTATTACTTTTCCTCTTGATGCAGTAATTCCATAATCCTTTCCCAGTATATTTTTTAATGCAACACTTCCAAGTAAAACTATTATCTTCGGTTTTACAATCATTACTTGATTTCTTAAATAATCCATGCAAGCTGCTGCCTCATCATCTTCTGGATTTCTATTAGCAGGAGGTCTACATTTTACTATATTTGCAATATACACTTCTTGCCTTTTTATACCAACTGCTTCAAAAGCCATATCCATAAGTTTCCCTGCTTTTCCAACAAAAGGTTCTCCTAGTCTATCTTCATCAGCACCTGGCCCTTCTCCTATAAACATTATTTTTGCATTTTTATTTCCTACCCCAAAAACAATATTTTGCCTTGTCTTACATAATTTACATCTATTACATCCTTTAATTTTTTCTTCCAATTCATCAAGATTCTCAACCATTTTATTACTCCATTTATTTTAAACTACACACTTTTCAATTAATTCTATCTTTTTTGTTTGATTTGTATCAATTTTTGCTTTTGTTCCTATTGGTATTACTGTTTTAGTTTCTATATGTCCAAAATTATTGGATTTTATAATTGGAAAATTATATTCATCTTTTATTACATCTAAAACAATTTTTTCTAATGAAATATTACTTTCATGTTCATATGAACCAATCCATAAGCCTTTTATCTTTTCAAATACTCCATTTTGTTTCATATAATACAAATAATTACTTGCAAGAGCAGGTCCTGTTTCAATCCCTAACTCTTCTAGAAACAATATTTTATTATTAAAATCAATTTGGTATTTACCTAAAACCAGTCCTCTAATTAAACTTAAATTTCCGCCAACTAACATTCCTTCTGTTTTTCCCTGTCTTATTGTTTTATATTCTTCATTTTCAAGTCCTAAAGACAAACTACCATTAACAAAGCGATTTATTGCTTGATTATAGCTATAATTGGTATTATCTGTTGCTATAGTTTTAAAATTAGTTCCACTAAATGTCACAAGGCCTGTTTTTTCAGTTATAATATTGGTTAAAGAAGTTATATCACTATAACCACATATTATTTTAGGATTATTTTTTATTAAATCAAAATCTAAATAATCAAATGTAGAGTTGGAATTTTCGCCACCCTTTGCACACCAAATCATTTTTATATCTTTATTTGCAAACATGCTATTAATATCATCTGCCTTTTCCTTAGCAGCTGCACTATACAAATTTGAATTTGAAAAAATATTTTTAGAAAATTCTACCCTAAAACCATCATTTTCAACAATCTTTTTTGCATTCATAATCTCATCTATATTTTCTCCCACAATGGGATTAGATGGAGCAACAACTCCAATTATATCACCTTTATTCAACTTATTTGGAATTATCATAAATCCTCCCTTTATAAATCTAGACAATAGACAATGGGACGGGGTTTTTGTCTTAGAGTTTTTAAGCCATTGCAATTTTTTAATTTTTTAAATCCTAGAGTTCAAAAACCTTAAGACAAAAACCCCGTCCCATTGTCTATTTTAAAGCAATTAATGCAGTTTCTAGTCCATAACCTTCTTTTTCTACTCTAAATGAGTGTATTATGTCTGAATTACATACACTACATAAACCAGAATCTATAATGTTTTCTTCTTTTAATCCTTCCTGTTTTAGTATTGTTCTGTTTATTAAAACAGTGTCTATGTGCCATTTATTTTTTTCTTTATTTTCCTCTATTATTTCTTCTATATTATATAACTTTTTAAATTTATTGTAAAATAGATCTTTGACCTCTTGGTCTACTTCAAAATGGCATTTTCTTATACTTGGACATATAAAGCACATTATATCTTCTGCATTACATGAATATTCTTTTTTCATCTTTTTTACCGCTTCTATAGATATTTCTTGTAATGTTCCTTTCCAACCTGAATGTACATTTGCAATTACCTTTTTTTGTGGATCAAAAAATAGCATAAGTATACAGTCTGCATTTGTTGTTGCAAGTATAATATCTTTTTTATTTGTAATAAGACCATCTGTTGAATTATATTTTTCCACATTAAAGTCAGGCTCATTTTTATTTACCTTTTCTTTGACTGATGCAACATTTTTGGTATGTTCTTGGTTGCATTTTACAATATTAATATAGTTTTGTCCTAATTTTTCACATACATCTTTATAATTTTGTGTATTTTGTTTATATATTTCCTTTTCTAAAGGTTCTTTATTTGCTTTTGCCGTCCTAAAATTGACATTTTTTCCAAGTGTATATGCATGTGTTACTATATCTTTATATTCTAATAACTTTCTAAATTGTAGATATTCCACTTGCCCTTTTTTTACGTGAATTACATTATCATTTGACAAATCCATAATTTCCTCCTAAATTAAATATAATTATAACAATTACCTGGATTTTTAGTATTAAATCCACAAATTGCTTTATATTCGCAATACTTGCATGGTGTTCTTCCCTTTTTATTATATGGTTTTAAGTCTATTTTTCCACTTAATATTTCTTTTGCAATGTCTTTTATTATTTTTTGTATGTCATCTTGCAAAACTTTAAATTCTTCTTTGCTAACCCCTGATGTCCATCTTTTATTTACTTCACCACTACTTGTAATTGCTGCTGGTACTATTTTTGAGCTTCCGGTTTCTAATATTTTATCATGCAATTTTATTATTTTTACATCTGCTACAATTAATCCCTTCATTTTAAAGTTTTTTCTTATTTCGTTTTCAATTTCCTCTTCTGTTATCTTCTTATCAGATTTTACCATTTGCTCTAACAAACTAAAATATAAAATTCCAGCTGGCATTAAATCTTCTTGTTTACATACAGCGTCCAAATATGTTAATAACTGAATTTGAAGTCCTGCATATACTTCGTTTAAATCTATATTTTTGGCAGATGACTTATAGTCTATTATTCTTAAATATTTTCCGTCCTCATTTTGTGCTGTATCTATTCTGTCAATTTTTCCAGTTATCTCTACTTTTTTTCCATCTTCTAAATTTAGGATTATTGGCTTATATTTTCCTTTATTAGAAAATTCCACTTCTGTTCCTTGAATATCAAACTCACTATATACTAGTCCTTCAATTATATATTTTAATGCCTTTGTAATTATTTTTTTTAGCCTTTTAACTAAAATTTTATATTTTGATGTTGCAGTAAAAATATAATTACTACTCAATTTTAGTTTTTCTTCTATTATTTGAGCCACCAGTTTTTCTATCATTTCTTCATCTGTCATTAATTGTGCAAGTGATAAATTTTCTTCTCTTACTAACTGAAAAAAACTATCTATTGTTTCATGCATAAATGATCCTGTATTAAAACTTTGTACTTTTAATTCTTCTTTTTCTTTTAATTTTAATCCATATTGTAAATAATATGAAAATGGACAACTTCGATATTTTTCAAGTCTTGAAACGCTTGTGTTTAACGTATTCCCATATAATTTATCTACTATTTTTTTATCTATATCTTTTGGTAAATTTGTATATTCTAATCCCTCTAAATCATTTTTCAAACTAATTTGATAATCGTTTTGATTTTTATAATAATTATATACCATATACCAAATATCGTCTATTTGCTCATTCTCATTTAATTTATAGATATTTTCTAGTAATTGCTCATATGTAACATTTTTATTTGTAATTTCATATTTTTTTGTTATTACATCACTTTCTTCTTTTAAGCTTAAATAAATCTTTTTTAATTTTATAATTAACATTGAAGGTCTTAATGATTTACCTTCACTGTCAGTTGATGCATATGATAAATATAGTTGTTCTTCTGCTGTTGTAAATGCCTTATATATATTAAAGTTTTCCTCATATAAATTTTCTATTGTTCCTTTTGCAAGCTCTATTCCATTTAATTTTAAAATTTCTCTATCTGAATCATTAAAAAATCCCTCATCTTTATTGTTACTTGGAAATACTCCATCATTTATCCCTATTATAAAAATAACTTTTACTTTGTGACTTCTAGATCTTTCTACATCTCCTACAATTACCTGGTCTTGTGTACCTGGAATTTTTCCTAAACTACTATTTTTTAGGCCTACTTTAAAGCTATTTATATACTTTTCTATTGTAGTTTCTGTGTCTCCAAACGTTTCCACAATATCATCTAATAAAGATATTACTATTTCGTAACTTTTTTTGTATTCATTTGCCAAGTCAATTAATCCTTTGTCTTCAAGCTTTTGTATTTTTTCTATTACTTTATTTTCTATATTTTGACTAACTATAAATTCATATATCAATCTTGAAATTGCTTCATATGTTTTTTTATTATTTAAATCATTTTTAAGCTTTATTATTGGATTTATAATTTCTTTTCTTATCTCATTTAATCTCTGGACATCTTGTTTGTCTTTTTCATCTTTAATTCCATACTCAAAATCATTTTTCCATTTACTATATTTTATTCCCCATTTTGTACAGTAATTTTCTAATTTAAAAATTTCGTCTTCTTCTATGCCGCAAAAACCTGTTTTTATATAACTTATAACTGAATCATAGGAAAAGTTTTTACTAATTACCTCTAATAAACCAAGTATGTATTTTATAATTATATTTTGATTTAAATCCCTTTTTTCATCAATAAAAACAGGAATATCATATTTATTAAAAATTGCACGTATTAAACTAGAATATGAATTCATATCTTTTGTTATAACAGATATTTCTTTATACCTTAAATTATTATGTTTTACAAGTTTTGTTATATTTTTAGCAACATTTTCTACCTCTGAATATTGATTTTTAGCCAAAAATAATTTGATATTTTCCACATTTTCTTCATAATTTGTGGATTGTGTATTATAAATATTTTTTTCAAGGTGCTTTAATTCCTTATTTTTAAATCTCGGTAATTTATTTAACTGGACAGGTTCTTCCAATTTCAAGTTATTTTCTTGAATTAAATTTATCAATTTATATAATGTTAATTTATTTGAATAAAATATGTCTGTTATAGGATTTGATGCTGGATTTAAATTGTCTATGCATAAACATATATTAACTTGTTTTGCAATTTGTATAAATTTTTTTATAATACTATACTCCTGTGTAGTAAATCCCATAAACTCATCTATATATATAATAGAATTTTTTATTAAATCAACTTTATCTATATTTTGCGCAAGATAAGTAAGTAAATCTGTATCATCTATATACTTATTTGATATGTGATTTTCAAAATTTTCATAAATTAATAACATATCATTTAGCTTAGTTTTTAGGTATTTGTTTTCAATATTTTCTATATTTTGTTTTAAATCATCTACTGTAATTCCATGTTTTTTAAACTCCGTAATAGCTTGTATAGACAAATCAATATTTTGATCAGATTTTCCCAAAAATTTTAATTTTTGCTTATTAATATCTAAAATATAATTCATAATCATTGCTTTTGCAGCTTTAGAAAGGTTGGAATTACCATTATTTCCAACCTCTCCCATTACTCTGTAAGCCATTCTAGACAGTGTTATTACCTCTGCATTTATTACTGCATTTTGATTTACACACTCCATTAATTTTTTCTCTGCAGTAAAAGAAAATTGTTCTGGCGTTACAATAAATATTTTTTCATCTGTTTTTATTAACTTACTTATTTCAGAAAAGCAAAAACTACTTTTTCCACATCCTGCCTTTCCATAAATAATTCTAAGTCCCATAACTTCCTCCATAAAAATAGACAATGGGACGGGGTTTTTGTCTTAGGTTTTTGGGAGTTTTTATATAATATCTTAATTTTTTGAAAACTTTACAAAAAGCTTAAGACAAAAACCCCGTCCCATTGTCTAAAATCTTAGAAATAAAAAATCTTCCATAAATTGATGTGTAAATGGCAAAATCCATAATAAAAGACCTAATCCTAATATAATTGCAATTGTTATTATTATTGCCTTTTTATCGTCTTTTGTCACTTCTCTTTTTTCTACCTTTAATTCTTCTTCTTTGGTTATTTTTTTTACCCTATTTATTAAATTGGTAAATAAGGTTTCTTGTTTAATTTTTGTTTTTGATCCATTTTGATTTGATTTTTTTTCTTTTTTATTTTTATTAAACATATTTCTTCTCTTCCCATTATTTATAATATATTTCTTTTTAAATTTTATATTAAAATATAAAAAATAGCAAGTATTTACCTTGCTATTTTTACTATTTTATTTAATATTTATGCAAATATTGCATCAAATTCTTCGCCTTCAATTTTCTCTTTTTCAAGTAATACTTTTGCTACTGCATGTAATTTGTCAACATTGTCTGTTAATATTTGTTTTGCTCTGTTGTAGCCAGCATCTACAATTTTCTTTGTTTCTTCATCTATAATTGCTGCTGTTTCTTCAGAATATTCTTTTGCTTGTGCAAAATCTCTTCCTAAAAATACTTCTTCTTGGCCAGAACCTAACATTAGAGCTCCTATTCTTTCACTCATACCATATTTAGTAACCATGCTTCTTGCAATTTTTGTTGCTCTTTCAATGTCATTACTTGCTCCTGTAGATATATCGTTTAATATAAGTGCCTCTGCTACACGTCCTCCAAGTAATGATACAATATTTTCTTCCATTTCTGTTTTTGACATAAATGATTTATCTTCTGTTGGTCTATACATTGTATAGCCACCTGCCATACCCCTTGGTACTATTGATATTTGATGTACAGGGTCTTGTGTTTCTAAGAAATGACTTACTACTGCGTGACCTGCTTCATGGTATGCTACAAGTCTATTTTCTTTGTCGCTTCTTACTCTTGTTTTCTTTTCAGGTCCCATAGTAACTTTTACCATGGCATCTTCTATTTCTTTCATTCCAATTTCATTTAAATTTCTTCTTGCTGCAAGTAATGCTGCTTCGTTTAATACGTTTTCTAGATCAGCTCCTGCAAATCCAGAAGTATTTTTTGCTATTATTTTTAAATCTACATCATCTGCTAAACGTTTTTTTCTTGAATGAACTTCTAATATCTGTTCTCTTGCTTTTACATCTGGTAGTCCAACAACTATTTGTCTGTCAAATCTTCCAGCTCTAAGTAGAGCTTTATCTAAAACGTCTGGTCTGTTTGTAGCTGCTAAAACGATAACTCCTTCATTTTCTGCAAATCCATCCATTTCAACAAGTAATTGGTTTAATGTTTGTTCTCTTTCATCATGTCCACCACCAAGTCCTGCTCCTCTTTGTCTTCCTACTGCATCAATTTCATCTATAAATATAATACATGGTGCATTTTTCTTTGCTTGTTCAAATAAATCCCTTACTCTTGAAGCTCCGACACCAACAAACATTTCAACGAAGTCTGAACCACTCATAATAAAGAATGGAACTCCTGCTTCTCCTGCAACTGCTTTTGCAAGTAATGTTTTACCAGTACCTGGTTGACCAACAAGCAATACTCCTTTTGGAATTCTTGCTCCCATATCTGTAAATTTCTTTGGATTTTTTAAAAATTGTACTATTTCTTCTAATTCTTCTTTTTCTTCATCAACACCTGCTACATCATCAAATGTTATTTTATTTCTATCTGCTGGTGTCATAATTCTTGCTTTACTTTTTCCAAATGACATTGTTTTGCTTCCAGCATTTCCACTATTTGCTCCACTCATCATAAAGAACCAGAATATAAAGAATATTATTAATAGTCCAAATGGTGTTAACAAGCTAAGTATTGTTATAAAAATTGATTCAGATTTTTCTTCTAAAGTGAATGCCCCTTCTTTTAGGAAGTCTTCTGTATATGACATAAAGCTTTCCATATCAGGAATATTAACTTCCTTTTTTACTTTATCATCTTTAATTGCAACTGTAGCAGTTTTACCATCTGCTTCTATTTGTATACTTTCTACTTTTCCTTCATTAATTTGCGCAACTAATTCTGAATATTTTAGTTTTGAGTTACTATTTTCTAATATTGAAGATAGTACAACTATAAATATTACTCCAATTATTAGCCACATTGCTAATGTTTTAATTCCGTTTTTCATTTAATTCCTCCTTGGCTCTTAATATATTGATTTTATAACACATAAATTTTTCTTTTGCAATACTTTTTTATATGTCTTTTTTATTACAATTTTGCATGTTTCAAGACCTACTACGGATGGTTTATTTTGCCTTTTTACTATTTTTTACAAATTATAATTTTTTTGATTAATAAAATATATTTTATGATTTTTTACCAATATTTTTATATTTTTGTTAGGTGTTAAAAATTTATTTCCCACATTATTTTCACATAATTTAATTATATCTTCTATATGTATCTTGTACACACCTTGGGTATTGCCCATAAGCCTTGTTATAGTATATAGCAAAATTTTAGATTTTATTACTTTTTCTTCTAAATTAAATTTTTTTAAATTCAAAATTATCTCTTTTTCTTCTTCCCCTAAGCATAAATCATTATATTTCTCTTTGACTATATTTTGAATAAAGTCATCATCTTCTTTTACCAACTCTGAAAGTCTTGTAATTGTTTCAACAATATTTGAATTAAATTCTTTTTTTATATAAGGAATTACAATATTCCTTACTTTGTTTCTTGTATATACATTTTCAAAATTTGTTTTGTCAATCCTTGGGTTTAAGCTATTTTTTTCACAATAATTTTCAATTTCTTCTCTTTTACAATTTATAAGTGGCCTTATATATTTATTATTTTTTATAGGTTCTATACCCTTAAGTCCTGAGACTCCAGTTCCCCTTAGAATATTCATAATTATTGTTTCCGCACTATCATTTTTATTATGAGCAATTGCAATTTTATTAGCCCCTACTTTTTTGGCAACTTCATCAAAAAATTCATACCTTACAAATCTTCCTGCCTCTTCAGTCCCCATTTTATTATTATTAGCAAACTTTTCAACATCTATACTTTTAGAAAAAAATTCAATACCATTTTTCTCACAATAATCTCTAACAAATGCTTCATCCTCACAAGCCTCTTTACGAATCATGTGATTAACATGTGCAACAAATATTGCCATCGGTTCCGGGTTTGTTTGGCAATTTATTGCCACTGGTTCCGGGTTTAATTGGCGATTTTTGTTCTTTATTTTATTTAAAATATCTAACAAGCATATAGAATCTGGTCCTCCAGATACTGCCACAACAATTCTGTCTCCTCTTTGTATTAAATTATACTTTTGTATTGTTTCAAATACTTTTTTTTCTAAGTTGTCCAAATTATTCCCCCCTTTTTATTTTTCTTAATTTTTCCCTACTTATTCCAGTTTCTTGTTCAATCATTCTAAGTGAAACGTTATGCTCTATATTGGCCTTTTTTATAAGTTCTAATAATATTTTTCTATTTTTTGATAACTGTAAATTATCAATGTTGTATTTTTCATATATATCATTTATAATCCTTTTACATATATCAATTTTATCTTCTTCCTCATTTTCCATAAATACAAACTCTTCTTTATCTTCGCCATTTGACATCTTAAAGTTTATAAAATTTCTAACACTTTTTTCTATTATCGAGTCTGATTTAAACATATTGAATTTATAACTTGAATATTTGTAATTTTCCGGTTTGTTACATATGTGTGCTTTTACGGGATTATTGTGTATATATTCTATACATTTTAACAAATGTGCTCGTGACATAATTGGCTGTGCCTTGTATCTATCACGAAATACATACCCTACCCTTTCATTTTTTTTGTTGTAATATTTTGCATATTTCAAATTAGCTTTATGCATAAACTTGGTTAATTCTTCATCATTTTCTACATATATCAGAAAATGAGCATGGTTATACATCATACAATATGATAATATTTGTAAATCAAATTCTTCTTTTGTTTGTTTAATTAGCTTTAAATACTCTTCCGCTTCTATTGAAGTTTCAAAAATTGGTTCTTTATTTATTCCTTGTACCATAATGTGAAAAAAGGGAGTATTTATATATTTTTTAGGTGTTCTCGACATTGTTTCCTCCTTTAGATTTCCCCTTTATATAAATAACCCCTTATTATAATTTTCCATTATTAACATTACATTTATTGTATTATATATTATGTTTACATTTTTGTCAATCTTAAATTTAACCACAACTTATTGTTTTTGCATTGTTATAAACATAAAATTAATTACCATCTGTCAACTCATCAACTTATTGCCAATCAAACCCGGAACCAGTGGCAATAAATTGCCATTTAAACCCGGAACCATTGGCAATTTTTAATCATCAAATCTTCTTTCAAGATTGACAAATTTTGTATAACTTCCTAGCCATAATAGTTCTGCGGTACCTAATGAACCTCCTCTGTGTTTTGCAATTATTACTTCTGCTATAT
This sequence comes from Clostridium sp. CAG:440, assembly GCA_000437215.1. Taxonomy (GTDB): domain Bacteria; phylum Bacillota; class Clostridia; order TANB77; family CAG-508; genus CAG-269. The sequence continues at coordinate 18,975 of FR898635.1, forward strand.
CTTTTTTTTCGCTTTCAGGATTATAATAATCATCTCTATATAAAAACATTACTAAGTCTGCATCTTGTTCTATAGCTCCAGATTCACGAAGGTCTGATAGCATTGGCTTATGGTCTGGTCTTTGTTCTACAGCTCTTGATAATTGTGATAATGCAATTACTGGAACTCCTATTTCTTTTGCCAAGATTTTTAATGACCTACTTATTTCAGAAATTTCTTGCTCACGGCTTCCATTTCTTTTATTACTTCCTTGCACTAATTGAAGATAATCTATTATAACTAATCCTATGTTTTTTTCAAGTTTTAATTTTCTACATTTTGCTCTAATTTCCATTACAGAAATTCCTGGTGTATCATCTATATAGATTTCCGCCTCAGAAAGTGGGCCAATTGCTTCTGCTAATTTTACCCAATCATCATCATCTAGCTTTCCTGTTCTAACTTTATTACTATCTACCATCGCTTCACTACATAATATTCTGTTTACCATTTGCTCTTTTGACATTTCTAGGCTAAATATTGCAACTGGAACTTTAGCCTTTAATGCTGCATTTGTTGCGATATTTAATACAAATGCTGATTTTCCCATGGCAGGTCTTGCTGCTATTAATATTAATTCTGATCCATGAAATCCTGCAGTTTTATTATCAAGTTCAGTAAATCCAGATGGAACCCCTGTTATGTGCTGTTTTCTATTGTAAAGTTCTTCTAATTGAGTAAAGCTTTCAACTAAAACATCTTTTATTGGTGTATAACCTTTTTGATTTTTATTTTGAATAACATTAAAAATCTTTTTTTCTGCACCTTCCATTATGTCTTCTACATTTTCTGTCCCATCATAGCCTAAATCTATTATTTCATTTGCAGTTCTTATTAAATTTCTTAATGTTGATTTTTCCTCAACTATTTTTATATATTTAGAAACATTTGCTGTTGTTGGCACTTTTTCTGGTAAATCTGCCAAATACTCAAGTCCTCCGACTTGTTCAAATTTCCCCATTGATTCAAGCTCTGCTTTTACTGTAATAATATCAATTGGCTCTGATCTACTATATAAATTAAGTATTGCTACATAAATTAATCTATTATCTTCTCTATAAAAATCCTCTTCTTTTAAGGTTTCAATTGCTGAGGCAACAGCTTCTTTATCTGTTAGCATACTTCCTATAACAGCCTGTTCAGCTTCTATATCATGTGGTGGTACTTTTCCTAATTCCATTGTTTTTCCTCCATTTTATGTATTAATATACATTATGATATTACGTCTATTTTTAGTTTTCCAATTACACCCTCATATAATTTTATTTCAACAGTTCTTAACCCTAAGGTTTTTATTGTTTCTTTTAAGTCTATTTTCTTTTTATCTATTTTGATATTGTAACTTTTTTCTAAATTTTCTGCAATTTCCTTAGATGATACTCCACCAAAAATTTTTCCATTTTCTCCTGCTTTTACTTGAATTTTCAATTGTATTTTAGCCATTTTATCTGCTATTTTTTTTGCAGCTTCCTTTTCTTGTTCTTTTTGATATTCTTTAGACTCGTTTTTTGCTTTTAATTTTGATAAATTTTCTGCATTTGCCTCTACTGCTAAATTTTTTGGAAATAAGAAATTTCTTGCATAGCCATCTGAGGCGTTTATAATTTCATCTTTTTTTCCAACACCTTTTATGTTTTCCTTTAAAATAACCTTCATTTTGGTATAATCTCCTTCCGTTATGTTAAATTATTGCAAATATTTGCAATTTTAGCTTTTAAAATTTTTTAGTTCAATTTATTATTAGCCCCTATTGCATTTTATTGCCAACTAAACCCGGAACTATGGCACTATGGCAATTTATTGCCATTTAAACCCGGAACCGTGGCAATTTTTATGGTAATATTTCTGTAAAGTATTCATTTATTCTTATTATTAGTTCTTGTTTTACTTCTGCCATTGTCATTCCTTCTACTTGTGCTCCTGCAAGGGTAATATGTCCTCCGCCTCCGTAGTTTTTCTAATATTACTTGTACATTTATATCTCCTATTGAACGTCCACTTATGCATATTCTTTTGTCTTCCATATATCCTAGGACAAATGATGCAGTTATGTCACTAATTGTAAGTAATTCGTCTGCTGCTTTTGCACATACTATACTTGCGTCTTTTGTTTTTTCTTTGTTTATTGATATTGCTATTGTATCATTTACTATTTCTGCTCTTTTTACTATGTCTGCTATTTTATTAAAACTTTCTAAGTCACTTTGGAACCATTTTTTTACACGTATTATATCTACTCCGCATCTACGTAAATATGCAGCTGCTTCAAATGTCCTTACTCCTGTTTTAAATGTAAAGTTTTTAGTGTCCATCATAATTCCTGCATATAAACTTTCCGCTTCTATTGTTTTTAGGTCTACCTTTTGTGTTGCATATTGTAGTAATTCTGTTACAAGTTCTGCTGCTGATGATGCATATACTTCTTGGAACATAAGTGTTGCATTTTCTATAAAGTCTGCACTTCTTCTATGATGGTCTATTATTACTACTTTAGGACATTTTTCTAGTATTTCTTCTGATTCCACATAGTTTTTCTTGTGAGTATCTACTACTATTAATAATGTATCTTCATCTATATTTTCTAATGCAACTTCTTTGCTAATTAATACATCTTCATATTCTTCTTCTTTTGCTAATACTTCTTTAAAACTATCTAATGCTGCGGCATTTTCACTGTCTATTATATAACCATTTTTATTCATATTTTTTACAAATCTGTACATTCCCATTGCTGAGCCTAATGCGTCTATATCAGGATTTGTATGCCCCATTATTAATACTTTGCTTGATTCTTGTATTAAATTTTCCAATGCATGTGCTACAACTCTTGCCTTTACTTTAGTTCTTCTTTCTACTTCTTGTGTTCTTCCACCAAAGAATTTATATATATCATTTTCTCTAATAACCGCCTGGTCTCCACCTCTACCAAGTACTATGTCCATTGCAGTTGTTACTGATTTATACTTATCTTTTTGTGTTGCCCCTTCATTTGAAATTGCTATACTTAGTGTTAATTGAACTTTGCTTTTTAAATCTATTTCTTTAATTTTATCTAATATACTAAATTTGTCTTCTTTTATTGCTTTTAGATGCCTTTGTTCAAAAAAGCATATATATCTATCTCTTTCAGACTTAACTAGTACTCCATCCCATTTATTTATCCATTCATAAATATATTTATCAATTTCTGCCTTACATTGTGCAACTTCTTCACTTTCTAGTAATTGAAATGTTTCTTCATAATTGTCTACCATTATCATTCCAATGCATGTTTTAGAATTTTCATATTCTTCTTGTAATTTACATTTTTCTGTTTCATCTAAAAAATATAAAACCATCATATATTCTTTTTTGTTTTTCTTTTCTTTGTTTCTTGAATTAACAAATTTGCCATATACTCTGTATATTTTTTTATCTATTTTTATTTGTTTTTGTATTGTTTTATCTTTGTTAACTTGTTTTTCATTTTCTATTTGAGCTTTTATATCATATACTAGTTCATCAATATAATCATTTACATCTATATGTTGAAATTCTGTAACAAAACTTGAACTTTTCCATACTATATTTCCATTTGTCTCTAATATTAATAATGGAAATGGTGAATTTATTAAACTGCTTTTAGCAGTACTATCTACTGTTAATGTTAAGTCTTGAAGCGTTTCTGATATCTCACTTTTTCTTTTATTATTTGCAAAATATGTATACCCTATTATTGCTGCAAATATTAAAATTGATGGTAATATTAAATTGTTAAATTGTATTGATATAAATAATAATAATAAAAATATTATTACTAAATATATTTTTGTTCTTGATACTAAATTATCAAAAACTTTTCTATTTGTATTTTGCATATATTTTTTGTATGGTTATTTATTGTTTTATAACCATACTCCTCCCTTTTATATATTTTATACCTATTATATTTTACCCTTAAATAGGCATTTTGTCAAGGAATCTAACCTTTAATAGGTTGTAAATTAAAATTCAAAAAGGAACTTAATTTATACTGTTTAACTTTTTTGCTTCAGTACATTTTTTAAGTTCCCTTACTTTACTTTTATATTATTTTTTTCTTTTTGTTGTCTTTGATTTTTTAACAGTCCTTTTTCTAGTTTTTGGCTTTGTTTCACTTTTTATGTTTTTTGCTTCTTCTGGATCCCACTTTTCACCTTTTTTAGGCTTATTCCATGAAATATAATCACATGATGTAGGATTATTTTCACATATATAATAATTTTTTCTTCTTTTTGTTTTTCTAACTTGAACTGTACCACCACATTTTGGGCATGGTACATCTATAGTTTCTATTATAGGTTTTGCATTTTTACATTCTGGATAACCTGGGCATGCCAAAAATTTACCATATTTACCATATTTATATACCATCATTCTTCCACATTTTTCGCATGGGACATCAGATACCTCATCTACTAATTCAACATGCTCTAATTCTTTTTCTACTTTATCAAGTTCTATAGAAAATGGTCCATAAAAATCTCTTATCATTTTTTTCCATTCAGCTTTTCCTTCTGATATTTCATCAAATTCATTTTCTATTTTTGCTGTAAATTCTACATTTATAACATCTGTAAAATTTTCTGTAAGTAATTTATTTACTATTTTTCCAAGTTCAGTTGGCATTAGTTGTTTTTGAACTTTTTCTATATATCTTCTTTCTAGAATAGTTGTTATTGTTGGTGAATAAGTACTTGGCCTTCCAATTCCCTTTTCTTCTAATGCCTTTACTAAGCTTGCTTCTGTATATCTTGCAGGTGGTTCTGTAAAACTCTGTTTTGGATCTAGTTCAACTAATTTTTCTGTGTTTCCCTCTTCTAACTCTGGAAGCATTCCATCTTCTACGACCTCTTTTGCATCTGTTCCTTCTACATATAAAGTCATAAATCCTTTAAATTTTATTGCTTGTCCATTTGCTTTAAAATCATATTCATTTGCTTTTATATTTACTGCCATTGTGTCATATATAGCATTTGCCATTTGGCTTGCCATAAACCTATTATAAATAAGTTTATATAATTTATATTGATCTTTTGTTATTACATCTTTTATATCTTCTGGATTAACATCTATATATGTTGGTCTTATTGCCTCATGTGCATCTTGAGCTTCCTTATTTGTTTTATAATATCTATTTTCATAGTATTTTTCTCCATAATTTTTTACGATGTATTCTTTTGCTGCTGCTCTTGCTACATCAGAGATTCTTGTAGAATCTGTTCTCATATATGTAATTAAACCTACTGTTCCCTTTTCTGGAATCCTTACCCCTTCATACAATCCTTGTGCAACAGACATAGTTTTCTTAAGAGTAAATCCAAGTTTTCTTGATGCTTCTTGTTGCATTGTACTTGTTGTAAATGGTGGTGCTGGTGTTCTTTTCTTTTCCCCTTTTTTAACTTCACTTACAATGTATTTTGCATTTTTTATTCCTTCTAATACCTCGTCTGTTTCTTGTTTTGAATGTATTTCTAATTTTTTTCCATTCTTACCATAAAATCTGGCTTCGAATTGTTTTTTAGTTTTTTCATCTTTTAACTTAGCATATATATTCCAATACTCTTCTGGTTTAAAGCCTTCTATTTCATTTTCTCTATCTACAATTAATTTAACAGCAACAGATTGAACTCTTCCTGCTGATAAACCTCTTTTTACTTTTTTCCATAGCAATGGGCTCATTTTATACCCAACAATTCTGTCTAATACTCTTCTTGCTTGCTGCGCATCAACAACATTCATGTCTATATTTCTTGGTTCTTTTATTGCTTTTTGAACCGCATTTTTTGTTATTTCATTAAATGTTACTCTTGATATTTTGTTTTTTTCATCTTTAAGAATATATGCCAAATGCCAAGCTATTGCTTCTCCTTCACGATCAGGGTCAGTTGCAATATAAACTTTTTTTGCCTGTTTTGCATCTTTTTTTAAAGATTTTATTAAATCTCCCTTTCCTCTAATATTTATATATTCTGGTTCAAAATCATGTTCAATATCAACACCTAATTTTGACTTAGGCAAATCTCTAATATGTCCCATAGATGCAACAACCTTAGTACTTCCACCTAAGAACTTCTTTATTGTATTTGCCTTTGCAGGTGATTCCACTATTACTAATTTATCTGCCATTTTTTCCTCCGTTTATTATTTATAGTTTTCTTATAGTATTCTAGACTACTTTTATTTAATTTGCAAGCTTTAACCATAAAATTATACAATTTATTTTTGCCAAGTTACAATTCATTAGTTTAATTGTATATTTTTAAAAAACGAGTTTTGGCTATTTTAGAATATATAACTAAACTAATTAACTAAGACTTTTTATATCATTATTTCTTTGGCATAGTCACAAATTACATCTTCAAGTCCTATAGGTGTTACATAATTTTCTTTTAACATATTTAAAACTTGATTTACTCTTTTTTCATCATTAGTTAGATATTTTATTTCCTTTTCTTCTATTATTTTTTCTTTTGTTTTATATTCAGTTTTTACAATACATATTCCAAATTTTGCTTTATTTTCTTTTAGTATTTCATCTTCATTTATTCTTTTGTAGTACTCTAACTTTATTGGATGATATATTCCTGCCTCACTTAACATTTCTTCTTTAATAAAATTTCCTCCAAAAAAAGTTTTCACTTTTGTTTCCCCCTCTTTTCACTATTTTTTAATATATATCTAAACATGGGGTTTGGCAAGCTTTTTTCGTCGCGCCTTTCGACAATTGATTTTGGATTATTTTATATTATTTCTTTATTCTACATTTTTTGATATTATATGTCACTTAATGGAAAAAAGTCGCACAAAAAATGAGTGAAAATATTTCACTCATTTTTCATTTAAATATTTTTATATTTATTATATTTTATATATGAAACTATTCCTGCTGCTATCAACACTCCTCCTAATACATATAGCCACTGTGTTACTCCTGTTTTTGGTAAAGAACCATTTGTTGTTTTTGAGTTATTTTCGCCTAAAACTGATGTTATATTTTTATTTGTATTTTGAGTATTTGAGTTATTTATTGTATTTCCTTTTTGTTCTTGATTGCTATTGTTATTATTGCTACTGTTATTAGAATTATTATTACTGTTGTTGTTATCACTACCATTATTACTGGGATCATTTTTGTTATCATCTTTATTATCATTATTATCATTGTTGTTATCTTTATTGTCATCATTTTTATTGTCATTGTTATTATCATCTTTGTTGTCAGAATTATTTGCATTTGAAATTGTCAATTTTAAATTTGCTGATTCTTCTATTGTTTCATCTTCAAATCCATCTGATACAGATATTTCTTTAAATGCAACATTTATATCTCCAGCTTCCACTTCTTCTTTTACTTTAAATGTTAATTCAGCTATTTCTTGTGGAGTTGATGTTAGATTTCCTCTGTCAATAGTTATACTTCCATTTTCTGTATTCCATGTTGTTGTCCATCCATTGTATGTTGAATCATTTGTTGTTATAGGTTCTAATTTATCTGCATCAAAATCTATTTTTCCTTCTACTACTGCTATTCCGTCTGTTTGTTTTGTGCTTTCTAAATATATATATACTTTTATCTCGCTATTTGGAGTTATTTTACTTTTTTTTACTTTTAAAGATATTTTAGTTACAGCATTTTCTTCATCACTTTGTGTGTTGTCTGCATTTGAAATTATAGTACCTTGAAGTATAACTAAAAATGTTATTAATATAATAAATATGCCTTTTATAATTTTTTCCATTTTTTTCTCTCCTTTGTGTCATATTACAAGTTCATTATATATTTTTTTATACTTAAAATCAATATATTTTAAAATTTGTAACATAATTGTAATATAAAAGCAGAAAACATTTTTACTTTGTTTTCTGCTTTATTTTTTATTCAGTATAGTCTGCAAGTCCTACTTTTATTAATCTCATTTGTACTAGGTCTGTTCCCGTTACTTTTCCGTCACTGTTTATGTCTGCTGCTTTTTCATATGCTCCTTTTAGCTCATATTTTCCTACTCTGCTAAATCTCATTTGTACTAAGTCTGTTCCTGTTAATTTTCCATCTCCATTTAGGTCTCCAACTACTATTATTGTATATGTTTTTCCGTCTACCTTTATTGTGCTTGCTGTTGTTACTATATTTCCTTCTTCTATTTCATTTCCTTTTTTGTCATATACTTCATATGTACTTCCTGCTACTACTGTTTTTACCTTTTCTATAAAGTCTTCTACTTTTGTTTCTGGTTTTACTTTTGTTATATATTCTCCTGCTAGTACATATTCATGCTTTTCGTCTTTTCCTAATTTAAATGCATAATATTCACTATAACTTACACTTTCGTTTCCTAGCTTGTCTTTAGCATATACAAATAAGCTATATATTCCTTCTATGTTTTCTGGACTAGATATTTCTTCTCCATTACTAAATGTTTTTCCTTCTCCCATTTTTTCTTTTAGCTTCTCTATTGTTTTTTCTGCTTTTTGGAATTCGTTGTATTTTTCTACACTTTCAAATTTTACCCAACTGTATTTTAATGCACTATTTTCTACTCCTGCTTCATCTACTACTGTTGGTCTTACTTTTACTTTTTCTATGCTTTCTTTTGAACCATTTTCTCCATTTTCTGTGTTTTCATATGTTACTTTTGGTCCTTCTTTGTCTATTTTTATTATATATTGCCTTGTTGATGTATTTTGTCCTTGGGCTTTGTCTATTGTTGTTACTGTTGCTTTGTATATTCCGTGTTCTGTTAATGTTATTTCTCCTTCAAATTCTGTCTTTCCTTCTATTTTTATTTTTTCTCCGTTTTCTTTTTCTACTTTGTATGTATTGCTTTTTACTCCACTTATTGAATCATATCCTGGTAATAGTTTTATTTTTATGTCTTTGTTTGTATTTTCTCCTTCTTCTTTTTGTTCGTCTTGTGTTTTTTCTGTTTTGTATTCTTTTTCTTCCCCATTTTCTTCTAATGTTGTTATTTCTAATTTTCCTGCTACTGGTGCTTGATTGTCTATTACTGTGTCATTATCTCCTATTGTTCTTTCTTGTTTTATTGTTACATTTCCTACTTGATCTTCTGCATATACCCATAATACCCATATTCCTGATTCATTCTTTGGAGTTTTTATTACTGCCTTTGTTCCTTCTATTTTTCCTTTGTACCCTTCTTGGCTTTCTCCTTCAAAGTCTTCTTTTCCTGGTTTGTAATTTCCATTTGTCCAATAATATCTTAATGTTTCTTCTTTTACTCCTGTTTGTGCTGTTCCTTCATCTGTTATTGTTACTTGTATTTGTCCTTCTTTTTGATTATCCTGACTTTTTCTTTCAAATACTACTTTTGGGCCTTCTTTGTCTACTATTATTTTATATGTTGTTTTATTTTCTACTTCTAACTCTGGATTTGTTTTATTTACCCTTTTTGATATTAATGTTAATTCATATTCTCCTTGATTTGTTAATGTTACTATTTCTATTGTATTATTTCCTACTGCTACTACATTTTCTTCTTTTCTTATCTCAAATGTTGTTTCTACTTCTCCATATGGGTCTTTTCCTTGGTTTATTATTTTTATCCATACATTTTCTTTGGTTTTTATTTCATTTTCTTTTGCTTCTATTTTTTCTCCGTCTTCTGTATTTTCCCTAAATTCTATTTCTCCTGGTGTTTGAATTTTTCCTCTTATTTCAAATGTTTTACTTTTTACTACATTTATATTTCCTTTACTATCTTCTGTTCTTATATATAAATTGCATTTTCCATCATACAATTCTTCTGATTCTATTTCTTGACCTTTTTTGTATTGTTCTACTTTATAATTTTCTTTATATTCACTTTCTTCCGGCTCTTTTCCTTCTTCTTTCCATGCATATTTTATGCTTTTGTATTCATTTTTTTCATCCGTTAATGTTGCCATCGTTTTTGCTTTTCCTACAGCTCCTTGGTTTCCATCTGGGTTAAATTTTATATTTCCAGTTCCTTTGTGTAATATATATTCTTCTTTTCTTGTATTTCCTGCTACATCTTTTGTTGTTACTTTTATTTTGTAATTGTAATTATGATATAATGTTGTATCTACAGTTGTTCCTGTTCCTACAGTTATTAATGTTTCTTCATATGTTCCTTCTTCTGTTTCCTCTATTTTATATATTTCATATGTTGTTTTGCTATGTCCACTTTCTGCTCCTTCTTCTTTTCCTCCATCTTCTTTGTGGATATACAAATTATCTTTTACATATGCCCCTTCATAATAAGTTTTGTTTTCTTCTCCTACTTTAGTAAATGTATATTCTTCACCCTCTGCACTGTTCTTAGTTACCTTTACTTTTCCCATTTCTGTTTCTGAAACTTTAGCATCTATATAAAATGGTCCATATGTTTTAATTAAAGTATTTCCTGCAAAATCTTCAATTGTAACAATTAATGTATATACTCCTGAACCTGTATTTTTTACAATCTCTTCATTTACCTTTACAGATCCATTTTCTTCATTTTCATTTTTTGAGTTATTATACCATGCATATGTACATTTTAAATTTTCTGCTGGTGTAATATTATCACTTGCAGTAATTTTCACTACCTGTTTATTTACCCAATTTGTACTTACTTCTGGGTTAAATTCTTCACTCTCAATTGTTGGTAGTGTATTATCAATTATAATTTCCTTATAATTTTCTTTATCTTGTAAATAGGCATATGTTTCAAATGTATTTCCTGCTAAATCACTTAAACTTGTATCATTATTTAAGATTTGGAAATTTAATTTTCCTTCATATTTTTCTATATTTTTTATTCTAACTCTATAAGATCTTTTTGATTCTGAAGTACCTATTTTTTCAAATTCAACACCCTCTTGAATATAATTAGACTCGCCAGCATCTACTACAAATGCTTTAAAATTTTGTTTTTTAACTAAGTCCCCTGCACTTCCATAAAAATATCCATTATCACTTATATTAAATTCTATTGTTATAGTTGAATCTTTATTTGCATATGTATTATCTGTGTTATCTGTTTCTACTTTGGTAATATTTACTGTTGGTTTTATTCTGTCTACACAATAATAATACATTTTTGAAGAATTAAACAATTTACTTGTTCCAGATACAGTACATGAATTAGGTTTTATATAAATTCCAATTCCCATTGCCAATTCTGGATTAGTTACTGTTAATTCATATTGTTTATTATTTACTTTTTTAAAGATAGGATTTTTTAATTCAGAACTTAAGCTTATATCATCAAGTGTAAATCCATCAACATCTTGATTAAAAGTTATAGTAAATTTTGTTGTTTCTGAATTTGTCCAATTATTATTTTTTACATTATCTGCTGTTACTTGATATGTCAATGGTTCTTTTACAACAATTTTCCATGCTGGATCAGTATATGCTCCATAATGATTTCCATCTTCAGCTCTTGCTTCTGCTGTTAACTCTGTCGTTCCGGCTTTTTTTGCTGTAACTTTAATATTCTTTACTTTTGCATAATTTTGAATATTATTTAAATCAACTTCCTTATTATTTGCATCTAAAAATACAACATCAACAATATCACTTGAAGTTTTATTCCATTGTTCAAAATGGTAATATAATGATGCATAATCTGATGGAATAAACCATCTTGTACAACTTTGACCAACTGTTAATTCTATTTTATTACTATCATAATATGAAATTGAAGGTCCTGTAACAAATACTCCATAACTTCCTTCCCAATCGCTACTACTATTAGAACATTTTATATGTATTCTTGTTTTTCCAACCTTAAGAGCTTTAACTTTGTAATATGCTGGATATCCATAATCATTATAAACAATTTCTACACTACCTATACTAGAATCTTCAAGCCAAGCTTCATATGTTTCACAATTTTCATAATAAAAACCTCCGCCAATGAATTTCTTGTCCAACACTCATATTTAAATCTTCATAATCTTTTGTATAATAAGCTTTATTAGTCTCACTATCTCCCTGCTCTACAATAACAGGCCAACTAATTTTTAAAACTGCACCATCACTATAAGAAATATTTAATGTTACATTCGTTGTTCCTGGTTCTTTAGCTGTAAATTTCATATAATAATAAGAACTATCATTTGTCATTAAAAATTCTCCATCAACAATAGCCGAATTATCAGCTGTAACTTTATAACTACTAAATGCTGTATCTAAAGATATAAATCCTCTTTCTGCTTCTTCCCCTACTTTAAATTGAACTGTATCACTATAATATTCTGCTGAATGTTCTACACCTGGAGTAGACTCTGATGGAGTTTGTGAAGAAGATGATGATGGAGTAACTGTAACATTTACATAGTCTGATATTCTTGTTCCATTTTCTCCTAAATAATATATAGATAAAGATGTGCTTCCTGCTTTTTTTCCTATTATTTTAAATTTTTTTGCATCATCAGTTCTTTCAACAGTTATAATATTATTATTTGTTTCATAATAAAAAGGGCCACCATAAGAAGAAATAATATTAACATATTGACTTTTGTTTTCTTTCAAACTTACTGAATCTTCTTTAATTTGTAATCTACTACTTTCACTGGAAATTTTAACTGTTATTTCATCCCAAACCTGAAAACCATCCTCTGTTCTTAGGGTTATTTTCGTTTGGCCTGTAGCTATTGGAGTGAAATAAAGTGTATCACTATAGCCATTATTAGTCGTATCCCTTGTATAAATATTACTTATATGCTTACTATCATATTCGATTTTTAAATTTTTAACATTATTTGATGTATCTTTATTAACATAATGTGCTGAAAATTTAATAGAAGTTGGTACACCTTTGGTTGCATTCATACTATCCAAAGGAAAGGTTATATAATATTCTGCATCTGTATGTTTTAAACTTTTTTGAATTTCTTCCCCTTGTATATATGTACTTTCTTTGTTTTCTTCATTATAAATACTTATATAATATGATGCAATACTAAGAATTGCAACTCCCACTATTAAACTTATAATTAATGTTATTTTTTTCTTCATACTAATTGCTCCTTTTACTGATAATACGTTATCATTTAAATCTTACTTTATATTTATATTAAAGTAAATAGCAGTAAAAATCACATTTTTTAATATGTTAAATTTCCCTCTACGGAAGTACATTTAGCCATTTTTATGTATCATTTATTAAGTTTTTATTACATTTATATTACGAATTAAAAAAACAAAAAACATATAATCAAAAATTGATTATATGTCATTTTTTATTTTATTTTTCTTTTTTGCATTTTATAAGAAATCTTACTAACCAAGCCAGTTGGAGCAATCTTAGCTCCTATTTTTGCACATTTTATAGAAAAACCTGGAACAATATAAAATTTATTTTTCTCCAATTTTTTTACAGCATATTTTGCAACATATTTGCTACTTAACCCCTTGATGCTAAATTCAACATCAGCTACATTATTAAAATTTGTATCAACTGGTCCTGGGCACAAAATACTTATTTTAACATTTGATTTTTCTTTTTTTAATTCTTCTCTAATTGCTTCACTAAGCCTTACAACATATGCCTTTGTTGCATAATATGTTGCCATTAATGGTCCTGGCATAAATCCTGCAATTGATGCAACATTTAAAATCTGTCCTTTATCTTTTTGCTTCATATCTTTTAAATATAATTTTGTTAAAATATGGTATGCTGTAATATTTGTATTTATCATGTTTATTTCTTTATCTAAATTAGTCTTTGTAAAATCTCCACAAGTACCAAAGCCTGCATTATTTATTAATAAGTCTACATCTTTTACTTGTTCATATAATTTTTTACAATTTTTTTCTACAGATAAGTCCATACTTATAATTTGTGAATTTGTTTCAATCTCTTTTTTTACTTCTTGTAATTTTTCTTCATCTCTTGCAACTAGTACTAAATCATAACCTTTTTTACTTAAAATTTTTGCCATATCTCTTCCTATTCCAGAAGAGGCACCTGTTATTAATGCTTTCACTAAAATCTCCTTTTTATATAAGTTATTTGCTGTTTTTACTAAATTTATTCATAACAATTCCAACAGCATGAACTATTTTAGTTGATTTTTCATTTGCAACACCTTTTCCTATTGCCTTTCCTCCAACTGTAAGTGCTGCAACTGTTGCACTTAATATAAATTGTAAATTAAAATTTAGTCCAAATTGCTCTGTAATTTTAACTGATATTAATGCACTTATTGCACCACTTAATACTCCACATATATCTCCTATTACATCAGCACAAATATTGGCAACTTTTGGTGCATTTCGAATTAATTTTATTGAGTCTTTTGATCCTTTTACTTTTTTTGTTGCTTTTGCATGAAATTCATGTTCATTTGCAACTGTTACGGCCACACCAACTATATCAAAAAATATACCTATTGCAATTACAAGTACTAAAATTAAAATGGCTGGAACTAATCCTAGTCCAGATACCCCATTTGCAGATACATAAGAAAATATCATTGATAATATAAATGTTGATATAAATACCTTTATAAACCATACTGTATTCGAGTGATCTTTTGTTTTTTCTTTTTTATTTTTCATTTTTTTATTTTCCTTATATTTATTTTTGTTTTAGATGGTAAAAGTCTAAGTAAATTTTACGGTTTAGGTCTAGTCGAATTTCTCTTTTTCCCGCTTAGCATTACTGCTATAGCTGTTTCCAATTAAGGGAAAAATTTACTAAAATAGTAAACACCAGATCACCACTTAAATCCGTACCTTAATCCCTAGACTTTCATGCAAAAATTGCAAACATTCTAGAAGTTTTCCTTGACATACTTTTTAAACTTTACTAGTCTTTTTTGCAAGTATAATTTCATAACTGTATTAGTTTAATTTCGGCCAAAATTAAACCAATAATGATAAATTAATCCCAATACACTCACTCGAGACAGGCTACTCTATGTATTTCGTGTCTTGGCACTCAACATAGGTTTAACTTAAGTTTAAACTTAAGCCTCCGCGAAACCAGGGAATCATATGTATGCCATTACATATTACCCTAGTTTCTTTACTCCCTAATATCACACAAAACTGGCATTTCGCGCAAAATCAAGAAACTTCAACGATGTGCCCTTTAGTGGATTTTTAGCCCCACCCTCATAAAGTTTAGTACGACTAGAATAATGCACCATCATTTTAATATTATAACATTTATAACATTTTATTCCAAATTTATTTTTTTTCAATTTTATTCATAAAAAATTATTGGCTGTTATTTTTACAGCCAATAATCTCATATTTTCTCACTTTATCTCTTGTTTTTAATTTTTTTCTTTAATTTTAATTAATCATTTATATGTTTTATTATTTCATTATATATTTGCTCATGTATATCTTCTATTGTTCTTACTTCTTGTTTTTCATTTACACATTTTATTTCATACCAATTATATTTTTTAGAAACACTACATGCTGCATTATGAGCATCAATTAAGTGATTTCTATCACTTTCATGTATATCTTTTTTACTATCTCCTGTAAATTTATTGTCTCTATCTTTTATTAATTCTAAGGCCTTATCTACAGGCATATTTAAGAAAAATACTTCTGTTGGAACAGGTAAACCATATAAATTAAATTCAAAATCCCATAACCAATTTAGAAATTTTTCTCTTTCTTCTTCATCATCTATTTTTCCAGCTTGATGCACCATGTTTGCTGTTGTATATCTATCTGCAAGTATTATTCCTCCGTTTTTATAATATTCTTCATAACCTGTTTTAAAAGTTGCATATCTATCAGCTGCATAAAAAGTTGAGGCTATATATGGGCTAATTTCTTTTGCATTTTTTCCAAATTCTCCAGATAAATACATTTTTACAAGTGATGAGCTTGGGCTATCATAATTTGGGAAACTAACTGTTTTATATTCTATATTTTCTTTATCTAGTCTTTCTTGTAATTTTTTAAACTGAGTTTGTTTTCCACTACCATCTGTCCCATCTATTACAAATAATTTTCCTTTTTTTATTTTGCTTGGTGTTTTATTAATCATTTTATTTACGGATGCAATAATATCGTCTATGTTTGAATCATATTCATCTTTTACTAAATTGTACATTTTATTTCCCCCTTTTTTCACATTATATACTTACATTTTTCTTTTTGCAATATTGTAATATAATTTTTTAAATGTTATAATAAACCAAAAATTGTTAAAAAATACAAAGGATAGATATTTATGAAACTAAAAAAATTATTTAAATTTACAATTTGCATATTATCACTTATATTAACAATTATATATATTATTTACAGAATTTTTTATACTCTTCCAACATCTTTAGGAGCTTTATCTTTAATATTGGCTATAATTATACTTTTAGTTGAAATATGGGAATCTATTGATTTTTTTACTTATTTTATTAATATTTTACTAACAAATAAAAAATCTCCAAAAATTCCTAATTTTAATATTATAAATGAAATTCCAGATATTGATGTATTTATTGCTACATATAATGAAAGCCCAAACATTTTAAACCGTACTATTGAGGCTTGTAAAAACATGGAATACCCTGATAAAAATAAAATACATATATATGTTTGTGATGATGGTGATAGATTAGAAATTAAAAACTTAACAATTAAAATGGATGTTAACTATATTTCTCGTTCAAATAGAAAAGATGCCAAAGCTGGAAATTATAATAATGCATTATTAAAAACAAATTCTCCTTATATTGCAACATTTGATAGTGATATGGCACCAACAAAAGATTTTTTATTAACTACATTACCATTTTTTTATAGCGAAAAAAATGTTGGTTTTGTTCAACTTCCTCAAAGTTTTATAAATCCAGACATTTTTCAATATAGATTAAAAATGCAAAATAAAATACCATTTGAACAAGACTATTTTTATCATTCTATACAAATAGCAAAAAACAAAACAAATTCTGTTGTTTATTGTGGCACTAACGCACTATTTTCTAGACAATCTTTAAAAGATGCAAATGGTTTTGCAACAGGAACACTTTCTGAAGATATTGCAACTGGAATGATTATAGAATCTAAAGGTTATAAAGGTATTGCACTTAACAAAATAGGTGCATATGGAATATGTGTAAATGATTTTAGTGCATTTGCAAAGCAGCGTACGCGTTGGGCAAGAGGATGTATTCAAATGCTTAAAAAATATAAAATATTAACAATAAAAGGTTTGTCTGTAAGACAAAAACTTGAATATATGTCTTGTGTTTCTTATTGGTTTTTTGGGATTCGACGTTTAATATATTTGCTTGCCCCTTTATTATTTAGTATT
Organism: Clostridium sp. CAG:440; assembly: GCA_000437215.1. GTDB lineage: Bacteria > Bacillota > Clostridia > TANB77 > CAG-508 > CAG-269. The sequence continues at coordinate 36,290 of FR898635.1, forward strand.
TTTGGAATTATTGTTGTAGACTGTAATTTACTAACATTTATTTCTATATGGCTTCCTACATATGTTTTAAAAAGATTTGGCTTAGATATTATAGAAGGAAATAAACGTTCATCAACATGGAATAAAATATATGAAACAATTTTAACCCCTGTTTTATGTTTTAAAGTACTGGCTGAGTTTATAGGTTTTAAGCAAACTAATTTTAATGTAACTCCTAAAAATACATCAAACTATACAATGGAAAAAGAAAATAAAAAAGTTTTATCTTGGCATTTAAGCTTATTTATATTAAATATAATTGGTTTTATTATGTGTATTGCTAGAGTTTATGACAATAGCATAGAAAACTATATTTTATCATTTGTATGGACATTTTCTAATATTTTCTATCTTTTTATATCTATTGTTTTTGACCTTAGATATAAAAGATATGATTATAAAAATTTTGTCCCAAACAAAATTAACAAATATAGTAAATTAGCTTTAATAAGAAGGGAAAAATAGAATGAAAAAAATAATTTTTATAGTAGTATTAGTTATAATTTTATTATTTGTATTGTATAACTTTACACCAGTTTTTGCTCCTTTAAAAGAAACTATACTATATACTAAATATGTATCAGACAATGGCTTTTTACATGTAGATGGAACAAGCATAAAAAATAATAAAAACAATGATTTTGAATTAATGGGACTTAGTAGTCATGGTTTGCAATGGTATAATCAATTGCTTACTTATGACAATTTAAAAACTTTAAAAGATACGTGGAAAATTAATGTTTTTAGAATTGCTATGTATACTGATGAAAACGGTTATATTAATAATAAAGATGAAATGAAACAAAAATTAATAGAAATAACAAATAATTTAATTGACTTAGATATGTATGTAATAATTGATTGGCATACATTAAAAGACAATGACCCTAATAAGTATAAAGAAGATGCAAAAGTATTTTTTGATGAAATTTCGACTTTATATAAAGACTCTCCAAATATTATATATGAAATATGTAATGAACCAAGTGGAAATACTGTAACATGGGATGACCAAATAAAACCATATGCGGAAGAAATAATACCAATAATACGAAAAAATGCTCCAAAATCATTAATTATTGTTGGAACTCCTAATTGGTGTAAAGATTTAACTTCACCTTCTAATAATAAACTAAATCATGAAAATATATTGTATTCATGCCATTTTTATGCTGGAACACACAAACAAGAATTAAGAGATGAAATAGATAAAGCATTACAAAATAATCTTCCAGTAATTGTTTCTGAATGGGGTACAACTGATGCAAGTGGTAACGGTAGTGTAGACATAGAAGAATCAAAAAAATGGATAGAATATTTAAATAGTAAAAAAATAAGTCATATAAATTGGTCTTTTTCTAACAAAAATGAATCTTCTGCAATTATAAGACAAGATTATTTAGAAAATCCAGATAATAATGATACTTCTAATAATGAAGATAACTTAAAAAATGATTTTAATGATTACTTAACTGAATCTGGAAAATTTGTAAAATCAATCTTTAATTAATTTTAATAAAAATAAGTATATAAAAAACCAGTGAATTCACTGGTTTTTTATGTTTTTATTATTTTATTTCAGTCTTACAGTCTGTATAATTACTTGATGTTATTGTTTCTACCTGTGTTCCAGAGTAAGTTGTACTAAATCTTCCATGTATACCAACTAAATAGTCTGCATTTGTTGTTCCTTTAATTAAACTATTACTAATATTAGTTCCTATCATTGTAATCATTGATTGTCCAGCTGAAGAAATCACACCTGGGTCTCCTATAATTCCACCAACAGAATCATTTCCTGTTATAGTTACCGCATATTTTCCTTCTTCAAATGTTTCATTTTCTTTACCTCCAACAAAACAATTTTCTATTTTTACTGTTGCTCCTCCTGAAATTCCACCTACTTGTGAATTTCCTGATATGTTACTATCTATAACATTACATTTTTTTACATATGTATCAGTTCCGGTAAAATTTGAACCATGTCCTACAATTCCACCTACTCCGTTTACTCCTTCTCCTGTAATATTTGTATTTAATAATGTACATCCTGAAATTGTATTTGATGCAGATCCAATAATTCCACCTAAATGTCCTGTTGTTGCAATTAATTTTGATTCATTTACATTACAATTGCTTAATATTGTTGTTCCTACTGGCATATTACCAACTATTCCACCAAAATCACCACTTGCTGTTCCTGTTATAGTTGATTTATTTACCGTACATCCAGTAATATTTGCCTGTGATATTCCGGCAATTATACCTCCTCTTTCTTTTGCAATTACATTAACATTATTTACTGTAATATTTTTTACATCACTTGCTGAATCTGCTTGTCCAATAGTCCCTACTGTTTGACTCTTAGTTCCATCTATTGTTATATCATTAATATTTATGTTATCTGTTATTATTTTTCCAAATCCAAGTAATATTCCTGTATGTTGTGTTCCTCCAACTATTTTATTTGTTCCATTTGATGTTTTATTTATTGTAATTCCTGTAAATTTAGCAATCGATGTTACTGTTTGGTCAGACATTAAATTACTTGTTTTCGTAGCAATACCAACTAATCCTCCTGTACTTCCATAAGAATCTTCTGATACGGAAATATTTGTTAAAGTTATATTATTCAATTTTGGATTTACTGCGACACCAACTAGTCCTCCAGTTCCATAACTTCCTAAAACTTTTAAATTAGATAATGTTATATTTGAAATTGGCATTTCTTCTTTTGTATCTGTTATTGCAATTAATCCTCCTGCTCCTCTTTTGGCACTAACAAATACATTATTTCCTGTAATTTTATCTATACTTGGACTTGCATATGAATATCCTGCAATTCCTCCTGCTTCGCCATTTGTTGTTATAGATATATTATTAAACTTTTTAACATTGCTAACATTTAATATAGATCCTAATTGTACGGCTATCATACCTCCTGATGTTCCACCTGTGTTATTGTTTATTGTTATTCCCTCAAGATTAACATTATCAATACTTGTAGAGTCAGTTGCATTTGCTGCAATTCCACCAATTTGTACAGTTGATTTTTTACCATTTAAAACATTTAAATTAATTTTGCTTAAATTAGAATTTGTAACATTTATTTTTCCTGCTTTACCAACAAGACCACCTATTAATCTTGTTGAAGCACTTACTGTATTATTATCTGTACATGTTAAATCTTCTACATTACAATTATCAAATGTTATTGTGGCTCCAAATGTTGTTCCAATAATACCAGCCATATTATCTGATGAAGTTTCTATTTCTACATTTTTTACTGTACAATTTGAAATATTTTGTAAATCCCCTGCATCAGCTACTATTCCTGCTGCACTTCCATACATACCTGTATGTGATTCATTTCCTGTATTTATATTTGTATTTTCCACTTTACAGCCACTTATTTCGCAACCTTCACCAGCAATGCTTCCCATAATTCCTCCTGTTGATGTTGCATTTGATGTTATAGTTAAATCTGTAACATTACAATTTTTAATTTTATATTGATTAAAACATGCGCCTGCCACAATTCCGCCAACAGCTGTAGTTCCAGATGAGTAACTTACCATTTTAGTTGTATTAAAGTTAATGTTAACATTATTTACATTAGATTCTTCAATTGTATAACTTCCATTAACTCCACTTGTCATCAAACCACCAAGTTCTGAACCTTGTCCTTCCATATCTAAGTCTTTAACATTACATTTATAAATATATGTTGTGTCATATGACATTGCAACAATTCCTGCCACAGTAGAACTGTACTCATTATATTGGCTTTTTGATTTTATATTAGTATTTATTACATTACATTCTTTAAATTCTGAAGGATTAAATGTAAATCCGCACTATTCCTCCTGTATTTCTTGCCTTGTTATTTGTTATAGTAGAATCAACTACCTTACAATTATTAAATGTAGTATTTAAATTAGTTGCTCCTGCAATTCCTCCCATAGAATCATTATAGCCTGATCCATTTTCAGAATTTATTGTAGTTTTTTCTACTACACAATTATCTATTAATGAACTACACTCTTCTCTAGCATTTGATTGAATTGCATTATATATTCCTCCAACATTTCCATAGTTAGCATTAATTTCAGAATCATATACTTTAGCATTTATTATATTTACAGTTCCTTTACTGTAAACATAATTTTCTGCAAGAATTCCTGCTGTGTTTATTCCGTAAGAACTACTTTGAATACCATTATTATATATTTTACTACTTATTACTTGAACATTTTTAATTAGAGTATCTACATCATTTGAATTATAACCCATTCCAAATATTCCTGCTACATTAATATAACTCCCACTTGATTGATTTTTAAATTCAACTGTAGATTCTGTTACATTACATTCAGTTATATATACTTGTTTAATTTCATAACCTTGTCCATATATTCCACTTACTGCTGTTCCATTACCTGCATAGTTTTCGGTAATAATACTAGAATTACTTACATTACAATTATTAATTTCATTGTATACCTCATTACTATATCCATAGCCTCCAAATGCAATTATTCCTGCAGCATTATTATATTTTGCATTTACAGTAGAATCTACAACATTACAATCATTTATATAAATATATTGACTTTCATTTATTGTTCTTGTTCCATATCTATTTATTGAAGCAATTATCCCTGCGGTTTGCATATTAGAACCATTATTACTTGAATTATTAATATTTACATTTTCTATTTTACAATTTTTTAATGTTACATATTCTGTACATGCATCTCCAACAATTCCTCCTAAAGAATTATAATTTCCCCCTTCATTAATTGTTAAATTACAATTATTAGCATTTGAATTTGTTATATCCAATCTATAAGCATTGGTTTGAGCTATAATACCTGACACGTGACTTGTTCCACTTATATTTCCAGTGTTTACGCAATTATCGATTTTTGTTGTTCCACATTTTATTACCTGTCCATCTATATAATCTACCCAATAATTTTTAGCAATTATTCCCGCTGCTTCTATACTGTTAGATCCTGCTGGCATTGTTGATGTAATATCTCCAGTATTGTTACAATTTGATATTTCAATTGTACCTACAGCTCCTGATAAAATTCCAGAACATGTTGCATAATTTCCTGTAATACTAGATTGGTTATTACATTCATTTAAATTTAATTTAATTCTTGAATAAGATAAAACTCCTGATACTAATCCTTCATTATTTTGAGATGTTCCCTCGATTTCATTTAAATTATTACATTTTTCAACTATTGCAATATCATTATCTGTATTTTTATCTATTGCAGCAACTATTCCAGAAGCTCTTACATTTTGACTTTGAGAACTTATTTTTCCTGTATTTGAGCATTCGTAAATTAAAGTTCTTCCTTTTCCCATTCCTAGAATTCCAGCTGTATTTGTATATTCATAATTATTTGTTATGATTCCTTCATTAACTGATTTTACTATTTGTATTTCATTTATATTCCAAGTAATATTACTAGTATTTCCTTCGTTATATACTTTACCTGTTTTGCTTGAAGATGTATCTAAACTTCCAACTTGTATACTATTAAATTCATCTTCTGAAATCACATTAACAGTTGCTTCTACATAATATTTTTCTTCTTCTTTATTCCATTTTTTTATTATATTTAATTTTATGTAGTTATTTGATATATCCTTATAACCAACTGGTGCTTGTACCTCTTTTATATAATATATATCAGTTCCTGTTGTATCTATTTTCGTAAGTCCAAAATTTAACTTTCCATTTTGTACATCTATATTTTCATAACCATTTATAACTTGTTTTTCTCTATTTAGTACTTTAAATCTTGCACCATTTAATAAACCACTATTTTCAAAGTCTGTTTTACTTAATTCGACATTATATTCACCTGTTGTTCTTTCATTTTTTATAGCTAAACTTACAAACTCATTTATGTTATCATAGTTTGCAAAAATTCTTTGAACTTCATATCCTTCTGGTCTTGTATACCCAACTATTCCTGCTGCATTATAACTTTTTGCATTAATAGAACCTTTATTTATACAATTATTTACTTTTACTGGTCCAAGTCCACATCCCAAAAAGCCTCCGATATTATTGCTTGTTGCTGTAATTGTTGATTCATTTATACAATCTCTTAATACTAAAATTGTCTTGCTTTTTGTATGTCCTACAACCCCCCCAACATTTCTTAGTGTTGAATTTACTTTTCCTGTTACTTTACAATTTTTTAATATTGCATTTTCTGAATAACCAATTATAGATCCAACTGCATCTATATCTTCTTCGGTTTCTTCTTTAGTATCTGTATTGTCTGCATTTTCATCCACATATTTTGTAACATTAATATCTACATTTTCTAATGTTAGGTTTTCTATTATACCTGAATAAGTTCCAAATAATCCAAATTTCTTTGTTGTTTGGTCATTTGTATCTATTTTTAGGTTTGTTATTTTATGTCCGTTTCCATCAATCATTACATTGCTTACATTTAAAGGTGTCCAATCTTCTCCTTGTAAATCAATGTCTTGTTTTAATATATATTTTTTTGTTTGATTATTTTGAATATTTAGTAAATCATTTTTTGTATTGATTTCTATTGTTTTATATTTAGATGTATCTACATCTATGTCTTGTACGTCACATTCTATTTTAGTTGTAAATTTAGTTGCATCTACAACTTTGCTTATAACATCTACTTGTATTAAATATTTTATTGTATTTTTATAGCCTTCTGGTGTATGTACTTCTCTTACATAATATGTTTCTTGTTTTTCTCCTTTGGTTTCCATTATTCCAAAGTCTAATATTCCTCCATTTGCTGTAACACCAGTTTTTATCACTTTTTTATTAGAATCTAATAATTCAAATGTCGCCCCATTTAATAATTCATTATCTATTTCATCTATTTTATTTATTCTAAAAGAATATTTTACTGGCATATTGTTTGAAACTATTATACTTTCAAAATCATTATCATCTTCTGTACCAACTATATATGAGTTTTCGTCTGAATTTTGACTTTCTTCTTTCATATAATTTGAATCTACTGGCCCTGTAATATTTCCTGGTATTGAATCAATATCCTCTCCAGATCCTTCTGTTATTTGCGCTATATTTACAAGTCTTTTTAATTCATCTGTTTTGTCTGTATTTACTATACATTCTATACTTATTTCTTGATAGCTTAAACCATATACTCCCGTATACGGATTTATTGATAATGGTTTTAAAAATTCAGTTGTAACACTTCTTCCATCTTCTGAAACTTTCCAACCATATTTTATATTAGTTGCACTATTTCCATTAAAATCTAAACCTTCTGGTAAATATTCTGTTATTTTATTTGCTGTTCCTGCAATTGTGCCTTCATTATATACTCTTATATTGTATACTATTTTATCTCCTTTTTGAGGATATACAACATTTTTGCTATGTTGATATTGTATTTTTCCATTTACTATTTTTACTTTAGGTTCTCTTGAATTACTTATTTCTTTATTGTTTATACTATATATGTATTGTCTTAAAGATAAGTCAAATCCATCTTTTTGTTCTTGTACATATATTGTTTTATCTCTTAATAAATTATTAATAGTATATGTATCACCAAAATTCAAGTTTATCTTTTGTACTGTATTTTCAGAATCCAAATAATCTCCCTTAGATTCTATAAATACTGCTATACTATCATAATTATAATTTTCACCTTTTTCTACTCTAAATGTTATATTTTCTTCACATTCGAAATCATTATTTGTTATTTGCTCTCCATTTGCTTCATTTATTATTTTTATTCCTTGTAATACATTTAAATTAATATTATGAGTACAATTTTTATAATGCATATTAGGCATTTTAGATACATTATAATTATTTGGATTTAGTATTTCTAAATTTTCCTTTGTATTGTCTACAAATACATCTTTAACTCCAGCAAATGAGTCATAATATATTGTTTTAACAGTATTAGGAATTTTTACATTTGTAGCATTTATACATCCTGCAAAAGTACTAGAATCTATAGATATTATAGAATCACCTATATTAATTGTTTTTAATTTTGAGCAATTATAAAATGCCCTTTCACCAACTTTAGTAACATTGTCTGGTATACTAACACTTTCAATAGCACAATTTTGAAAAGCTGCTGTTCCAATTATTTCTAATTCTTGTGGAAATTTGGCATCTTTTAATGAATAACAATTTAAAAATGCATAATTTCCAATTGTGCTAACTGTATCTGGTATAACAATTTTTTCTACCTTCCCAGAATAATCATATGAACTATTATTTTTACCAAATATATTATATTGGGTATATCCAAATTTTTCCCCAATTATGCTAGTTACTGGATAACCTCCTAATTTTGTTGGTATTGTAACTGTTGTACTTGGTGTTCCACTATATACATAAACATTTACCGCTTCTCCATCTACTACTTCATAATACCATGTTAATCCATTTTGGTATTGAGTAAAACCTTCCGATTTAGTTGTAAAAGTTAATATGGTTACACAAGCTAATATTAAAATACTAATTATTGCAATAACCTTCTTTTTCATTTACTTTCTCCCTTTTTATTTTTTTATTTTTATCTTTATAACAACTGCACTAATTATTAGAATTGTTAATATAATAAATATTGATATTTCAAATGCACCTGTTTTTATTGAAATAATAAATTTCTCTTCATTTTTGTTATCTTCTGTATTATCTTTAGCATTATAATCATTTTCATATTTTGAAATAACAGCCTTATTATTTCTTTCACCAATGCTATTAGCATTTAAATTCCATTTAAATGTAATTTCTAAATTCTTAGATTCCCCTGGATTTATAATCTTTTTAGCCAAACTTGTTGTTGTAACAACATTTCCATTGTTTACCCAAATGTTATCATTTACAAGCTCAAAGTCTTTTGGTATATAATCACTTATTTCGCTTGCATATCCTGCTATTTCACCAATATTTTTTACCTTTAAACCATAAGTTACATATATTTGAGTTTTAGAAATTTTTTTGCTATTAATTTCTTTTTTAAATATTTGATCTTTTTTTCCTAGTCCAAGACTAGTTACAGTTTCTCCTATATCATCTTTTATTTTTATTTCTTTTATATATTTTACTAACTCTAAGTCAAATTGTTTTACTTGTACTTTTTCTTCAGACTTGTCATTTTCTTGATTTTTTTCTAATCTGGTTGATTCAATTTTTGCTATATTAGTTATTACTCTATTTTCATCTTTAACTTTATTCTCATTTACTTTAAATTCTATTTGTATATCTTTGTATTTTGGTAATTCATTATTTATATCAAATCCATCTATTTGTTCATTTTTTAATTTTTCAGTTTTTAGTACGGTTGCATCTTTTATATTTTCTACTTCTACTAAATTTCCTGCTTTATCTTGTTTATACATCTTCCATTCATTTTCTTTGTTGATTGTACTATCTGTTATAAATTCTAATCCTTCTGGAATATATTCATATATATATCTTCCTAATGTTTGCTTTTCTCCTTCATTAAATATTCTTAATGTAAATACTAATTTTTGATTATTTGCAACTTTGCATATTTCGTTATTTTTTGTATATTCAATTTTGCCTTCTATATTTTTTGCTACAATTTCTTTATTAGTTAATTTTTCTTCATCTATACTATACAAATATTTTTGCATACTTAAATCAAAAGTTTTAGGCTCATCCTTTATTATTTTAGCCTTTTCTTCATCTTCATTATTATTTATGTCTTTTTCATTTTCTAAACTTTCAGTTTTTGCTGTATTTATAATTGTGCCTTCTTCTTTTATTACCTCTAATTCAATTTTGATATCTTCATATAATGGTTTTTCGTTATTTTCAATTTCAAAACCTTTTATTGTTTTTCCAACTAAATAATTTGTCTTTACTAAATTATTTTCTTCTTCCCATTTATAATCTTTATTTATTTTACTATCACTTAAATATTTTAGGCCATCCGGAATTATGTCTTCCACTGTTTTTCCTACTATATCTTGATTTCCTTCATTGTATACCCTTATTGTATATACTATCTTTTCACCTTTTTTTACTTCAAGTGGTTCTTCACTTTTGTCATAAACAACTTTTCCATTCTCAATTCTTGCTGTAACCTCTTTTTTTGTTTGTGTGTCATTAATTGAAGTTAAAATCTTTTTTAATGCTATTTCATTTGTTTGTATTTTTTTATTTTTTATAGTTAATAATATTTCATCATTTTGAGTTTGTTCTAACTCTAATTCATTATTTTGTGATGTTGCTATTAACTCATATTGTTTATTTTCATTATTATATTTTTTTTGTATTTGTAAAACGTAGTTTGAAGTAAGTGTTTTTTCAAATCCTTGTGGAGCTTCTTCTTCTTTTATTGTATAATTTTCTGTTCCTTCGCTTTGAACATTTATTGCTCCAATTGTAAGTTTTCCATTTGTTGTTGTTCCATCTACTGTTATATCTGATTGTATTTTAAATTTTCCACCTGTTAACTTTTTTCCTTCTTCAGTTTCTTGCATTAATACCAATTTATAGTCTCTGCTTTGTCTTTCATTTCCAATTTGTATTGTTACATTATTTCCTTCACTTACATTTGTTTTTACTAGATTTTGAATTAATTTATATTGGTATACTACAGTAATATCTTCTTTCTTATAATTTCCTATTTTGTTTAAAGGGTCTTTTTTTGCTGCTACATAATGTGATATTTCTTTTCTGCTTGTTGTATATTCTTTTCCAACTATTCCCTCTATCTCATCATTCTCAGCAATCTTATTTCCATCTTCATCTTGATACATTATTATTACTTTTCCCTTTTCTGTTCCATAATCAAATGAATTTTCATCTTCTTGGCTTAAGCTTTTTGACTCTTGCCCTTGAATTATTTCTTTTGTACTGCTACTTTTATAAATCATAGCTACAATCATTATAATTCCAATTAGAATTACACTTGCTATAATAAAAATTTTTTTGTTTGCTCTTGTGTCAAGATTTTTTGGTTTCATGTTAATCCCCCTATAAATTTAAATATTTTATACTTTATTATTTATTTTTTTTTAACCTTAGTCAATATAACTATTAGAAGGATTTTAAATCCTATTACATCATATTCTTAGGGAATTATAGATTTTAAGAATACTTATATATATATGTCATTTTCATTTTTTTTTAGTAATATTTTTGACATAAAAATACATTTTTCTTAGGGCATGTATATTAAACAGATTATTTGTATTATAAAAATTAGGTATTGGATTTCTACATAAAATAAAGACCTATGATTTTTATCATAAGTCTTTTATATTATTATTTGGTTAAGATTTTCCATAATTTTACCTATCATACTTGCTAGAATTTAGCTCTTTTTTATATTTTTTATAATCTGGCATATAGCCCTCTACCATTTGCCAGAATTGTTTTGAATGATTCATATGTTTTAAATGGCACACTTCATGTAAAACAACATATTCAAATGCCTTAGGGCTATATTCAATCAATTTTAAAGCTATACTTATATTTTTTGTAGAAGAACAGCTTCCCCAGGCACTTTTCATATCTCTTACCCTATACTTTTTTGGTGCTAGTCCAACCATATTTGTAACTTTTTTCATAGTATAATCTAATTGTTTTTGTATTATTTGCATATACATTTTATTTATTATCTTTTCTATTTTATTAGATAAATTTGGTTCCATCTTATATGTAAATGGTAAATTTATAATTATGTTGCAGTCTGTTATATCTACCTTAATTTGATTAGTTTCTTCATAATTAATTTTTAAAATATACTCCTTCCCTAAAATTTTATATATTTCACCTTCTTGATATTTTTTTAATTCATTATTTTTTTGATTGTACTTTTCTAAAGATTTTTGAATCCAATTAGATTTTTTATAAACTATTTCTTCTATTTGTTTATTTGTTACGTAATATGGCACTTTTACTATTACTTTTCCGTTCTTTATTTGAAGATATATATTTTTTCTTTTGCCTTTATTTATTTCATATTCTATATTATTTATTATCATTTTTACTTCCTTTATTTGTATTTTTTATTATTTTTTGCTATAATACCATTATGAAAAATATAGCAAGATATAAACATTTAAACAATTATTTAAAAGAAAAATTTGGTACGCGTACTTTAAAAATATGCATTGATGGTGGATTTACATGCCCTAACAGAGACCGGAAAAATCTCTACAGGTGGATGTATTTTTTGTAGTGAAAAAGGTTCTGGCGAACTAATTTCTTGTGCAAATGGTACAAGCCAAATCGATAAAATACATAACCAAGTTGTTAATTATTTTAATAGTTATAAAAGCCTTCGCGCAGATAAATTTATAGCATATTTTCAAAATTTTACAAATACCTATGATTCAATAAAAAATTTAAAAGCCAAGTATGATGCAGCTTTAATTAATCCCAAAATAGTTGGACTTGAAGTTGCAACAAGACCAGATTGTATAAACGAAGATATTGTTAAATTATTAAGTAGTTATAAAGATAAATATTATGTTTGTGTTGAACTTGGTCTTCAAACTTCTAATGATGATATTGGAAATTTTATTAACAGAGGTTATTTATCTTCTAGTTTTACTTACGCAACAAAACTTCTTAATAAATATGGCATTGATATTGTTGTCCATCTTATGATTGGTCTTCCTTTAGAAACTTTTAATGATGTAAAAAATAGTGTTGATTTTATTAACCATCATAATGTTCAAGGAATAAAAATTCACTCTACTTATGTTGTTAAAAATACTGGTTTGGCTAATTTGTATTATTCAGGAGAATATGTTCCAATTTCTTTTGACTATTATATGGATTGCTTGGTTTATGTTTTAACTCATATTAATCCAAATGTAGTTATTCATAGGATTGTTGCAGATGCTCCTAAAGATTTGCTTGTTGCCCCTTCTTGGAATTTGCATAAAAAGTGGGTTCTTAATGGTTTGGATAAAATTATGAGGGAACAGAATTTATTTCAAGGTATGTATTATGATTTAAAATAGTCTATTTGCTGTTTTAAATCTTTTTTTGTGGTTTTATTAATCCATAAGTTATGATTTTAAATTATTATTTTGTGTTTTAGCAAATCTTTTTATAATTCAAATTTATATAATTTTTCTCCATTGTTTAATGTTTTTATAAATTTGGCACCGAATTTTTCATAATAATTGTTTAATTTTGTTTTTAAAAATATTTCTTTGCAATTTCTTTTCCTGCTTTCTTGTAAAATTGCATCATTTAGTATTTTTGAGTATCCTTTTTTTCTATATTCTTTTTTTACATACATTGTTGAATACCATGGTGTTAGATTGGGACATTCTTTACTGTCATTGGGGAATATTGATATAAATCCTATTAGGCTATTTTCTTTTAGCAATATTAATTTGCAAAAATTGCTGCTATTTAAATTTTTTTCTATCTTTTTTATTTTTTCATTTATTCTTCTATTTTTGTTGTTTTCTTTGTCGTCTGCCCATTCTTCATATTCTAGTGTTGCTACTTCTTCTATATATTCTTTTTTGTTTTTTAGATTATATACTTTTATCATATTGTTTCCTTTGCTATTTTTATTTCTTTTCCACAATTATATCACTTATTGTGGATTGTTTAAATGTTTTTTGCTGTTTTTCTTGTTTTTGCTTGGCGGAGATTATGGGAATGGGCTTGGGGTTATGAGGATTTGATTGTGATTTTTGAGGGATTTTGTTAACTTGAGTTTTTATTAGTTTAAATAGGGTTAGAGCAAATTGGCAAGATTATGAAACAGGTTAAATTGGGTTGTTTTTTGCAACAATTGTCACCAATTTGTCCCCAATAATTTTTAATAAAAATGGAGGTTTTAACAATGAATAATTTTAGAAAAGTTAATAATGATATTTTAAAGGAATGGTTAATGTTTAGAGAGGATGATTTAGCATCACTAAAATGTGATGAAGATAGAAAGCATTTTGTTTATTTTGATGAGATTAGTGCAAACATTTTAAGGAATGTTCCTAAGGAGAATAAAAAGTATGTACAAAAACAATTAAGTAAATTGGATGAGAATTTTATGGATTATATTTTTTATTGGAATGAGAAGTATTATAGAAATGGTTTTGTTGATGGAGTGCAGTTGATTGGTGGATGCTTTGGTGAATAATATTATAAAAGGCGAGAAAGTTCTCGCCTTTTATATTGGATTTATTTTATTTTTAATAAGATTAACATCTTTATTATCTTCAATATGTTTTATAGTAGATATGACTTTATTTTGACATTCTGGAGACCAATAGATTTTTAATTTTTCCTTTGCTCTAGTTATTGAAGTATAAAAAATGCTATGCGTAATTAATTCATCAATTTCATTTGTTATTATAATTTTTACAGAATTATACTCTAAGCCTTGTGATTTATGAATAGAAACTGCATATGCAACTGAGAAAGGTACAATTGTTGCCAGATCATAATCATTATCTTCATCAGCATTTCTATATTTATTAACATAGAATTTTACAATTGATTTATTATTTTCAGATTCTCCTACCAATTCTAAATCTAAAAATTGTATTTCTAATTCATTAATTACTTTATCTATTTCAACTGAGAACCAAAATCTAAACTCATCTTCTTCTATATCTACAATTTTGCCTTTTAAGTTATTATATATTACTGGTGAAAATCTATTAGTATCTCCAAATATAATTGGGTCTCCCACTTTATAAGTACCTAAATCTAAAAATATTGACTTGTTTTTATTCTCATTTTGCAAATAGTAATTTATGCTATTTATTCCATATAATCCATCATAATTTAGACAAAGTATAATTTCATCTTCATCCTGCTTTTTAAATATTTCTTCACTAATTTCTTCTGAAAATTCTTTCTTTACTAACATTTCATCCACTCTATCATCGCCATTTCTAACCAATTCCCATAAATCTAGCAATTCTTGTTTTGTACTTCTCCATGTAAAGTTTAATTCAAATACCGATGTTGGATTTACTAATTTTTTTGATAATGTAAACCAGTTTCCAAATGTAATAGATTCAATCTGGTAAATATCTCCAGCAAGCAATATAGCACTAAAATTTGCCTTTTCTAAAATTTGTCTCATATCCAAATTACTAATTGTACTACATTCATCAATAATTAAAATGTCACATTCAGTATTATTGTTGGATTCACTAATAAATTTATGTACTGTCATAAAATCAGAATTTTGATTATTTACATTACTTTTTAGGTTTTCAACAGCAGAATTTGTATTAGCTAAGCATATTTTTCTTTCATTACTATAAAAGTATGTCAAATGTTTAATTAGAGTAGTTTTTCCTGTTCCAGCAGCCCCATATATTAGAGCAACTGTACTATTTTCATACATATTTAATAATATATTTTCTTTTTCTGGGCAATTAATTAAGTAATTTCCTTGATTTATAAAACTTTGAAATGATGCTTTATAGCCTCTTATTCCATGATTTGTCAAGGAGTTCAACTTATTAATTATATTAATAGTGTCATCTTCATATCCATGAATATATAAATTATTATTTTCTATTACCAAACACCTATTAGGTTTATGTTTATAATAAATTTTATTATTATAAGAATTGACCAATGTAGGAATATCTCCAAATTTTCTAACCTCATCTATACTAGTATATAATTTATTATTTTGCTCTGTATTCTTTTTTATATAACCTGCTAATAATTCATCATTTCTACCTTCTATAGGGACTATATCTATCAAATCATATATTGTTGGATTATGATTTATTAATGACGATGCATATGGCATTTCCTCAAATGGAATGCACCCAAATTGCAAGTATAAATTCGATAGAATAGAACAACTATCTAATGCAAGTTGATCCTTTATAATCCTATTATTGCAATTATATAATAAATATCTTAGTACAACATGTCCTTTACTATTATTTTTTATATAATATCTACAGTTATCAATTAAATCCAATATTCCAGTTGTTGTTGAATTACTTTTTATTTTTTCTTTTATTTTTTCTTTTATTTTATCATAATATATATCATTTATTGTTGCTAAATCTAATAAACTATATTGTGCTTTTGTTAGTAAGCTCATAACTTCTGTATATTCTTTGTTGTTAGCTTTATATTTTTTATTAATTCCAAAAACCTTATAAAAATTATTTATTTCACATTCTCTTATAGCAACAGACCAGTTGTTTATTATATTTATTGCCATGTCTCTTCCAAGAATATTTACTTTTGCTTTAACAATAGACAACTTTATTGAATAATTTGGCATAATATGCATTCTAGTAAATGCTATAATTTTATCATACTTATTAACCTTATCTTTAGCTGGTGATAAAGTAACTTCATAATATATTTTTCCATTAACAAAAAAAGTTTTTAATTTTTGCACATAATATTTATCCCCATTGAATTGATCAGATGTATTAATTGGAACCTGTTTTATTACATTAGCAACCTTTTTATAATAATCACTAAAAGTACTATCTAAATCAAGTGGAAAATCAGTTATATTATTTAGAATATCTATGCTATAAAATATCTTCATATAATCCTTCAATAATATTAGATATTTATAATATTTAAGCATAAGCCTTTCTGCAGAATCGTTGTTTTCTATATAGTGTGACCTTGATATCTGCAGATAATAATGGAATCTTTCAATAAATTTTATTTTTCCCATACTTTTTATATAATCTAATGCAATTCTAACGGTTCCATTATCGTAATTAATTGTTTCTGTTTTGCCTGTTAAATATATCTTAACAGCAATATATTCTACAAAGGTTCTTAATGCATTTAATAAGTTTTGAGATAAGAATCCGCGGTCATCATCAGAAAATTTTTTTATATTTCGTTCAATATTTGAATTAGATTCCATTATTCTTTTATCTATACTATTAAAATCATATTTTTCTTCAATTTTTATCATATTAATTAGTCCTTTCTCATATAATGTAAAAAGCAAAATAATTCTGTAATATATAATTACTATTATTTTGCTTTTCTTTAGTTTATTTATTTCCAATATAATATTTAATCATTTCTGTGTATTGATCTTGTGCATTTAAACAAGTATCTATTAAATAACCTTTTTCTTTATTAGTTTGATATCGATTTAATCCCCTATAGTAGAATAATTTATCTTTATCTAAAATAATAAATGGTACTATATTATTTTTCAAGCATTCTTTAAAATCAATTATTCTACCAACTCTACCATTTCCATCTTGAAATGGATGTATCTTTTCAAATTTAGAATGAAATTCTATTATTTCATTTATTGTTATTTTATTTAATTCCCCATACCATTCTAATAATTTTTTCATATCTTTTTCAACATTTTTCGGTTCCGTAGTTTTAAGTCCTCCTACTTCATTAGGTAATTTTTTATAATCTCCAACTATAAACCAATCTTTCCTACTATCTGACGTTCCCTCTTTTAATATTTTGTGAAATTCTTTTATCATTTTTTCTGTTAATTTTTTATCTGCTATTTCTAACATATAATCAACTAATTTAAAATGATTAGCAGTTTCTAACACATCATCTAAATCTGTTACTGAGTCTTTTTCTGCTAATAATGTGTTAGTTTCATAAATATATCTAGTCTGATCTTCTGTAAGTTTACTTCCCTCAATATGATTAGTATTATATGCAAAAGTTATTTGAGTATTATGATATAAATTACCTTTTAGTTTCATTTTTTTTTGTTCTCTTAATACTTCTAAAATATTTATTCTTGATATATCAAAAGTATCTTCTTTTATCAATTCATCTACTGATACTTCAAACAAGTCAGCTAATTTCTTTAATGATTCTATATTAGGTTCTAAAGTTCCAGCTTCATATTTGGAAATAGTTGCTGCTTTTACTCCTAATGTTTCTGCAACTTCATTTTGAGTCATTTTTTTATTTTCTCTATATAATTTTATCTTTTCTCCTAACATAATAAAAACTCTCCTTTTTGATTATAATAATATTATATCATATTATTTCCGAAAAAGAAAGCTTTTATTTATGTTTTGTGTAATTATTTCCAAAAAGGAATTTGTTTTATTATTCTTTATTCATATTTTCTTTTAAAGTTTTTCCATCTCTATTTTTCCATTGTGTTAATCCATTTGAATTTCTGCCTAATACCATAGCTGCTGCAGTAGATGGTGAAGAAAATATTATATCTTTTAGAAATACCCCTTGGTCTACTATTTTTTGATTTCTTAATTCATTCCATTTATTTCTTAAAGACTGACTACTAGCTTTTTTAAACTCTTCACTACTTTGTGAACCTTTAAAAACTATAAATCCCTCTTCTGATTGAGCACCAGACGCTTTTAATCCAATAGAATTAATATAATAAATTTCTTCTTCTTTAACTTCTTGTTGCGTTAGAATCTTATCAAAAATACGATATCCATATACTGAAGTTAACAATACTATTTTTTCATAAAATTTCACTGCTCTTATTTCATCTGCACCATCTAAAGAAGATTTTGTTGGTTCTGTATCATTATCAATAATAAATCTTTCAACTTCTTTTGCTTTTGTATATAGCATATTTTCAATAAATTTTATATGTGCTTTATTTAAAGAATTATTTTGACTAACAAATACTAAACAATCATTCCAAAAATCTTTTGTTTTATTATGTTGTAATAGTCTTTTATATATGTTTTCTGCCTCACCTATATATGCTCTATTTTCTCCTGTTTCTTCATCAACACCAAATAAAATATATACCCCTGTGTTTTCTATATTTTTAAGCTCTTTTGATTCGTTTAACCTATTTCTAGGAATCTTATAACTTACTCCTATCCATTCATCTAAATTGCACTGTACTATTCCAGTTGGCATTCCATTTCTTAATATCATTGTAATTACACTTGTTTCCATATATTTTCCTCGCTTTTAATTGCATATTGTTTTTATATTTTCTTCCATATCTTCATCAAGTTTCAAGATTTCTTTTTCGCATCTTGATATTTTATCATTTATTATCGAAATATCTTTTACAAATTTTTCTTGTTCATCATAATTAACAACAGGGATCTTAACTTCCTTAATTTTATTTAGATGAAGATTAGGAACACCCATACCAATAACTTTATTTAAAAATTCATTTCTAATCGTTTCTGAATTTATCACTTCTAAAACATATTCTGGCAAAATATTATTTTTAGTTCTTAATACTGCTAAACTAACGTAAACATCAAATGGAATATCTCTATCAACTATTGCTGCATATCCTATTGTACCATTTTTAGCTATTAGAATATCATTTAATTTAGGCGAAATTCTTTTAGAAAGCTTCTCATGTAACTGATTTGATACATATTTTATATTATCCCAATCTATTTTTTTATTTATTACATTTGTCGCTGATAAAAAAGGAATTCCATTTTTAGTATATTCAGGAGTATTATGTGTTCCGTCAGTAATTAATTCGCATATTTCATCTAATGTATTATATGTCTTTGTATTAAATGTTGAATTTATCAATTTATTCTTTTCATTAAAATAATCTTTTATTTTTTCTTCTATATTTTTCTTTTGCTCTTGGATTTCATTAGCTCTTTTAGTAAATTTATCTTGTATGTTGGTAGGAGGTACAGGAATTAATATATTCTTTAAGTTTTCTTGATTTATCCCTCCTATTCCAGCACCATTTACGTTTGCTTTTAATATTTCTTGTCCTTTCTTTGATCCAAGTATATAAAATAAATAGTCCTGAGAAACATTTTGATTAGTTCTTATAATATAAACATGTTCATTTGCTAACATTTCCTCATTAATTTTATTTGGTATTTTACAAATCTTCCCTGACAAAGCACCATCCTTACATATTAGTATATCTCCACCATTAATTTTACCTGTATTTGCTTTGTCATAAAAATCCTTTGGTACATATTTTTTATTTTTTAAATCAAGTTTTTGATTTAATCCAATATGTTCCCCACCAATAGATATAATCCCTGTTTTATATTTTGACACTCCGCCTCTTGGTCTATCTCCAACTTCTATTGTATCTAATAAATTTCCTAGTTTCATATTTGAATAGTTACTGTTAAATTTTATTTTTTTTTTGTTTATTAAAGAAATGCTTTTATCAAAAATAACTTTTGTAAAATCCAATAAATCAGTGGTTTTTACTATTTTTATATTTTTACTAATTTCTTCTTTAATATCAATTTGCTTATTTAATAATGCATTTTTTACATAATAATTTGCTTTTAAACTATTATCATCACAATTATCATCGTATAAACTTGTTACATGATTACCTTTTTCGTCTCTATATATCTTTATTCCTTCTGATCCTCTTCTATTGCTAAACTCATATCCTAGAAAATCTTTCTCATCTTGTTTTTGTTTAGATTTTACTTTTATGATAGTAGTCATATCGTTGCACATCAAAATGTAATTAAATAATTTTTCTCTCTCAGTAGATATAATTGTATTTACAATAAGTTCATCAATATCAATTCTATCTAGACTTTTCTTTGATTTTAGTATAGTATTTATTACATGATTTTTATATTCTTTATAAAAATTATGTTTTAAAATATTTTTATTTGGAATTTTTCTGAATATTGATAAATAATCTGTAATATCAATATTTTCATAAACATCCTCTAAATACTTGCTAACAATACTTGTTATTCCGTTAATAGTAAAATCTTGTGGATTATCAATAAAATTATTTAATGCATATTCTATATTTTTGTGAAAAATATCTTCCCTTCGTTCTAAAAATAAAGTCACTGTATTAGTTCCTGTAGCCATAAATGTATTTGAACCAAATTCAGTAATAGCTGCTACTCTAAAATACTTAAATAGTAATTCTCTAGTTGGAATATATATTCCAGAATTTGTCAGAATTGAAATAGGCAATATAATTCCAGCAATTCCTCCTGTTTTTAATAATTGTTTTGTTCTTTCTATAAATAAACATTCTATTTCAGAACTATCATCTGTTAAATATTTATATAGTTCAAAACTATCTTTTCCATTCTCTAGAGTATTTTTGAATGAAGATACCGAATAAGGTGGATTAGCTATTACAATATCAAATTGTTTATTATCTTGGTGGTTTTCTTTACTATATTCTTTAAGTATTCCCTTATAATCTTTTGATTTTTCAAAATTATCTAATCCATTTGCCCTTATAATATTAGCATCACCATCTCCATTTAAAAATGAACTTACTTTTGTTGTTTTTACTAATCTATAATCTGCTTCTATTCCATATACACAATCATTAGCCCACTTAAACTCTCCTTGTTTCCATAGGTTAATATTATCTTTTGCTTCTCTTCTAATGTTAGTTGAATCATACTTTGAAATAACTTTTTGTAACTCGTCCATATATTCTGTTAGGAAATGTCCACTGCCAGAAGCATAATCAATAGCAATCGGTAAAATATTATTTTCATCATTATTAATTTTTTTGTCTATTATTTCTTTTATAGGAATTGATGAAATAATAAATTTTGCAATGGGTACAGGTGTAAAAAACTGACCAGCTTCCTGTTTTATACTTGTATTCAATAATAGTTCAAAAAAATCTCCAAGAAATTGTTGTTTATGTGAATATCTAAATTGATATGGTTGCAATAATTCTACAATTTCTTTAACTACAATTCCATTCATTTTAAAAGACTGTTCATTATATACTTCTTTAAATGCAAATTCTGGATTTTTTTGTAGTCTCAATTTTTGAAACATCTCTTCAATTTGATTTTTAGTGTTTTCCTCATGAATATTTGCTAATTTATTTTTTAAATCCTCTTCTGAATAATCTGTAACTTCTATTTCAAGAAATTTTTTCATTCCTCGTTTATATAAATTATTAAGCCTTCCTTGTAATTTTTCATCTGTATCATCTTCACGCCATTGAAAATCAACTTCTTCTTCATCTCTTTTATCTTCATCTATTATTTTGCATATAAATAAATTTAATATCTTATTAAATGCATTTGGCTTGTCTGAAACCGCATTATGCCTTAAAATTTCTGCAAATTGGTTAAAAATTCTTCCACTATCATCTTGACTTAGTTCTTTTAGCTGTCCTCTTCTTAAGGATTTATTCTCAAAATCATAACAATTTACCCATTCCTCAAAAATACCATTATCGTAAAAATTTTTATTCCAATAATCATAAATTTCTTTTTGATTATTAAGTTCATTCCATATCTTATCTACTTTAACAATTGAATTTTTGTATTCTATTTTCTCATTTATTAATTTAGAAGTATATAGGCATAAATATTCAGCTGATTTATCTTGAATATAATAAGAAAAAAGTTGTCCCCCGTAATTTAACATTCTTTTCTGTTCTTTTTTATATTCTTCGCCCCATGTTTTACATTCAATCATTATATATGCTTTATTATCTTTAAAAATTAGAATATCTAATTTTCCTTTTTCTTTTCTTCCAAGTGGAAATTTGTGTTCTAAAGATAAATCTTCAGGATTATATCCCTTTTCCAATATTCTATCTATACACTCTAAAACAACAAAATTTTCTGAATTTTCAAAATTACTAGTAGTTAGATCTCCTATTTTGATCAAATTTCCATAATTTATTTTTTGTTCTTCGAAATTAATATTTATAATATATCCATTATAGTTTTTTTCAAAAATGTCTTTAACCCCATCTTTAGGATAATAATTTAATTTTAATAACAATTTTTTTATTTGTTCATTAGATATCTTCATTTTATTTCCCCCATGGCATTATATCATAAAAAAATTTTTTTGCATAGCCCTTTTCGACATTTTTTTCAATCCTATAAATTACTTATCTCAAGCATATTTTCGCCATTTTAGTGCTTAATTTCTTCCAAAAAATTCATCATATATGTAACCGTCTTTTATATACTTCTCTGTCAATTCCATTTTGTATTTTACTAATAGTTCTAAATACTTTTGTTTAAATACATTTTTACAAAGCCATTCCACTCCTCCTTTTGAAATTATCACTTTATTATTTATTAAAAATTTATATTCACTCAATCCACAGTCACACAGTTTCTTAATTGCTTTTCTAACAGTAATATCTTTTCTATTAAAATACTTACATAATTGTTTTATATTCATATCTTCATTCCACCAATTTTCATCGTGATCCACCTTCAGAAATTCTTCATATAATTTAATTCTTGTTTCAAAAAAATCTACATCAGCATCAATTAATGATTTTTCTTTTTGAAAATATACTCGCTTTAACCATTCATATCCCTCTATTAAAATAAAATATTTTCTACTTCTAATTTTCTCACTTCTCCATCTACATGTTGGATGTTTTTTTACCATAACATCTACAGCTTTTCTTAAATCCATATGAGTTATTTCTTTTCCATGTTTAGTTGTTATTCCTAATGAATGTAGTCTCTTTAAAATTTTGTTATAAGATAAGAAAATACTATCTAAAACTTGCTCTGAATCTCTTCTCATTTTTTCATCACTTCCTTAATATAAAATTTATTAATGCTAGTTTACAAAGCATTAATAATTAGCAAAATTTATTTTGCTCGAATTTTAGGTAGTATTTTTTAGTACCTAATATTCGCCAGCCTGGTGTCTTGACACCTTTTTTGCTGTTTAGGGCAAAATGCCCTAAAACCTTTTTAGCTCTCCGAGGGATATTTTTATTATAAAAATTAGGACAAATATGTACAAAAATTTATACTTTCTTGTCCTAATTTTTTCATTCATTTCTATTTACCTTTTTGAAAAAATCAATTATAATTTTTATATAAAATATTTAAAAAAGTTATCTTTTTAGTTAGTTATTGTTACCGCAATTACTAACTTTTTTCTTTTGAATTCTATGATCTATATCATCAATCTTTACTAAATAGCACATCTCATATAGTCGAGAAATGATTGACTTTGCTGTTTCAATTTCTTCATTAATACTTAACCTTTTTACTAGAGAATTTTGATTATAATTTGTTGTTATAATTACTGGTAAATTATTTTCATATCTACTATTTATGATAGTAAATAATTTTTCTAATCCCCATTCACTTGGCTTTTCTTTCCCTAAAT
>FR898635.1:60418-76414 GCA_000437215.1 Clostridium sp. CAG:440
CCTAAATCATCTATAATTAATAGATCAACATTTTCATATAGTTTGATGATTTCCATCTCAGAAATACTATTATCTATTTCATATGAATTTCGTAATTCTGCTAATAAATTAATTAATGTTCCGTATATTACTGGTATTCCGTTTTCTATAAATTTATTTGTAATACTACATGCTAAATGTGTTTTACCCACTCCATTATTTCCAACTAAAATGAGTCCTTTTTTCTCTATGTTATTTACTAATTTTTCACTATAATTTTTTAAATTATTAAATGCTTTCTTATTGCTATTATTAATTTCAAAATTGTCAAATTTATAGATCAAGTTTCTTTTACTCATCTTACTGTTTTTTATAATTTTTTCAACTTTTCTCGAAAACTCTTGCATTAATTCTAGCTTTTTTTCTTCTTCAATTATCCTTAACTTTTTCAGATCATATTCATTCCAATATTTCTGTGCATCCTTACATTTGCATCTTTCATAATCCAAAGTTATTACTCTCTTAGTACCATATAGTTCCCATTCTATTATTTTTCTGTGTAATTTATTTTTGCAATATTCACATTCAATGTAATCCCTTTTGTTAATCGAGGGTTTCAAAATTTGATTCATCTATTCTGCTCTCCTTTCTGTTTTCTTCTTTTCTTGTCTTTTCTTCTGTAACTTTATTCAAACTTTTTTCAATTAAATTTTCTTCAACTACTTTATTTGATTTTCCAATTTTCTTTAGCTTTTCAGCACTTTGATACTTGCTCCAATTCTTTACGAAGTATGTATCATTTTTATAAATTAGCATTCCTAAATCGATAAATTTTTGTAAAATTTTCGTAAATGTTTTCGAAGATTTTCCAATAATATTTGTAAAATCTTTGATTTTAAATGGTGTATTATCGCTAATATATAGTCCACCATCTCTGTTACATTCTCCAGCAATAGTTAAAATCTGAATCCATATTCTAAAATAGGTGTCCCCTTCCCTTTCTTTTAGTAGGATTTTAATTTTTCTATTTGAAAATATACTTGTATTTACTTTTATCCATCCAACTTGTCCCATATCCTCCCTTCTTTCTAGCAAGATTCTTCAATAGAATCATTTTCTTTTTTGCTTAGATAAATATCTAAGGCTTCTTTTCTGAATAAAATTCTTTTCCCAACTCTAGAGCAAGGAATTTGTTTTCTTTTAACTAATTGCGTAATTAACCAATATGAAATTCCTAAATATTCTGCTGCTTCTTTTGCAGTTAGAGTTGTTCTTTTAATGTTATCTAGTGCCATTTCTTTCACCTCCTAATATTTTTATAATTGTAGTTGACATATATAAATTATTATGGTATTATTTTGTCATACAATTATTATTTTTGTTTTTGATTGTATGGCTCTTTTATATAATATTTTTCTGATATATGTAACCTTACAATTGAAAAAAGTTCAAAAATTTTTAATTTGTAGATATTAGGAGGTAAAGATGTCACTATATAATATTGCTTTCGATACTAATAATAAAACAGAATGTTTAAATCACTTTTCTATTAAGAAAAAGAAAGGATTTATATTCAAATCTGTAAATCGTTGTGAAATAAGACCTCTTGGTAGCATTCTTTTAGATTTTCTCAATATAGATATTGAAAACGGTGAAGATATGGTTAACTTTATAGCTAATTACTGTTTAGAGGATTTATTATTCAAATTGGCTAAAAAATCCAAATTAAATATATCTAAATATTATAAAAATGATAACTTTTACATAACAGAACAGGCATTATCAGACTTATTCTTTACCTTACAATCTGAATATGAAGATGACTTTGAATTTTATCAAGATATATTTATTAATCTTATAACAAGTGAAAAAGAAAATATAAGCCCTAAAGAATTCGATAAAATCGAGGCTGATTTTAGAGCAGAATTTCCTGATTTATTTGAAGATGAATCTGCTAATTTTGATTTAATAAACTTAAGTTATAGGATAAATGATTTAACATTAGATTTTACTATGGATGACTTTTACTATTTTCATAAAGAACTTAATCTGCCTAAAAGTATTCCATATTCTTTTAGAACTGATGATTATCTTAATGTGTTATTTATCTCATATAAACAGTTATTGTCTTTAGATAGTAATATTAAGATAAAAAAATGTGCTAATTGTGGTAAATACTTTATTCCAAAAACTATGCATGATACTAAATATTGCGATGAAATATTTAAAGATAATAAAACATGTAAAGAATTTGGTAGAGAACTAGCCTATAAAGAAAGTTTAGCGCAGAAGCCTATTCTTAAAGCTTATAGAAGTAGATATCAAACTCTTTCAAAGCAAGCATCTGAAAGAGAAAAACATGAAATGTATGAATATTTCAAAAAAAAAGGTCCTACAATTAGGAAAAAATTTATTGATGGAGAAATTACAGCAAAAGAATTTCAAGACTGGATTAATAGTACTAAAGTTAGGAAAAAATAATTTAATATATAAAATCCTTGCCATAGGTATGCTGAAAGGAGGTGAAAAAGTAATGGCAGGGTATCTTGAAAAGAGAGGCAAACGCTCTTGGAGATTAATTGTATCTCATGGTTATGACAGCTATGGTAACAGAATTAGATATACCAAAAGCATTAAAGCAAATAGTAGACGTGAAGCAGACAAAGAACTTGTGAACTTTGTTTATGAGATAGAAAATGGTATTGTTTTACAGAACTCTTCAATGACCTTTAAAGAATTTACAGATTTATGGGCTAAAAATTATGGTGAAAAAGAATTAGCACCTAAAACTTATGAAAGATATAAAGGAATGCTAAAATCACGAATTATCCCCTACTTCGGTCATTATAAGTTATGCAATATTAAACCAACTCACATTATGAGTTTTTACGATTATCTTTCAAAAGATCATCAACTTAAAAGATGTAAAAATCATAATGGAAAGACTGTAATGAAAGGCTTATCCTCTAAAACAATACTATAGCACCATCGCTTACTACACGCTATGTTACAAAATGCTGTATATTGGCAAATACTACCTTATAATCCAGCAGATAGAGTAAAACCACCTAAGCATGAAAGACCTCAAATTAAATACTATGATGATGTTCAATGTAAACAATTACTAGAGGCATTAGAAAATGAAGAAATCAAATTTCAAACTATTGTTATATTAACATTGTTTACTGGTATGCGTAGAGGCGAAGTATTGGGCTTAGAATGGTCAGATATCGACTTTGAGAATGGATTTGTTAATATTACTAAGTCTAGTCAGTATATTGCAGATAAAGGCATTTTCGTAAAAGATCCAAAGACTCGTAGTTCAATTAGGAAAGTCGGAATACCTGATATTGTAATAAATATGCTTAATAAGTATAAAGCTTGGTATGATCAAGAAAAAGAAAAATGTGGCAACTTATGGGTTAACTCAAATAGACTATTTGTTACTTGGAATGGTAAGCCAATGCATCCTGATACTGTTACAGATTGGTTTCGTTCTTTCATTGAAAAGAACAATCTACCAAAAATTACTTTCCATGGTTTGCGACACACAAATGCTACTTTGCTCGTTTCACAAAATGTGGATGTAGCAGTTATAGCATCAAGATTAGGGCATGCTCAAATAACAACTACCTTAAACTTCTATGTGCATCCAGTTGAGGCTAATAATAAGGAAGCTGGTAATGTTTTAGAGAAAGTGCTCGCATAAAAACTCTTTTCAAAATTTCTCGAAAATTACTTTTTTGATTTTCTAAGTTTAATATAAATTAGTAAGGCTAAAATGTGCTATTTAATGTATAAAAATGTAGGGACTGTCCCCAAATTGTCCCCACTTTTATAAAAATAGATTTTTAGCAAAAAAATTAAAGAGCCACAATCTCTTGCGACTCTAGTTAAATTCTTGGTTGCGGGGACAAGACTCGAACTTGTGACCTTCGGGTTATGAGTCATCTTAAAATCCCATTTATCTTCCCAAAAAATTCTATATCATTTTTTATTCCCATGGCTATTTTTATATTTTCTATAGCCAAAATAACTCCCTCCGCCTAACACCCCTAGCATTATAACTCCGGTTAATAAACTTGAATCGTCTTTACGATTCGATATAGTATTATTTATAACATTATCCCTATTATATGATAATGTATTAATTAAAGTATTCCCTTGCTCTTTAGGTGATTTTATATTTATTTTTATTGTACTTGTTTTTCCATTAGAACTAATTGCAGTTACATCTACAGTACCATATTTTTTTGCAATAAGCTCTCCTGTTGCACTAATTGTCGCAATATTTTCATCACTTGATTCCCATACAATATTTTTATCGGTCGAATCCTCTGGTATTATTGTAGCAGTCAATTTTTTGCATTCTCCTTCTTTCATACTTGTTACATTTTCATTTATTTTAATATCCAATACCTCTATTGCAGTTGGTACCGTAGATTTTGTATTAGTATTTGAAGATGAAGAACTTGACATCCCACTTTTATTTAATTTCAACCCTGATGAATATGGGCAAACACCATCAGTATGTAAATGAGCAGGATGCCCACCACAATGGTAATGATAGCTTCCTAAGCCACTTTTATTTTTATTATCCCTATGTCCTCCATTTGAATCTGTTTTCCCAGAATGTGCATGTACACTGGTCACCATTGATATAATGCCTAAAAAAATTAATAATATTGATATTATATTTCCATTGTTTTTCTTCATATATATTCCCCTTAGATATAATATCAATATTTTATTGAATAATTTGTCGAATTTTGTAATAAAAATATATATTTCGACATTACCTTTATCACATACTTTATTTATTTTTTCTTTTCTATTACATTAAATATATGCCAATGCTTCATCTTTCCAAGTCCAGTAAGTCCATCCTTTTCAACTTCTTTAAATTCCACAATCTCAAAATTCCTAAACAATTCCATTACCTGGTCTTTTGTTAAAAAAGTCATTTTCTCTTTTGCATTTTTCCATTCATCCTTATCTCCCAAAAAGTTACCAACAAAATATCCATCTTTTAAAATGCTATGATTTATCTTAGCCCATAATTCTTTAAAATTATTTTTATTACAAAACGGAAGACTAAAATTAGCAACCACCAAATTACTATTTTCCAATTTAATCGCCTCAAATCTCTGCTTAAAAAATTCAAACTGTTCTAGTTCTTCTACCAATAATTTCGATACGATTCGTGTTTCAACATCTTCTCTATCTATTGCAAGTACATTCCAACCATTTCTTATTAAATATACCGTATCTCTTCCAGCACCACATCCAAGTTCAACTGCATTTCCTGGTTCAACATTTAATTCAATAAATTTTTTAACAGTATAATTAGGCATTTCATTTTCAGTATTATCATAATATTTTTCTATATTCTTATTAGTTTTTTTCCTTAAAATCTTTTCCAATTCTATTTCCGCTTTTTTCACAAAATAATCATCTGTATAAACTGGTATACCAATTTTATTAACTTTTTGGCTTAACTTTTCTATAGTATCTAATTCATCAATTTCTTCAGTTTCTATTTCTATCAAATTATCTCCATCTTTTATCTCCTTAACAGCTAATTGAAATCCATCTTTTTCGTATACAACATCATTTTCCTTTATATTCATAATTTCTTTGTAGCCTATTACCTTTAATAATTTTTTAGCATCCTCTATTTCTAAAATATTACAATTAATAGATTCTTGGTTTAATATATTTCCAGCCTCATCAAAGTTCTTAATTTTAAATGTTATTAGTTTTGTCCTTTTATTTGACATCTTCCCTATAATATCTCTCACTAATAATGCTTTAGATAAAGTATCTCTTATATCAGTCTTTTCCAAATCTACTTCTTTAGGTACAAAATATGTGTCATCCATTGAAAACTTATCTATTATTTTAAAGCCTTTTTCTTCTATTATCTTATAAAACTCATTTAATTCACATTTAATTTTTAGTGTTATTTCATTACTTTCTTTTAAACTCATGTTTTCTTTTTCCTCTCGTTTGCCTAAGCTATACATGTCTTTGTAAATTATTTTAAATCATTATTAATTTTATGTATTGGAAATTTGTTTTCTTTTAAAATATCTTTTACTGCTCTTGGCAATAGTGGATACTCATCAATTTTATCCATCTCTAGCCATTCATATTGTAAATAATCTTTTCCTTCAATATTTTTCATAGTATATTCTATTTTTTTATCTTCTTCATTTGCAAATTCTATTTTATGCACAAACATTATCTCATGATATTTTGAACCCTTCATTTCAAAAAAATTTTCTATTGTTGATATATAACCTGTTATTTCAACATCTTTTCCTAATTCTTCTTTTATTTCCCTTTTTATTGTATTTGCTGAACTCTCTCCTATTTCAACTCTTCCTCCAATTAAGGCATAATGATCAGAATTAATATTTTTATGAGCCAAAATTTTACCATTGTGAATTATTACTCCTGCTGCTCTTACATTTAACTTATAATCTTCTACATTAATTGTTATGTCCATATAAATTTCTCCCCTTATTTTCCCATTATATATTTAATATATAAAGTATCATAAAATGAAAAATTTTTCTACTTTTTTATATATTTTTATTAATTTTATTTTGCTTATTTTTTCATTGATAATTTTTGCAATCTCATATTATTTATATACATTTTCATAAACATAACCACGTCTTTTTGTAGCTATAACTTCTATATAATTAATATAACCCAAATCCTGCAATACTCTTACACGTGTATTTGGCAAATAGCTATAAAACTTACCAGACATAGTTTTATAAGCATATATATTTGTATTAGACTTTAATACTTTAGTTTTCCCAACTAAATTGTTTAAAGCTACATTGTTATAAACTGTATATGCATATATATTAATGTAAGCATACCTATTGGTTGCTTTTATATATACATAATCTACTGTTGAACTAATATTTTTTAATATTTTTACTGTTGTATTTGGTAAATAAGTATATTTAGTTCCGGTTAAATCAAAATTAGAATATAGAATTGTTGTTGATTTTAGTTTTCTATATTCCCCAACTGTATTTTTTACATAATTATTGTTAGTTGCTTCTATAGAATTACTATTTGTTAAATAGTCACTGCATGCCCATTCATTTTCTCCTATTCTACTCCAATTCCCAACTTCTTCATATACAACTACTTTATTTCCATTATACAAACTTCTTTATAATTTATATCAAACACATTGGCTGTCCATCTAAATGCACTCCAATATGTTCCATTGTTAGCACTTCTAAATCCATATTTTACAAATAAATCTGCCATTTGGCTTGGATTTATTGTTCCTTTTATACTTGATACAACCATTGCAGCACTTGTAGGTCCACAACCACTTGTACCTATTGTTTGTGAGCTATTTTCTACACTAGAATACATCTTATTTTTCCATCTAGTATCTATTTGGCTATAATATGTTAATCCTGTATATTGTCCCAATAAAATGTTAGGTAACTCTCTAGAACCATTATATGCTATTTCACCTTGTAATTCAAAGCCTTCATCTTCTACTTCTTGCTTTTCTAGTTCTTGTTCATCTTCTATATAGGCTTCTGGTATTTTTGTGGAACTACAATTATCTTCTATTACATTTTCTACTATATTACTTATTTTATCTATATCTTCTTGGGTATACTTTATTCCCAAAAAGGCGCTTACAAGTATAATTAATATTGTTATTATTGTTATTACTAAGCCTTTTTTGCTCACTTCGAATATCTCCTTCCTATTTTTTATACTAACTCTCTAATATTATTTTATGAAAATTTAATATTCTTGTGAATAACTGTCCTAAAATTGACAAATCATCATAAATAAACTAAAATATAAGAAATTTAGTAGAAAGGATAGATAAAAATGTATAATAAAATTTCTATTGTTGGAGGATCAGGCAGTGGAAAAAGTACTTTATGCAATATTTTATCAAAAGAATTAAATCTACCTGCTATACATTTAGACGCAATAAACTATAATGCAAATTGGGTAGAAGTTGACAAAAACAAAAGAGACCAAATAATTACACAAAAATCGCTAGAAGAAAAATGGATAATTGATGGCAATTATAATAAAACTCTTAAAGACCGCTTCTACAAAGCAGACTTAATAATATGGCTAGACTACTCAACATATATGCAATTAAAAGGAATATTTAAAAGATATTTAAAAACTAAAAATAATGAAAGACCAGAAATACCAGGATGCAAAGAACGATTAACATTTAAATTTGTAAAATATGTAGCAACATATAACAAGAAAAAAAGGAATATAATTGAAGATGCACTAAAAGACATTCCAAAAGAAAAAGTTATAATATTTAAAAAACAAAAAGATCTTAACACTTGGCTAAAAGATTTTACAAAAAATGAAAAAATATTAGATAACATAAACAAAAAAAGCTAGTTGTCACTAGCTTTTTTATTTTCATTTAAATATCTATATATTTCTCCCCAGTTGTATAAAGTCTTAAGATATAAACTATCTTTAGTTTCAGATGAAGGTGCATCTTTTAAATAAATAGAATGAATTTTTTCACTTGAAACACTTTTACAAATATTTAAAGAATCATCAATCATAACAAAAACACCCTCATCTTGACATATTTTAGCCTTGTCTTTAGCCTCAAAGAAATATTTATCAAAAATATCCATATTGGCCTTTTTTAATCTATCATGAGTAATATTAATAACTTCTTTGTCAAATCCTCCTCTGGCAGTTATAATTATTAAAGAATGCCCATCTTTTTTTAACATTTTAAGTACTTCTTTTGCCCCTGGCATAAATGATGTTTCTTTCATAATTTTTCTGCAATATTTATTAAAAAAATCATTTATCTGCTCTTCTGACCAATTAAACCTGTCTTGCAATTTTAATTCATAATTATTTTCTTTACTATTTTGTTTTAATTCAAGCATATCATACAATTCAGAGTAAACTCTAAAAGTTTTTTCTGTATCAAATATTACTCCATCTAAATCTATTCCAATTTTCATAAATTCTCCTACCTTATATTTATTTTATTTAAAAGAAAGCTCTTGTTTTTTTAGAATTTTATCTTTATACGAAATATTTTTCATTCTTGCTTTTAATAGTTTTCTTCTACCATCTGCAGTTTTAGTATATATTAAATCATGTTCTCCAATTTTTTGTCCCCAGTATTTAGAAAAAATTTCTGCATATTCTTTTTTTATAGACAATACTTCTGGCACATTGTAATATTGGTTTATTTCTTTTAAATTGTTAGTTAATTTTGCAATAATATATCTTTGATTTTCTGTTTTGGTAAACACTTCTTCTAAACAGTCTGCAAATAAATTACTTTCTTTTAAAGTACAACCAGTAATTGCACACGTAACATTTTTCTTATTGTCTTTTCTAACTACAATTTTTATTTTAGTCCTTGGTGTACTTATATATTTACATCTATATAACGAATTTAAGACAACTCCTCCTACCGCTTTTAACATATTTTCAGATTTGCTAAATTTATATATTTTATATAATTTTACTCCTAAATAAATTCCAAGTCCTATCTCAGCTACTTTAAATATAAATGGTACTTTTATAAATTTAAAAATGATTGCAAATAATATTAATAAAAATATTGCCAAAATTATTACTAACCTCTTATTAATAAACCATGCACTTTTTATTTTTTCACTATCTTCTAGCTGAACCTTTGTTGTCATACCATCATTTTGCTTTTCTAAAGCATTTTGCCATGAATTAAACATAGTTTGTCTATTTTGTGATTTTTGTTTCATTTGTTCATTTAATTTTAATATGTTCTCTTTTGTAAAATTAGTATCATTTATCCCTAATCTTTCTATTCCATTTTCAACTATATTATTTTCATAATTTAATCCAACAAATGATGTAAATCTTCTTTTTAGCATTTCATAGTCTGCATTTTCTACATTATTATTTTCATTATCTGCAACACACACTAAGTGCCATATATTTGCTGTTTTATTTGGATTTTTATTTACTCTTATTGCACGACCTCTCATTTGATTAGAAAGCATAAATGATCCAACAAAACTTGCTAACACTAATGTGTTTATACTTGGCTCGTCCCAACCTTCCCCAAGCAATGATTTTGTTCCTATTATTACTTTAATTTGACCAACAGAAAATAATTTTGAAATTAAAGACATTACTTTATTTCTTATTCCTCCTGGCACTTTTACTATTGAATAATTTTCATTTATTTTTAATGGTTCAAATTTTAATTTATTTACATCAACCCCATTTTCATAACACAATCCATATAAATTTTCTTGTTTTTCTTTTGGAATAATAAACATACTTCCTGTTAAAACTGCCATATTTATATTAGAAAATTTTTTTGTTAATTCTATAAATATAGGCATAACACCTAATTTATTTATTTCCATTTTTTCATCTTCCAAATATTCTTTTCGAATATAATCTGTAAGCACTACCATTCTTAAGTCTTCTTTTAAGTTTTCTTTTTCTATATCTAAAATTTCACAAATACTATTTATTTTTCCTATACTATTTAAAAAATATTTTTGCATTGTTTCATTATTTGAAAATGATAGACTTCCTTTTTCGATTGCCCCTATTTTATTTAATTCAGCCTCTACATCAGATATTGTCTCTTCATATTTTTCATAATTTTTTCTATCTGTTATAATTACACTTTTTAATAAAATTTCTAACCAATTATTATTCAAAGCAGGTATCTTAGTTATGTCTCCTAATATTTCCAAATTATCTTTATTTATTTTTATATTTTTGCTATTTAAATAAATAATCATACTACTATAATATTCAACATTATTAAGTAATTCTTCTTGATAATCATATGGTGATAAAATATATTTGTGATTTTTTATTGCTTCTGTAAAATTATCGTTCTGTTTTATTTCCTCAATTATATTTTTTAATTTTTCACTATATTGATTAATTTGATCTAATTCTTCATTTGTTGGTTCATTAAAATAAATATAATCTTGATGTGGACACAGATTTTTTGCTTTTACAAGTTCTGGAACTGTTATTTCTGCATCTATTTCGCCACATAATGATACATATTTTTTCCATTCTGAAAATTCACTATCATATGGAGGTGTTGCTGTTAATGCAATAATTTTAGAATTTTCTAATTGTTCTACCACTTTTTTTAGGCTATCCCACCATTGACTTTTCAAATGATGTGCTTCATCTAAAACTATTGTTGATATTCCTTTATTCTTTAGTTCTTGAACTATATCATAATTTTTTATATTTTCTGTTGTTATTTCTATTTTTTCCTCTTCTATAATATCATCTGTTTCTTCATTCTCATCTTTTACTTTTTTCTTTTTATATGCATAATGAAGAGCTTGATATGTAACAACATTAAAAAATTTTAAATCATAAATATTTGTACTTATCCAATCAGGTATTTTTTCATAATTTGTAAATGATGATACAAATCTATCTACCCATTGATTTTTTATAGTTACTGTTGGCGCAAAAATAATTACTGGATTTTTTAAATACCTTGCAAGTTCTAGTCCTAATATTGTCTTACCAGATCCTGGTGCTGCAACAATATGAACTTTTTTATCTTCTATATATTTTTCTACTTGATTTAATACTTTTTGTTGGTATGGCCTCCATGGATATTTAAATTTTATGTCCTTATTAAACATCTTTATTCTCCTTTTTAGTCTTTATTGAAATTACAGATACAAATATTCCGCTTAATAATACATACAAATAAAAACTTACTCCTCTATTTAATAACATTGCACTACTAATTATTTCATTTGGAAACACTCCATTAAATAATGATAAAAATCCACCTTCTGTTACCCCAACTGCACCTGGTGATGGAATTCCAGAAACTGTTGCATATAATACAGATTGAAGAGTTATTAATTGAAATGAATTATACCCATTTAAACCAAATGCACAATAAATTAAATATGTTATACTATAATAAAATAAAACCTGTATAAATGTTGTTACTAATGTTTTTAACATTAATATTCTATGTTCTTTAAAATATTTAGCACTTCCATGATATTTTGTAAGTTCACTTTCAATTTTCTCTACCTTGTTTTCTAGATTTTTTATTTTTATTTTTTTTAAAATTTTTTCTGCAAATCTAATTAATGCTGCAGATAATTTTTTTGAAAATATTCCTATAAGTAATAATGCTAGTGCTGACATATTTAAACTAACACCAATTATAAAAAAACAAACTAGCCCACTATTCAAATGACTTGTATTTAAAAATACACTAATAAATGCAAATGTAAGTGTTATTATTTGAAAACTGCATAAATTTACAAGTAAAGCTAGCGTAGAATTTGCAACAGATATTTTGTCTTTGTGCATGTAATATATTTGCATTGGTTGCCCTCCACTTGCAGCTGGCGTAATTGCACTAAAAAAGAAACCAATTAATGCATATTTAAAATTTTTAAATATATTACTTTTTTCTCCTAGGGCTTTTAAAGTTCTTCCTAAATTAACTGATTCTAAAATAAGATAAAATGCCATAAAAATAATTGCAATTAAAACAAATTTTAAGTCTACTGTTTTTATTATATTAAATATGCTTCCAACATCTTGGTCTTTTAAAATTATATAAAATGTTAATCCTATTAATAAAATAAATAATAACAAATTTTTTATCATCTTTTTTGATTTTTCCATTTTCTCACCTGCTATAAGATTTTTGTATTATTATATTATCAAAAAATTATTACATTTACAACTTTTTATATAGAAATTATTAGTAATAATTTGTAAAATTTCACATATAATACTAAAGACTTAAAATATTTTAGTTTAATTATAAAATTAAAAATTATACAATTTGTGGAATTTGGCTAAAAAGTATTGACATTAAACCTCTTCCGTTGTATAATAAAAAAAGTTCATACATCGCGGGGTGGAGCAGTTGGCAGCTCGTTGGGCTCATAACCCAAAGGTCGTAAGTTCGAGTCTTACCCCCGCAACCAAATTAAACACTAGTTCTAACTAGTGTTTTTTTATGTCTATTTAATGTCCAAAATGTAAATTATAATAAATTTATTAAACAAATATTTACATTTTAATTTTTACATGCTATAAATAATTCATATTATTTCAATTTTTATTTCTAAATTTTATTCTAAAAAAATCCAAAATAAAAAATTAAATAAAGGAGGTATTTTTTGTTATCTATTGTAAAAAGCATGTCACTCATTGGGCTTGATGGTTATTTAATAAATGTCGAGGTTGATGTTTCTCCAGGTATGCCATGTTTTGAAATTGTTGGCTTGCCAGACACAAGTGTAAAAGAATCTAAAGAAAGAGTAAAAACAGCAATTAAAAATTCTAATTTAGATTTACTTAGTAAAAAAATAATTATAAATTTATCACCTGCAAATACAAAAAAAGAAGGTTCAATGTTCGATTTACCAATTGCAATAGGTGTATTAATTTCCAACCAAAATATAAAAAGTAAATTTATTAAAGAAATATTGCAAAAAACTATTTTTATAGGAGAATTATCTTTAGATGGAAATATTAATAAAGTTAATGGAATATTACCAATTTGCATAGAGGCCAAAAAATTGGGAATAAACAATATTGTTTTACCTTTTGAAAACGCAAAAGAAGCATCAATTATTGATGGCATTTCAATCTTTCCTGCTCGTAATTTATTAGATGTTATTTCATTTTTTTACAGTAATTTAAAATTCGAAATAAATCCCCAAAATATTAACAATTTTGAAATTAATTCAAACTATAATATAGATTTTTCTGAAGTTAAAGGACAAGAAAATGTTAAAAGAGCTTTAGAAATATCTGCAGCTGGCAACCATAATTGTTTATTAATAGGAAGTCCCGGAACTGGTAAAACCATGATTGCCAAAAGACTTCCAACTATTCTTCCATCTATGACTTTTGAAGAATCATTAGAAGTAACAAAAATTCATAGTATTTCTGGCACTTTATCAAATAAAACTCCTTTAATAGTAACAAGGCCCTTTAGAAATCCCCATCATACTATATCTCCTACTTCTTTAGTTGGTGGTGGAAGAATTCCAAAACCTGGTGAAATTAGTCTTGCACATTATGGTGTTTTATTTTTAGATGAACTTCCAGAATTTAATAAAAGTACATTAGAAATGCTTAGAATTCCTTTAGAAGATAAAAAAGTCACAATAAGTAGAGTAAATGCAACAGTTAATTTTCCATGTAATTTTATGCTTATTGCTAGTATGAATCCTTGTCCTTGTGGTTATTTTGGGTCTCAAGAAAAAAATTGTACATGTAGTGATGAGCAAATTAAAAAATATATAAATAAAATTAGTGGTCCATTACTAGACAGGATTGATTTACATATTGAAGTTAATCAAGTCAAATATCAAAATTTAAATACTAATAATTCTTTATCATCTTCACAAATAAAAAAAAGAGTAAATTTTGCGCGAAATTTACAATATATGCGTTACAAAAAATATGGTATATTTTCTAATTCTGACTTAACACCAAAGTTAATAGAAAAATATTGTGTATTAAATAAAAATAGTAAAAAAATTTTAAAATCGGCTTTTGAAAAATTCAATTTAAGTGTTAGAGCATATACAAAAATATTAAAGGTCGCAAGAACAATTGCGGATTTAGATGGTGCACAAGATATTGAAACTTGTCATATTGCAGAAGCAATTCAATATAGAAATTTAGACAGAAAATATTGGGGATATTAATATAGAAAGGATTGATTTTATGAAAATTATTGATTACAACTCTAACTTTTATCCATCTTCATTAAAAAAAATTAAAAATCCACCAAAAAAATTATATGCTATTGGAAATGTAAACCTATTAAATACTACTTGTTTTTCTATCGTTGGATCAAGAGTGTGTTCTAAATATGGTATGGAAATGGCAAAATTCTTTTCTAAAGAACTTTCCTTTCAAAATTTAACTATTGTTAGTGGTATGGCTTTAGGAATTGATGCAATTTCACATCATTCTACATTAAATGTGGGAGGATACACAATTGCCGTTTTGGGTTGTGGTTTTAATAAAATATTTCCAGAAGAAAATATTGGTTTATATAATAAAATTATAGAAAATAATGGACTTGTTATTAGCGAATATTGTCCAGATGAAGAAGCATGCTCAAAAAACTTTTTAGCAAGAAACAGAATTGTAAGTGGTCTTTCTATTGGACTTTTAGTTGTAGAAGCAGCTTCCAGAAGTGGCACAAGCGTTACTGCAAAACTTGCAAAAGAACAAGGAAAAAAAGTATTTTGTATTCCTCATAATATTGGCGATAAATATGGAGTTGGAATTAATAGATTAATAAAAAATGGAGCGATTGTTATAACTTCACCAGAAGAAATAATTAATTCATTTAATTTTTTAAATTATAAGGCTTGTGAAGAAAAAAATGTATTTTCCCCTACAAAGAAAAACATTCCAAAACAGTATGAAGAAATATATAATATATTAATTGGTCCACCACAAAACTTAAGCCAAATATGTGAAAAAATTAATAAACCTATACAATTTATTAATAACGCGATTTTTATGCTTGAATTAAATGGCAATATTATTAAAACAAAAGAAGGATATCAAGCAAATGTATTTTAAACAATCAATTGGAAAATTAGGTGAAGATATTGCTTGTTTATATTTAGAAAAAAATAATTATAAAATAATTAAAAGAAATTTTAGATGTAAACAAGGTGAATTAGATATTATAGCATTTAATTTAAAAAAAGAATTAATTTTTATAGAAGTAAAAACAAGAAATAATATTAATTATGGTTTTGCATGTGAAGCTGTAAATAAATATAAAAAAAGGCATATTTATAATTGTGCAAAATATTATTTATTTTTAAATAATTTTAATAATATTAATATTAGATTTGATATTATTGAAATATATTTTAAAAATAATAAAACATATTTAAATCATATAAAACAAGCTTTTTAAAAAAATAAATTATATCTAAAAAATTAGATATA
>FR898635.1:76498-82595 GCA_000437215.1 Clostridium sp. CAG:440
CTATTCCATTTACATTTTTTATATCATTTATACTTTTAAATTTTCCATGTTCATTTCTGTAATTAATTATTTTTATAGCAATTGAAGGTCCAATTCCTGGCAATGTTTCTAACTGACTTTGTGTTGCATTATTTATATTTATTATATTATCTTTTTTATTATTTTCTTTTATATTATTTTCAACAATTACATTTGAATTTTCATTATTATTTTCCTTTTTTTCATTTTTATTTGGTATAGTAATTTTCATCCCGTCTTCTAATATATATGCCAAATTAATTTGTGATATATCTGCATCATTATTTAAACCTCCTGCCATTTCAATAGCATCTGCAATTCTACTATTTTTATTTAATTCTATTACACCTTCTTTATTTACACAGCCACAAATATGTACAACTATTTTTTCTTCATTTAATTGTTTATTTTCTTCTTCTATTTGCATTTCATTATTATTAATGTTTTCTAATTCTTCATCATATGGAATTAGTTCTTTTTTCTCATTTGCATATATACAATATACTATGGCCGTAACAATTATAATAAATATTATAATAATTATTATCTTTTGTTTTTTATTTAATTTATTCAATAAAATCACTCCTTTTTTATAAACAAAATATGACAAAAAATTTAAAAAAATATTGTTTTTTTTATAAAAATAATATATATTATTTTATATACTAATTTAGGAGAAAAAAATGAAAATTAAGAAATTTTTTATAACATTATTTATTTTAATATTAATTATATATACAATGCCAATATCCTTTGCATCCGTAAATGAATCAGATTTAGACATTACTTCTGAAGCTGCACTTTTAATAGATAATAATACAGGAAAAATTTTATATGGAAAAAATGAAAATGAAAAAAAATATCCAGCAAGTATTACAAAAATATTAACTGCAATTTTAACAATTGAAAATTGCGATTTAAATGATAAAGTAACTGTTGATTATGATTCAATAGCAATTGTTCCATCTGGTTATTCTGTGGCTGCTTTGCAAGTTGGAGAAGAATTAACTGTAGAAGAACTACTTAAAGTTTTACTTGTACACTCTGCAAATGATGCGGCTAATGTATTGGCAGTACATGTTGGAGGTTCAATAGATAGTTTTGCAAGCATGATGAATAGTAAAGCTCAAGAGCTTGGATGTAAAAACTCACACTTTGTAAATCCAAGTGGAAAACATGAACAAGACCATTACTCAACAGCAACAGATATAGCTACAATTATGAAATACTGTATGCAAAACCCAACTTTTAAAAGCATAGCTTCCAGCAAGTCTTGTATTATTCCAGCAACTAATAAATATGAACAAAGAGTATATACAAATACTAATGAATTATTAACAGTAGACACAAGGGAAATTGAAAGTAATTATTATTATAAATATGCAATCGCGGGTAAAACAGGTTATACAACAGAAGCTAAAAACTGTTTAGTATCTGTTGCAAAAAAAGATGATTTGGAATTAATATGTGTTGTTTTAGGTGCTGGCAAAACTAAAAATGGTTTAAGTGCTAGATTTATTGAAACAAAAAAATTATATGAATACGGATTTAATACATACACAATTGCAAAATTAAGAGAACAAAATGCAATAGCAAAACATGTAGAAATTGACAATGCTACTAAAGAAACAAAAGATTTGGATTTATTAATTTCCAAAGATATTATTGTTTTAATTAAACAAAAAGATTTAAATAAAGAAATTGAGCCAGTAATAACATTAGATGAAAATCTATCAGCACCAATTGCTTTATGTCAAAAAGTAGGAACAATAACATATAATATTGAAGGCATAGAATATAGTGCAGATTTACTTGCATCACATGAAGTTAAAAAATCTAGTTTATTATTTTATATTATTCAAATTATTTTAATTGTATTTATTTTATTTATATTATATAAATTATTTTATAAAAAAAATAATAATAAAAGAAAAAAATTAAAATCTAAAAAT
This sequence comes from Clostridium sp. CAG:440, assembly GCA_000437215.1. Taxonomy (GTDB): domain Bacteria; phylum Bacillota; class Clostridia; order TANB77; family CAG-508; genus CAG-269. Next base: position 78,469 of record FR898635.1, read on the forward strand.
GTTAATTATTATTATAAATTATAAAATAAAAAAGGGACTATTTTATATAAAATTTAGCCCCTTTTTTTTAACCATTAAAATCTGTACCTAATATAATTTTTACATCATATGTATCATTTTTGGTTGTATTTGTTTTTATAATTCCTTTTTGTAAATTTTCTTTTATTCCGCTTATTTCTTCATCACTTACATTTGTTTGATTTATTATTATTGTTTTTTCTGTTTTATTTGTTTTAGTTGTTTTTATTGTATACCCCAAACTTGTAAGTCCTTGCTTTGCAATTTCAAGTTTATTATCATCATCTATTCCATTTAGTATAAGTATATTTAATTTACTTAAACTTGTTTCTTCCCCATTTTCTGAAACATCTCTATGGTAAAATAATTCTTGTACTAATTTTTTTGTTTTTTGTTTATCATGAACAAATACCCATGTACCACTTGTATTTTTATTGGTATTTGTTCCTGGTAATACATCTGTCAACATATCTTCTGTATTAAATTCTACAGCATATGGAACATAATCTTTTGCTACATCAAAATTTACATTTGTTATTAAACATTCTGAAGCAATGTCTAATATTTCATTTATTTTCCAAATATTATCTGCTCTTAAAGTTTGTTTTAAAACTTGCATAATAAATTCTCTTTGTGTTCTCATTCTTCCTGTATCGTTATCTCCATATTCTTCTGGGTAACTTGTTCCATCATTATTATGTCTAAATCTTACAATCTGTTCTGCTTTATCACCATCTAAAACTTGTTCTCCTTGTTTTAAATGTATGTGCAAGTCTTGAGATGTATCATCATAGTTCATATCCATTGGAACATTAAATGTTACCCCTCCTACTACATCAACTAATTTAATTAAAGCCTCAGTTTTTACAACTATATAATACTGAATATTTAATCCTGTTATCTCATTTACAGCCTCTAATGTCTCATCTGCTCTGTGTTTTCTACTATATAATGCATTTATTTTTTCATATGCAGTTGCTTTGGCAGAATTTCTGCCTGTATATGTATCTCTTGGAATAGATAACAATGTAGCTTTTTGAGTATTAGGATTATATGATGCAATCATAATTGTATCTGTTAAATCAACCCCATCTTGATCTGTACTTATCCCTAGTATTAAACATCTAAATTCTCCTAAGTTTTTTCTGGTGTTTTCATCATGGCCCGCAATAGTTGCAAGCATTCCACTTAATCCTCCACCATTTTTTTCTGACTTATAGAAAAACCACCCTAAAAGTATTGCTAATAATAGTAGTATTACTAATAAAATTTTTTTCCATAACTTCATTTTTTTCTTTTTTCTTTTTTTATTTTTTATATTTTTTGCATTTGTTGGCTTTTTTTTCAAAATAATTCACTCCCAAAATTTTGATGCTTTTAGTATAGCAAAATATAATAAAAAAATCAATAAAAATGCTTATATTTATAAACAAATATAAGCATTTTTTATTTTAAAATAACATATTTAATACATTGTTTTCATACATCATTTTTCCAAGAGTTGATTCATTTATAGATTTATGTAATTTATTATTTTGATTTATTTGTCCAGCAAATCCTATTAATAGTAAAGCAATATAAACAATAATTATTCCTCTTAGTAATCCATAAATCAAACCTCCGGCTTTATTAAATTGATTAATAATTGGTAATTTTGCAATTTTATTTGCAATTACAGTTACAAATCTTAATAAGAATTTTATGATTAAAAATAAAATAATTATTACTCCTGTATTTACAATTTGAATTGATAATTCTCTTGCCTTTACATCAAGTACTCCGTCTTTTGCAAAATCAATGACCTCGTTTGATAAGTCAGACTCCTCCTCTTGTCTTATTACATCTGTTGCCTTTTCTAAAATTGCATTTTGTATTGTTTCATCAATACTTGTTGTATTTATTATTAAATTTGAAACTGGCTTATATAATAAAAGTGTTATTACAATAGATATTACAACAGCACATAATTTTATTGCCAATGCTACAAGCCCTTTTTTATATGCCAAATATGTAGACAATGCTACTATTGCTATAATTATTAAATCAACAATTACTCCCATTTTTACCTCCCTATAAATTTATTATTTCTATTCTATCTCTATATATAATTCCAGCAATAGAATTAGACACCACCATATTAGTTATTTCTTGATTTGCTATATATCGTTTTACTAAATCACCATTTGTATTAATAAACTCTACTTCTACCCCAAGATTAAGTGCAATTATATTTTCAAATGTATATATTTCTTTTGTTACATCTTCTACCATATATGTTTTTTGACTTTTGTTATCTATATTTGTAATATTTACAATAGAGTCTGCTGTAAATAACCCTGAAGATTTTTCTTCAATGTTTACAATATTATTATTTAATTGAATTGATGAAAAAGTTATTTTTTTATTATCATTATTTATAAGCTCTTCATCTTTATCATTTGCAATTAAATGAATTGAGTCATCATACATGCAAATAAGTCTATCTTTATCTTGATATTTAATATTTGTAATTAAACTTCCACTTGGACCTTGATATGTTTTTTGTGAACTATCAGATGAATCATTTTTAGTTTGTTCAATTGATATTATTTTAACATTAGATTGAACTACTGTTCCAGATGTATCAATTTCAGCCAATGCTAAATATTTATTATCATTTGAAATACTTACATCTGTAAGTCTTGTACTTGATAAATATTTATTAAATAAATTATTTCCCGAATTATCATACATAGCAATTACTGACTTATAACTTGTTCCTGTAATTACAACTGCAACATAGCCATTTTTATTTATATGTATTTGAGATATGTTACCTTCAATTGAAGTTTCCCATGCTATTTTTTTATCTTCAATAATATATAATTTTTGTCCTCCATTTTCAGCAATTGCAATAAATCTGTTGCTTGTTTTAAAAATTGGATTTGTTATTTCAATATTTAAATTTGTTTCTTCATTCCCAAACTCATTATAAATTTTAAATTGATTTTTATTTAAGACACCTATTTTTTTATTAAATGCACATATTTTAGAATTTTCATTTTCTAATTCTATTGTATTAGTATTTGCTTGCATTACTTCTTTATTAAAAATATTTTTGTCCATCCAATTTTTAAATTGTTTATTATTATTATAAATAATAGCAATAATTATTATAGATATTAAAAGTATTAAAATTATTATAAGTACTGCTAACTTTTTTTTATTTAATTTCTTTTTTTGTGGAGTTTCCCAAAATTCATTCATAAAAAAATCTCCTTATCATTTGTTATATCTTTTATATCAGTTTTTGTTTAATTTTTCAATATATTTTTATAATTTCATTTATTTTTAAATAATATAATTATCTGTATAATACCAAAAAATCCAAAAATAGGATATAATAAATTAACTAAATTTGAAAAACCTAATTTAGAAACTGCAACACCAGTTATACACATAATTTGCGCAATTTGTTGATAACTCTTCCTATTTTTAGTTACATTTTGCAAAAAACTTGCTCCTAAAGAAACAGCAGTTGTAAAAATAGAAGATAAAACAATAATTCCATATATATTTTTTAATGACGGAAATATATTCTTTACAACATACACAATTGGCATTTGAATATTTTTTATATCACCATTAATTCTTGTTAAAACTAAAAATAAAAAAATTGATAATATTAAAATTATTAATGTTGAAATTATAGAAACATATTTAAATTCTTTTTTATTATTTAAATATTTATTAATTGCAATTAATGCTGGAATTAATAAAATGCTATTATAACTTGAATAAATAATACTACTTATTAGCCAATTAAAATTATTATATGGTATTATATTTATAAAATTAATATCTTTTAAATTTAAAATTCCAATAATTAGCATAAAAATAATTAACATCGGAGTTATAAATTCATTAACTTTTACAAACCCATCTGTTCCAATTCTAAAAACTATATATAAAATAATGGAAATTATTATACTTCCTATTAATGAATTAATACCAATAGATTGCTGAAAATATGCTCCAAATCCTGCAATCATTATAAAAAAAGTAACAATAATAAATATATTTACAATAATATTTATTATATTTTTTATATTAAAATATTTATTTTTAGG
>FR898636.1 GCA_000437215.1 Clostridium sp. CAG:440
TAGTAGACCAAGATGGAAAAGTATATACAGTAGGTTATAATGGAAATGGAGAAATGGGTAATGAAACATTAGAAAGCTTAACAGTTCCAGTATGTATAAGTAAGTTAAAAATTAAAGTAAATCCAAATGTTATTAATTATAAAGAAATAGGACAAAATGATGAAAAAATAACATATGAAATGACAATGGGATTTAATTTAATAAAATATTCTATTGAAGGTGGAACATATAAATATACTTCATTAGATACTAAAGTTGCAGAAGTATCAGAAGATGGAGTAGTAACAGCAAATGGAATAGGTAATACATATATAAAAATTCACAATGAAGAAAATGATATATGGGCAGCAGTAAGAGTAAATGTAAATGGAACACAAGGTCAAACACAGCCAAAAGTAGTAGGAGGATCTAATCATTTTGTTGCACTAAAGGCAAATGGAGAAGTATATTCATGGGGATATAATGGATATGGACAACTTGGAACAAATGATAAAATAAACAAAACAGAACCTACACAATTATTTGAAACCATAAAAAATGAAAAAGGAGAAGATGTACAAGAAAAGGTAGAAAATGTAATTGATGTTGCAGCAGGAAATTACCATACATTAATATTAAAGAAAGATGGAACAGTATGGACAACAGGATTGAACAATTATGGACAATTAGGAAATGGAACTAATACTAATAGTTCTAGCTTAAGCAAAGTAAAATTAAATGACCAAGGAGATTATTTAGAAAATGTAGTTGCAGTTTCTGCAGGAGGATTAACAAGTTATGCTTTAACAACAGATGGAGAAGTGTATTCATGGGGCTATAATTCTTATGGACAATTTGGAATTGATAATACAAGTGCATCAAATTACCCTGTAAAAATGAAAAAAGTATATAATATAATACAAATTTCAGCAGGCGAAGATTTCTTATTAATGTTAGATGCAAATGGAAGTGTATGGGGAGTTGGAGCAAATGGAGATGGACAATTAGGCTTAAATAGCACAAATGAAGCACATTTACCACAACAAATGCTAAAAGAAAATGGAAGCGGAATATTATATGGTGTAAAAGAAATTGCAGCAGGAAAAGCTCATAGTGTTATATTAAAAGATAATGGAACAGTACTTTCATTAGGATATAATGGAT
>FR898637.1 GCA_000437215.1 Clostridium sp. CAG:440
TTGTTCCTAATACTTTTCCTGTTGTACTTCCTACTACATCTTTATATGTTACTTCATATTTATTCGGTGTTTTACTTGCACTTGCTGTTAATGTTATTGCTGTTCCATCTGGTATTGCTGGCCATGTAAATGATCCATATGGGTTTACTGTACTGCTTTTTACATATGTTTCATTATTACTTGTCCATTTACTAAATGTTACTGTATGTCCTTCTATTGCCATTGTTTTTGCTGTTAAACTTGGTACTGTTGCTCCATAGTAATATTTTACACTATTTTGCACTGTAACACTTTCTATATTTTCTCCTGCTACTGTCTTTAATGTTCCACTTGTACGTGCATAATATAATTTTATTACTCTTGTTCCATCACCTTTTATTGTTGTACTTGTTACTGTTTTTCCATCTACTTGTCCATAACTATAATATATTCCATTTGTAACTAATAGTGTGCTATCTTTTAGGTTTGCTATTGTAACTTCGCTGTCTGTTGTTCCTGTTTTTGTACTATCTACTTTTGTTGCTGCTGTGTCATATGTTCCATCTGTTTTCATTACATAGTGCTCTACTGTATATTTTGTTTTATCATATGCTGTAAATATTCTATATACTGTTGCTCCACTTGTTGTTACTGTCGCTGTTGTTGCACTACTATATACATAACCTGCATAGTATTTTCCAACAGTTACATCTGTTCCTTT
>FR898638.1 GCA_000437215.1 Clostridium sp. CAG:440
CTCTGGAAAAACAAGTTCTGCTATGTACCCATTTACAAAACAGTTTTTAAAATATAATAAAAATAATAAAGAGAAAATAGGAATATTAATATTAGATGTTAAAGGAAATTATTATTCACAAGTAAAAAAATATGTTAATAAATATAATTTAAATAATGATTTAATAATAATACAATTAAATTCAAATATTTATTACAATCCATTACATAAGCCACATTTAAAGCCCCAAATTTTGGCTAACAGAATAAAAACAATTTTAACATTATTTTCAGAAAATAATTCAGAATCTTATTGGTTAGATAAAGTTGAACAAATTTTAACAGAATGTATAAAAATATGTAGATTATATAATAATGGTTATGTCACATTTTTAGAATTACATAAATTAGTAACAAATGAAGATTATTTTAATGAAAAAATTAAAATAATTAAAGAATTATTTATTTCATCAAAATTAAATAAAAATGAAATATATGAATTAAATGCAAGTTTAGATTTTTTTCAAAAAGAATTTTTTAATTTAGATTCAAGAACTAAAGGAATTTTAATCTCAGAAATTACCCGTATAACAAATACTTTTATTTCAGATTACGACGTATTAAATACTTTTTGTTCTCCTAAAGAAAAATTATCATTTGATGGTTTTTCATCTGTAATTAATGAAGGAAAAATTGTTGTTTTAAACATGAATATTGCTGAATATTCTCTTCTTTCAAAAATAATTGCAGCATATTTAAAATTAGATTTTCAAACAGAAGTATTACAAAATCTTTCAAACAATAAATCAAAAATATCTGTATTTATTTGTGATGAATATGATAAATATTGTACAAAAACAGATGGTGACTTTTTTTCTGTAAGTAGAGAAGCAAAATGTATAAATATTGTTAGCACTCAAAGCTATTCATCATTAAAAAATGCATTAAAAGATGATGCTTCTGTAAAAGTAATTATACAAAATTTAATTAATAAAATATGGTTTAGAACTGATGATCTATTTACCATTGAAGAAGCTCAAAAACAATTAGGAAAAGAAGAAAAAGTAAAAATATCACGAAGTATTTCTGAAAGTGCAAAAGAAACAAAATTTAGTTATATTACGAATACTTTAAATTCACAAGGTTCCAACATATCAGAATCATATAATTCATATAAACAAAATGATTTTATTTTTGAAACTAATTTTTTCACACAAAATTTAGAAACATTCACCGCACTTACATTTTTATCTGATGGAAATAAAATTTATAAACCATCAAAAATAAAACTATATCCATATTTTAAAGAAAGGGATTAATACATGAATATTAAGAAATTATTTTATTTTAATTTTACCATATATTTTTTTATAATTTTTTTATTTAGTTTATCATCAATATCAATAGCTGCAAATGAACCACAAATAATTAATAAAATGACTTCAGCATTTGAAAGTATAGAAGGTTGGCTTTTAAAATTATCTACTCCTGCAGCTGCTGTTGCAGTTGGAACAGGAATTTTTATGAAAAAATTTAGTTTTGGTGACGAAGAAAAAATTAGAACAGGAAAAAAAATAATTAGAGGTTCTTTATTTTCTTATGCATTTATTTTAGCAATTGATTTAATTTTATCAGCAATAAAAACATTAATAAGTTAGGAGGAAAATGGACAATAATAATGTTACTCAAACAATTATTTCAACAATTAATAATATCTTTGAACAATTATTTAGTTCTATAGATAATAATTTATATTCAACATTTGATAAAATAACATTCATTAATTCTGACATTTTAAAAGATAATTATTTTAGAAACATTTTTGGCACCTCTACAACAAATGGAATATTATTAATTGCAAACTCTTTATTAATTGCAATAATTATTTATTTTGCAATTAAATATTTTTTGGCACATTTTACATATTCTAAAATAGAATCTCCAAAACAATTTATTTTTAAATTAATTATTTTTGGTATTTGTATGAATTTTTCATATTTTTTATTAGAAAAATTTTTAGATTTATTTTACGATATTTCTTTATCAATCCAAAACATTGGTGAATCAATTTTTCAAAAAAATATTTCTTTTTCTACATTAATTAATACAATTAATTCTACAATTTATATAGGAGGAGCTTCAATAAATATTTTTTCAGTTAATGGCTTATTAAAAGGTACTTTAACATTTACTTTATTAAGTCTAGTTTTTTCTTACTCTTTTAGATATATTATGATTAAAGTATTTGTTTTAATTTCACCATTTGCAATTTTATCTTTATGTTTAGATAACACTTCTTGGTTTTTTAAAGCTTGGATTAAAAATTTATTTTCTTTACTATTAATTCAAATAATTGTATCTTTAATTCTTGTAATTTTATTTTCTGTAAATACATCAAACAATGATTTATTTTCAAAATTTATTTATATTGGCGGAATTTACGCATTAATTAAAGCAAATTCTTTTGTAAGAGAATTTATTGGTGGTATTTCCACAAATATTTAATAATATGTGGAAAACAATATAAAAATATAACAGGAGTTGATATTTATTGAAATTTATTTTTCCACAAAATTATAATTTTAAAAATAAAATATTAGGTATTATAGATTATACAACATTAATATTTAATATTATTTGGATTGCATTAATTGTTTTTTTATTAAATATTATTTTTAATAATTTAAATATAAAAATATTTTTTACAATTATTTTTTGTTTTCCAATTATTATTTTAAGTTTAATTGGATTTAATGGAGAAAATATTTTATATGTATTTTCTTACATGTTTAAATATATATTTAAGCAAAAATTATATCTTTACAATAAACATTAAAATTTATTCTATTTTCCTTGAATTTTTTGTCTAAAACTTGTATAATTTGTTATACAAAACAGATAAATTTAAGGGAGATATGTTTAAATGAAAATAGAAAAAAACGAAAAAGCTTTGTTATTTTCGGAAACACCAATACCAGATATTTTTTTTGCAGAACATTTATCACAAATACCAGGTGATTATTTAAAAATATATTTATATATGGTTTTCCTTTCTAAATATAATAAAGATATAAAATTAAATGATTTATCAAAAAAATTAGCAATTCCATTAAAAACCATAACAGAAGCAACAAAATTTCTAGAAGACAATAAATTAATATTAAAAAAGACTACAGGCTATATAATTATAGATTTGCAAGAAGCTACTCTTCATGAGTTATATACACCAAATTTAACAGCATCAAAAGAAACAATAGAAAAAACAGCCAAAAATAAATCTAGAGCTAAAGCTATTGAACATATTAATAACATGTATTTTCAAGGAATTATGGGACCATCTTGGTATAATGACATTGATTTGTGGTTTAAAAAATATGGATTTGATGAACAAGTCATGATTGCATTATTTGACTATTGCTATAATCGTTCTGCAATGCACAGAAATTATGTACAAACTGTCGCTGAAGCATGGGGAAATAATAAAATTAAAACTTGGACAGACCTAGAAACATACTCTCAACAAGAAGATAAATTATTGAAAATAAAAAAGTTAATAGCAAAAAAACTTGGAAAACACTCTGGTCTTACACAATATGAAGAAGCTTATATAGAGTCATGGGTATTAAATTATGGTTATGACATGGATATAATTGAAATTGCATTAAAACGTACTACATATAAACAAAATCCTACATTTGAATATATAAATAATATAATATCTGACTGGCATGAAAGAAATCTAAAAACTCCTGCTGAAGTTACAACATTTATAGAACAAAGAAATAAACAAACAAAAGATGTTAAAAACCTTAAACAAAGTGTATCAAAAGCAAATTATGCCCAAAGACAATATGATAACTTAGATTTTCTATATGCAAATAATAATTTAAAAGGAGATTCTAATGTCTAATGAAATCTTAGATTCTTTATTAAAAGAATATGATAGAAAAAAAATGAAAGCAGAAAATGACCTTTTACTAAGAAAGGAAAATTTATATAATTCTATACCTCGTTTACAAGAAATTGAAGATGAATTAAATAAATTTGCTATTTATACCGCAAAAAGTATTTTAAATGGAAATAAGGAAAGTTTATCTGAATTAAATATTAAAGCAAATAAATTAAAAAAAGAAAAAGAACAAATTTTACAATTACATGGTTTAGATTTATCTTACTTAAAACCAAATTATGAATGTAAAATTTGTAATGATACTGGCTATTATTTAAATTCTGAAAATAAAAGTATTATGTGTAATTGCCTAAAACAAAAATTATTAGATATTTCATTTAATAATTCTAATATTTCCAATTTAAATAAAGAAAATTTTGAAAAATTTAATCCTCTTATGTATTCAGATGAAGTAGATGTTGCAAAATATAAATTTAATATTTCTCCAAGAAATAATATATTAAAAATAAAAGAAAAATCAATTGAATTTATAAATAATTTTGACAATGAAAATTATAAAAATTTATTATTTACTGGAAATGCTGGTTTGCGGAAAAACATTTATGTCTAACTGTATTGCTGGTGAATTATTAAAAAAAGGAAAAACAGTCCTTTACCAAACAGCTCCTGTATTACTTGAAAATATAATAAATTATAAAATGAGTAAGCAAAAAGATTCTCAAAATAATTTTTATAAATCTATTTTGGAATCTGACTTGTTAATTATAGATGATTTAGGAACAGAGAGTTTAAATAGTATGAAATTAAGTGAATTATTTACAATATTAAATACAAGATTACTTAATTTAAATAATAAAATTACTAAAACAATTATTTCTACAAATTTAGGAATTAAAGATATATTCAATTTTTACGAAGAACGTATTGGTTCAAGAATTGCTGGATATTATGATATTTATTATTTCTTTGGAGATGATATTAGATTTAAAATTAATCGTTAAAAAAATTCTCATATAAAATATGAGAATTTTTTATTTATTTTTATTTATTCTTCACTGTCATTAATTTCAGGTGTTAAAGTTTCAATGCTTACTACTTTTCCTCCATCACTAGTTCTCATTAATGTTACCCCTTGTGTTGCTCTTCCTAAAATACTTATGTCTTTAACATGAATTCTAATAATTGTTCCTTTTTCAGTAATTAGCATTGCATCATCTTCGTCATTTGCAATTCTTACTCCTACAATATCTCCAGTTTTTGGAGTTATTTTATAAGTAATTACTCCTTTTCCGCCTCTAATTTGAACTCTATATTCATCTAATTCTGTTCTTTTTCCAAAACCATTTTCTGTAATTGCTAAAAGAGTTGCTTTGCTTCCTGTAATTATAGATTCCATTCCAATTACAACATCATCACTATCTAGTCTAATTCCAATAACTCCTTGAGCTATCCTTCCAATTGGTCTTACATCTTTTTCGTCAAACGTTATACTCATACCTTTTTTAGTTACTAATACAACATTATCTTCTCCATCTGTTAATCTTACTGCAATTAATTCATCTTCTTCTTTTAATGTAATTGCTTGAAGTCCTGTTTTTCTTGCAGAATTATATTCATTTAGGGCTGTTTTCTTTATTAATCCATTTTTTGTAGCCATTAATAAATATTTTCCTTCTGCAAAATTTTGAATTGGAATTATTGCAGATATTTTTTCTCCTGGATCTAAACTTAATAAATTAACAATAGCTGTTCCTCTAGCTGTTCTACCGGCTTCTGGTATTTCATATCCTCTTAATCTATACAATTTACCTTTATTGCTAAAGAATAATATCGTATCATGTGTTGAAGCAGTAAAGATTTGTTTAACAAAATCCTCTTCTCTTGTTGCAATTCCAATAATTCCTTTTCCGCCTCTTCTTTGACTTTTATATGTATCAATTGGCATTCTTTTAATATAACCAAAATGTGTTAATGCAACAACTGATTGCTCTTCTTTTATAAGATCCTCAACGTTTATTTCGCCTTCTGCTGCAACAATTTTTGTTTTTCTTTCATCTCCAAATTTATCTCTAATTTGAATTAATTCTTCTTTTATTATATCAAAGACTAGTCTTTCACTACTTAATATTTCTCTTAAATGTGCAATTAATTCCATTAAAGCTTTATATTCTTCTTCGATTTTTTCACGTTGCAATCCAGATAGAGTCTTTAATCTCATATCTAATATTGCTTGTGCTTGTACATCTGTAAGTCCAAATCTTTCCATTAATTTTTCTTTTGGATCATCATAAGAAGAACGTATAATATTAATTACTTCATCGATATTATCTAAAGCTATTTTTAATCCTTCTAAAATATGAGCTCTAGCAAGAGCTTTATCTAATTCAAATTGTGTTCTTCTAAGAATAACATCTTTTCTGTGATCAATATAATAATCAAGACATTGTCTTAATGTTAGTACTTTTGGCTCTCCATTAACTAGAGCTAACATTATAATTCCAAAAGTATCTTGCATTTGAGTATTTTTATACAATTGGTTTAATACAACTTGAGCATTTGCATCTCTTTTTAACTCAATAACAATTCTAACTCTATCTATTCTATCAGATTCATCTCTTATTTCTGAAATTCCTTCAATTCTTTTTTCTCTTACCAATCTAGCCATATTTTCTATTAATTTTGCTTTATTAACTTGATATGGTAATGAAGAAACAATAATTCTTTGTTTAGTATTACTCATTTCTTCTATTTCTGCTTCTGCTCTTACAGTAATTTTTCCTTTTCCTGTTGTATATGCTTGTTTTATTCCTTCAATTCCTAGTATTATACCTCCAGTTGGGAAATCTGGTCCTTTTATTACAGACATTAAGTCTTCATTTGTTACTTCATCTTCATCTATAATTTTAATAATTCCATTTATTACTTCTGTTAAATTATGTGGTGGTATATTTGTTGCCATACCTACAGCAATTCCTGAAGAACCATTGACAAGTAATGCCGGAATTCTTGCTGGTAATACAGTTGGTTCTTGTAATCTATCATCATAGTTTGGCATAAAATTAACAGTATTTTTTTCAATATCTGTAAGCATATATTCTGATATTTTTGACATTCTTGCTTCAGTATACCTCATAGCAGCTGCTCCGTCACCATCAATTGAACCAAAATTACCATGTCCATCAATTAACATATATCTCATAGAAAAATCTTGAGCCATTCTAACCATTGCATCATAAACAGAACTATCTCCATGTGGGTGATATCTACCTAAAACAGATCCTACTGTATTAGCACATTTTCTGTAAGGTTTGTCAGATGTTATACCATCTTCATACATAGCATATAAAATTCTTCTATGTACGGGTTTTAATCCATCTCTAACATCTGGTAACGCACGCGATACAATAACACTCATTGCATAGTCTATATATGCAGTTCTCATCTCTTTTTCTATATCTCTTTCTATAACTTTTCCGTCACGTCTTTCTTCCATTGTTTTCCCTCTTTTCTTGTATTTAAATTACAAATGTATTATACTAAAACAATAAAAAATATGCAAGTAAAATCAGCAAAAAAGTTTAGGGAAATCACGTTTTTAATTAATTATTTTTATAAAATTTTTATTATTTTTTTAATAAATTTTTTTATATTTTTTTATGCTTTTTAATAGAATTTTCATCTTTATTATTAAAATTTTTTATTTTATTATTTTTATTTATATTTTTTAAAATAATTTTTGTGCCAGTTCCAATTCATCTTGAGTTAAATTAAAATTATTTCCATTTGCTGAAATTAGATTTTGTAAATTTTTTATTGTATTAAATTCATTTATTATATTTTCAATTGGAATTAATGACTCAACAACTTTTTCCATTTTTTTATATTCTTTTTTCATACTATTAAAATCCTGATTTTTATAATCCTCTTTCCAATTATTAATATATTTATCTAACTTTTCTACATTATTTATTTGCTCAGAAAATGTATTTTCTATATTATTTTCAACATTTTTTATTATTGTATTTTTTTCTTTTTTTATGGTACTTGCTAATTTTTTATCAATTACATCAGATTTTTTTAAATTATCTACAATATCATCTATTAAGTCAGAAACATTATCTATAACTCCTCCAGATTTTATTGCATTTTGTGCCTGAGAAATACTTTCAAATTTTCCTGTCAAAATTCCTAAAACACTTTTTCCATAATCTACTGCATCTTCGATTGATTTATTAATACCCTCTTTTAGCCCATTATTAATAAAATTATCTTTTAAATTTATTACCTGACTTTCTAAATAATCAGGGCATATTGCTCTAATTCCAATATCAAATCCTGTATTTATTGCCTCTCCAACTTTACTATGTAACATTTCACTTTGCTCCACCTGTGACACAACTTCATTTAATATTTTATTAACTTCATTTTTTATTTGATTATTTTTTTCTATTAAATCCTCCATATAATTTCTCCTTTATTTTATATTATTATTTTATTTATAATATTTTTATAAATTTTTTCTAAATTAATTTTTTTATTTAAATAAATATTTTTAAAATTTTTATTTATTAAATTAGAAAAATATT
>FR898639.1 GCA_000437215.1 Clostridium sp. CAG:440
AAGTATATACAGTAGGCTATAATGGAAATGGAGAAATTGGAAACAAAACAGATGAATCTTTAACTTCACCATGGTGTATAAGCAAATTAAAAATACAAGTAGAAAAAAATATTATAAATTTAAAACAAGAAAATGATACAGATTATATAAAATATAAACTACAAATGAATTTTAATTTATTATTTGATGAATTAGATTTAGGTGACTGTACATTTACATCAATGGATACAAATGTTGCAACTGTAAATAAAGATGGAAAAGTAACAGCAAAATCAAATGGTACAACTTTAGTTAAAGTATATAATCAAAAAAATAATATATATGCATCAGTAAAGATTAATGTAAATGGAAAAGATAATATTTCTTATCCAAAGGTATCAGGAGGTTATAATCACTTTGTAGCACTAAAAGCAGATGGAAAAGTATACTCATGGGGGTTAAATAAAAATGGACAGTTAGGTACAAATGATTATACAAGCAGAAATGAACCAACAAAAATGGTGCAAATATTGCAAGATGAAGATGGAGAAGAAGTTAAAGAAGAAGTATCAAATGTAATTGATGTAGCAGCAGGTTATTATCATACATTAGTTTTAAA
>FR898640.1 GCA_000437215.1 Clostridium sp. CAG:440
TGTTTGCGGAACGATTTGTATTATACTATGTTTTTTTGTCCTTGTCAACACTTTTTTAAAATATTTTTTAAAAATATTTTATTGTAATTTTTGGCAAAATAAAAAACTAGTAATTGAAGTAAGTAAAATTTAAAGTTATATAATTTATTACTAATTCTTTTGCTTCTTTTTATTACATTTTCTTGTGTTTTCTTGGTACTTTTTTATCTTAACATACGTGTCGATTTTTGTCAACACATTTTTTAAATTTTTTTAAACTTTTTGCAAATTGTTACTATTCTTTATTTTAATTATATATCCTGTAAAATGTAATCCAAAATTCTTTAAAAATGTATGAAATATAATTTACATTTTATATAATGTAAATCATAAGAAAAACATATAATTTTAACTATGAATATCTATATTTCTACCAAAATTAAATCATCTCCTATACATTTTATATTTTGCCATGGTATGACAATATCATTATTTTGATTAAAAAAGCTCATTATTTTATTACTTCCTGGCACAATTATAGATGTAATCATTCCAGTTTCCAAATCTGCACAAACATCTTGAACATAGCCAAGTCTTTTTCCATTGTTTATATTTATTACTTCTTTATGTTTAAAATCTAACCCTTTATCTCCCATTTTTATTTCCTTCCTATAATAAATATTCATTATTAATTATATGCAAAAAAAGAAAAAAGATTTCTAAAAATACTTTTTTCTTTTACTTAATTATTTATAAGTTTTCTTTATATGTGCAATCGCACTTTTTTCAAGCCTTGATACTTGTGCTTGAGATATTCCAATTTCATTTGCAACTTCCATTTGAGTTCTACCGTCAAAAAATCTTTTATTTATTATCATCTTTTCTTTATCATTTAACTTTTTCATTGCTTGCATTATAGTCATATTTTCTACCCAAAATTCATCTGTGTTTTTTGTATCTTTAACTTGATCCATTAAATATATACTTTCTGTTCCATCATTATACACAGGTTCTTGCAATGATACTGGATCTTGTATTGCATCTAAACTTAAAGAAACATCTTCTTGTTCAACTTCCAATTCTTTTGCAATTTCTAATATTGTTGGTTCTTTTCCGTGCTGTTTTATATATTTTTCTTTAAATTGCATTGCTTTATATGCTAAATCTCTTACAGATCTACTAACTCTAATACTATTATTATCTCTTAAATATCTTTTTATTTCACCAATTATCATTGGAACTGCATAAGTACTAAATTGGACATTTTGACTTAGATCAAAATTATCTATTGCTTTTATTAATCCAACACATCCTACTTGAAATAAATCATCTGCGTTTTCTCCTCTTCCATAAAATCTTTGTATTACACTTAAAACTAATCTTAAATTACCATTTATGAATTTTTCTCTTGCCGCTTCATCTCCATTTTTTATCTTTATAAAAAGTTCTTCTTTTTCTTCTTTAGTTAGCAAGGGTAATGTTGAAGTATTTACTGAGGCAATTTCTACCTTGTTAATCAAATAAAAAACCTCCTTTGGAAATATTGTTATTTACATTATTTCCAAAAGAAGACATTTTATACTTTTATCCAATTTTACTAGAGATTTCTTTTTTCATTTTGTTTATTATTTTCTTTTCTAATCTTGATATATAACTTTGAGAAATTCCGAAGTTCGTCTGCAACTTCTTTTTGTGTTTTTTCTTTTCCTGTTAAAAATCCAAATCTCATTTCCATGATATTTTTTTCTCTACTATTTAATTTTAATATTGAAGCTTTCAATAATGATTTATCTACTTCATCTTCTAAGTCCCTTGATGTTATATCAGGATCTGTTCCAAGTATTTCTGAAAGTAATAATTCATTGCCATCTCCATCCTTGTTTAATGGTTCATCTATTGATACCTCTCCTTTTAATCTATTGCTTTTTCTCAAAAACATTAATATCTCATTTTCTATACATCTTGATGCATATGTTGCAAGTTTTATATTTTTGTCTGATTTAAATGTATTTACTCCTTTCATTAATCCTATTGTACCTATTGATATCAAATCTTCCAATCCTATTCCTGTATTTTCAAATTTTTTTGCTATGTATACAACAAGCCTTAAATTTCTTTCAACTAGTGTTTGTCTTGCAAGTAAATTATCTTCATTATCTAATTGTTCTATATATTTTTGTTCTTCTTCTGGTTCTAATGGCGGTGGTAATGTTTGACTACCTGCTATATAAAATATTGGCAAATATTCTATCTCATTATTTTCATTTATATATTTAGCACATATTGTGTTAATACTGTTTTTTATAAAATCTTTAATTTTCATGCTATCACTCCTTTTTTAGATTAAATCTATCCCAATAAGTGCTCTATATTCTCCATTTTTAGTAAATGACTTGTTATATATTCCTATAATTACATCTTCTTTTTTTGTATTTTCTTCTTGCATTACTTCTACATATGTAGGTTTTATTCCTATTAGCATTCCATTTTGTTTTCCTAAAGATGAAAATGGGATAAATTTTAATTTTGATATATATTTGTTTTTTATCTCATCTGGCAAACTTTCAATATCACCTCCTAAGATTTTTTCTAAATTATTTAATATTTCTTTTGGCAAGATATCATACAAAAGTGTATGTTCTACAACTATTACAGGTTTTCCACTTATAGGTTCTTTTAACATATTTCCTGTATCTACCATTGCTTTTACTTGTACTTCTTTTCCTTCAATATTTATTTTTATATCTTTAAACATATCTTTTTTTGATATTTTACTTTTTACAATTTTAAATACTCCAATAATTAAAATAAATGTGACAATTGCAGCTAGTATAACTGTTTTTAGCGGATATGTTCCTAAAAATAGTCCATTTTTCATAAGTATGTCTTGTGGTTTTACAATATATATTAGAGCAAATGCTGCACCTCCAAACGCAAATGAAGTTAAATAAAATACTAATAGTTCTTTCCACATTTTTTTGACATCTTGTGGATTATAGGCTACATATATTATTATTATTGAAAGTATTATTTTTAATATCATATTTGAATATGCTTTTATATTTGATATATATCCAAAAATCGAATATATTGCTCCTATTAAACTTGCTATTATTAATCTTAAATGTTTGATTTTTATTTTTAGAATAATTCCTGTTGCTAGTAAAATTATGTAGTTCATTATTAGATTTTCAAAAAGTACAACATCTATGTAAATTGTCATTTTTATCACCTGCTAAAATATTGTACTACTTGTATTATGAAAAAACTGTCTTTTTCTATTGTAGAAAAAAAGAAATAATCTAAAAAATTCGATTATTTTTTTATAATTATTATTTTATTATAATAAGCATGTTGATTTTAAACAAAAATAAATTTAAATATTAATATTATAAAAAAGCATAAAAGAACTTAAATTGTCAAACCCTTTTATCTAACAATTTAAGTTCTTTTTATATTACATATTTTTATTTTTATTTTTTCTTAAAAATGAAGGTATGTCCAAATCATTTTGTGATGAACCAACATCTGAGCTTGATGGAATTGAATTTATTTTCTTTTCCCATGTTTTTGATACTAAATTATCTACACCAATACTTGAAATATTTTCATTTTTTTCGAATCCAGTTGCAATAACTGTAATTTTTATTTCATCTTCCATTGATGGGTCTGTAACTGTACCAAAAATAATATTTGCTTCTGGATCAACACTACGTTGTACTAATTCTGCTGCTGTATTTACTTCATGTAATCCTAAGTTTTCTCCACCAGTAATATTTATAATTACTCCTCTTGCACCTTCTATAGATGTTTCTAGTAATGGACTTTCAATAGCTGCTTTTGCTGCATCTTCTGCTCTATTTTCTCCAGATGCACTACCTACTCCCATATGTGCCATTCCTGTATTTAACATTATTGTTTTTACATCTGCAAAGTCTAAGTTTACAAGTCCTGGTACTGCAATTAAGTCTGATATACCTTGTACACCTTGTCTTAATACATCATCTGCCATTTTGAATGCTTCGATAATTGATGTTTTTCTATCTATAATTTGTAATAATTTGTCATTTGGTATTACAACTAAAGTATCAACTTTACCTTTTAAGCTTTCAATTCCTCTTTCTGCTTGTGAAAGTCTTTTCTTTCCTTCAAATGTAAATGGTTTTGTAACAACCCCTATTGTTAATATACCCATTTCTTTAGCTATAGAAGCAACTATTGGTGCAGCACCTGTACCTGTTCCTCCACCCATTCCGGCTGTAACAAATACCATGTCAGCTCCTCTTAGTATTTCTGCAACTTCTGATTTATTTTCTTCTGCAGATTGTGCTCCAATATCTGGATTAGCTCCTGCTCCTAAACCTCTTGTGATTTTTTCACCAATTTGTATTTTTGTGCTTGCTTTAGAAGTTTGAAGTGCTTGTCTATCTGTATTAACAGCAATAAAATCTACTCCTTTAATTCCTGATTCGATCATTCTATTTACGGCATTATTTCCAGCTCCACCTACTCCTATAACTTTTATTGTAGCTGTTCCATCCATCATTGTGATGTTGTTATCATCATATTCCATCATTTTGATTTTTCCTCCCTTAATTTTTATTTATATTCTTAAAATTTAATAACTATATGTATTAACTATAGAAAAATTCTTTTATTCTTTCTATAATTGTTTTAAAGAAACTGTCATTTGATTGTGTGTCTATACTGCTAGATACAGTTCTTGTAAAAGGTTTTGCAGCAATATATCTTACAAGTGCATAACTTGTTCTAAAGCTTGGTTTTACTGTACTAATTGCTCTTCCTGTTGATATTTTTACAGGAATGTTTAAGTTAATTTTTCCTGCCACATCACTTTTGTTTATATTTACAATACCTTGTCCTGTTAATATAACATTATTTATTTTTTGTTTTATTCCTTGGTTTGTTATATCTTTATTTATAATTGAAAACATTTCTTCTATTCTTGCTTCAATTATTTCTACTAATTCAGAACTTTTTATTATTTTATTTTTTGTTGTATCTTTACATGTATTTAGTATTATGTCATTATCATTATCTATAAATGACTTTAAGGCTAAACCATATTGTCTTTTTAATTTGTCAGCTTCCTCTTCTGATATATTTAATACTAATGCTATATCATTTGTTATATTGTCTCCACCAACTGGTATTGAGTTTGTGTATATAAAAGTTTGTCCCTCAAATACACCTATATCTATATTTCCAGCTCCTATGTCAAGTAACATTATATTGTCATGGAGTTCGTTTGTATCTAAAACTAAATTTCTTTCAGCTAATGTTGTAGGTACTATTCCGTCAATTTCTAATCCTGCTTTTTTAAATATTGATGTTAATTTTCTTACATATTCTCTTTGGGCTAAAATTATTTGTGCATTCATTGTAAAACTTGAACTTATACTTCCTACTGGATCTGTTACTACTGTTCCATTTTCTAATACAATTTTGTCTAATACAATATCTACCAAAGCTTGTGATTCTGGTACTTCTATGTCTTTTATTTGACTTATTGCACCTTGAACATCTTTCATAGATATTCCTGAGTATTTGTCTTTTACATCTTTAACTATGCTATTTTGAACTATTGTTACATATTTACCTGGAATAGTTACATATGCTGAATTTATTTTTAAATTTGTTTCATCTTCGGCATCTTTAATAGTTTTTGCTATGCTTAAACTAATTTCATCTTCGTTTATAATTTTTCCCTTTTTTAGTCCACTACACTTATATGACGTACTGCTTATAGTTTCTATTTGTCCAAAGTTATTTACTTCTCCTACAACTGTACAAACTTTGGTAGTTCCTATATCAATACCTACTATGATATCTCCTATAGCCAAGTTAATTCCTCCATTTTCCAAGTAATAAATTTTCTAGTGATATTTATATTACATTTTAAAAAAAATGTCAATAGAAATTGTTATATTTTTGTAATCTTTTTGTAACCTTTTTGTAATATATTTAAAAACCAAAATAAATAAGCGGTTTTAAGCCGCTTATTTTATAAATATATAAAAATTTTATACATTTTTTATTATTTATTTTTGTCTTTTTTAGCAAACTTATTGGTCCATTTTTCTACATAATATCTTCTTATTATTCCTAAATTCATAAACATTCTCCATACAAATACTACAATTGCTGCTAAGTAAATATCTACATTTAGCTTTTCTCCTAACATTGTTAATAAAATTGCAAGTATTGCATTTCCAAAAAATCCTGATATAAATATTTTCATATCAAATTTTTTATTAACTACTGAAGCAATTCCTCCAAATACAGAATCCAATGCAGCAATAACAGCTATCGCTAAGTAACTTGAATATGTATATGAAATCATTGGAGCGTTCATTCCAAGTATTGCTCCTAAAATACATCCTATTATTATCACTATAAAAATCATTTTTCTACCTCCATTTTTTATTAGTCATTAATATATTTATAAGTTATGTCTCCATCATATTTTTTAACCAATACCTTGTCACTTTGTATTATTGTAACTTCATGTCCTAATTTTTTCAAATTATCTGCAACTCCACCTGCGCCTATTAATGCACTTTCTAGGTAAGATTTATTTCCAACAGCTTTTATGACATATGGGCTTAATATTCTTTGACCATTTACTTTTATAAACAATTCATTTATATCTACTATATCTGTCATTGTTAGTATTCTTTCATCATTAATAGATATTGCTTCTGCTCCTGCAGATTTTAAAGAATTTACAATATTTATTAAATCATCTGCAGTTATTGCTGCAATTTCTTCACTTTGACTTGGTTTTATAGTTATTTCTATTCCCTGACCTTCTATATTTGTTTTTCCAAGTTTCATATTTGCTTCTTCTAATTCTTCCATAACCAATTCAGAAGTTTCATTATTTGATTCTTTCTTTTGTTTGTATTCTTCTACTTTTGCTTCTAGTTCTTGATATTGTTTATCTGCTTCTTCATATTTAGATTTCCAATTTGCAAGTTCTGTTCTAAGTTCTCCTTCTCTCATTGTTTCTATAGATGTAATATCTGTTTCGTTTACAATTTTAAATTGCATAAATGTTACACAAGATAAAGCAAAACATGCAATTCCTATTGTTACCATCATTGTCTTTTTGCCTTTTTTCATACTACTTCATTCCTTTCTCGTTTATACATTTATCTATTTTACACTTTTACCATATTTAAATTCTATTTTTCCTGTATACTTTGGAATTGTTATATCATTAGATTTTTTTAGTTCTGCTTCTATACCATATCTTTTTAATATTTCTAAATAGCCACCTGGTCTTGATAAAGCATCTAAACTTTCTGGAAGTCCAATTGCCTTTATTGTAAATGGAACTCCTACTTTTTCTCCATTTATATTTATTACATTTCCTTCACATGATATTGCTGTAGTTGATATTATTCTTTGATCATTTATTGATATTGCCTCTGCTCCTGCATTTTTTAATTCATTTATTACACTTAACACATCTAAGTCATGTACCAACAAATCATTTATATTTAAAACATTTGCTGAATTTGTTTTACTATCTTTTAATGTAACTATTACCCCTGGTCCTTTTACTTCTGAAAGTCCTAGTATCTTATTTGCCTTTTTTATTTGAAGTTCAGCATTTTCTAATTCTGAATTATTTTTTGTAGCACTTTCTCTTTCTTTTTCAAGTGTTTCTTCTGCTTTTTCTACTTCTTTTAATTTATTGTCATATTTTTCTTTAAATTTTAATACTTCAGCTCTTAAATTATTTTCTTCATAATTTTGACTAACTTGCATATTAGAATTTTCTACAGTTTTTATTTGTAAAAATATTCCAAATGTAAGGGCAAAACACATAATTCCTAATACTATACTTATTTTTATTTTATTCATAGTATCATCCTTTCTTTTATACCTTTTGTCTAAAATATGCTTTAAATTTGTTTGTAAAATCTCCATTTACGTATATTGTACCTTCATTTCCAGATTCTTTTTCTATTATTTTTTTAGTATATAACATTTTTGTAGTTAAATTTTCCTGATTTCCTAAATATACTGTCTTTTTTTCTGACTCTAAATATAAAATATATTCGTTTTTATTAGAAATGTCAATACTTGTGACCTTTTCGTCTAATTCATTTTCTTTTGCAATTGTCATTATTTTTATTGCCACTTCTAGTTTTTCTAAATCCTTTTGTTCTAGCCTTTTTCCCGGTGTAATATTGTTTTCTTCAGTACTAGCACCTTTTATAACTGGCAGATTAAGTTTGTCCTGAGATATTTCTAATATATACCCTTGATTATTTATATATGCATACCCATTTAAAAATTCCAAACTAAAATTTCTTTGTCTTTCCTCTATATCTATTTGAACTTTGTTTGGTAATTGCCTGTTTATCTTTACATCTTGAACATATGGATCTTCTTTTATTTTTTTTATTACATCTGATTTTAAAAATCTAAAAATATTTTGGTCCTTTTTTATTCCAGATAAGCTTATTACTTTATCTTTACTTAATAAATTTGTATTTATTACTTCTATTTGTGTTATATTAAAAAGTGGTGATGCAAATGCAAATATTGCTCCTGCAATTATTATTAATGCAAGGCTTGTCCATTTTATAATTCTTTTTACTCTTTTTTTCTTTTTGGCAATTTTTCTTTGATTTTTAGAAATTGCCGCATTATTTTTTTTCATAAAGTTTTTGTTGTTTTTGTTTGTCATATTTATAACAGTTTCTGTGTCAAAGTCAAATTCTGTTTCTTCATTTTTTTTCATCTCTTTTATTCTTTTTTCTCTTTGCCTTTGTTTCTGTTTTATATTTTTTTCTTCATGCTTTGCTTGTATTTTACTCAAATTTTTTCACCTCTTATTTTAGTATAGAAAAGAGATTTCCCCTTTTCTATACCATTTTTATATTTACTCCTAAGTTTTCTAATTTTTTATTAAGATTTTCATAGCCTCTTAGTATATACTCTATATTTTCTATAGTTGTTTCTCCTTTTGCTACAATCCCTGCTAATACTAATGCTGCTCCTCCTCTTAGATCTGTTGCATTAACATTTGCTCCATATAATTTTCTTGTTCCTTTTACAATTGCACTTTTTCCTTCTATTGTTATTTTAGCTCCCATTCTTATTAATTCTTGAGTAAATTTATATCTACTTTCAAATATATTTTCTACAATTATTGATGTCCCTTTTGCTATTGTTAACATTGATACAAATATTGATTGCATATCTGTTGGAAATCCTGGATATGGCATTGTTCTTATTTCTAGTGCTTTTAGTTTCTTTGGTGCTTTTAGTTCTATTTTGTCTTTTTCTAATTTTAGTTTACAGTTTGCTTCTTCTAACTTTGAAATTATTGGTGTTATATGGTTTATGTTTGTGTTTTCAATTATTATATTTCCTTGCGACATTGCTGCTGCACATAAAAATGTTCCTGTTTCTATTCTGTCTGGCATTATATTGTAACTTACATCATTTAATTTTTTTACACCTTCTATTTGTATTTTGTTTGATCCTGCACCTTGAATTTTGGCTCCCATTTTGTTTAAAAAATTTTGTAAGTCTATTATTTCTGGTTCTCTTGCCGCATTATTTATTTGTGTTGTTCCTTCTCCTAAACAACTTGCAAGCATTATATTTTCCGTTGCTCCTACACTTGGAAAATCTAGGTCTATTTTTTCGCCTACTATTTTATCACATATGCAACTAATATTTCCATAGTTTTTTGTAATATTTATTCCTAATTTTTCGAATCCTTTTAAATGCAAGTCTATTGGTCTAGTTCCTATATCACATCCTCCTGGATATGAAAATATAGCTTTTTGATATTTTCCAATTAAACTTCCTGCTAAAATTACAGATGAACGCATTTGTCTCATTAGGTCTTCTGGAATTTCATATTTTTTTATTTTTGATGTATCTATTATAATCTTATTATTCTTTTTTTCTACTTTTCCTCCTAAGTTTTTTAAAATTTCAAACATCATCTTGGTATCATGTATATTTGGTACATTATATAATGTTGTTTTTCCTGCATTTAATATACTTGCTGCAATTATTGGGAGTGCTGCATTTTTTGAGCCTGATATTTTAACTTTTCCTTCTAACTTGTTTGATCCTTTTATTATGTATTTGGCCATTTTTCTACCACCTTTCACGTTTTATTTTGCTATATATTATGTTTTCTTTACGTAAAAAGTGAATATTTTTTTATTTACTAAATTTCTTTATTAATTCTTCTACTGTAAGAGATTCTTTTTCACCTTTTTTGTTATCTTCTAATTCTATAATTTCCCCTTCTTGTTTATCTCCAATAACAATTATATATGGTGTTCCTAGTACCTTTGAATCCTTTATTTTTGCTCCTATTGTAAGATTTTCTCTATCATCTATTATACAACTAATTCCGCTATTATTTAATTTTGAATATACACTATTTGCAAATTTCATTTTTTCTTCATTTTCCACTTTTGGAATAATTTGAACTTTATATGGTGCAATATTTTCTGGTAATACAAATCCACATGGTCCCCATTTTTCATCATTTATTAAGCAATATTCATATAAAGCTGCAACAGTTCTACTAACTCCTATTCCATAGCATCCCATATAATATAATGATTCTTTTCCATCTTTATTTATGTATTTTCCATTCATCATTTCAGAATATCTTGTACCTAATTGGAATATATGTCCTAATTCCATAGTTCTAATTTCTTTTAAATTTGATATGTCTTCTATTCCATATTCATTTTTTAAATATTCTTTATAGTCATCTCTTTCTAGTATTTCTGTATTTAATCCAATTCCTGTATTTTCATCATATAAAATTTTATCTTCACCTTGATTTGAAATTAGCATAAATTCTTCAGATTTTTTTCCTCCCATTGCTCCATTGTCAGCAACAATTGGAATTACTGGTAATCCTATTTTTTCAAATATTTCTAAAAATGCTTCCCTTACATTTTCATATGAATAAGCCATTTTTTCGCTATCAGTATCAAAACTATATGCATCAAGCATTGGAAAAGATTTTCCTCTTAATAAATATCCTCTTGTTCTTATTTCATTTCTGTATTTTTCTCCTATTTGATAGAATGTTGCTGGCAATGTTTTATAAGATTTTAGCTTTTCCCTTGCAAATTCTAACATTGCTTCTTCACCAGTTGGTGCAAGACAAAATACACCTTTATTAGATTCAGTAATTAACATTGTTCCATCATTTACATATGTATCATATCTTCCTGAATTTTTCCATATTGTGTCTGGTTGCAATGTTGGAAGCAATACCTCTATGCATCCATGTTCATTTAATGTATCTTGTATTATTTTTTCTATATTTCTTCTTACTAATAATGGAACATTATTATAACCAAATATTCCAGCACCATATTGTACTAGCTGACCTGTTTGTAATAAAATACTTTGCCCTGGGTACATTTCATCTATATTATTTAATTTGGTTGTTCCCATACCTGTTTGTGATAATTTCATTAAAATTCCTTCTTTCTTTATTTATTATTGTCTATTTTATCTGTTTCCTCCCTTTCGGGCATTGGAGCCTCTATTGGTGTTATTTCTTTGCTTTCTTGCTTTGTATTTTCTTCTATTAATTCATCTATAACAATTTGTCTATTCTCATCTAATTTAAATTTTGGTAATTGTGGCAATTCTTCTAAAGAACTGTAACCAAACATACGCAAAAAATCCTTACTTGTTTTATATGACATTGGTTTTCCTGGAAGGTCTAGTTTTCCTGCCTCTTCAATTACCCCATATTCTAATAATTTATATATGCAACCATCAACATTAACCCCACGAATATTTTCAATTTCTGCCCTAGTAATGCGCGGATTATATGCAATTATTGACAATGTTTCTAACGCTGCATTTGACAAATTAGGTTTTGTTCTTTTATCTATAATTGGATAAATATATTCATGCAATTTCGTTTTTGTACATAATTGATATGAATTATCTATAGTAATTAATTCTATTCCTTTATTTGGACTATTATAATCTTCTTTCATACTTTCAATAATTTGCTTAATATCATCTTTAGAAAGTTCTAAATTTAACATTAATTCATTTTCAGTTACTGGTCTTCCTGCTGCAAAAAGTATTGCTTCTATTATTGCTTTTGTTTGTTCAATTTCCATAATTTTTCCTACTTTTCATAAATTTACTTTCTATATTATCACACGATTTTGGCTTAATGTCAATAATTTGATTTTTTTCTTGTGTTTTTTATTTTTATATGCTAATATAAATTTAAATAAGTAGTGGAGGTTTTTTTATGGAAGAAAACGAAAATAAAAAAGAAATAGAAATTGTTTCTGGCGATGGTTCAAATTTAGATATATCTCCTGTTTATGAGGATGTAAATACTTTAAGACCAAAGTCTAATGATAAAAAGCCAAAAGATATAGTAATACCTGAACCAAAGAAGAAATAAAAATTGCCACCGGTTCCGGGTTGCCACCGGTTCCGGGTTTAAATGGCAATTTTTATTTCAATTTTAACTCCTTTGGGTTGGTTGGGTATAGCTCTTATTGTTTTTCAGGTTCTATATCTTCTTTTTGTGGTGGTTTTGGATTTTGAGTATCATCTAATAAGGCTTCATTTGGTATTTTATTTTCTTCATTATTTTTTTCTTTTATTTCTTGCATATACTTCTACAACATTTGTTGTTGTCTCACTATTAAATCCCCATATTTTATCAAAAATTTGCTCTTTAGTTATTATTTTATCTTTATAATTTATAAGATATTCAAGCATGTCAAATTGTTTTCCTTGAAGTGTTATTTCTTTATTTTCAATATATGCTTTTCTTGAACTTAGATCTAGTTTCATATTTTCAAAAATCAATTCATTTTTTATATATGTTCTATTATTTCTTCTTATCATTGCTTCAATTCTTGCAATTAGCTCTTCTTTTTCAAATGGTTTTACTATCTGCACCTATATTAAATCCTCTTACTTTATCTTCTAGAGCATCTTTTGCAGTTAAAATCAATACAGGTGTATATATATGTTTTTTTCTAAGTTCAGCCAAAACCTCATATCCATTCATAATTGGCATCATTAAGT
This sequence comes from Clostridium sp. CAG:440, assembly GCA_000437215.1. GTDB lineage: Bacteria > Bacillota > Clostridia > TANB77 > CAG-508 > CAG-269. The sequence continues at coordinate 13,081 of FR898640.1, forward strand.
CTAAAATTATTACATCATATATATCCTGGGTTGCAAATAAAACTCCTTCTTGTCCATCATATGCTTGTTAAACACTATATTTACCTTTTATACATTGCTTTATTGTATCTGATAAAATTTTGTCATCTTCTACTATTAAAACCCGCATACTAAATTTCCTCATCTTTCTTTTATATCTTACAATATTATTATAAATTTACAATCTTAAAATTTGCTTAAAAAATACTAATATTAAAATTTAAATAAATTACACCATATTCTATTTTTTATGTTTAAACTCCACATATTGGATGTTATTATATATAAATTCAACTAATTTTTCCAGGTCATTTAAATTACTGTTCATATCTGATATTTCTACATATGATAAAGCTCCCCCTAATGAAAGTTTTTGAAATTCATTTTCAAAACTTAACCTTTTTAATACATCCATTTTTTCTCTATCATCTAAATGATATGAATTTGTATAATAACCTTTATCTGTAACATCACTTATAATACCAAATCTTTCTTTATCAATTTTTGCAAATCTATAACTTAGACTTTTTGATGGAATTCCATATAATCCAAAACCTAATCCTGTTTCTTTTTTCCACCTTTTGGTTGTTTCTTCTAATTTTTTCATTACTTTTATAGCAAAATCATGTCCTTCTGAAGTTGTATGTGATACTCCCTTCATCAATCTGGTTACTTCATATATTCCAATATACCCTAATGATATTGTAGAATAGCCATCTTTCAATAATTCATCTATTTTTTGCCCTGATTTCAAGCGCGCAATTGCTCCATACTTCCAATGAATTGGACTTGTATCTGACAAAGTTCCAATTAATGCATAATGTCTGCACATTAAAGCTTCATAGCATATATCTAGTCTTTCATCTAGCAATTTCCAAAATTTTTCTTCATCTCCATCTGAAACAATTGCTATTTGTGGTAAATTAATACTAACTACTCCTTGGTTAAATCTTCCTTCAAATTTATAGTTTCCATCTTTGCTTTTAAATGGCAATAAAAAATTGCTACTTCCCATTGGACTAAACACATTGCCATCATAATTTTCACGCATCTTTTTTGCTGATATGCAAGATGGTTGCAATCTTTTTTGTATGCACTTTGTTGCAAGTTTTGTTATATAGTCATATTTCCCCCCTTTTAGGCAATTATGTTCATATAATACATATACAAGCTTTGGAAATACTGGACTTACATCTTCTCCTTTTTCATTTTTCATCCCATCATATCTTTGTTTTAATATTTCTTCAATAATCATTGCATTTTCTTTTAAATATTTATTTTCTTCATCTAAATTCAAAAACAAAGTTACATTTGGTACTTTACCATTTGTTGTCATTAATGTATTTAATTGATATTGCATTGTTTGAACTCCTGAAATAAGTTCGGCTTGCAGGCTTTGATTTGCTATATCTTCTATAATGTCATCTGATAATTTTCCATTATATTTTTCCTCTAATTTATTTTTTAATTTAATATAACTCTTTCTTAAATATTTTCCTAAACACTTAATATCAACAGATTGTTCACCATATTGATTACTTGCAACCGCAGCAATTATTTGACTTGTAACAATACATGCTACTTTAAAACTTTTAGGTGTTTCAATTAATTTTCCATTTATTACAGTGCCATTATCTAGCATATCTTCTAAATTTATCAAACAGCAATTAAAAATAGGTTGCAAAAAATAGCCTGTATCATGAAAATGTAATATTCCTTCTTCATGTGCTTTAGTAATTTTTTCAGGCAATAACATTCTTTTGGTTAAATCTTTTGATACCTCTCCTGCAATATAATCCCTTTGGGTAGATGCTAAAACAGCATCTTTATTTGAATTTGGACCTTGATTAGAAATTTCTTTATTTTGATTTTTAATTAATCCTAATATTGATTCATCTGTTGTATTAGACTTTCTAACAAGTGCTCTTGTATATCTATAAACAATATATTTTTTTGCAAGCTCATACTTATGTATTTCCATTAATTTTTCTTCAATAATATCTTGTATATCTTCTACTAACATTCTTTTTTTATTTAAGTCTTCAATATATTTAACTATTTCTTTTATTTCTTCATTAGTTGCTCTTTTAGTCTGCATTACTTCCTGGTTTGCCTTTTGAATTGCAACTACTATTTTTTCTTTATTATAATCAACTACTCTTCCATCTCTTTTTATTACCTTCATTTTCACTGCCTCCTTTGTTATACTTGTTAATTATATAGTATTTACTCATGTTTTTTAGTTGCAATTGCAACTTTTTTAAAATTTAAAAATTGCCACCGGTGCCACCGGTTCCGGGTTTGGATGGCAATATATATTTATTTTGATGTACCGCGTAAGCGACCAAACGAGTGCTTTAGCACGAGTGCGAATTGGAGCAACCAACATATAAATATAAAATTTAGTTGGTTGCGACACCAAGGTACAAAAATAAATATTATTGCCATCCAAACCCGGAACCATTGACAATTTATTGCCATTTAAACCCGGAACCGGTGGCAATTTTTTTCGACTCCTTTGTATAGTTTTTTCACTTGACATTAGCGGCTTTTAAGAATATACTTAATGCATAATTTTATATTTAAAGGAGGCAATATAAAAATGAATAACCTAATAGAAATAAGATGGCATGGTAGAGGCGGTCAAGGTGCAAAAACAGCATCATTACTTTTAGCAGATGCTGCATTTAATACTGGAAAATACATTCAAGGATTTCCTGAATATGGACCAGAAAGAATGGGAGCACCAATTACAGCATATAACAGAATAAGTGATTGTCCTATTACTATACATAGCAATATATATGAACCTGACTATGTTGTTGTTGTTGATGACACACTATTAGAAACAGTTGACGTTACAGCAGGTCTAAAAGAAACTGGTGCAATCGTTATTAATACAACAAAAGATGAAAATTACTTAAAAAATGCTTTACATGGCTACAATGGTAATATCTATACAATTGATGCAAGAAAGGTATCTATGGAAACTTTAGGAAAATATTTTCCAAATACTCCTATGCTTGCTGCAATAGTAAAAGTTTCACATATAATGTCAGACGAAGAATTGCTAAATGACATGGAAGGCTCTTTTAAACATAAATTTGCTAAAAAGCCTGAAGTTATCGATGGAAATATGAAAGCTTTAAAAATGGCTTTAAATGAAGTTAAAAAAATTAACTAAGTAAACTTAAATTAACTAAATTTATAAAATATTAACAGTTTATAGGTATCTTAAAACCTAAATTTATTATACAAGGTGGATTTAAAATGTGTGATATAAATTCAAAAACACCTATGGAAAAATTAACAATAGGTGGAAATATTTATAAAGCAGGAAACGCAAGAAAATTTAAAACAGGCGATTGGAGAAGCTTAAAACCAATTTTCAACTCAGAAAAATGCAAACAATGTGGCTTATGTTTTCCTGTTTGCCCAGAAGACTCAATTCCGGTAAACAAAGATTTAAAAAGAGAAGATTTTGATTATGATTTTTGTAAAGGTTGCGGAGTTTGTGCAAAAGTATGCCCATTTGGAGCAATTACAATGAAGGAAGAAGGTGTTTAAAAATGAGTATTAGAGAAAGATTAAGTGGTAATGAAGCATCTGCAACAGCCATGAAACAAATTAATCCTGATGTTGTAGCAGCATTCCCTATTACACCATCTACAGAAATACCTCAATATTTTTCAACATTTGTTGCAAATGGAACTGTTGATACAGAATTTGTTGCAGTTGAAAGCGAGCATAGTGCAATGAGTGCCTGTATAGGTGCTGAAGCTGCTGGTGCAAGGGCAATGACAGCAACATCTGCAAATGGTTTATCTTTAATGTGGGAAATGATTTACATCGCATCAAGTTTACGTCTTCCTATAGTTTTATCATTAGTAAACAGAGCTGTGTCTGGTCCATTAAACATACATAATGACCACTCTGATGCAATGGGAGTTCGTGATAGTGGATGGATTATGCTATTTTCAGAAAATAACCAAGAAGCATATGACAATACATTAATGGCACATAGAATTGCAGAACATAAAGATGTTATGCTTCCAATTATGATATGCCAAGATGGTTTTATAACATCACATTCAATTGAAAATATTGAACTTGAAGAAGATGAAAAAGTAAAAGAATTTGTTGGAACATATAAACCAGAACATTATTTATTAAATAAAAAAGAACCAATTGCAATAGGACCATTAGACTTACAAGCATATCTTTTTGAACACAAAGCACAACAAGCAAAAGCAATGGAAGCTGCTAAGGATGTTATTTTAGAAGTAGCTAAAGATTTTGAAAAAATGACAGGTAGAAAATACGGACTATTTGAAGAATATAAATTAGATGATGCAGAAATTGCAATTGTTTGTATGAATTCTACAGCTGGAACAACAAAATTTGTTGTAGACAAATTAAGAGAAAATGGAATTAAAGCAGGTTTATTAAAAATAAGAGTTTATAGACCATTTCCAGGAAAAGAAGTTGCAAAAGCCCTATCACATTTAAAAGCTGTTGCAGTACTTGATAAATCTGATTCTTTAAATGCTATTGGAGGTGCATTATTTGAAGATGTTTCTTCTAGTATGTATGTAAATAATTTTCATGTTCCAATGGTAAATTATATCTATGGAATTGGTGGTAGAGATACAACTTCTGAACAAATAGAATCTGTATACAATGATTTAATAAATATAGTAAATACTAAAAAAATAGATAATCCTTATAGATATTTAGGATTAAGAATGGAGGAAAAATAAATGGCATATAATTTAAAAGAAGTAATTGCAAATAAACCTTCTCGTTTTACTGAAGGACATAGAATGTGTGCTGGATGCGGAGCTCCTCCTGTTGCAAGAATGATTATGAGAGCATTAAAACCTGAAGACCATGCAGTAGTTTCTGTAGCAACTGGTTGTATGGAAGTTTCAACATTTATTTATCCATATACAGCTTGGACTGACTCTTTTATTCATACAGCTTTTGAATGTGCAGCAGCAACATTATCTGGTGCAGAAGCTGCCTATAAATCTTTAAAAAAACAAGGAAAATTACCAGAAGATGAACATACAAAATTTCTTGCATTTGGTGGAGATGGGGGTACTTATGACATAGGACTTCAATCATTATCTGGTGCAATGGAAAGAGGACATGACATGGTATATGTTTGTTATGATAATGGAGCATATATGAACACAGGAATTCAACGTTCTTCTGCAACACCTAAATTTGCAGATACAACAACATCCCCTGCTGGAAAAGTTCTTCCTGGTAAAATGCAATCTAGAAAAGATTTAACAAAAATAGTGGTTGGACATCATTTACCATATGTTGCACAAACAATAGCTGTCAACAATTTTAAAGATTTATATGAAAAATCTGAAAAGGCAATTTACACTAAAGGTGCATGTTTTTTAAATGTTATGTCTCCATGTCCTAGAGGTTGGGGGTACCCTACAGACATGTTAATGCAAATAAATAAATTAGCTGTAGAAACATGTTATTGGCCTTTATATGAAGTTATAGACGGAGTATACCATATAAATTATAAACCAGCAAAAAAACTTCCAATAGAAGAATTTTTAAGACCTCAAAAAAGATTTAAACACATGTTTAAACCTGGAAATGAATGGATGATTGAAGAATTCCAAAAAGAAGTTGATAACAGATGGCAAGAACTACTAGATTTGGAAGAATTAACAAATAATAAAGAAAACTAGAGGTATTATGGATAATAATTTAGAAATAACCAAAAAGCCTGGGAACAAAAAAGTCACAATAATAAATATAATATTAATTATAGCAATTTTTATTGGGCTTACAATATATATGATAAATGTAGATGGTATAGAAAATATACTTAATCTTCTAAAAAGTGTTGATTATAAATGGGTTATATTAGGTATTGGAATTTTAATATTATTTTGGTTTTGTGAAAGTCTAACACTTCACATTCCATTAAAAATAATGTATAAAAATCAAAAATTTTCTAATTCATTTAAGGTTTCAATGATTGGACAATTGTTTAATAATATAACCCCATTTTCATCAGGTGGTCAACCAATGCAAGCATATGAACTTAATAAAAATGGTTTACGTGTAAGTGATTCTTTATGTGCTATGTCTATGAAATTTATAATTACACAACTTGCTTTAGTTTTATTTACATTTATTATTATGATATTTGAATTTGATTTTTTAAAAAACCTTATGCAAGATTTCTTTTGGCTTGTAATTGTTAGTTTCATTATAAATATTTTAGCTATTGCATTTGTAATTTTAGCAGGAATAAATAAAAATATAATTTTAACCATTTGCAAACCTTTTATAAAATTATGTGGAAAACTAAAAATTGTAAAAGATGTAGAAAAGACAACAAATAAATTTGATGAAAGTGTAACAAATTTTAGTAATCAATTTAAATTTATGAACTCTAAGAAAAAAACTGTTATTAAAATATTTATTATTGCTACCATTCAAAGCTTTTTATATTATTCTTTAACTTATATAGTATACAGAGCCTTTGGAAATAGTGGAATTAGCTACTTTCAAATAGTACCTGCCCAAGCATTTTTATTACTTATTATGACTTTTATACCAACACCTGGTTCTGGCATTGGTGCAGAAGGCGGATTTTTACTTATTTTTAATTCTATATTTAAACAAGGAACTATTAATATGGCAATACTATTTTGGAGATTATATACTTTTTATTTACCAATTATAATAGGTGCATTATTTTTAATACCAGTAAAAAAAAGTAAAACGAACATTAATAATGTTTAATATAAAATAACAAAAAAGCATTAAATGAAATAAAAACTCATTTAATGCTTTTTTGTTATTCTTTATTATTCTTCAATTGGTGCTTCAACAGGACAAACACCTGCACAAGTTCCACATGATATACAAGCTGATTGATCAATTACAAATCTTTCTTCTCCTTGAGATATACATCCAACTGGACATTCAGCAGCACATGCACCGCATGATATACATTTTTCTGTTATTCTATATGCCATTTTCTTTTCACCTCCTAAAAATTAAGTATATATATATTATCTTTTATGTTTTTCTGTTATTTTTTCCTTTTGATCTTGTTTTTCTAATTTTTCTAACTCATCAAGTTCTTTCTTATTTTCAACCTCTTCTTCATTCATTTTCTCGGCTACTGCATCTTTTATTACTTTTATATCTTTAGCATCATACTTTTTATATAAAATTCCGTCTCCATCTTTAATTTTCACTCTAACTCTTTCTTTTAGAATTTCTATATTATCAACTTCGCCTTCCCCATCTTGAGTTTTCACAATTGCTCCAACATGAGGTAATCTTGACAATTTTTCTGTATAAACATTATCTTCATATTTTAAGCAACACATTAATCTTCCGCAATTTCCTGAAATTTTAGAAGGTGTTAAAGAAATGTTTTGTTCTTTAGCCATTTTTATAGACACAGCCTCAAAATCACTTAAAAATGTACAACAGCAAAGTTCTCTTCCGCATACACCATTTCCACCAATTCTTTTAACTTCATCTCTTACTCCTATTTGTCTTAATTCAATTCTAGTTTTATATATTGTAGCTAGGTCTTTTACTAAATCTCTAAAATCAATTCTACCATCTGCAGTAAAATAAAATAATATTTTACTATTATCAAATTTTACTTCTACATCTGTTAAAGTCATTTCCAATTTGTGTTCTTTTATTTTTTTAAGAGCAACATTAAATGCTTCCTTTTCTTTTTTCTTACAATCTTCATAATGCTTAGTATCTTTATTTGTTGCAATTCTTAAAACTTTTTTTAATGGAGCAACAATTTTATCATCATCAACTATTCTATTGGCTATTAAAACCTCTGCATATTCTTCTCCTTGAGCTGTTTCAACAATAACCTTGTCGCCTTTTTTAATATTTAAATTCTCTGGATTAAAAAAATATATTTTTCCTAATTTTTTAAATCTTACCCCTATTATTTTTTTCAATTAATTTCCCTCCACATGTTAAATAACATATTATCTATACACATATCATAATTTCCATTATTTTTCAATCTTTCTTTAGTATTTTCCACAATTTCTATACATTTTGTGAACCTATAGTCATTTATTGCCTTTTCTATTAATACAGCATTTATATATTCTAATATAGAATTTATTTCTTCTTTAGATTCATATATTATTTTTGACATGTTTATAATATCAATCAAATCTTTTTTATTAATATTGTCAATAATATTCTTAATATTTTCATATTCAGCTATTTTATCTTTTAAGCTGTTTACTTTACCAATACTTCCTTGAAATATTTTTAAAATATCTTCACTTAAATTTTTAATTTCTAAATTTTTTTCTATATACTTTTTAATGTCATCATTGCTTATTTTTTCAAAATGCAAAATAACACATCTTGACTTAATCGTTTCCAAAAATAAACTTTCATTGTTTCCAATTAATATTATAATTGCAAATTCTGGTGGTTCTTCTAATGTTTTTAATAAACAATTTTGTGCTTCTTTTGTCATTTTATCTGCATCATTTATTATATATATTTTACTTTTTGATATAATTGGTTTTTCTTGTATTCTTTTTTGCAAATTTCTTATTTGTTCTATTTTTATACTATTTCCATCTGGCTCTATTATTTCGAAATCTGGATGATTATTACTTTCAAATTCAATACATGATTTACATGTATTATTACACCCGTTATTTAAACAAAGTACATATTTTGAAAGTTCTTTTGCAATTAATTTTTTACCTATTCCATCTATTCCAATAAATAAATAACTATGAGATACATTACCTTGTTTTATTGAATTTTCTAATAAATTTTTTATTTTATTATTTCCAATTATATTTTCAAACATTTTATCAATTCCTTATTTGTCTATTTTTCCAAATAAATTTAATGGCCATATTCTAAAGGCAACTGTACTTTCAATTTTTTCTAATGGTATGCATCCAAATGCTCTACAGTCTGTGCTGTGATTTCTATTGTCCCCCATTGCAAATACACAATTTTCAGGAACAGTAAAATCTGAAAATCCGGACACCTATAACATCTGTTACAACCCCTGCTTGTAAATATTTTTCTTCAAGTTCATTTCCATTTATATATACTTTTCCATTTTCTATTTTTACATGTTCACCAGGAAGTGCTATAACTCTTTTTATATAGCTTCTTTTTTTACCCATTTCCAAAAAATTATTTACAAACCAATTCCATCCTGTTCTTTGTTCAAACTGTGCAACAGGATTTTCTTGGTTAATTTCATTCTCATTATAGCTAACTTTACTTGGCTCTTCAAATGTAATTATTTCTCCTCTTTTTGGAAGGGTTTTTGTTGTTCTTCCCCATCTATTTAACCATAATCTTTGATTTTGCTCTAAAGTTGGATACATAGAAATTTGTTTTACAATTGTTGGTGTTCCTATAAAATATCTAAATAATAATGCAAGTACAACTGCAATTACTATACAATAAACCCATTCTAATATATTTTTTACTTTTGGATTCACGTTATCTCTCTCCTTATTTTTTTATTATATAATATTTCCTTCATTTTTTCAATTCTCTTTTGTTGGAATTTTAATTACAACTTCTGTTCCTTGTCCTACTACACTTTTTATATCAATACTTCCGCCATTTTTGTCTAATATTTCCTTTGCAATAGAAAGTCCAAGCCCAGTTCCCCCCATTTCTCTTGTACGAGCTTTATCTACTCTATAAAATCTTTCAAAAATTCTACTTAAGTCTTCTTCTGGAATTCCTATTCCATTATCAAATATTTTTATATATGCATCATTATATACAAACCCAACATATATTTTAATTTCTCCGCCTTCTTTGGTATATTTTATACTATTTGTTAAAATATTTAATACAACTCTTTCTATGTCATATTTATCTGCATATACAGGAGGTACATCTGCTGTTACAAAACAATTTACAGTATGATTTTTCTTTTTTATTTCTATTGCAAGCTTGTCCTGACATTTTTTTACTAAATCGCCTAAATCAAAACTTTCTTTTTGTGTTTTGTTTTTGTTATTATCATATCTTGAAAGTGTTAGTAAATCTGTTACAAGTTTAGCCATTCTTCTTGCTTCTGAAGCAATTACACCTAAAAACTTTTCTTGTGTTTCTTTATCATATTCGCCTTCTAATAAAGTATCTGCATACCCCATTATAGATGTAATTGGTGTTTTTAATTCATGTGATACATCTGCAACAAATTCTTTTCTCATATTGTCTAGTTTTACATGTTCGGTAATATCTTGAACCACAGCAATTACGCCATCTGGTCTATCATCTTGATTTTTAAATGGTGCAAAGAATATATTTATATATTTATCCTCTACTTGAACCCTTTGCTCTGTTGAAGTCCAATTTTCCAAATATATTATTTTTTCCATATTTATATCTAATTTAAATTTACTAAATATATCTTCAAATGTTACATCTTCTGGTCTAATGCTTAGTAATTTTTTTGCTTCTGGATTTATTAAAATAATTTCTTTGTCCATATTAAATGCAATTATTCCATCTGTCATATGTCTTAAAATTGTTTCTATTTGATTTTTCTTGGTTGATACATCATTTAATTGATCTTTTAATTCAGTAGTCATTAGCCCAAATATATCATCAACATTATCTATATTATTTTCTATTTTATTTTTATTATCTTCTGTATTGGTAATTTTCTCTGCACTTTTTATTAGTCTATTTATTGGATATATAACAAATTTAGAAAGATATATTCTAATTGATATTAAAGAAATAGCTAAAACTCCAATTCCTATTGCAGTTGTTACTATAGTCTCATTTTTTGCAGTTTCTATTTGTAAATTCAATTCTTCATTATCTGGTGAAATACTTGCTTTAAGCTCATTTAACTTGCTTACATTTTGAAATCCCATTAATCCTATTATGATAATTCCTATTATAAAAATTGATATAATTATTTTAAAATGAATATGTTTGTTCATATATCCCCCTAAAGTTATTTAACTAATTTTAATATTTCATTATATATTTTACTTTGCGTATCTTTTACTGAAATTTTGCTACTATTTATTCCCATTTGTTTTAAAACATTTTTATTTAATATAATTTCATCTATTGTTTTATTTAAAATGTTTCCTTCTAATTTATCATTTTCAATAATTTTAGCAGCATTTACTTTTTCTAATACCTTTGCATTATACATTTGATGATTGTTACTTACATTTGGAAGTGGTATTAATATTGATGGCTTTCCTAAATTTGATATTTCTGTAATTGTCATAGCCCCACTTCTTGCAACTATAATATCAGAAATATTCATTATTTCTTCCATATTATAAATATATGGCAATATTTTAATATTTTCTATCATATTAATATTTATATTCTTGTCTTCTAATTTTTCTTTTATAATATCATATTGTTTTGGTCCTGTTGCCCATATAATTTGATAATTTTTGTTTAATTTTTTATCTATAATTTCAAGTATTGCCTCATTTATTTTTTGTGCACCTTGACTTCCCCCATAAACCAATATAATAGGTTTTATAGAATTTAATCCAAGTTTGCTTAATATTTCATTTTTTTGATTTATTCCATATTCTTTTTTTTCTATTTTTACAGGTGTTCCTGTACATACAACGTTTTTTGCATTTTTTATTTTAGACTTTGTCTCATCAAAGGAAACCAATATTGTATCTACCTTTTTTGCAAGCATTTTTACTGCTTTACCAGGGAAGGCATTACTTTCATGTAACATAGTTGGTATTTTATTTTTGTGTGCCTCAGTAATTACTGCTCCACAAATATAACCTCCTGTTCCAATTACTATATCTGGTTTAAATTCTTTTATTATTTTTTCTGCCTGCCCTAAACCTTTGTATGTTTTATATAATTTTTTTATATTGTCTATTGTTAATTTTTTACTTAAACCATATGCATCAATTGTTTTCAATTCATAGCCTGCTCTTGGAACTAAATCATTTTCTAAACCTCTTGTTGTTCCAATAAATATAATTTTAGAATCTTTTTGCTCTTCTTTTATTTTATTTGCAATTGCAAGACCTGGATTAATATGTCCTCCTGTTCCCGCTGCTGCAATAATTACTCTCATTTAATACACCTCTTTTGTTATTACAATCTATAAGTTTAGTTATAAACTCTTATTTTATTATTGTTGCTTATTACTTGCACGTGAAATATTTAATAATATTCCCATTTCACACAGTAAAATAAACAGTGCTGTTCCACCATAACTAAAAAATGGCAGTGGCATTCCGGGTTGCTGGCATTGATGACGTAACAACCGCAACATTAATTATTACCTGTATTGCAACAAGTGAAGTTATTCCGAACTGCAAGTAAGCTTCCAAACATATCTGGTGCTTTCATTGCAATCAAAACCCCTCTCCATATAAATATTGCAAATAATATAAGTACAATTGCACAGCCTACAAATCCCAATTCTTCACCTAAAATAGAAAATATAAAGTCATTGTGAGGTTCTGGCAAATATAAATATTTTTGTTTACTTTCTCCAAGACCTGAACCAAATAAACCTCCTGACCCAATTGCATATAAACTCTGAATAACTTGCCAACCATCTCCTGTTTGATCTTGCCATGGATCAATAAATGTTGTTACCCTTTGTAATCTATATGGTGAAAATATAATTAATGCTATAATTGCTGGAATTCCAACTGCTCCAACAGTTATTAAAAAATGTTTAAATTTGCATCCAGCAACAATCATCATAATAGAACATATACCTATTATTACAACAGATGCACTAAAGTGTGGTTGTAACAACAATAGCCCAATTATTGGTGCTACCAAACACATATGTTTTAAAAAACCTGTATTATACTTTTCTAATTCATCTCTATTTTTTGTTAAAATTCCCGCATAAAATACTATCATTAAAATTTTTACTAATTCTGATGGTTGAAATGATAAGGTTTCTGTTAAATATATCCATCTTTTAGCACCATTTATGTTTTTTCCTATTAGTAAAACTAAAGCAAGTAAAATTAATGATACTATCCATGCATGTTTATAAAATTTTTGATAAAATCTATAATCTATTTTTGATATAAATAGCATTGCAATAATTCCAAGTATAGCAAATAAAAGCTGTTTAGAAAAATATTTATAACTATCTCCGCTTTCTGAAAGAGCTGATGGAGAACTTGCAGATAATACCATTACTAATCCTATTGTTAACAATAATAATATTGTTATTAATAATGTAAAATCTATTGGATTATTTAAAAAGCTTGAAAAGCTTTTTTTCTTTTTTGCCATTTATCTCAATCCTTTCTTTTTTGCATTTTTATCTTATGCATTTATTAAACCATTTGTAATCCAATTACACATGCAAGTAAAGTTATTAAACAAAATACAATTACAACTTTATTTTCTCTCCAACCTGATAATTCAAAATGATGATGTAATGGTGCCATTTTAAAAATTCTATTTCCTGTCTTTTTAAAATATGCTACTTGTATAATTACTGAAAGTGTTTCTAATACTGGTATTATTGCAATTACCAATAATATTATTGGCATTTTTAAGTATAATGCTAATCCAGATATAACACCTCCAAGTAATAATGAACCCGTATCTCCCATAAATACTTTAGCAGGATGTAAATTAAATACTAAAAATCCTAAAGTTGCTCCAATTACAGCACTACCAAATATTGATACTTCTGGTACATTAAATGTAATTCCTATAATTACTAAACATGTTATAATAAGTGAACTTACGCTAGATGACAAACCATCTATTCCGTCTGTTAAATTTATTGCATTTGTAGTTGCAAGTATTACAACTATTGCAAATGGTATGTAAATATACACTGGCATTGTTATATATGTTTTAGCAATTGGAATAAATATATCTGTTCCTATATTTAATCCTTTAACTAAAAATACAACATATGCAACAGAAATAACCAACAAACCAATCATTTTATAACTTGGCTTAAGCCCTTCTGTATTTTTTAAAACTAATTTTTTAAAATCATCTATAAATCCTACTACTCCAAATCCTATTGTAATTAACAGCATTGGTAATAATTTATTTGCAATATCTGCTTGATTATTTGCATTTAAATATATATATATTCCTGTAATAATTATTATCATTGCTAGAATTATTATAATTCCACCCATTGTAGGTGTTCCTTGTTTTTTTAAATGTGACTTTGGCCCATCATCTCTTTCTATTTGACCTACTTTTAATTTTTTTAATATTGGTATTACTAATATTCCTAATATAATTGATACTACAAATGATATTAGCAATATTTTTGTATCAAAATTCACTGTTATCAAACCTTCCTATTTATTCTTTTTTCCTTTGTCTAGTTCTTGAACTAACTGTCTTACTATAATTCTTTCGTCAAATGGATGCTTTACTCCATTTATTTCTTGATATGGTTCATGGCCTTTTCCAGCAAGTACTATCAAATCTCTTTTTGTTGCCATTTTCATTGCCTCTTTTATAGCTTCCACTCTGTCTACTACAACTTTATAATTTCCTTTTGTCTTTTTTATTCCTTCTTCTATTTGATCTACTATTTTTTGTGGATCTTCTGTTCTTGGATTATCTGATGTTATTATTGTAAAATCTGCTATTCTTCCTGATATTTCACCCATTATTGGTCTTTTTCCACTGTCTCTATCTCCACCACATCCAAATACAGATATTACTTTTCCTCTAGTATAACTTTTTACTGCCTGTAAAATATTTTGCAAACTCTCTGGTGAATGAGCATAATCTATCATTATTGGCAATTCCATTTTATTGTCTACAAGTTCTGATCTTCCAGGAACTCTTACTTCTAACAATGCTTCTTTTATAACTTCAGGTGATATGCCTAATTTTTTTGCAACGCATATAGCAGCTAAAGAATTATATACACTAAATCTACCAGGAATTCCAACTTTTATTCTTTCATTTCTATCTGTTATTTTTACTTTAAAATCAACATATAAATTTGTAACAGTTATATCTTTTGCAGTTACATTTGCAAAATTATCAATTCCATATGTAGTAATATCATTTTCTTTAAACATATTTGGTATTTTTGCTCCATGTAAATCGTCTGTATTTACTATTCCTGTTTTACACATTTTAAATAGTTTTAATTTTGACTCAAAATAGTCTTGCATATTTGGATGTTCTTTTTCACTAATGTGATCTTCTGAAAAATTAGTAAATAAAACAATATCAAAATCACATGCATCTACTCTATGTAATTTTAAGCTTTGTGAAGAAACTTCCATTACAACATATTCTACGCCTTCTTCTACCATTTGGTTAAATAATTGTTGTAATTCTAAACTTTCTGGTGTTGTTCTATCACTATCTTTTAATTTTTTTCCATTTATATATGTTGCAATTGTCCCTATTAATCCAACTTTTTTCCCAGCTTTTTCTAATATCTCTTTAATCATAAAAGTTGTTGTTGTTTTACCTTTTGTTCCAGTTACACCTATCAATTTAAATTTTTTTGAAGGATTTTTGTAGAAGTTTGCAGATGAAACTGCTAAAGCCTCTCTTGTATCTTTTGCCATTACAACAGCAACATCTTTAGGTATATTTAATTCTTTTAAATCACACCCTTCTTCTACCATTACACATCTAGCCCCATTTTCTATAGCATTATTTATATATTTATGTCCATCAACAGAAAACCCTTTTATAGCAATAAACAAAAAACCTGGTTTTACATTTTTAGAATTGCTTTCTATTCCTTCTATTTCTAAATCTAAATCACCTTTTAATTTTAAATTTTCTAAACCTTGTAATATATTTTTTAATTTCATATTATCAATCCTTCCAATTTTTTCATATTATATAACTAATTTGCCATTTTGTATAGACTAAAATCAAAAAAAAGTCCCTTAATAATATTTATTAAAAGACTTTAATTTTATTCTTTTTTATTAATATGATTTTTATAAAAAGCTTAGACAAAATCCCCGTCCCATTGTCTATATTTAATTACCTCAATATTGCAATTTTCACTTCTTTTGCACATTGCATTATATATTTGGTCTCTAAGTTCTTGTTTTGCCTGATTTAAAGTTAATTCTTTATTTGGAAAAAATGGTCCATCTATATAAGATACAATTTTTACTTTATCATTGTTTTTTCCATAGCTTTGATAGGTATTTGTTATACAAAATGATGGTTTGTCTAGTGTTACCGGATATTTAAATGAAACTGATTTAAATGGTCTTATTTTTGTATAATATGGCCAAATATGGGCTTCTGGGTATATTGTTACTGAATAATTTTTTTTTATTTTTTCTTCAATTGCTTCTAAAAAATTTTTCATTGCATTTTTTTTAGTTGGTATTGGCATTGCTCCTAGCATTTGTATTAGCGTTCCAAATGGCTTTATAGATACATTTTCTGGATTTACTATAAAAAAATTCCTTTTAGGGTACATTGCCATACTTGGTATAAATGTATCTGCAAATGGTTGCGTATGATTTCCATATATAAAATACCCTTGTTTTTTATATTTCTTTAATTTTTGTTTTCCTACATATTTTATTCTAAATTTAAACTTAGAATATAATACTTTTATAGGAACACTAAATACATTTTGCACTAAAAAAGATGCTATATTCCATAATGGATTTTTGTGAATATATATATAATTTTCATCTATTACTCTTGGTTTAATTTTTGCTTTTGAAAATTCATCATTTAATTCATCTTTATAATAAATTATTTTTTGTTCTTTCATACTTTTTCCTGCTTTATTGTTGTATATTCTAATGGCTTTTTATAGAAATCCTCATATATTTCTTTCCAGACCTTAGCATTTTTTTCTTTCATAATTTCTAAATTTTCTTTTTCTGTCAAATTCTCGTCCGGGAATATTGGTTTTCCAATATTTACTGTATATTCTTGAACATAAAAACCATCTTCTCCCATTACATTACTATCTTCCATTGTTATAAATATAGGAAGTATTGGTACATTATTTCTTGCAGCTATTTTATATGCTCCAATTTTTAATGGCTTCGGTTTTTTGTAATTCCACCACATGCTTTGTTCTGGAAATATTAATATAAAATCTCCTCTTTGTAAAATTATGTCAGCTGCCTCCATAAATTTTACCATTGTTCTTTTATTTGAGCTAAGTGGTAATGTATTGCAATTTCTAAACAAAAATCCATAAAATCCAGGAAAATTAGTATAATTTCCCTCTCTTAAAACTATAAAAAGTTTTTGTTTTTTATTAAGTTTGGCATTTCTAAATGCTTCTTCTACAGCAAATGAGTCAAAAGGATTAAAGTGGTTGCATGTAATTAATGCTCCACTTTCTAAACCTTCCATATTTTCTAATCCCCTTATTTCTTTTATAATTAATTGCTTATTTTCTATTATTTCATTTAAAAATCTTTCACCAATTCTATTTGCAAATCTATTTTTTGCTTTACTTGTAAGTTTTTCATTTAAATAATCTACTTTTTCTGGTGTTAGAGTAATTGTTGGTGGATCATCTTCTACATCTTGGTCAAATTTTCCTTCTTTTTCGTATTGTTTTATTTTTTCTATTATTTTTAATCTTTCTTCTGACTTTTGAATATTTGGATTTGTTTGCTTTTCCATCATTTATGTTCTCCTATTTTTTCTATCGTCTCCTACACAATCACATTCTTTTTGTGCAAGTTCCCTTAACTTTTTGTCTCCTTCTTTGTCATTAAATCTATCTTCTTCTGTGTAGTTATCTCTAATTTTTATTATTTCATCAAAAAATTCTGTCTTTTTTGCATACTCCCAAAAATATTCTTTATAAAGTATATCTTCAAAATGCCATGGTTTAAATGCCAAATTATAATGTATTAATTTTAAATCTTTTGCATCTGTATCATTTGAAATTGGCATTTTATCCCATACATTGCTTATAATTTTTACTCTTCCTTTGCATAGTCTGTTTAAATAATCTTGGTCTTGTGCAACAGCAAATTTTATTTTTTCTAATGAATATAAAAATTTTTCTTGAAAATCGAACTTTCTAAGTTCATCTAAGTTCATTAAAAGAACTCCTGCATTAAAGTAATTTCTATAGTCTGCAACTCCTACTACTTTTTCTGCATATTCTTGAAATACTTCTATTTTTTGTATTACATCATCTGGAGCAGCAGCAACTAAATTATCCCCCATATCTATATTATATAACTCAGCAACATCTGCAAGAAGAACTATATCACAGTCTAAATATAATGCTTTATTATATTGTGGGTATAAATTTGGTATAAATAGTCTAAAATATGTTGTTACAGAATAATAGTCTCTTGTATATAATTTATTTTTTATTTTATTTATATAATAATTTAAATCTACAAATTCTATGTTTACATTTTCTTTTTCATACTTTTTTATTTTCTCTTGATTTTCTTCAGTTATACTTGTATACAATATTTTTATTAAATAATAATTTTTTTCTGACGAATTTTCTATTAATGATTGTAATGCTACAGCTAAAAAAGGTACATATTTATCATCAACCGTAAAAAATATTGGTATTGTATTTAAATTTTCTTTCATTTTTTATTCTCCCCTTTTATTGTTTTCATATTCTTTTTTTAATTTTAAATATTCTTCTAAATCTTCATCAAATGCATGACATTTTAAAACTGTATGCACTTGCTCAACATTCCATTGTTTATAATTTTCTGTATGTGGATATGGAAACCATAACATTCTTTTGCAAAAATGACATACTACTGTATCTTTTCTATTAAATTTTGATTGTTCATTATATTTTCGAGGTATTAACATTTTTTTGCTTGTTGACCTAAAAATTGCATCTTGATCTGCAAAAAGCATTTTTTTACTTTTTATTAAATTTCTTGCTTTTTCTAACAATTTTGTTTCTTTTATTTTTTTCATGTTCATTAATAACATTCCTGCATTTATATAATCTGGTCTTATAAATATACTTCCATATTTTTCTTTTACAGCTGCATATTCATATTCTGAAACATCTATATTATATAGTTTAGAAAGGTCATCTCCTATCATCATATCTATGTCTAAATATAATAATTTATCAGGAATATTAGGAACCATATCTGCTAGTAATCTAAGCAAAGTATATGGGGTGCAATATGCACTTTCATTTTTACAATTTAAAAATTCTTGTTCATAAAGATTAGTAACATCAACTTTTGTTACTTTGTTTTCTTTATTTTTTTTCTGTATTACTTTATTTAAAAAGTCTATTTGCTTATTTTCTATTGGCACATATTCTGGTTTTATTCTTGATGCATCCATAGTAAATATATAGCAATTAATACTTTCTTTGGTTCTATTGGTAATTGATATTAACTCTGTTAGTGCTCCATCAAATACTTTTTTATTTCCACATAAAAGTAAATTTATCATTTCTTCCCCCGAATTTTATTTTTTACAATTGTCATATTTTGTTGTTTTTTATACATTATGCATTATAATATAAATGTAAAAAATATTCAAGTGCCGTTTTAATAAAAAAACAAAAGTACTTAATTACATCTTACAATTAAGTACTTTTGCAATTTTATTTTTAATAGTCTATATATACCTTATTTCCTTTATAGATTTTTATTCCTGTTTGTGGAACTTGACTTTTTACTGTTAATTGTGTTTTATCAATTTCTTCTGTTTCATTATTTATAACCATTTCTAATCCTTGTTCTTTTAATTTTTTATTTGCCTCTTCTAATGTTTTTCCTAATACATCAGGAGTTACAACTTCCTCTTTTATTTCTACTTCTTCTTCGTTTCCTTGGTTAACCTCTAAATATGGTAAAACCTCGCTAAATATCTGTCCGCCAACTGGTGCCGCAACACCACCTCCTTGGTGTCCTCCCTCACCTGTTGGATTATATAAAGTTACCAAAACAACAACTTGAGGATCATCTATTGGAGCAACACCACAAAAAGATGTAACATACTTATTAGTATTAACGCCATCTTCCGATGTGCCTGTTTTGCCACCTATTCTATATCCTGCAACTCTTGCATTTTTACCAGTCCCTTCACTAACTACAGACTCCATCATACTAAGAACTTTTTGAGAAGTTTCTTTTGAAATTACTGTTCCTGTAGTTTCCACTGGCATATCTTTAACCTCTCCTGTTTGGCTATTAATAATTTGTTTAACAACTCTAGGTTTTATTTTTGTTCCTCCATTTGCAATACTAGAAACTGCTGTCGCAAGCTGTATTGGTGTTATTTCAAATCTTTGCCCAAAACTTATTGTAGCAAGTTCTACAGGTCCGCGCCTTTTCCTTTGCTAAAAATATTCCTTTTGCCTCACCTGGTAAATTTATTCCAGTTTTACTTAAAAGTCCAAATTTTTCTAAATAACTATAATATTTTTCAACCCCTAATTTTTGTCCAAGCCCAATAAATACTGGGTTACAAGAATTCATTAACGCTTGCCTCAAACTTTCTGCTCCATGTGGTCTATAATATCTCCAACATTTAATTCTAACACCTGCAACTTCAATTCCACCTGTACAGCAAAATTCTCCACTATTATCGGTATCTGTTATATGCTCTTCTAATGATGCAGAAGCTGTTATTAATTTAAATACAGAGCCTGGTTCATATGTGTCTGCTATTGCCTTATTTCTCCACACTGCCTGCAAATTTTTTGTTTTTTCACTTTGTTCTAATGTGTCCCACACAGATTTTAATTCATCAGTATATGCTGCATATGGATCATTTAAATTATAATTTGGATATGTTGCCATTGCCAAAACATCCCCAGTTTTGGGATTCATAACAACAATATTTCCACCATCTGTACACTTATTGTCTATACATGCCTCTTTTAAATATTTTTCAGCAATAGACTGAATAGATAAATCAATAGAAAGTACTAAACTATTTCCATCAATTGCTGCAACATAATTTTCTCCCTCAGTCCCTATTTCACCGCCTTTTGCATCTGCATGCCTTTTTATGGCTCCTTTTAAACCTTTTAACTCACTATCATATTTTGCCTCTATTCCATCTAAACCTTGATTATCACTACCACAAAAACCTATAAACTGTGATGCAAGATTACTATATGGGTAATACCTTTTGGTATCTTCATCTATATTTACTCCAACTGAAATATTATTATTTTGAAGCCAAACCCTTAGTTCATTTGCCTTTTCTTTATCAACTTTTTTTGCAATAGTTTCAATAGAACTCCTTTTACTAACCTTTTTTAAGACTTTATCATAATCTAGCTCAAAAATATCTGCCAAAGCCTTTGCAACTTTTTCTTTGTCCTTTTTATCAATATTTCCTGGGTTAACCGTTATAGTTTCCACTGTACTACTCACAGCCAAAATATTCTTGCCTGTTGCATCATAAATAGTCCCTCTTTTAGGGTTTATATTTCTGTCTAATGTTTGTTGTTCATAAGCAAGTTCTTGCAATTCTTTTCCTTGTACAAATTGAATATAACCAACTCTTATTATTAATAAAATAAATATTAATAATGCAACAAACAAGGAATTTCTCATCTTTTTCTTTCCAGACAATTTAATTGATATCATAAAAACACCTCTAATAATATTTATTAGAAGTGTTTTATTTTATTCAATTTTATTTATTAAATATTTTATCTACCAAACTCTCAAACCAATTTTTCTCTTCCTTAGTAATAACCTTTTCAGATGGTGATTCCACATAATCTTTTTTAGGTAATGTAACATAAACAGTTTGTTTATTTGTTAATTTTTTCATTCCTAATTTTTCTTTTGCCTGTTGTTCAATATAATTTGAACTTAAACTATTTTCTATTGTAACTTTTAATTGTTCATTCTCTTTTTGAAGTGATGATAATTCTCTTTTTAGAGTCTGAACTTTATTAAACTTTTCATTTATTTGTGAGTTTCTGTAACTTATGGTAAGAAGAACTGCAAATATTGCAACTATTGTTAATGTCATTTTTGTTTGTCTTTTCTTTTGACTTTGCAATGTTTTTTTATTTGCTTTAGGATTTTCTAATACTTTTATACTTTGTTTTTTTCTTGGTTTATATGATGGCTCTAACTTTCTAGGGCTTGTCTCATACTGGTATAGACCTCTTGCCATAAGTTACTCACCTCCTTTGTACTTTTTTATTTTTATATTTTTTCAAAAATTCTAAGTTTTGCACTTTTAGATCTTGTATTTTCTTCTTGTTCATCTTTTGTTGCTATTATAGGTTTTTTAGTTATTATTTTTCCTTCTTTTTTTGCTCCACATACACAATATGGCAAATCACTTGGACATGTACATTTTCCACTAGCTTCTATATATGCATTTTTTACTGCCCTATCTTCTAATGAATGAAATGTTATTATGCAAAGTCTTCCCCCTGGCTTTAACACATCAATACAGTTTTTTACCGTATTATACAATGGCTTTATTTCATCATTTACTTCAATTCTAATTGCTTGAAAAGTTCTTTTGGCTGGATGTCCATCTTTTTTTGCAAATCCAGGAATTGATTTTTCTATTATTTCTACCAATTGTTTTGTAGTACTGATTTGTTTTTCTTTTCTGTACATACATATATTTTTTGCAATTTGTCTTGAAAACTTTTCTTCTCCATATTCATATATAATATTGGCCAATTTTTGTTCTTCATAACTATTTACTACTTCTTTTGCTGTTAAACTTTGGGTTTTGTCCATTCTCATATCAAGTTCATTTTCACCAAGATAGCTAAACCCTCTATTTCTTTCATCTAATTGGTATGACGAAACTCCTAAATCTAGCAAAATACCATCTACATTTTCAATTTGCAAATTGCTTAAAATTTCTTTTATATTATCATGATTATTATGAACATAAATTACATTTTGAAAATCTTTTAAATTTTCTTTTGCAGCTTTTAGTGCTTCTTCATCCCTGTCTATTCCTATTAATATTCCATTTTCATTTAATTTTTTTACTATTTGTTTACTGTGCCCTGCTCCGCCAAGTGTTCCATCTACATATATGCCATCTGGTTTTATATTTAGTCCATTTATACACTCATCAAGCATTACAGGTTTATGCTTAAATTCCAATTTAACACCTCTTAGTTTATAATACTCATGCAGCTGGTAAAAAATTTCAAATTACCAGCTGCATTATATCATATGTATTTTAATTGTTCTTTTGTGTTAATTTATCTTTTGAAAACATACAAATTCTTTTGTAAAATCCTCTTTTGAATTTTAAAATCTTTTGTAAAATTTTCTTTTGCAACTTTTTACATTTATAACTTTATCTTTTGTATTCTTACTATTTATCTTTTGCAAAGTTTTCTTTTGCATTTTTATCTTTTGTATTTTTAATATATTTTCTTTTGTTAATTTATCTTTAGTTTTTTATATAAACTTTTGCAAGTTATATACCCAGCATTGTCATGTTTTGTGCAATTTCATCAGCTGAAATGTTATCATCACATTTTTGCCATGTTTCTTTATTCCAAATTTCAAGTCTTGTTCCAACACCAATTATTACTGCTTCCTTTTCTAGGTTAGCTGCATTTCTTAAATTATTTGATATTAAAAATCTACCTTGCTTATCTATTTCACATTCTGTTGCTCCAGATAAGAAAAATCTTACAAAGTTTCTTGCATTTTTGTCTGATAATGGAAGTGCTTTCAATTTAGCTTCGAAATTTAACCACTCATTTTGTGAAAACGCAAATAAACATCCATCTAACCCTTTTGTTACGATGAATTTTTCCCCCATGTCTTGTCTTAATTTAGCAGGCATTATTAATCTGCCTTTAACATCTAGAGAATGCTCGTATTCACCAATTAGCAATTAATTTCACTTCCTTCCACCAATTCACCACTTTGTTCCACTTTGCTCCACTTTTATTTGATTGTAATATAACTTTTTTTATTTTGCAAGTATTTTTTATAAATTTTTTAAAATTTTTAACTTTTTATTACAATTCTTTAGTTGTAATTATAAATTTAATAAATTTTTATATTACATTTTCTTATATTTTTCGACTTTATATTGACTTTTTTTATTATATTTTATATACTACCTTCAAAGGAGGATGAATTATGGATAAGTTTATGGAAAAAATAAAAGGAACTAAAATATTAGGAATAATTGGAAACTTAATTTTAGCTGTAGCTGTATTTTTACCAGTTTTAACTGTATCTGTTTCATTATTTGGTATATCACAAAGTCAATCAATTTCATATATCCAAGGTGATGGAATATTTGTTTTAATACTAGCTATTGTTAACTTATTAATTATTTTTGCTGACAAATTATCAGAAAAAGTTGCTTTTATGAAAAAATTATCAAACCAAAAATTCACATTAATTCCTACAGCAATAGTAGTTATTCTACTTATTGTATTAATATCTGGTAAATCTAGTGCAATTGGACAATTAGGTTCATATGCTTCACTTGCCAATATTAGTTATGGAATTGGTTTCTGGTTATTATGGATTGGTGCAGTTATTTCTGCAATCTACCCATTCTTATATAAAGGAAACGAAACAAAATAATTAAATATAACAAAAAACCTAAGTTTTAACTTAGGTTTTTTTCATTTTTATGCACTTTTTAATTCTAGTCTTAATTTATCTGCAATCATTGCAATAAATTCTGAATTTGTTGGCTTTCCTTTGCTTGCTGAAATCGTATAGCCAAAAATATTTTCAACTGCTTCTTGTTGGCCTCTTCCCCATGCGACCTCTATAGCATGGCGAATAGCACGTTATACACGGCTTGGTGTTGTAGAATATTTTCTAGCAATTTGTGGATATAAGCTTTTAGTAATTTGATTTATTACATCTATATCATTTACAACCATCATAATTGCTTCTCTTAAATATTGGTAACCTTTTATATGTGCTGGAACACCAACTTCATGTATTAAATTTGTAACTAAAGCCTCTAAATGTTCTTCAGTTTTTGTATCTACATTTGATATTTCTATATATTGTGGTTTTATTTCTCTTCCTACAAAATTATTTTTTTGACTTGGTTTATAAAATTTAAGTTCTCTTATTCTTTTAATTAATAACTCAATATCAAATGGTTTTACAACATAATATTCTGCTCCTAAACCAATTGCTTGACCAGTTATTTTATCTTGTCCAACTGCTGATAACATAATAAACATTGGTCTTTTTTCAAGCTTTATAAGATTAACATTTTCCAAAACTCCTAATCCATCTAAATGTGGCATTATAACATCTAATAATACAACATCTGGATTAGTATTTGTAATCATCTCTATGGCTTCATTTCCATCTCTTGCCATTCCTATAACTTCCATATCTGGTTGTGATTCTAAATATGATGATAATGTTTTGCTAAACTCTTGATTGTCATCTGCAATTAAAACTGTAACTTTCTCTTTCACTTTTTTCCTCCTAAAATATTTTAAATATTTGTCATCGACATTTACGATTATAGAAGTTTTTCAAGTGTTTTGCAATAAAAAATTGTAAATTTTTTCCAATTTTCCATAAAAATACTATTTTATTATACTTTTAGATATTAATTTTTTATCTAAAAATTTTATATCTCTTAAATTAATACTTTTATTGTTATAATCTTCCATTAGTTTAGCTTTTTTGTCCTCTTCCAACTCCAAATTACATGTAACATTATCTAAATAATTAACATTTTTTATAGCAATATTGTTTTTTCTACAGTAGTATTTAAATTTTTCAAATTCCGTATACTCTAATTCTACAAACATTTCACATCCTAATATTTTAGCTTGTTTTTTTGCAATTTTAATTGCATTTATTAAAGAATCAGAATATGCCCTAACAAGCCCTCCTGTACCAAGTAAAATGCCTCCAAAATATCTTGTTACAACAACCAAAATATTACATAATTCATTTTTTTGTAAAATATTAAGCATTGGTGCACCAGCAGTTCCAGATGGTTCTCCATCATCACTAGCCTTTTCTACAATATGATTATTTTCAATTACCCTATATGCAAAGCAATTGTGTCTTGCATCATAGTAATTTTTTTTTAATTTTTTTATCTCATTTTCCGCTTCATCTTTACTATTTACCCTTATTAAATTTGCTATAAATTTTGATTTTTTTTCAGTTAAAGTATAATCTACATTTTCTTCAATAGTAACAAACTCTTCCATTTTTCTCCTTTTATTCTTTTCCAGCAGTATAACCTGTAGAATATGCAATTTGTAAATTAAATCCACCAGTATAACTATCTACATCTATAATTTCTCCTGCAAAATATAAACCATTTATTATTTTAGATTCCATTGTTTTAGGATTAATTTCCTTTATATTAACCCCTCCACTTGTAACTATTGCCTCTTCTATTGGTCTAAAAGCTTTTATTGTAAATTCTAAATGCTTTAAAATTTTTACAAGTTCTTTTCTTTCTTCCTTTTTTATTTCATTTACTTTCTTATTTGGGTTAATTTTACTTTTTTCTATAATAATTGGTATTAATTTTTGTGGTAACAATTTATCTAAACTATTTTTAAATTGTTTATTTTTAAATTCTTCAAAGTCCCTAAGTATTCTTGAATCTAATTTTTCTTCTGTAAGAGCTGGTTTTAAATCTATTTGTAATATTATATTTCTATTTTTTAATAGTTCTTCTTGTTTTTTGTACCTTACTAAATGTGATGATAAACTTAAAATAACAGGTCCTGAAACACCAAAATGAGTAAAAATCATTTCTCCAAAGTCATTATATATTACCTTGTTTTTAGTTTTATCTATTAAATTTATTTCTATATTTTTTAAGCTTAATCCTTGAAGCTCTTTTGTGTTTTCATATGTCTCTAATGGTACTAATGAAGGCTTTATTTTTGTAATTGTATGTCCAAGTTTTTTTACCATTTCATAGCCATCTCCTGTTGAGCCTGTTAGTGGGTAGCTTTTACCTCCTGTTGCAAGAATAATCTTATTTGCACTAATAATTTCATTATTGCATTTTACTGCCTTTACATTATTGCTTTCATCTACAATAATTTCATCTACTTTAGTATTTAGCAAGATTTTAACATTAAATTGCTTTAATTTTTTAGTAAAACATTTTAAAACATCTTGTGATTTGTCTGTTATTGGAAATACTCTATTTCCTCTTTCTTCTTTAACTTCCAATCCTTGCTCTTTTAAAAAATTTATTATATCTTTATTTGTATAGTTTCTAAATGAACTATATAAAAACATACCATTTCCAGGAGTATTTTTTATAAATTCTTCCATGTCTAAAGAAGATGTAATATTACATCTTCCTTTTCCCGTTATTAAAAGTTTTCTTCCTAAAGTTTGCATTTTTTCAATTAAAATTACTTCATTTCCATTTTCTGCAGAAGATATTGCAGCCATCATGCCAGCTGGTCCTCCACCAATAACTATTACTTTCATATTTTCTCCATCTCTTGAATTGCTTTTAAAATTCCATATTTTCCGTATTCATATGTAAGTCCACCTTGCATATATGCAATATAAGGTTCTCTTAAAGGTCCATCACAACTTAGTTCAATTGTGGAACCCTGTGTAAATGTTCCTGCTGCCATAATTATTTTATCATCATACCCTCCCATGTCTCCTGGCTCAGGTATAACATTTGAATCTATTGGTGAACCTTTTTGAATTCCCTGACAAAATTTTATTAATTTATCTGCACTTCCTAAACTTATTGTTTGAACAATATCTGCTCTTTTCTCATTCCATTTTGGTTCTACATTATAACCCAACTCTTCTAAAATTGCACTTGCAAATATTGCTGTTTTTAGGCTACTTGCAACTACACTAGGTGCAAAAAACAAACCTTTTAAAAATAATGTGTTTTGATTTAGTGATGGACCTATTTCTTTTCCTATTCCTGGTGCTGTAAGCCTTTGGGCACACATTTCTACAAGTTCTCTTTTACCAACTATATATGCTCCACTTGTTGCAATTCCTGCACCTAAATTTTTCATAAGTGACCCTACTGCTATATCTGCACCAACTTCTATTGGCTCTTTTTCTTCTACAAATTCTCCGTAACAATTGTCAACCATTATTATTACATCTTTATTGACTTTTCTAATTTCTTTAATTACATTTTCTATTTTACAAATTTCTAAACTTTTCCTTGTAGAATACCCTCTTGATCTTTGGATTTCTACTAATTTTACATCTTTTTTTGATAACCTTTTTGTTATTTTTTCAATATCAAAATCATTGTTTTGTAACTCTATTTGTTCATATTTTATTCCATATGCTTTTAATGAACTTTTATTTGGATTTTCTCCTATTCCTATTACTGTTTTTAATGTATCATATGGCGCTCCTGTTATGCTAATCATTGTATCATTTGGGTATAATAGTCCAGATAACGTAATTGCAAGCGCATGTGTTCCTGATATTAACTGTGCTCTAACTAAACTATCTTCTGCTTTAAAAACTTTTGCATATATTTCTTCTATTTTGTTTCTTCCAGGTTCATCTATTCCATAACCTGTTGCTGAATTTAAATGCATTTCTGATAAATTTGCTTCTTGAAATGCTTTTATTACTTTTAAACTATTTATTTGACATATATTATCTACATTTTTAAATTGTTCTTGTATTTTTTCTTCCACTTTTTTTGATAAAGCTATTATATTTTCTTCTCCCACTGGCTTTTCCTCCAATTTTTATTTGGTTCTATTTTACTATAAATTCAGAGAAATATCAAGTAAATCTATTTTCTAAAAAACTAATAAAAGTTGGGTTTCCCCAACTTTTATTAGTTTTGGCTGTATGGTAATAAAGCAATGTGTCTTGCTCTTTTAACAGCTAATGTTATATCTCTTTGATGTTTTGCACATGCACCTGTATTTCTTCTAGGTAATATTTTACCTTTATCATTGATAAATTTCTTTAATTGTTCTGGATTTTTGTAATCTAAAACAAAGTTTTTATCACTGCAAAGTACACATACTTTTTTTCTTTGTTTTCTGAATCTTGGATTGTAATCCTCATCATAATTTTTATTATTTCTCTTATTTTGTTTTTTATCTGCCATTATATTTTCCCCCCTTAAGATTAAAATGGTAGGTCGTCTGTACTTGAAGATACTTCAAAATCTGATCCCATGCTTCCAGGAGCAGTTGTTCCAAATGTATTTTCAAAATCATTATTTCCAACTTCTTGCTCTCTTTTGCTATCTGCAAAATAAGCTTCTTCTGCTACAACTTCTGTAACATAGTGTTTTGTTCCTTGATCATCGTCCCAAGTTCTTGTTTGTATTCTTCCTATAATACCTACTTGTTGACCTTTCTTAAAGTATTTACTACAAAATTCTCCAAGTTTACTCCATGCAACTATATTTATAAAGTCTGCTTGTCTTTCTTCACCTTGTCTTGCAAATCTTCTGTTTACTGCTAAGCTAAATGAAGAAACCAATGTATTATTTGTTTGTGTATATCTTGTTTCTGGATCTCTTGTTAATCTTCCCATTAAAATTACTTTGTTCATGTTTTATCACCTTTCTTTACTTTAAATAAAGGCCCCTTCTTTATTTAATTGATTATTTGCTAATATAAATTAGTCTTCTTTTTTTACTGTTATAAATTTCATAATGTCATCTGTTATTCTGTAGATTCTTTCGATTTCTGCAATAGCTTCTGGTTTTGATTCGAAATTAAATAATATGTATGTTCCTTCTTTACATTTGTTAATTTCATAAGCTAATGTTTTTTTACCCATATTTTCTGTTGATTCTACTTTTCCATTTTCATTTATTAATCCTGTAAATTTTTCTTCTAAAGCTTTTAGTCCTGCTTCATCTACACTTGGATTAACAATGATAATACTTTCGTATTTATTCATTATTTTCACCTCCCTTTGGATTTGTAACCTACATTTTGACTGTAAGTAGAGATTTGAAATAAGCTTTGCTTCTTTCAAACATAGCTATTTTACCACATTTTTATATGTTTGACAACCCATTTTTCAAATATTTTTTTGCAAATTTTATTGCATACATTTATTATTTATGCTATCATTTAAACAAAATATTGGAGGCAAAATATGAACTATTTAATTTCAATTTCATGGCATATATTACCTATTTTTACAATAGAACAGGTACTAGAAAAAATAGAAAAATATGATAAAACTCATAAAATAGCAGGTATAGAAATTGCAAGCAAAGACTTTGAAACAATGAAAAAAGCAGTAGAATTCTCAATAAAACATAACTATATTTTTCAATGTCACGCACCTAAAATAAGTACAAATGAAGAATTATTAGAATATTTATCAAATGTAGGAAAACTTGCAAAAATATTAAATAAAAAAATTAATATTGTATTTCACAGTAAGGAAGATGATAATTTAAAAATAGCAAAATTAAACACAATTAATCTTTTAAATACCATATTTAACTACATAAAAGAAAATAACTTAAATATATCAATCTCTTTGGAAAATCTAAATTATCACCACAATCACGATAGAATTAATGTAGATAAAATTGATTCTATTTTATCTGAATTTGATGATGTAAATTTCACATATGACATAGGACATGACATTTTTGATAATCATAACTACACAAAGTTATCTAAATTACAACTAAAAAAACTAAACAACATCCATATTCACAATGTTTGCAACAATAAAGACCACTGTGAAATAACTCCTACTTGTGATTACATAACTCAATTACGTGATAGTGTAAAATATTTAAAAAGCATTAATTATGAAAAAAGTATTGTTTTAGAAACTGGATTTAATAATTACCCTGGAAACAATTATGAAGAAAAACTTATTAATTATATAAAATCTTTTGAAAAAATTGAAGACATATTAAAAACCGAGTAAAACTCGGTTTTTTATTATTTTAATTTCATTGAAAGTAATTTAGAAATTCCACTTTCCTCCATTGTTACTCCATAAACTGTATCTGCCGCTTCCATTGAACCTTTTCTATGTGTAATTACTAAAAATTGTGTATTTTTTGAAAATTTCTTTAAATATTCTGCATATCTAAAAACATTAACATCATCCAAAGCAGCCTCAATTTCGTCCAGTACACAAAATGGTGCAGGATTAATCTTTAATATAGCAAACAATAGAGCAATTGCTGTAAATGCCTTTTCTCCACCTGATAAAAGCATCATATTTTGCAATTTTTTTCCTGGTGGCTGAACAGTAATATCTATTCCACATTCTAAAATGTTATCTTCATCTGCAAGTGTAAGTGTTGCATTTCCTCCTCCAAACAATTCTTTAAATACTTCTCCAAAATTTTTATTTATAATTTCAAATTGTTTTTTAAATTGTTCTTTCATTATAACTGTCATTTCAGATATTATTTTTCTAAGTTTTGCCATTGTTTCTTCTAAATCGCATCTTTGTTCACTCATAAAGTCATATCTTTGTTTTAATGTTTTATATTCTTCTATTGAATCAATATTTACACTTCCAAGTTCTCTTATATCTGCTCGTAAGTTATTGACTTTCTTTTGAGTTAATGCCACATTGTCTGGTTTTTTATAATCAACAACATTGTTTGGTGTAAGTTCGTATTCTTCCCACATTTTGTTTATTATTCCATTTATATCATCTTCTAGTTTTGTCTTTTTAACATCTATTTTTACTATTTGTGATTTTAAGTCTTCTATTACACTAAATTTAGCTGTAATTTCTACTTCTTGATTTTCTAATTTTTTATTTTTTTCTATTCTTTGTCCTTTTAGTTCTTCTATTTTATTTCCACTTTGTTTAACATCTTGCTTAATTTTTTCTATTTTTTGTTTTGTTTGCTCTATCGTTTCTTCAAGTTCTTTATTACTTTCTTTAATTTCAGATATTTGGTTTGTCTTATTTTCTATACTTTTTTTAGTATTTTCTATGTCCAAATTTATTCTTTCTTCTATTTCTTGTATAGAACTTTCACTTTCGTCAAATGATGATACAGAAATTTTTAAATTTGTTATATCAAAATTTAAATCATCTATATATTTTTGGTTATCTTTATTAAGTTCTGCAAACTCTGTAATTATTTTGTTTAATTCTTCTATTTGGCAAGTTAATGTATCTATTTGCTTAATATATTCTTGTTTTTTAGTAACCAAATTTTTCTTATTTACCTCTATTTCTTGTCCTTCTTGTTTTACTTTATTTAGCCTGTTTTCAATCTTTTGAATATTTTCTTCTATAAGCTCTAATTTTTGTTTTTTTGTTGCATATTCTATTTCTATTTCTTGCAATTGTTTTTCTAAATTTTGTGCAAGCTCTAAAATATCTTCTATAGAGTTTTCATATTCTTCTTTTTCTAGTTTTAACTTTTCTACTTTTTCTTTTTCTTTTTTTATTTGTTTTTCTAAGCCTTCTATTTCTCTTCCTCTACCTAAAATATTTACTGTTTTTTTGCTAACAGAACCTCCTGTAATTGCTCCAGATGGATTAATTAAATCTCCTTCTAGTGTTATAATTCTAAATGAATAGCTATTGTTTTTTGCAAGTTTAATTGCTGTATTCATGTTATCAACAACTACAGTTCTACCAAGTAAATTAAGTATTATTTGCTCATATTTTTTGCTATATTTTACAAGATCTGATGCAATTCCAATAAAACCATTATCTTTTCCCTTTACTTTATCTAGTTTTTTCCCTTTTACAGATGAAATTGGTAAAAATGATGCTCTTCCTAAATTGTTTTTTCTTAAATGTTCTACTAATTTTTTTGCATCTTCTTCTGTTTCAGTAACAATATTTTGAAGACTTATTCCAAGGCACATTTCTATTGCTGTTTCATACTCTTTTGGAACTTCTATTACATTTGCTAAAACTCCATGCATACCTTTTCCAAGGTCTTTTATGTTTTCACAATCATTTAATAAAGCTTTTACACTTTTTACATAACCTTCTTTTTCTTTTTCAGTTTCAATTAAAAATTTTAATCTTGATTCTTTTACTCTTATTTCACTTTCTAAAATATTAATATTATTTTCATAAGATTTTATTTTTTTGTTTGCTTCTTCTTTTTGATTTGAAATTTTTTCTAAATCGGCTACAACTTTTGTTTTTTTAGAATCAATACTATAAAATTCTTTTGCTATTTCTTCTTTTCTAATTCTTGTACTATCTAGTTCTGAAATATTTGATTGAATCTCTTGTTTTATTTGTTTTTGTCTTTTTTCATAATTTTCATATTTTACATTTTCTGCACTAATTAATGATTGTAATTCATATTTTTTATCTGTATCTTCATCAACTATCTTTTTGTGTTCTTCTATTTCTAATTCTTTTTTTGATAGTTTACTACTTATTTTTTCTAATTCTTCTTCTTTTGCTTTTAATTCTTCTTCAAATTTTTCTTTGTTTGTCCTTAGATTATTCTTTTTTTCTTGTTTTTGTTTTATTTCTTCTTGCAATTCTTCTATTTTGGTGTTTAATTCTTTTATTTCTTCTTCATATCTTTTAGAGTTTTCATTATTATTTGTAATTCTGGTATTTGCTACATTTATGTCTGAATTTAGCATTTCTATTTCTTTTTTGCTTTCAAATCCCAAGTTTGACATTTCTTCAATCTTTATTGTTATTTCATCTATTTCATTTTTTAGCTCTTCTTTTAAACTTTTTATTCTTTCTAGTCTTCCTTCTTCGTCTTTGCAATTTGTTTTTAATATGTCTTCATCTTGCACAATTTGGTTTAATGTTTCTTTATATTTTTCTATATTAAAAATAAATAAACCAATTTCTATATTTTTTAATTCTTCTCTTAAATTTAAATATTTTTTTGCTTTGTCTGCCTGCATCTTTAATGGTTCTATATTTGCCTCTATTTCTGCCAAAATGTCATTTATTCTAAGTAAATTTAATTTTGTATTTTCTAATTTTTTCTCTGATTCTGCTTTTCTTGCTCTGTATTTTACAATTCCAGCTGCTTCTTCAAATATATGTCTTCTATCTTCTGATTTGTTACTTAATATTTCATCAATTTTTCCTTGTCCAATTATAGAATAACCATCTTTTCCAATTCCTGTGTCCATAAATAACTCTAAAACATCTTTTAATCTACATGGTACTTTATTTATAAAATATCCTGTTTCTCCGCTTCTATATAGCTTTCTTGTTACAGTAACTTCTGTGTATTCTATTGGTAATGTTCCATCAGAATTATCAAATACAAGTGAGCTTTCAGCAAATCCCAATGATTTTCTGTTTTGTGTTCCAGCAAATATTATGTCTTGAGATTTTGAACCCCTTAGTGATTTCATACTTTGTTCTCCGTAGTATCCATCTTATTGCATCTACTATATTACTTTTTCCTGATCCATTTGGTCCTATTACACTTGTTATTCCTGGCATGAATTCTAATACTGTTTTGTCAGCAAATGATTTGAATCCCTGCATTTCTAATCTTTTTAAATACATTTTTTATCACCTTTATTTTTTTATCTTTTGTTAGTTTATAATATTTTTATTTTTTTGTAAAGTCTATTTTAAAAAAGAAAAAGGGTCATACATGCTTTTGCATGCAGACCCATATTTCTTACACCCTTTTTCTGAAAATGCAAAATTTTGCATTGGAGCCGTACATTTCTCTTGTTTTCCTTATAACAGAAGCAATAGCTTCACTAGAACCTGTAACAGAATTGTAAACAATCTGTGGATATTTGGTACTAGCAACATTAAATTGGTCCATCTCCTGATAATCCTTTTCTTCTCCCATATGGAGAAGAAGTATTGCAGGAATATCTTCTCCTTCCATGCAAATGTCAGAAGAAAATCCTAAAACAAACCATTCATACTCTGGCTTGTTTCCAATCCAATTTACCTTCTTCCACTTAACTTTTCTTTCCCTTATTTCAGAAAGAATTTCGCTGCTCTTTTTTAACACAAAAACTTCCTCTTCAGAAATCATGTCTCCTTTTTTCAGTATAATGATTTTGGATGCTTCACACATTTATCATCAAGTCCTTTCAAAAATGTCTTAAACCAGCCAATTAGCCGTAAACGTATATTTTTATTATACAACATTTTTTTATATTTTGCAAATTTTTCAAGAATATTGTTTTACATAATATTTTTCTATTTTATTGCTTCATTTGCATATTCATTATTTACAATTTTATCATATGGTGCCTTTTTTTGTAATTCGCCTGCACTAGTCATAACATCTTGTAAAAGATTAAATGATTCTTCTTTTAAAACAGGAGTATCATTCCATGCATCTATATCTTTATAATTTTGTATAACCTTTGAAAGCAATGTTATATCTGTATCTGGGAAAAAGCTTTGGACTACTTTTGCTATGTCTTCTGAAGAATTTTCTTTAACCCACTTTTGTCCTTTATATATAGCGTTTGTAAATTTTTGTATAGTTTCTTTATTATTTTCTATATAGCTTTTTTTTGCAAAATATGCTGTATATGGTATTTCTCCTGCTGCCTCTCCAACAGAAGCAACAATATAACCTTTATTTTCATTTTGTGTAAGAGATGCGGTTGGCTCAAATAATGTTACATAGTCAGCAGTTCCACTAGTAAATGCTCCAGCCATTAAGTCAAATTTTATACTGTCATCTAAAACAACATCTTTTTTTGGGTCTAGACCATTTTTTCTTAAAACATACTCTAAGGTCATATATGGAACCCCACCTTTTCTTCCAGGTATTATGGTTTTTCCTTTTAAATCCTGCCATTTAAAATTGTCATTTTTTTCTCTTGCAACTAAAAATGAACCATCCTTTTTTGTCATTTGTGCAAACACTTGGCAATAGTCTTCTTTTCCTTCATTATATACATAAATTGAAGCTTCTGGTCCTGCAAAACCAATATTTACTTGATTTGATAAAACAGATGTCATAACAGCATCTGCACCTTGCCCAGTGGTTAATTCAATTTCTATACCATTTTCCTTAAAATATCCATTATTTATTGCAACATATTGTGGAGCATAAAAAACAGAACGTGTAACTTCACTTACCTTTATGTTTTTTACATCATTGTTTGTATTTTTATGTTTTAAAACTGTAATACTAACAATTGCCACAATAACAATTACAATAACAACTATTCCAATAAAAATATTCCTTTTCAAAATTTTCCTCCCTATTTAAACTTTTTTGTTTTTAGGATGAATTTTTCAAGTAAAATTACAGCCTCATACATAATTCCTGCAACAATTCCTAAGATAATTACACTTGTCATTACCAAATCCAATTTAAATACTTGCCCTCCATATACTATCAAATAGCCAAGTCCTGCCTTTGAAACCAAAAACTCACCAGAGATTACTCCTACTAAAGAAAGCCCAATATTAACTTTTAATGAATTTATAAATGTGCTTATATTTGCGGGTATTATTATTTTAGTTAAAACTTGCAATTTACTTGCATTAAATGTTTTTGCCATTTTTATTACTTCTTTATCAGTTTTTAAAAATCCATTTAAATTTTCTAATATAGTTACAACAAGGGAAATTGCAACAGCCATAACAATAATTGCAGGAGTTCCGGCCCCTACCCAAATTATAATAACTGGTCCGAAGTGCAACTTTTGGTAAACTATTTAAAACAACCAAAAATGGTTCAGAAACTTTTGCAAAAAAATTAGACCACCATAATAAAATTGCAATAAATATTCCCAAAAAAGTCCCAATTAAAAATCCGTACTATAGTTTCATATGAGGTAACCCAAATATGTTTTAACAAATCATTTTGTGATAAATTCATAAATGTGTTAAAAATTCTACTTGGTTTGCTTGTTATAAAGCTATCAATAATATTTGCATTTGCTAAAATCTCCCATATAGCAAGAAATCCTATTAAAATAAGCATTTGGGTAATAAATACTAATATTTTTTGTTTTTTTATTTTAGATAAATATTTTTTTCTTTCTAATGATATATTTTTAATTTTCATCTACTCCAAGCTCCTTCCATAATGTATTAAAATACTGACTGAATTTAGGACTCTCTCTGCAGTTTAATGGAGTACGCCCGGGAAATATCAAAATCAATTTTGTGTATATCTTTTATAGTTCCTGGTCTTTTGCTTAAAACAAGTACTCTATCTGACATACTTATAGCCTCTGAAATATCATGTGTTACAATTAATGCTGTAATATTTTCCTGCCTTAAAATTTGATAAATATCATTTGTAACCATTATTCTAGTTTGATAATCAAGTGCACAAAATGCCTCATCTAATAGCAATATTTTAGGTTTTACAGCCAATGTCCTAATTAAAGCAGCCCTTTGCCTCATTCCCCCAGAAATTTCTGATGGATACTTATCTTTAAAATCATACAAACTATATTTTTTTAGTAAACTTTCTACATACTCTATATTTTCCTTGCTTTTCTTACCTTTAACCTCAAGACCAAATAAAGCATTACTAAAAATAGTTCTCCACTCAAGCAAGCAATCTCTTTGAAGCATATAGCCAATCTTTGGAGAAACACCAGTAACCTTCTCATTTTGTATGTAAATTTCTCCTTCGCTTTTTTCTTCTAAACCAGCTATAATAGACAACAAAGTTGACTTTCCACAACCGCTAGGCCCAATAATGCTCACAAACTCTCCAGGCTTAACCCTAAAATTAACATTCTTTAAAGCTTGAACCTCACCATCCTTGTTTTGATACCTTTTTCCAATACCCTTTACCTCTAAAATACTTGCCATAATTTTCCTCCTATAAATCCGTCCTAATATATTTTATGTAAAGGAGAAAAAATTGCCACTGGTTCCGGGTTTAAATGGCAATAAATCATCACTTGCCTATGTATAAATAAAAATAATATATGAGTTTGAAGAACCGCGTAAGCGACTAAACGAGTGCATAGCACGAGTGCGAATTGGAGCAACCAACATATAAGATTTTAATTTTGTTGGTTGCGACACCAAGGTTCAAAAACCATATTTATTTTTATTTATACCTAGGCAAGTGATGATTTATTGCCATTTAAACCCGGAACCAGTAGCAATTTTTTCTTCTAGCCCCTTAAACTATCAGCTTTTAATCAAAATAACTACTTATTTCCTCT
This sequence comes from Clostridium sp. CAG:440, assembly GCA_000437215.1. Classification (GTDB taxonomy): domain Bacteria; phylum Bacillota; class Clostridia; order TANB77; family CAG-508; genus CAG-269. Next base: position 51,107 of record FR898640.1, read on the forward strand.
AAATTTTCAAACTCTTTTTGACGTAAAATATCATAAACCACTATCGCAACAGAATTTGACAAATTAAGTGACCTAAGTGTTGGTCTCATTGGTATTCTTATCGTTTTATCAATATATTTTTTCAATACATCCTCTGGAAGTCCTTTAGTTTCTTTACCAAATAGCACAAAAACTTCATCCATTTTTGAATAATTTGGTTCAAAATATACATGTTTTCCTTTTGTTGTTACAAAATACATGTTATTTTCTTCTGGTTTATATTTTTCTAAAAATCTTTCAAATGAATCATGTTCTTCAATTTCAAGCTTATCCCAATAGTCAAGTCCAGCCCTTTGAACAGCCTTTTCAGATATGCTAAATCCTAATGGATGCACTAGGTGTAGCTTTCCTCCAGTTGCAGCACATGTTCTTGCTATATTTCCAGTATTTTGTGGTATTTCTGGTTCAACCAATACAACATTTAATTTCATATATATACCTCTTTTTTTATTTTTATTTTAACATATTAATAAAAAAATGCCAACAATATTTATCTGGCTTAAATAATTTTTTAAATTTTCATAAGCCATCTTCAATAACGTTGATTTTTCAAGTTTTTTTTGGTATAATTATTATACCGTGCCTTTAACAATTTGATAAGCGTAATACTTATCTTAGCCAAGAGGAGGACATCTATGGACATTATCACAAGAGGTACCAAATTTTATGAAGGAAAAAACAATACCCTATATTGGACTAACAATCCATATATAATCGAAATGGAGGCAAAAAACGAAACTTCAAATTTAATTTCGACACTACTTTTTAAACTTCTTTCAAATAATGGTATTCCAGTTCATTTTATATGTTCTGGAACAAATTCCATTTCGAAAAGAGTAAGAAAAGCCAACATTATTAACATTAATGCAATTGGAAGATTTGTTTGCGATGAAAGTTTTTCAAAACGGTATGGCATTGCTCCTGGAATAGTTTTTGATGATATGGTTTTTGAGCTTCAATACATAAATGAAGAGTTAAAAAATCCATTTATTTCATCATCTGCTGCAGGCTATGGGCTACATATTGCAAGCATTTCTGACTTACTTGAAATTGAAGAAATAACCTACTTTGCAGGCGATATTATCAAATATTTCTTCGAAGAATGCAATCTAACCCCAGTAGACTTTAAGCTTAAATTTGGTTATGATTGTCAAACCAGAGAGCTTCTTGTTTGCGGTGATATTTCAGATATCACTTGCCATTTATTAGATGAAAATGGTAATCTGATTACTAAAAATACTATAAAAAACATTTCTAATATTGAATTGGCTTACCAAAAAGCTCTAAAAAAGTTTTAATACTTAACATTTCTTTCATATCTGGTACGGTTACTTCAAAAGCACACTTTTCTAAGTGTGCTTTTATCTATTTTTATTTTAAATAATTGCCATTTAAACCCGGAACCGGTGGCAATTTATTGCCATTTAAACCCGGAACCTGTGGCAATTTTTTGTCTTACATATTCATATAACATTATTCCTGTACTTACAGCTGCATTTAGGCTTTCTGTTTTCCCTAACATTGGTATCTTTACTTTATAATCTGCAATGTCTTGTATTTGTTTTTCTACTCCGTTTGCCTCATTTCCAATTATTATAACTTTTTTACTGTAATCTACGTCATAAAAGCTTTTGCTTGTTTGAAGCGATGTTACAACTAATTTAAAGTTATGTTTTTGTACTTCTTTTAGTGTTTGTTTCAAATCTTCACATTCTATTATTTTTACCCTAAAAATTGCTCCCATTGTTGATCTTACAACTTTTGGATTAAATGCATCTGCTGTGTCTTTTGACACCAAAATTTGGTTTAATCCGTACGCTATCTACTGTCCTTAAGATTGTTCCTAAATTACCTGGATCTTGAATATCGTCCAATGCAACTATAATATCACTTTTATAGTCTATTTCATTATTGTTAATGTCTTTTTCTATTATAGCAAGTATTCCTTGTGGGTTTACTACATCTGTTAATGTATCAAATATTTTTTTGGTTACATATACACATTCATATTTTGCTATTTCATACATTAATTCTTTTGGAATAACATCAATTTTTGTGCAATCTTCACATATTACAATTTGTTTTATATTTGCATTTTCATTTATTGCCTCATTAATTAATTTTATTCCTTCTATAATGTAAGATTGACATATATCTCTATACTTTTTTTCTTTTAATTTTTTTACATGTTTTACAAATTCATTGTCTTTACTAGTAATAATATTCATATTGCCTCCCTATTTTTTTAATATTAAAATAAAGTTGAACTCGAAAATATAGTTTTTCCGAGTTCTTTTTTGAGTGCTTTTTACTTCCGGGCTACTTGGTCTTTACATTTTTTATTTTGTTCGACATTGTAAATTTTGGTTTTATATGCAATATATTTTGCCTTGTCCTCCTTAAATATTGATTTAAGATAATCATCGAACTTTTCTCTGGGAACCCTAAAAAATTTGCATGCTTCATCCACCGTAATGTTCTGGTGGATTACCCTCTGTAAGGCCATGTAAGGTTTGTTTTTTACTAAAGCATATAGCTTTGGTTTAGCATACTGAAGCTGCTCATTTATAAGCCTTTTTACTACTGAGCCCTTTAGGCCAAACTCTTCACCAACTTCATCATAGTTTCTTCCTTCTGCCATACAATAGCCTACAGCAACTACCCGGTCAATCTGTTTATACGTCATTTTGCGACACTCCTTAAATATAAAATATTATAATTATATTATATCATTTTTTTCTAGATTTTTCAATTCTTTCAAAAACTCTGTAACACTATTTAATATTTTTTGTTCCTCTATTTCTTTTATTTTTAATGTAATCATTGTTTTTATACCAGGAGAAAATTTTATTTTTTCTTTATATATTTCAATTAATTTTACTATGTCATATTTATTTTCTCCACCTTCAAATGTAAATACTATATTTTCTTGTCTTTGATTTATTTTTATTATTTGCAAGTCTTTAGCTAAATATTTAATTCTTGCAATTGAAAGTAAGTTTTCCAATTCTTTTGGCATATTTCCATACCTATCTATTATTTCGTCTATTACATTTTGTATATCTTCTTCATTTTTACATAAAGCAATATTTTGGTATATTTCTATTTTTTGGCTTGAATCTTTTATATAATCATCTGGTATATAACTTGTAACATTTAAATCTATTTGAATGTCTATGTCTTCTTTTACTTCTATTCCCTGTGATTCTTTTATTACTTCATCTAATAAATTGCAATATGTCTCATATCCAACTTGTTCTAAATGTCCTGATTGTATTTCTCCAAGCAAGCTTCCAGCCCCTCTTATTTCTAGGTCTCTCATTGCAATTTTAAATCCTGAGCCAAACTGTGTAAATTCCTTTATTGCTTTTAATCTTTTATCAGCAACTTCTGTTAATAATTTTTCTCTTTTGTATGTAATATATGCATATCCTTGTTTATTTGATCTTCCAACTCTTCCTCTTATTTGGTATAATTGTGCTAATCCCATCTTGTCAGCATTTTCTACAATTATGGTATTTGCATTTGGAATATCTATTCCAGATTCTAAGATTGTTGTACATACCAAAACATTTGTCTTTTTATCAATAAAGTCTTTCATTATTTCTTCAATTTTTGCACCTGTCATTTGTCCATGGGCATAAGAAACATTTGCCTCTGGAACAAGCCTTGAAATATCATCTGCTTTTTTTATTATTCCTTCTACATTATTAAATATATAAAATACCTGCCCATCTCTTTCCAATTCCTTAGTAATAGCTTCTTTTATAACCTCTTCATCATATTCTAATACATAAGTTTGCACTGGTCTTCTATTTTGAGGTGGCTCATATATAACAGACATATCTCTTACCCCCACAATTGACATATGTAAGGTTCTTGGAATTGGTGTTGCAGTCATTGTCAATACATCAACATTTGTTTTATATTGTTTTATTTTTTCTTTATCTTTTACCCCAAATCTATGCTCTTCATCTATAATTAAAAGTCCTAAATCTTTAAATTCCACATCTTTACTAAGAAGTCTATGTGTTCCAATTACAACATCAACTTCACCTAATTTTAATTTTTTTACTACCTCATTTTGGTATTTCTTACTTTTAAATCTATTTAACACCTCAACTTTAATTGCAAATTCTTCCATTCTCTTTTTAAATTCTTCATATTGTTGATCTGCAAGTACTGTAGTTGGTACTAAATATGCAACTTGTTTTTGATCCATTACTGCTTTAAATGCTGCCCTTATTGCAACTTCTGTCTTGCCATAGCCAACATCTCCACAAAGTAATCTGTCCATTGGTTTATTATTTTCCATATCTTTTTTTATTTCTTCTATGCATCTTAACTGGTCATCTGTTTCTTGATATGGGAAACTTGCCTCAAATTGATTTTGCCATGGTGTATCTTTGCTAAATGCAAATCCTTTTGATTTTTCTCTTTTGGCATATAATTCTATCAATTCTTTAGCAACCTCTCTTAAATTCTTTTTTACTTTTGCCTTAGTATTTTGCCATTCTTTGCTTCCAAGTTTATTTATTTTAGGTGAAGCACCATCTCCACCAATATACTTTCTTATTGTATCTAACGCATCTGTTGGAACATATAAAACATCATCATTTTTATATTTTATTTTTATATAATCTTTTATAACCCCATCTGCTTTTATAGTATTGACCCCAATGTAAATTCCTATTCCATGTATTTTGTGTACTACATAATCTCCAATTTTCAAGTCTGCAAATACAACCTTTTGTCCCTCTTTATATGCAGTAGTTACTGGAAGTCTTTTCTTCTTACCTCCATCTATTAAATCATCTGCACTAATGACTATTTGATTTAATTCAAAATTTTCAAAACCAGATGAAAGCTTTCCAAGTGAAATTGTAACTATACTTTCCTCTGATTTAGCAATAATTGTTTGATTTAAGTTTTCTTCTATTTTTGAAACAATCTCTTCTTTTTCAAATATATTCTTTAATTTTTTTAGCTTTTCTTTATTATCTGCTAAGACTACTATTTCCTTTTTATTATTTAACCATTTTTTTAAGTCTTTTATTAGTTCTTCTATTTCACTTTTATAATAATTTATTTCTCTATACACAAAATTATATTTTTCTGCTTGATAGTCTACTTTATCGTCTTGTTTTTCAACATATATTATTTGATTTCCTTTTAATTTTTCTTCAATTTGTTCATAAGAATACATATTTTTTATAGCATCTGGTACAATTTTATTTTTTTCAAGAAGTGATTTTATTAGTTCATTATTATCATTTGATATATTTTTAGCTCTTTGTTTTATTTTTGTAATTTCATCTAGTGCTATTATGCAGTTATTGCTTAAATACTCTAAAATTGTTTGAGGCTCACTATAAAAACTATCAAAATATTTGTCAACCTTGCTTATATAGTCTCCTTCTTGTATTTGTTCAATATCTTCTTCTACTATTTTTTCTTGTGATTCTTCATAAATATTTTGTTTTATATTGTTTATTATTTTTTCTTTATTTTCCTCTAAGACATACTCATGTGCTGGATTTATTTTAACTTTTTCTAATGTCTTAATTGATCTTTGAGTTGCTATATTAAATGTTCTTATAGAATCTATTTCATCACCCCAAAATTCAATTCTGACACCTATTTGAGTTGTTATAGATATGTCTAATATTCCACCTCTAATACTAAATTGACCTCTTCCATCAATTAGTTCATATCTTGTATAACCCAAATTAACAAGTTTTTGCTTTATTTCTTCTAAGTTTTTTATATCTCCTACTTTAAATTCCATAGAATTTTTGTAAAGTATTTTTTTATTTGGCAATTTTTGCATTGCCGCTTCTATTGTTGTTACTATTATATAATTTTTTTTGCTTATTATTTGATTTAAGCTTTCTATTCTTTCATATGGTAATTCCTTGCTTTCTGCCACATAATCATATGTTACAACTTCTTTCTTCGGAAAAAATGTTACTTTATCTGAAAAATATTTTATATCTTCTAACATTCTTTTTGCCTGTATTTCATTATATGTTAATATTAGTATTGGTTTTTTTGTAAATTCATTAATTCCGCTTAACAATTGTAAACTTCCAACGCCAGTTAGGCCCGATATTGCTATCGGACCATTTTTTTCTTCTATTTTATTTACCAAATCTTTAAATTTTGAGCTCTTACCAAGCTTACCAATTATAGTATTCATCTTTTTAGCTCCTATTTATTTTATTAGTATATTATACTATGATTTTTTTAAAATTACAACTATTTGTCTAATTTTGTATTGATTAATTATGTAAATAATGCTATAATATTAATATGTGATTTTTTTGTTTAATTTAATCATATAATATTTTTTTTCATTTAAGGAGGACCAATTATGATTAAGTTTGAATTGGAAAACTGGGAGGTTTCAACCTCAAAACCTACTTCGCCGCTTTACCGGGTAACCGACATCTTTTATGATGAAGATTATTCGGTTGGTGTAAGCAAATCAGCAACTACTGAAATACTTGAGGTTGCAGAGCAAAGCTTCGAGCCAGAGCAGGTTGCAATTTTAATCGCATCTGTTAATATTAACCGCAAAAAAAGCGGTAAATACAGCAAGCTTTCTAAGCTTCCTGAAGATGTGATTACAGACGGCCTTAAAAGGTTGCTTTCTTCTACTGCATCATATGAATTTGACAGTTTGCTCAACTTATTTGAAGAGTTGACCCCAAAGCAGCTTGAAGAGGTTCTAAAATCTGAATCCCCAGTTCATGCAATTGCTGAATATCTAAATTAAGCAATTACTACCCTGGCAATATTACTTTATTGCCAGGGCTTTATTTTATTATTATCCCTAAAATTTTTGAAAGCTCTAAAGCTTGAATATCATTTACCTTCAGTCCTTTTAAATCTTTTATATTAACTCCAATTCCTTGTATTTCACATGAGGAAAAATCTATATTGTTTAAGCTTGTATTAAACAATTGAGTCAATGTTAAATTTGAATCTTTAAATTTAACATTTTTTAATATGCACTCACATATACTTGAATTCTTAAAATTTGAATTTAAAATTTCTGTATTTTTTATTTCAGAACTTGTTAAATTAGAATAAGAAAAATTACTTTCTTGTATTTTATTTTCTAACATATTTGATTCCACAAAATTACAACCAACAAATTTACTATTTATAAATTTTGTTTTTATAAAATTTGCTTCATTAAAATTTGTATTTGAAAAATCACAATTTATAAATTCAACATTTGTAAAACTTGCCTCTATAAAATTAGCATTAATTATTTTACAATTATTAAATTTTGTATTAACAAATTCTATTTTTTCTGCTTGTATATTTTGCTCATTATAATTCAAAAATACTTCATTTTTTACATCCAATTCTTGATTTTTATAAAAATTTATTTTATCTTGCATATTGCAATCTCTCCCTACATTCTAACTACAAGTTTGTTAATTTTTGAATGTATATATTTTTCAAGTTTTACAGTAAATTCTTCTGGCTTAATTTCTTTTTTTGCTACCATGTCAAGGCCCTTTTCCCAACTTGCTGTAAGTTTTGGATTTAACATATCTGGCATTGATCTATTTACTATATCATAAATTGTCTCTCCTTTTAGTGTTGGAGTTATTATTTGGGTTTTAGAGTTTATTTCTATGTATTTTATTTTTTCTAATTTTTTCATAATTTCTGCCCTTGTAGCAGATGTTCCTATTCCAGCACCTTTTATTTGTTCTCTTAATTCTTCATCTTCTATTAACTTTCCTGCATTTTCCATTGCAAGTATTATAGATCCAGAATTATATCTATTGGGTGGTGATGTTTCTGCATCTTTTATTTCGAAATTTTTTGTTTTAATTTCTTGTCCTTTTTTTAAATTTTTTAAAATATCTAAATTAGTATTTTCTTCTTTTTGCTCTTCTTGCCTTGTTAAATTGTCTGCATTTTCCACACTTTGTGCACTTACTGTGGATTTTTTTTGCTTATTTTCTGGTTTTAATACTTCTAAAAATCCTTTATTTAAACAAACTTTTCCGACTTGCATAAAAACTTTCATTTTCTATGTTTAATGTTGCTTGTACTTTACTATACTCTGCTGGTGGATAAAATATTGCTAAAAATCTTCTTACAATTAGTTTATATACGTTTTTTTGTAAATCTGGTAATTTATCATAATTTTCAAATCCCTGACCTGTTGGAATTATTGCATAATGGTCTGTTATTTTACTGTCATTTACATATTTTGTTTTTAATAAGTTTGTAGAATATTTTTCATCTACCATTTTTTTTATGTAGTATTTAATTTCTTCATCTTGAAATTTTGTAGCCAACCCATTTAAATTTTTCTTTATTTCTTTTGCAACTGCACTAGATAATACTCTAGCATCTGTTCTAGGATATGTTACAAGCTTTTTTTCGTATAGGTTTTGAATTATTTCTAATGTTTCATCTGGTTTTATTTTAAATTTTTTTGTACATTCATTTTGAATTTCTGCTAAATTAAACAATAACGGTGCATTTTCTTTTTGCTTAGATTTTTTCAATTCTGTAACTTGTGCATTTTTTCCGGCTAAACTTTGAATGAAAGTTTTAGCATCTTCTTGCTTTTTAAAACCACTTTCATTATAAAGCTTTGTTGATTCAAAATATTTTGACTTTTCATTTACCTTCCATTCTGCATTAAATGATGAGTTTTCATCTCCAAACTCACCTATTATTTTATAATATTTTGTTTTAACAAAATTTCTTATTTCTCTTTCTCTTGAAACTATCATTCCTAAAACACATGTCATAACCCTTCCAACAGATATTGAAGCCTTATCTTCATTTATTTTGCTTGCCAAATTTCTTCCATATATAATAGATAATAATCTAGAAAAATTAATTCCAATCAAATAGTCTTCTTTTGCTCTTAAATAAGCACTATCAGACAAACTATCATATTCAGATAAGTCTTTTGCTTCTTTTATTCCTCTTAATATTTCCTCTTCTGTTTGTGAATCAATCCATACTCTTTTCAGTTTTGCATTTGGGTTAGGTTTTGCCATCATAAATACTAATCTTTGTATATATTCTCCCTCTCGTCCAGAGTCTCCTGCATTATATATTTCTTCTACATCTTCTCTTTGTAGCAAAGACTTTACAATGTTAAACTGATTTTCTACTGCTGGAATTATTTCATATTTCCATATTGTTGGAATAAATGGAAGAGTATCTAGTCTCCAAAATTTTAACTTTTCATCATATTTTTCTGGATAACTCATTGTTACTAAATGCCCAACACACCATGTAATAATCCAATTTTCTGACTCTAAATAGCCATTTTTTCTATTTGTATTTATTTTTAATGCTTTTGCGAACTCCATTGCAACAGAGGGCTTTTCTGTTATTAATAGTTTTTTTCCCATTTTATCATCCTTTATTTAAATATAAATTTAGTACATTTCTTATATTTTCTATTTTTTCCTTTGTATCTTGACTTTTAAAGTCAAAATTATTTAATATTTTATTTAAATAACCTTCTTTTTTTAAAATTTCTAAACTTTCATGAAAGTTAATATCAAAAACAAAAGCTAACATTAAAATAAGCTTGTCAATACCATTCTTTTTCATATTTTTATCTTTTTTTATTAGCTTTTTATTAAGAAATTCATTATATACTTTATCTGAAATTAAATCATTTTGAATTTCTTCTCTTCCATTTTTCCAAAATATTTCTATTGCTTCATACAAAATATCTATTTTGTCAGCATCACGTACAATTTTGCAAAAAAGTTTTTCTTCTTTATTTAAATCATCTGCAATCTTATATTTATTATGATTTTGTACTGACTTTAATATTATTTCATCATATTTTGATTCTTTAATAAAATTTCTAATAAAATTATTTTGCTTTAATATATCTGTACCTAAATCCCCATGATCAATGCTTTCTAAATCACTATATGTTTGATAAATTTTAAATTGCTCAAATCTTCCAATATCATGTAATAAGCCAATTAAAGTTGCAAGTTCTATTTTTTCATTTTCAAGTCCCATATTTGTAGCTATTTTTTTACTTATCTCCATTACTCTTAATGAGTGATATATTTTTCTGTCAATATTTTCATTTTCTATATCATAATTATTTGTATATTTCATAAACTCATCTTTAGATTTTTTTATATCTATCATTATTAATTGTTTTCCTCCAAACTATTTTCCAAATATTTAATTGCTATATTATAAATATTGTTATATCTTTCCATAGTTTTTTTATCATTAAATAAAAATCTTTTATATAATTTATTTACATTATCACTTTGTCTTAGCATTTTTAAACTATATTTAAAATTAAAATCATACACATATGCAAAATGGCTTACAAGTATATCTGCAGATGATTTTCTTTCTTTATAATTAATATTTTTATCTTCAATAAATTCTCTATAAATCTCATCACTAATTACATCATTTGATAAATCATCGCTTTCCCATACAGCTTTTTTATTTTCAAATGTTAATATATAGAATATATCTAGTTTATCACTATCTCTTATAATCTTACAATGCAAATTTGTTTTTTCGTCCAAACCATCTTCTATTTTAGATTTATTATGGTTTATAATTGCCTTTTTTATTATTGTATCATACTTTTTATCTTCTATAAAATTTCTTATTAATCCATCTTCAAATAATATTTTTGCCCCGAGTTTACCATGGTCTACACTAATTTTATCAACAAAAGTATGATAAATTCTTATTTGTTCAAACCTTCCTATATCATGTAATAGACCTATTAATTCCGCAAGTTCAATATCTTCTTTTTCCAACATAAGTTCTGTAGCTAGTTTCTTTGCAACCTCTGCTGTTCTTTCTATATGTGCTATCTTCAATTTTACTTTACTATCATCAGGATTATATTTTTTCACATATTCTTTAAATGCTTTTTTAGCTCTTACTATATCTATCATTTTCATCTTCCTCTTTTTTTAGATTTTATCACTACAATTTATTAAAAGCAAGAAAATAGCAAAAAATTGCCAACGGTTGCCACCGGTTCCGGGTTTAAATGGCAATAAATTGTCCATTGATTCCGGGTTTGGATGGCAATATTTATTATTTTTTGCACCTTGGTGTCGCAACCAACAAATATTAATTTAATTGTTGGTTGCTCCAACTCGCACTCGTGCTAAGCTCTCGTTTGGTCGCTTACGCGGTGCTTTAAAATAATAAATATTTCCATCCAAACCATTGAGCTAGTTTCATATTGGAAATTAATTTTTGTCTTAAGTTTTGGGCTATTTCTTATTAATCCAATCTATAAAAATCAAATATACTAAAATAAAATTTACTTTTAATATCATTTGCTTTTTAATACTTTTTTTCTAATTATTATAAAAATGGCTTAAAGCTTAAGACAAAATCCCCGTCCCAATGTCTAATGTCTAATTTTTGTTATTTACTTGATTATGGTAAGTTTTTGTTATATAATAAGCCATAAATATAGTCTAATTTTGAAAGGGGTAAACTTTATGACTTATAATCACATAGAAATAGAAAAAAAATGGCAAGAATATTGGGAAAAAAATAAAACATTTTTTACAGATGTTTGGGACTTTTCCAAGCCAAAATATTATGCATTAGATATGTTTCCATATCCATCTGGCCAAGGTCTTCATGTTGGTCACCCAGAGGGGTATACAGCAACAGATATTTTATCAAGAATGAAAAGAATGCAAGGATATAATGTTCTTCATCCAATGGGATGGGACGCATTTGGACTTCCAGCAGAACAATATGCCATAAAAACTGGAAATCACCCTGCAATTTTCACAAGAAAAAACATTGAAACTTTTAAAAGACAACTTAAAATGCTTGGATTTTCTTTTGATTGGGATAAGGAACTTGCAACTTGTGATACAAGTTACTATAAATGGACTCAATGGATTTTTTCTTTATTATACAAAGATGGACTAGCAAAGCTTGTTGAAATGCCTGTAAACTGGTGTGAAGAATTAGGTTGTGTTCTATCAAATGATGAAGTAATAAATGGCAAAAGCGAAAGAGGTGGATTCCCTGTTGTTCGTAAAAATATGAAACAATGGGTTTTAGATATTCCAAAATATGCTGAAAAATTATTAGATGGTTTAAATGAAATTGACTGGCCAGAATCTACTAAAGAGATTGAAAGAAATTGGATAGGTAAATCTGTTGGAGCAGAGGTTAATTTTAAAATTGCAAATAGCAATAATTTAGAATTTACAGTATTTACAACAAGACCTGATACATTATTTGGAGCAACCTATTGCGTTCTTTCTCCAGAACATGCATTAATTTCAAAAATTACAACACCTGGTCAAAAACAAGCTGTTGAAGATTATATAAAACAAGCTGCTTTAAAATCTGATTTAGAAAGAACAGAATTAAATAAAGACAAAACAGGTGTATTTACAGGAAGTTATGCAATAAATCCAGTAAATAACAAAGAAATTCCAATCTGGATTTCTGATTATGTTTTAGTAACATATGGTACAGGAGCTATTATGGCTGTTCCTGCACATGATCAAAGAGATTATGAATTTGCTAAAAAGTTTGATTTAGATATTATTCCTGTTTTAGAAGGTGGTGACATCTCTAAAGAAGCCTATGTTCAAGATGGAACTCATATAAACTCAGAATTTTTAAATGGTTTAAATAAACAAGACGCAATAAATAAAATTATATCTTGGCTTGAAGAAAGAAAAATAGGAACCAAAAAGATAAATTATAAATTAAGAGAATGGATTTTTGCAAGACAACGTTATTGGGGTGAACCAATACCAATTGTTTATACAGAGGATGGAAAAAGTGAAATTCTACCAGATGACCAATTACCTTTAATTTTACCAGAACTTGAAGATTACAGTCCTTCAAAATCTGGAGCTTCACCATTAGATAAAGCAACATCATGGGTAAATACAACATTAGATGGTAAAAAAGTAACAAGGGAAACAAGTACTATGCCAGGAGCTGCTGGCTCTAGCTGGTATTTCTTACGTTATATTGACCCTAAAAATGAAAATGAATTTGCAAACCAGGAATTATTAAAACATTGGATGCCAGTTGATTTATATGTAGGTGGACCAGAACATGCAGTTGGACATTTATTATATTCAAGATTTTGGAATGAATACTTATTTGATAAAGGTCTATCTCCTGTTAAAGAACCTTTTGCTAAATTACGTCATCAAGGAATGATATTAGGCCCAAACGGTGAAAAAATGAGTAAATCTAAAGGTAATGTCATAAATCCAGATGATATGGTAAAAGAATATGGAGCAGATGCCCTAAGAGTATATGAAATGTTTATGGGACCAATAGATGCTGCAAAGCCTTGGGACCCTAATGGAATTGATGGTTCTAAAAAATTCTTAGATAGAGTTTGGAGATTATACAAAGAATCTGGTAAATTACAAGATAAAGAAAATAAAAATCTTGAAAAAGCTTATCATTATACAGTAAAAAAAGTTACAAATGATTATGAAACAATGAATTTTAACACTGCAATATCTCAAATGATGATATTTATTAATGCAGTAAATAAAGAAGATATATTCCCTAAAGAATATGCAATAGGATTTTTAAAATTATTAAACCCTGTTGCTCCACATATCACAGAAGAACTTTGGGCTACTTCTTTAGGAAACACAAATACTATTTCTTATGAAAAATGGCCAGAATATGATGAATCTAAAACCTTAAATGATGAAATAACATTACCAATACAAATAAATGGTAAGCTAAAAGCAACTATTAAAATCTTATCTAATGAAGATGAGTCTTCTATAAAAAATAAAGTTCATGAAGCAATTGAATCTAAATTAGATAATAAAAATATTGTTAAAGAAATTTACGTAAAAAATAAAATTTATAACATTGTTGTAAAATAAAAAATTACTATAAACTGTTAAGTTTATATAACCCAAAATTGCCACCAATATTGGTGGCAATTTTTATTCTACTGGTACACTATTTACTCTGGTAATTTTATTATCTTTTATTCTTATTTCTAAAGTATTATCTTTAGAAGATATATAATAATAAAGTTCTCCTTTTCTTTGTATTTTTAGTACTTCTAAATTATTTTCTTCGACATTTTCTCCAAGTTCATTAAACTTCTTTTTAGCAACTTTTATTGCCTCTTGCTTTTGTTTATCTTCTTCATTACTTAATGTATTATTTGTTTTGTTGTTTGTATTAATTTCAAAAACTTCTGAAATACTACCTCCAAAAGTTTTATATTGTTTATCTAATAAAAACATTACCACAATAATAACTATTAAAATCAAGATTAAACTTACAATAGCAATTATTCTTTTCTTATTTTTTATTTGTTTTATCTGTTTAATTTTATTTAATTTTTCCTCTTTACTTCCCATTTAAATTTCTCCTTTGTATTACTCTAAAATTATTATAGCAAATTAATATTTTTTTGTAAATAAAAAAATAAGTAATCTATTTTTTATAAATAGACTACTTATTTTATTTTTAGAATTTGATATATTCTGTTGGATCTACATCATTTTGGTAACCACTTGCATTTCTTATTTCAAAATGTAAATGATGTCCTGTTGAGCTTCCAGGGTTAGGGTCTGAAGTTGGATCTCCTCCTTCTAATCCTATTACCTGACCTTGAGATACTTTATTTCCTTTTTCTACATCTATTTTTGATAAATGAGCATAGAAACTATATATTGTTTTTCCATTTATAATATGCTTAATTTCTACACAATTACCAAATCCATTTTGTACTCCAGCAAATGTTACTTCACCATCTGCAACTGCATAAATTGGTGTATGATGTGTTCCTCCTAAATCAATTCCTGTATGTTTTTTGGTAATTCCTGTTACTGGATGTGTTCTTGTTCCATATTCTGAAGTTATTGTATAACTGCATTTTATAGGTAATATGAAATCACTAGTTTTATTAGGATTTACCCATTGAAGAATTTCAGCCTTTTTAGTATAGTTTTCTTTTAAAATATTTCTGTCTTCTTTATTAATTACACCATCTTCATTCAAGTCATAAATTGATTTTTCTTCCTTATTCTCATCTGTGATAATTACCCCAATATTATCATTTAATGAAGTTAAGTCATCCAATTCAATTTCATCTGTTTTAACAATATCACCTGCATAAATATTAATGTCAGCTATTGTAATATTTTCCCCATCATTTACTACAATATTTGTTAATCTATATTCTAAGTATGATGTCTTTTTAATAACTATGTCATATTCATCTGGCTCTAAATCTATACTAAATGTTCCATCTTTGTTAATAATTATATCTTGTATAATTTTTCTTGGATCTTCTTTATCGTCTTCTTTTCTTGTGTCTTTAGAATTATATACTATTATTTGTGCACTTTGATTATTTTGATCTTTGGCTTGTGTAATTACTTTACCAGTAATTGCTGATTGTCTATGAATTTTTACTGTATATTGCTTTTGTATTCCACTAATTGATGTTACAGTTATTGTTATTTCTTTAGTTGTAACAGTGCTTAAATCTATTTGTTTAGTATTGCTTCCTCTTGTATTTTCATTTCCATCAACTGATACTAAAGCTAATTCTTGTGTTGCAATTGCTTTTAAATCTACTTTTGTTTGTGTTGCTTTTACATTTACTTCATATACTCCATCTGCATTTAAATTAGCCAATTTTCCATCTGCATTTACCTCTTTTAAGCTTACATCTTCATCCTCATTAGTTTCTTCTTTAACAATATATAATTCATATTCTTTTTGTTCATCTGCTCCATTTTTTGCAATAATTGATACTTTAGTAATATTTTCTACTAAATCAACCTTTTCTTTAGATGATTTTACCCTAAATGATGTTTCATTAATTTTAACTTTTGTTGTACTTGAAGTAGAAATTGCTTCTACAATACTTCTTACCTTATCTTTACTTACTTTAGCAATATAAATTCCATCTTCTTGTTTTTGAACTTCTTTTTCATCAACTTTTATTGTTAATTGTAAATCTTTCAAATCATCTTGACTTTCTACCATTGTTAAAATCAATTTGTATTCTTTCTTAATGTAACCTTCTTGTGTAGAATCTAATCCATTAGATGCTACAATTTTAATTTCTACACCATTAGAAATATTATAATTTAAGTACTCATTTTGTTCTAATGTTGCTTCATTTTCTGCAATTGATACATATTCAGCATCACTATACAATATAGCTTTTAAATCCACTTGTTTAGTATCTTTAACAATATCTATTGTATAACTTGTATCATCTACTTTGGTTGCTTGTCTATTATTAACATAAACTGCTTTTAAATCTAATTCATTTGGTTCACGATAAATATTTACTAAATATTGCTCTACACTTCCATCAATTGCTGTAATTTTTACAACTATTTGTTTTTGACTATCATTTCCCATTTCAATTGTTTTTGTATTTTCTCCTCTTGTTTCATAATTTCCGTCAATACTTACTTTTGCATATGGGTAAGTTGATTTTGCAGTTATATCTATTGATGTCTCACCTTTTTTAATAAATGTAGTATATGTTCCATCTGGTTCTGGATCAATTACTCCTTCTGTTACTGCACCTTTTCCTGCTATAATTTCTTTTATATTGCAATCGTCTATATCTTCTGTATCTTTAATAACATAAACCATATATTCTTTTTCTTCCAATGCACCATTTTGAACTGTTACAATCGCCTCAGTTACACCATTTTTCAAACTCAAATTTTTATTACTTGATGGATATTCATACTCTGTTTCTCCATTATCATCTTTAATTTTTACTTTTGATGTTTCAGATGTTATTCCAGCCCACAAAGTACAATTATCTAATTCATTATTTACTATTTTTACGTAATTTCCATCTGTATCTTGATAAATTTCTTCATCATCTATTTTAATAGTTACATTTAAGTCTTGAACAACGTCTGGTTCTTCAACTTCTTTAATTATTAGATTATATTGTCTTTCTTGGTCTACTTCATCTTCAAACATTGCTATAACTTTTATTGGGATTGTTTTTTCTATAATTGAGCAATTTTTATAAATATTTTCTTTTTGCTCTTTAACATTATCTTTAATGCTTACATATTCAGTTTGCTTACTTGCAACAGCCTGTATAGTAGCATTTGTTGTTCCTTTTTTAACATCTATTTCAAATGTATTATCATCTACCTTATTTGCAATTCTTCCATCTAAATATACTTTTTCTAAGCCTAAGTTATTTACCTGTTTATGAATTGTTAAAGTACATGTTCTTACTGTTCCATCAACAGCTGTTACTGTTATTGTTTTAACAGTATCACCACTTTCTGGTAAAATAATGTTTTCTTCAAGTTTTGCTTGTTTTACTTCTCCTCCCATAGTTACAGTTGCTAAAATATTTGATAATGTAATTTTTACATTTGCAATATCTTGTGTTGCTTTTACAGTTACCTCATAATTTCCATTTTCATCTTCTATTATATGCTTATTATTTACCTCAAGCCATTGTATTGTAGTATCATTTGATAAACGTACAAACATAATGTTATATGTCTTAGTTACTGTTTCATCTTGTGATGTAATTACTATTGGAACTGTAATAGTTGATTTTTCAGTATCTAATTTAATGTTTTGTTTTGATTTTTTAATTACTCCTTGTGTATCTCCTATTCTTATATTTGCAAATTCATTTTCGGCAATTGCCTCAATTACACTATTTTGAGTTTCTTTTCCAATTGAAATTACACATGTAGGTACAGAATCGACATCTTGGAAATTGTCTATAATATCAATTCCATCAACATAAATATGTGCTGCATTTGCATTGTCTGATTTTCTTAAAATTTTAATTATATAATCTTGAGTTCTTCCAGATTCAGCTATTGCTGTAAATGATATATCTACTTCATCTTGATCTTTAATATTTACATTATTTATAGATATAATTTGTTTTCCTGTTGTTTCCCCTGATGTTAAAGTAGTATATAAACTATTAGCCTCTATGCTTAAGTTTACTTCTTCTATATCTTTTGATAAATATTCTTTAAATGTATGTGTTTGTTCATCATAATTTGTTACAACATTGTCCCCATTTTTAACTACTTTAATTGTTGTATCATCAGAAACTATATTTATTTCCAATATTTTGGTTATATTTGTTGTATTTGTGTCTTGTGCTTGTACATTGATATTTAAAGTAATTTTTCTATTTTGATCTTTAAATGTTACAGATGATTGGGCTGGTGTTGGTTTAAATTCACTTCCATCTCCAATTTGTATTTTAGCGTGTTCTTCTGTTGCTATAACTTCAATTAGAGCATCTTGTGTATCTTTTCCCTTATCATATACTGTAGCTATATATTTTCCATCTTGTTCTTCTATTTGTTTTCCATCTACTTTTACACTTTTTATAGAATTGTCAGTAGACTTTTTAATAATGTTTACATGATATATTACTTTTTCACCATTTTCAGCAGTAACAATAACATCTAATTTAGTTTCCTCATTAGCAATAGTAATTGTTTTTGCTAATGTATGTAATTGGCTTTCACCATCCATTTCAACCATTGCCACTTCACTATTAGCATTTACTAATACTGTTGCTTCAGTGTCTTGTCTTTCTATATATTTTGTATAAGTATTTGTTTGCTCATCTGTTTCATCTGCAAATTCATTATTTATTAGAATTGTACAGCTTGCATCTTCAGATTTTCTTTCAATAATTACATTAAATGTATTTGTTGTTTTTTCATCTTGAGATGTAACTGTAACAATAACTGTTGTTGTTTTTTCACTACTTAAATCAATCTTTCTTGTTGAACTTCCTTCTTCTTTATCAAAACCATTAATTGAAACTTTAGCATATTTGTTTACAGCTTTAGCAAAAATTTGGCTCTTTAATGCATCTACAGTTGTAGTTGCATAATATTCATCTTCCATTTTTATTGCATCTTTATTATCAACTTTAACTAATTCTAAATCTGCATTAGATGATTTATATTTTATAATTAAACTATATTCTTTTATTCTTGACTCATCATTTGGATCTTTAGCTTGGATTAGCACAGTGGTTTCTTCTCCTGTAATTGTAATTTGTTTTATGTGTATATCTTTTGCTTCTGAATCACTCCAATTTTTATCTGAGCCCTCTTTTATAGCAATTAATGCTTTTTCATTTTTAGCTTTAATTTTTAATGCAATTTCTTTAGTGTCTCTATCTATAAATGAAACATAACTTCCATCTTCTAAGTAACACTCATTATCATCAACTTTAACACTCTCTAAACTTAAGTCTGTAACTTTCTTGATTGTAACTTTATATTCCCTTTCTTGTCCATTTTCTGATTTTACACATATTGTTATTTCTTTACTTTCGCCATCTACTAGAACTGTTTGTTCATTAACATTTGTACTTGAATAATCACCATCTTCAATTTTTACTGTTGCATATTTACTTTTTGCTATTGCTTTTAATTTTATTTCATTTGTTGTGTCTGGCATTTTTATTAAATATGTATTATCAGATGTTTTTAAAATATCATCATTGTCTATATTTTGAGCAGTTAATGATTCTAGTTCATTATCACTTGATGCTTTAACAATTGTTATTTCATAGTTTCCAACTGTTCCATCTTGTGCAATTACATAAATAGGAACACATGTTGTTTCTTCTGTTGTAGCAATCTTTTGAGTTTCTTTATTTATTTTTGGTAAGCTTTCTTTTATAGAAACTTTTGCAAGTTTATCTTTAGAAATTACAGTTATATCAACTTCATCTTGATTTCCTATTCTTACTGTTGCCTTGTTATTAGAATCTACTGTAATTTTTTCTTCTTTTGTTAACCCATCTTCTATATAAGATATAGTAATATCTGCTCCAGTTTCATTTGATAATTTATTTACTATTAAAATATATTCCATTGTTGTTCCATCTTCTGCAATTATATTTATTGTAATAGTGTTTTTATTATCTGGTGTTGTTACATTTGAAGTTTGTTCTTCTAATGTTGGTGTTGTTCCATTAATACTTACTTTTGCGAAACTGCTATTTGCAATTGCACTAACATTAACAGATTCTGTTAAGAATTTCTTTTCTACATAATATTTTCCATCTTCATTTTGTTCTATAATCTGTCCATCAACTTTTAGTATTGCAAGTTTACTATCATCTGATTGATTTGAAACTATTAATGTATAATTTTGAGTTGTTCCATCTTGTGCTGTTACTTTTATATTAACCTCTACTTCTTCTTTTTCCTTTGCAATTGTAGCATTTGCTGTTCCTGTTACTTCTTTGTTAGTATTTATTTGAACTTTTGCTTTTTCATCTTCTGGTATAACATATAATTCAAAACTTGTATCGTTTTTATTTACTTTTGTCTGATATTTATTAACTGGAACTGCTGTTGCATCCTTTCCATTTACCTTTACATGTAATAAATTTACATTGTCTGGTAGTGCATATACTATTAATTTATATGTTTTTGTTGTTCCATCTTCTGCTGTAACATATATGTTTACAACAATTGATCTACCTTCCATTTTTATATCTTGGTATGTGGCCTCTTGCTCTTTTTCAAATGTATTTATTCCTACCATACTAGATTCTGCTTCAGCTATTGCTCCTATTGTTACTTTACTTGTTACTTTATCTAAAGTATATTCATAAGTGTCTTCATCTGTTTTACTTTTTGTTACACTGTTTCCATCTACAGTTATTTCTTTAATATTATTATTACTGTTTTCTTTGTATATTTCTAATGTATATGTTGCAATATCTCCATTTAAAGCTTTTGCCAAAATTTCTACAATTGTTGGCTCGTTTTCCCCAATTTTTACTTCTCTTGTTGATATTTCTTCTTCATATTCTTCATGATTTATACTAATTTTTGTTTGTTCGTAATTTGCTTTTGCAATTACATCTATTTTTTCATATCTATCAGAAACACTTACCTTATATGTATTTGTTCCTAATTGCTTTATAGCTTCTTTAGAAAATTCTTTATTTCCTACTGTAATAGACATTAAAGAATTATCTGCTGATGGTTTTTTAATATTTAGTGTAAATTCTTTAGTTTTAGTACTATCTTCAGGATCTGTTACAGTAATTATATATGTTGTAATATTGTTGTCTACATTTAACTCTTGTGTTGATATATGTTCTTTTTCTTGTGTATCTCCAATTTTTACTAAGTCTTTTTCACTTATTGTTATTGCAGTTACAGTAACTGTTTTAGAATTATCTGCAATATATGCATCATATATTTTTCCTACTGGTTTTATTTCTTTTCCATTTACTGTTACAGAAAATAATCCTTGTATATCTTCTGTTCCTTCTTTATCTATAGTTAACGTATAAACTTTTTCTCTTTCGTTTTCTCCTTCTCCTGCTCTTACATAAATATTTACTATTGTTTCATCTTTAGTAGTTGCTACAGTCTTAGTTGTTATTGTTGTTTCTTCTCCTAAACCGTTTATTTCTAATCTTGCTTTTGGATATAAAGCCTTTGCAATTATTTGTGTTGAATCCATATCTCTTGGAATTATTGCTTTATAATTATTTTCACTTAATTTAGTAGCTTCTTTTCCATTAACCATTATAGATTCAATTTGAGTTAATGCATCTTCTTTATAAATAGTTAAGGTATATGTTACTGTATCACCATTTTCTGCTGTTACTTGAATTGGAACAACTTTTTTAATTATTGTTGACATATCTACTGTTCTAGTTGTTTCTTTCTTTTCCGGAATACTTGCATCAATGCTTACTGTTGCTTTTGAATAATTTGCAACTGCATGTATTTCAGGTTTTGTAACTGTATCTTTAACAATAATTTCATATTCTGTTGAACTTACTGCAGTTGGTACAACATTATCAACTGTTAATTGTGCTAGACTTGCATCATTTGAAATAGTGTTGATTGTTAAAACATAATCAACTATTTTTCCATTAGAAACTTTAACTCTAACTTTTACAATTTTTTGCTTTGTATCTAATAATACATCTTGTGTTAGTTTACCTGTTTGATATGTTGTTCCTTCATCAATACTAATTTGATCTGTTGCATCTTTTGTTGTTATTATAATAGTTCCTGTTCCATCTGGATTTTTCTCTACAGAAACTTCATATTTATTTTCTCCAGAAACTTTTGCTTCTTTTCCATTAACTGTAATAGTATCTATTCTTTGTTCATCCAATGGTTGAACAACTCTTAAAGCCGTTGCTGTATTTTTAGTTACTTTATCTGTTGCTGTAATTGTTGCTGTTCCCATATCTTGTGAAACAAGTACTCCATTCTCTACACTTACAACATCACTATTACTTGATTTCCACTCATAATCTGTTAATTTTCTTTCATTATGGTTAAATATATTAAATATATTTGCCTTAATTGTTACTGTTTCTTCTTCTGGTTGTTTCATTGTTCTTGCATCTGGTACTATTTCAAAATTTCTATCTCCAACAAGTGTAAACACTAAACTGTCATCATATGTACCATTTCCTAATTGTCCATATTCATTTGCACCAGCAGCATATACAAATCCTTCTGTATCTATAACATAATTGTTTTTATAGCCTGCACCAACTCTTAAATATGTTTTTCCTTCAACCATGTTTATTTTTTGTAATGTAACACTATTGCTTGTTGTACCTATTCCTGCTTGACCATTTGAATTATCTCCAAATGTATATGCATTTTGATTATTGTCTAATGCCATTATGTTGTTATTTGTTGCAGAAATATCTACTATGTTTTGTGATGCAACAACTTGTATTCTTGCGTTTTCCTGTTTTGCATATTTGTCAATTTTTATAACGCTACCATCTTGTTTTAATATTACAATTTCATTTTGTAAACATTCAACTTTAACCGCATTACTTATAGCTTTTACTTTTTGAGGTTCTGATGAATAAAGATTTAATGCTGGTAATATTTTTTGACCAAATTCATCATAGTTGTATTTAAGTTCTTCAATTTGTTCTTTGCTATTATCACCAAATACATATACAGAACCTTCCAAATCTACAATAGCTGACATATTTCCTCCTGCTGCAATTCCTGTAATTTGTTTATCTGTGCTATATATTTTTTCTGGCATACTTTGTGTTATTGTATTTCCATTTCCTAATTGACCACAACTATTTAATCCCCATGTATAAACATTTCCAAAATTATCTAATGCTATTGCATGATTATCGCCTGCTGCAATTGATACAATATTACTTAATAATTGAACTTGTACTGGCTTTCTAGCAGATACTCTGTTTCCTTGTCCAAGTACTCCATAAGTATTATCACCCCATGCCCATACTGTTCCATCATCTCTTAATGCTAAAGTGAATTTTTTTCCTGCTACAACTTGCTTATATGTTGCTAAAATGTTTGTTTGACTTGGTACATTTATAGGCACTAATTTATCATTTCCAAGTTGTCCATCTGAGTTATAACCAAATCCCCATATGCTTCCATCTGATTTTAACACAGCTGCATATCCATCTCCTCCTGCAATTTGTGGAGCATATTTTGAATCTTTTTCAATAACTCTTACAATAACTACATTTTCTTTTTCTGTTTCATTTTCTGTAACTTTTATCCATGTAGTTCCTGTTTTTATACCTGTTACAAGTCCTTTTTCACTAACTGTAGCAATATTATCATTTAAAGCCTCATAACTAAATCCGGTTTCAGTTTCATCTTCTTTAAATACATTAAAACTATATTTTGGTGCTATATTTATTTGTTTAGTTCCATCTATATTAACTGTTATTTCTGGTTCTTCTATATATGATGAATCATTTCCAACTTTAACTGGAACTGTACTATTTGTTTTTGTTTTTATTGATGATGTTCCATGATAGTAGTCTCCCCAGCCATATACATCACCATCATATTTTATAGATACATTGTAGGTATTTCCACAAGAAATACTCATCATATCATCTACTTTTGTAACTTTAGTAAATAATAATTTATCATCTTTTATTCCAAGTCCTAATTGTCCATTACTATTTGAACCTGTTGAATATAACATTCTATCTGCACCTAATAAAATTGTTTGATTTTTTCCAGCTGAAATTTGCATAATATTAGTTATATTAACTTTTGTTGGAATTAACATATTAGTTTTTGTTCCAAGTCCCAATTGACCATTTTCATTATATCCAAATGTATATACATTGCCAGTTGCACTTAATAATACACTATGGTTATCTCCTGCAGCTATTTTTCCAATTGTAACTGGTACTTCAATTTGAGTAAATGTATTTGATTTTCCCTCTTGTTTTCCTGTTTGTCCATAAACATTTAATCCAGATGTTAATACTTTTCCATTTGTTGTTAATAATAATGAATGATTTTTACCAAGTGCAATGTCTATTACATCACTTACATAATTTAATAGTGTAGGTTCTTTAACTTTATTATATGTACCTGTTCCTAATTCTCCATTTTCGTTTAATCCCCATACATATACATAACCATCATTTGTTAAAATCATACTTTGATCATTGTTTGCTGCTATTTTCTTAACATTACTAATTCCTAAACTTACTGGTTTACTTGCATTTCTACCTAATGAATTGTTTGAGTTTACACCCCAACCCCAAACATTTCCATTAATGTCTAATGCTAAATTATGTGTATTTCCAACTGCAATTTGTTTAATTATTGTTCCCTCTGGGAATTTTACCATAACTGGTCTATCACTAGATACAGTACTTCCGTTTCCAAGTTGATAACTAGAATTTAATCCATAACTCCATACTGTTCCATTTGCTTTCAAAACAACTGTGTGTGACATAGATGTTAATGCCATTGGTTCAATGTCAACGCCATCTGGTAATACTGTAATATTTGCAATACTAACACTATCTGTTCCAACTTTACTTATAACAGCTGTTGTTTTTCCTTCTTTTACTCCTGTAACAAGTCCTGTATTAGAAATTGATGCAATATTACTATTTCCTGTAGAATAATTCATTTGTCCTTTATCTTGTACTTCTTGTAATACATTAAATGTTTTATTTGTTACTACTATTTTGTAATCTTCACCTTTATGTAATACAATATCATATTCATTAAGACCTACATCTTGAACTCCTACTAATACTGGGACACTTGATGTATTATATAATTTATTTCCTAAATTTCCATAATCTCCTAATCCCCATGTATATACATAACCATTTTCATCTATTATTGCCCCATTGTTTACTCCTGCATCTGCAAAAATCGCATTATTTGTTTGATCATTTTTCTTTGGATATACTTGGTAGTTTTGTACATCTGATGCTAATTTATAATTATCATTACTTCCCCAAGTATATGTATCCCCATTTTTCATAATAGCAATTGAAAATTCTGTTCCAGCTTTTAACTCTTTAATATTTGTTAAACTTTGAACCCCTGTACTGTCTTGAATTAGAACTGGCATATCTTTATTTACAGTTGTTCCATCTCCTAATTGTCCTTTATTATTATTTCCAATACTGTATCCTTTTCCATCTTTATTTAAGAATAAAGCATGATTTGCACCTTCAGAAACTCTAATAATATTATTTAATTTTAATTTCACATCTGGAGTATCTATTTTATAAACTTCACCATCATGTTTTACTGCATAATTTGATGAAATATCTATAATTCCATTTAATCCAGATATTTTTGTTGCTGTTTTTCCATATTTATAACCCCAAATCCAAACATTACCATCTTCATCTAAAGCAACTGTTCTGTATGTTCCAGCCGCTACTTTAGAAATCTTAGTTAATGGTGCTCCGTCTTGTTTAATTACTTGAACTGGATTCACTCTATTTGAACTTGTTCCATCACCAAGTTGTCCATTTGAATTATTTCCAAATGCCCATACTGTTCCATCTCGTTTAGCAACAACTGTATCATAATATCCAACTGACACATCTATTGCATTTTCAATATCAGTAACCTTTGTTGGACTTGTTTTTGTTACATTGTCCCCTATTCCTAATTGTCCATATGAGTTATTTCCCCATGTCCATATTGTTCCATCTGCTTTTAGTGCTGCTGAATGTGTATCACCAACTTCTATTTTTGGAACTGTTGTTTTTTCTTCTGGAACTACCTGTACAAATATTACTGCAACTTTATGAGTAATTGTATGTGTTGCAATTATCTCTACTGTACCAAGTTTTTTAGCATGTATAGTTCCATTATCATCTACTGTTGCTATTTCATCATTTAAAGATTTATAAGAAATATTACCACTATCTACAGTATCTTTAATTAAATTGAATTTATTATCTAATGAAGCTTTTATTTGTTTAGTTTTTCCTTCTTCAATTGTAACTTTATTTTTCTCTACATGTACATATGTATCTCCTATTACATTAAATTCATTTGTGCTTGTATATGTTCCATCTCCAAGTTCTCCATATCCATTATAACCTGCTGTATAGACAAATCCGTTATTGTCTGATGCAATACTATGGTATGAATTTGAATCAACAAATTTTGTATTATCCATATTTTTAGCTTTTGTTGCAATTGTAATACTTGATTTATTTTCACCTGTTCCTAATTGTCCATATGAACTATAACCTGAAACATATAAATCACCATTACTAGATATCATTTGTAAACTATTTTTTCCTGCTTTTAATTCTACAATATCTTGTAAAACTTCATATTCTGTTTCTTTTTGTACTTTAACAAAAGTTAAAGTATCCACATCTGATGTATTTGCTTGTGATAATTGTCCATATCTATTATAGCCTAATACCCAAACTCTTCCTTTTGTATCTAATGCAGCATAATAATTGTCTCCTGATGCAACTTCTACTATATTACTTAATCCTGCAATTTTTGTTGGGTTTAAAGACAATGTCCATACACTTCCATCTTCAGCAAGTATTAATTTTCCATGAATATCTACAGCTTTACTATAGAAATCAAGCTTTGTAGGAACTTTATTATAACCATATCCCCATACATAAATTTCTCCATTTTCATTTATGGCCATACTTGTATTTCCATATGAATATACATTTTTAATCTTTTCTAACCCTTCAATTCTTGTTGGTATTGATCTTGAAACTGTTGAATTATCTCCTAATTGTCCATAACCATTATATCCCCATGAATATACATAGCCATTACTATCCACTGCCAAATTAAAATTATATCCTGCTGCAATATCTTTTATATTATCTAATTTAACTTCAATATTTGTTGTTGTTACTTGAGTTGAGCCTTCTTCAGTTTCTTCTTCTTTTATTTCTGTATACATTCCTGTCACAATTTGTGTTGGTTCTGTGGTATTTATAGAACTAATTGTTCCATTTCCCATTTCTCCTTGAGAATTATCACCAAAACTCCAAATTGTTCCATCTTGTTTTAATGCAAGAGAATGAATATTTCCTGCCTCTACTTTTTCTTTTACTTTTTTGTCATCATCAATTACATTTATAACAACTCTAGCTTCATCTTCAGCATCTTTTGATTTTAGAATTATATATGTTCTTCCTAATCCATTTGCTGTAACTTTTCCTGTTTCTTCATCTACAGTTGCAATATTATTATCTAAAGATTTATATGTAAAGCCATTATTTTCCGCTATATCAAATAATAAGTTAAATCCATATACAGTTTCTGGTTTTATTTGATATTCTGGATTTGATAATTTTAATGTTACCTCTCTTTGATTTAATTTAATATATTGTGTTGATATACATTCTAATTTATTAGTTGATGTTGTAGAACCATCTCCTAACTCTCCATAACCATTATATCCAATTGACCATACTGTTCCATTACTTTTTGCAATTTCTGTATTAGAATTTCCACCAGCTACAATCATTACATTTTCAATTATATTTCCATCTTTATCTTTCATATAAACTGGTGTTTGTTTAGAGCTAGTATCTCCTGATGCTAATTGAGAATAATTATTTAATCCCCATGCAACAACTTTTTCTTCTGATGTAATTGCATATCCTGTATAGTAGCCTGTTCCAATTGATGTTATATTTTTCAATGCCCCATCTGGTCCTTGTAATTGCTGTGGTATAGCGCCTCCAGCATTTGTTAAAGCATTATATCTATTATTTCCAAATCCCCAAACTGTTCCATCTAATAATAGTACAATTGTACTATTAACAGGACTTGCTGATACATCAGCTACATTTTCAAGTGTATTTAATTTAGTAAATGTTAATTTATTTCCTGTTGTACCATCTCCTAAATTTCCATAGCCATTGTATCCTGCTACCCATAAACAATTATTATTATCTATTGCAAATGCTGAACCATTTCCAGCTTTTATTTTTACAATTCCTTGTAATCCATCTACCTTTACAGGCAATACTCTATAATTTGTATCTCCATTTCCTAATTGTCCATAACTATTATATCCCCATGTATAAACATTTCCATCTTTATCTAATGCCATAGTAAATGAATCTCCAGCTGCGACTGATACAATGTTTTCTAAGACACCTTCTCCATCTGTTGATTTAACTTGTACCTTTTCTAAAACTGTTCCACCTGTTGTTCCATTTCCTAACTGTCCATAACTATTATATCCCCATGTAAATACATGTCCATCTTTATCAACTGCTACAGTATGATTTTTTCCAAGTGCAATTTGCATTATATTGTTTATATTTGTATATGTTGGTAATATTTTATTTTGTGTATCTCCTGTTCCCAATTGTCCATAGCCATTATAACCATAACTCCAAACTTCCCCATTAGCTTTTAAAGTTACTGTTGAATAATTATTACTTTCAATTTGTGGGAATGTTATATCATCTTCTCCTAAAACATATACATCTGCGACAGTTGTTTGTCCTGAAATAGTATCAATTACTGATATTTGTGTTTTACCTTTTTTTATAGATGTTATTTTTCCTGTTGTTTCATCTATTGTTGCTATTTCTTTATTTTTACTTGAATATGTAAATTTTGCATCTTCTACTGAATTATATAATAGGTTAAATCCTTGAGACATATTTACTTTTGCATATTTAGTTTGTCCTATTCCCTTTATTCTAATTGGTGTATCTTCAAATAATAAAATTGGTTTACTAATACATACAAATTCTGTTTTATTTGTTGTAGAACTGTCTCCTAATTGACCATAATTATTTTTACCTATTGTCCAAACTTTTCCATCTTCTCTTACAATAGTTGTTGTACCTTGTCCTGCTGCTGCACAAATAATCTTATCTATTTTATCTTTATCTACTCCATATTTTAAATCTACAGGAAGTAAATTATTTCTTGTTGTACCATTTGAAGATTGACCATAGCTATTATATCCCCATGTAACAGCTGTACCATCTTCTTTTATAGCAATTGCATAATTGTTTCCAGCTTCAATAGATTTAACATTTGTTAAAATATTTTCTGAATTTTCTTTTACATTTTCAAATTTATATCTATCTTGTGTGCTACTATTTCCTAAATTTCCATATTTATTATATCCACTTGAAAATACATTTCCATTTTCGTTTAATGCTATTATTGTATTATCTTCAACAGCAACATCTATAATTCCATCTAGTGATGAAACCTTTCTTGGGAAATATTGACTATTTGTTGTTCCATTTCCAAGTTGTCCATAACCATTATATCCCCATGCATACAAATTACCATCTCCATCAACTGCTGCTGATGTTTGATTTGCTGCTGCAATTTTGACAATATTTTTGATTTTTATTTTACTTGGTTTAGCATTACTTGTACTTGTTCCATTTCCTAATTGTCCATAGCCATTATAGCCCCATGTATAAACATTTCCTTCACTTGTAAGTGCCATTGAATGGTACGTACTTGCAGCTATTTTTATTACATTTTCTAATCCTTCTATTTCTTGTGGTATAAGTGTATTTCCTTGTCTTCCTAGTTGTCCATAACTATTTGAACCAAATGAATACAATTTTCCATCTTTAGTTAATGCCAATACATGATTACTTCCAGCAGCAACATCTATAACATCTTTTATATTAACCTGTGTAGGCTTATATCTATTAGAATTGTCTCCTAATCCTAATTGTCCTTGATAGTTATACCCCCATGTCCATACTGTTCCATCTGCTTTTAATGCTACTGAAAAATCATTCATACTTACTACTTTTGGAATAGTAATATCATTTTTTCTTAATACTTGAACATCAACTAGCACTTTATTTGGTAATTTATTTGTTGTTACTTCTATAGTAGTTGTACCATATGTATTTCCTGTAACAACTCCATCATTATCTACTGATGCTATTTTTGCATCTTGACTTTTAAACGTAACTTCTTCATTAGTTACTTCACTATATAATAAGTTAAATCCTAAATCTGTATTAGCTTCTATTTTTTCGCTAATATTACTGCTATTTAAGTTTAATACAATTTTTGTTGGATTTACTTTTAAGCTTGCTTCAGAAATATTTGTTGGTTCTGTTGTTGTAGTTGTTGAGTCATCTCCCATTTCTCCATTTCCATTATATCCTACTGTATATACTAATCCTAAATCATCTGCAATTGCTGATGTTTGATAAGATGTATTTTTAGTGCTTGCCATTGTAATAATATTATTGTTCTCTTGTACTTTAGTTAAATACATTTGTTTTGTTGTATTTTTTGTAAATAATTGTCCATAATTATTGTAACCTGCAACATATAAACCTGATGTTTTGTTTGTGTCATTTTGTGTATTTTCTACACTTGTATCTTTAACGTAAACCATACTTGAATATCCATTTGCTGCAATATCTTTTATATTTTTTACAACATTTTTATCTTTGTCAATCATTTTTACTGGCAACATTTGTGTCTTATTTGTTCCATTTCCTAACTGTCCATAGCCACTATAACCTACTGCATATGCTGTTCCTTCTTCTGTTAATACCAATGTATGAATTGTTCCTGCTGCTACTTTCTTAATATTTGTTAATATTTTGTTTCCATCTTCTGATAACATTTTTTGTGGTAAATAATAATTGCTTGTATTATTTAATCCAAATTGTCCACTTCCATTATATCCTACACTCCATACACTTCCATTTGCATCTAGCATTACAAGATAATTTTCTCCTGCAGAAATCTGTATAATGTCAGATATTTTTTGCATTTTAACCGGAGAATAACATGTAGCTGTAGAGTTAATTCCAAGTTGACCATAACTATTGTAACCCCATCCATACACATTTCCATTCTCAGTTAAAGCATAAGTTGTTAAATTATTTGCTGCAATAGCTATTACTTTTTCTTGTAAACCTTCTACTTTTACAAATTCATCACTTGATGTATTTGTTCCATTTCCTAATTGTCCATAATTATTTAATCCAACTGTCCATACCGTACCATCTTGTTTTAATACAACTGTATGATATGAACCTGCTGCTACATCTATAGCATAATTATTATCTTCATTATTAGAATCATATATAGATGTTTTTGTTGGTTTTTGTTTATTTGTCTTATCTGATACTCCAAGTTGTCCATTGCTGTTGCTTCCCCATGTCCATACTTCTCCATTTGCCTTTAATGCTACAAAATGATTCCATCCTCCAACTATTTTTGCTGTCGTAAGTCCTTGTTCCCCATTTACTTGGACTCTAACTCCTGCATAACAATCATTTTGTTCATTATAAACCTTAATAAATGTTGTTCCTATTCCATTTGCTGTTACAACTCCATCTTCAGTTACATCGGCAATATCTTTATCTACTGATTTAAATTCATATTTTCCCTGTTCTACATTGTCATACAATAAATTAAATCCTGCAGACACTTTGCATGTTATTTTTTCTCCAGTATCTCCTACATTTTTATAATTAATTACATGTGGTGTAACATTTAATTTTACCTTACTAATACATACTTTACTAATTGTACTTTCTACTGTTCCATTTCCTATTTCACCATTTCCATTATAACCAACAGTATATACCATTCCATCTTGATCTACCATTATTCCTGTTTGTTTTACTGATGAATCACTGTTTCTTGTTACAGCCATAGCTATTATGTCTTTATCACTTTGAACTTTTGTAG